>CAZMRF010000001.1:0-4476 GCA_964568735.1 uncultured Acidobacteriota bacterium
CCCGGGCGGGACTTCCACCCGCTAGGTCGGTGCAGCTTCTCAGGACGCACCATGGCCGCGAGAATACCAGATAGGGCGAGGCGCTCCCCCCGGGAGCCCCCGGGGACGAGGGCCCTCCACGGCTCCAGGTGCGACCCCGGCGAGGGATACTGCATCATCGCCTAGGAGAGATCATCGACCGGAGGCAAGGGCCGTCCCAGGTGGGCCGGGCCGCCCGCCGGCCCATCGAGATCGGAACATTGGAGGATCAGCCATGAAGCGATGGGGCAAGCCCTCGAGCCTATCCCTGGTAGCCGTCCTGCTGGCGGCACTCACCCTGGGTGCCGGGGTGGTGCTGGGCGGGTCCGATTCCCGCGACCGCCGAGCCGCGGCCGGAGGGCCCACCTGGGTCCACGACGGCGACGAGGACGGAAAGCACGACGTGCGAGTCTTCCGCTGGGGGGGTGGCCCCAGGCTCGGAGTCGCCATCGACGAGGTGAGCCCGGAGAAGGCCACCGAGGCCGGACTGGACCGACCCTACGGAGCGCTCGTGCGGGAGGTCGAGAAGGACAGCGCGGCGGCCCGCGCGGGAATCGAGCCGGGCGATCTCATCGTCGGCTTCGACGGACAGCGCGTCGCAGGCATGCATGCGCTCATGCGAATGGTCCGCGAAACTCCCGATGGGCGGGTCGTGACGGTGGAGTTGGTCCGTGATGGGCACCGCCGATCGGTCGAGGCGGAGCTCGCCGCACGGGAGTCAGGACCGAACGTCTACAACCTCGGCGGCGAGGAAGGCGGCGACTTCGAGGTCGAGGTCCCCGAGATCGACATCCGGATTCCGGAGATCATGCGGCTCAGGAACCACAGGCCCCGCCTCGGCGTGAGCATCGACGCGATGAACCCGCAGCTCGCAGAGTTCCTTGGCGTCAAGCGTGAGGGCGGCGCTTTCGTCAAGGAAGTTTTCGACGACACGCCCGCGCGGCGGGCCGGGATCAAGGCCGGTGACGTGATCGTGGAGGTGGAGGGCCGGAAGATCGAGGACGTGGGCGATCTCTACCGCGTGCTGGCGGACTCGGAGGGGCGGACCATCAAGATCGTGATCGTGCGGGATGGTTCGGAGCGGACCGTCGAGGCTGCGATCGCGGCGGACGAGGACGACGACGATTGGGATGAGGGTCGCAGGATCGACCCGCAGCACCAGCGCGAGGTTCAGAGAGCCCTCAGGGAGGCCAGGCAGGCGCAGCAGGCGGCGATGGACGCCTACCGCGAGCAGCTCCAGGGGCTCCGGCAGGGCCTGAGGGAGGAGCGGCGAAGATCGCCCTACTTCACGCGGGTTGCCGCCGGTCGCGTTGAGATTTGATCGAAGGATGAAGGCTGGCGGGAGCGCGCGGAGTTCGTCCCGGCACCCTCAGCGAGCGTGGTAGAGGGTCAGGACCCTCTCGATGTACCGGATGGTCTCCCCGTAGGGGGGGAGCCCCCCGTAGCGTCTCACGGCCCCGGGGCCCGCGTTGTAGGCTGCGAGCGCGGGCACCAGCCGCCCCTGGCTCTCGTCGAGGAGCTTCGCCAGGAGGAAGGCGGAGCCGTCCACTGCCTCAGCTGGATCGAACGGATCCGCCACACCGAGATCCCTGGCGGTGGCCGGCATGAGCTGAGCGAGTCCCATGGCACCCTTCGGCGAGACGGCCGCCGGATCGAAGCCGCTCTCCACGAGCAGGACGCAGCGCAGGAGCTCGGGGTCCAGTCCATACTTCAGCGCTGCGGCCTCAATGAGGTGGCCGAAGCCTCCGTGCTCCTCTCCCTCCGTGAAGTAGTGCAGCGGGGCGGCTTCCACGATGGCGGCCGGCTCGGCAGGAGGCGGCGCAGGCACGATCGCGCTTTCCTGAACGATGACGGGAGCCTGCACCGCGGGCGCGGGGGCGGGCAGCGTGAGCAGCGCCTGGACTCGCCGGTTCTCCACGGCAAGCTGGCCTCCTCCGGGCAAGGTCAGCACGGCCATTTCCCCGTGCACCTCCACCTTGTCCGCGACGAGAGTGCCGCCGCCCTCGAAGCGCACCTCGACCGACGCAGACGCCACCGCCGTCGCCGAGAGAGCCGACAGGCCGAGAATCAGCAGCGATGCTCGCATCGTGCCTGGAGTATACGGGCATCCCCGCCGTGCAACAACGCCCGTCCTGGCCAGACTATCGCTAAGGCCGTCCAAATCGACGCTCCAGCTCACGGTGACTCCAGCGGAGGATGGTCGGTCGCCCATGGGGGCATTTCGCGGGCGAGCGGCACTCCAGCAGCCGGCTGACGATCCAGGCGGTCTTCTCCGGCGACAGGGATGAGGTGACCTTCACTGCGGCATGGCAGGCGGCGGTCGCGAGCATCCGGCGACGCCGGCCCTCGATGCCACCTGGACTGGCCTCCGCTCCTTCGACGGCTGCCGCGAAGATCTCCCCCACCAGGGCCCCCGGATCCGTCTCCGATAGGGCCGCCGGGATCCCCCGCACGACGAGAGTGCCCTCCCCGAAGGGCTCGCTGTCGAAGCCGAGGCTGTTGAGGTCGGCGGCCAGGGACTCGATCTGGTCCCGCCATCGTGCCGGGGGCTGGATGGTCCGGGGAAAGAGCAGGGTCTGGATCTGGTCGGGTCGCCTCTCGTCGCTCTCCCCGAGGATCTCGAAGAGGATCCTCTCGTGGGCGGCGTGCTGATCCACGACAATCAGGCCTCCGGGCTCCTCGGCAAGGATGTATCCGTTTCTGTAGTTCCCGATGACGACAGGCTGTCCCTGCGGCATCCCCGGCTCGGCCACGAGGGAATCCAGGGGATCTGCCTCGCCCCGCGGCCATGCGATCCGCGCCCCCGTGGTTTCCCTGTGACCCAGGTAGCTCTCGAGCGCGACAGCCAGCCCCCCGTCCCGTCTCGGGGCTTTGCGACTCGCCATGAGGGACGGAGCGCCCGGAGCCGGCCCGGCCCGGCCGGGGAGGGCATTGCGCAGGCTGTCCGCGACGGCGCGCTCGACGAGCCTGAAAACCGATTGCGGATCCCTGAAGCGGACCTCAGACTTGGCTGGGTGGACATTCACGTCCACCTGCTCGGGGTGCAGGCGCAGGGAGAGCATGCAGGCGAGCGGCGTTCCTGATGGAAGCACTGCCTCCGCCGCCCTCGAGATGGCGCGCAGCATCAGCCGATCTCGCACGACCCGGCCATTGACCACGAGCCTGCGCGTCCCGAGGCGTCTCCCCGCCTCGCCGAGCACCACGAATCCCTGGATGGCGACGCCTTCCAGCTCCAGGAGAAGCTCCGCGGCCCCTTCGGAGGCCTCGGTCCCCTCGATCTGGCCGAGGCGCGTCCTGACGTCGGGCGCAGGAGGGAGGTCGAAGAGGCGCCGCTGTCCGTGACTCAGCCGGAAGCGCGTGCCGGGACGTGAGAGGGCGAGCGACGAGAAGAGCTCGAGGATGTGGCCCATCTCCGTCCCCGGTTTTCTCAGGAATCGCCGCCGCGCGGGCGTGTTGTAGAAGAGGTCCCGCACGGCGAGCGTCGTCCCGCGTGGGTGCGCATGCGGCGCGACCGAGAGGATCCTGCCTCCCTCCACGTCGACGCGCGTTCCCCCGGCTCCCGTCCCCGTCATCAGGGTCAGGCGGGAGACGGCGGCGATCGACGGAAGGGCCTCGCCGCGAAAGCCGAGCGTCGCGACGTGATCGAGCGGCGTGTCCGCCGTGAGCTTGCTCGTGGCATGGCGCTCGAGCGCCGCGACGGCGTCATCGCCGTCCATCCCGCAGCCGTCGTCGATCACCTCCACGAGGCGGCGCCCACCCTCTTCGAGGCGGACTGCGATCGCCGTGGCCTCCGCATCGATGGCGTTCTCGATGAGCTCCTTGGCCACCGAGGCGGGACGTTCCACGACTTCGCCCGCGGCGATCGTGTTGATCATCGACTCCGGCAGGACACGGATCCGACCCATCTCCCCCTCGCGATCTACGAGCCTGTCAGATGGCACAATCTACACGAATCTCTCCTGGGACGGATGGGAATGCTCCCCAGCGACGACTACAATCGGCCCTCGTGACCGGCGCCCGCCGCGGACCCGACCCGGAGGGCTGCTCCGGCCTGGAGGCTCAGAATCCGTTGAAGTGGACCTGGTTCCCTGCGACGAGCGGGCTCGCCGCCCTGGTCGGGATCCTGGTTTTGCTCCTGCCCGGCCCCCGCGCGAGCGGCGCGGACACGGGGAACCCCGTCGCCCGGTGGCTCTTCGACGAAGGGGCGGGGCCGATCGCGGGGGACGGCGCCGACGGCGCTGCGAACGGAAAGATCTTCGGCGCGGCCTGGAGCCCGGGGATCTCCGGGAAGGCCCTCGCCTTCGACGACTACTCGACCATCGACTACCTCAAGCCGGATGTCTCGAAGGCCACGCGCGTCGTCGTTCCCCACACGGAGAAGCTCAATCCGGCGGGCGCCTTCACCCTCCGAGCCACGATCGAGCCCGCCCGTGACCCGCTCTTCTATGCCGGGATCAT
>CAZMRF010000001.1:4486-29873 GCA_964568735.1 uncultured Acidobacteriota bacterium
GAGAAGGGGCGAGGGTACGGAGCCTCCTACCGCCTCCTCCTCCTTCGCGGGCTCAGGGTGCGCGTCACGCTCGGCTCGGCGGAAGACGTGGTGACGAGCGCTGAGCCTCTCAGCCTCGGCCAATGGCACGAGCTCGAGGCGACGTACGACGGCACCTCGCTCGTCCTCTCCATCGACGGCAAGGAGGCGGGCCGAAAGGGAGTGGTCAAGGCCGCGATGGCCTCGAAGGCGGACCTCGTCTTCGGGGAGCGCTTCTCGGGAAAGATCGACCGCGTCGAGATCACCGCTCCCTGACGGGCGTCAGGACGCTGCGCGGGCCGAGGTTCTACTCGGCCAGGCTCCTCGCAGACTTCGAGGTGCTCCGGGCGACCGGAGCCGTGTGCGGGTGGCGCCGTCTGCGCGGGCGGACGGGAGCCACCGGCCGGAGCGTCACGACGGAGGGGTCCTGCTCGGCGGCGATGCGGGAGACGCGATCCAGGGCCTCGCTCTGAATCTGCCGCACCCGCTCCCTGGAGATCTTCAGCCTCCGGCCAATCGACTCGAGCGTGTGCTCGGCGCCGTCCTCGATCCCGTAGCGCAGGCGCAGGACGATCCTGTGGCGCGGCGGGAGCTGGTCCAGGAGCCGGAGGATGAAATCACGCATCTCGGTCTGGAAGATGTTCGCCACGGGGCTGGGAGCCGAGGTGTCCTCGACCTCGATGGGACCCTCCCTCTCGGGATCGATCCTCCGGTCGAGCGATATCGGCTGCTGCAGGCGCCGTGCGGACTCCCACTCCTTGAAGGGGACGATCCCGGAGGCGTCGATCTTCTTCTCGATATCGACCTCCCGGCCGTTCTTCCGGCTGCGCACTCCCTCCAGGAGTCGATCGACGCGGCGGAGCTTCTGATGCATGTGCACGGGGATCCGGATGAGATCCTGCTTGTCGCAGATCGCGCGGGCGAGGGCCTGGCGGATCCACCAGGACGCATAGGTCGAGAAGCGCGTCCCCTTCCGGGGATCGAACTTCTCGGCGGCGCGCATGAGGCCGATGTTCCCCTCCTGGATCAGATCCTGGAGCGGAAGGCCCGCCGACCGGTACCGCTTCGCCCAGTAGATCACCAGCCGGAGGTTCCGGAGAACGAGCTCCTCGAGGGCCGCGGGATCGCCCTTGGCGGTCTTCTTCGCGAGGTCGCGCTCAGCCTGCGGGCTGAGGAGCTCCCACTGGGAGATTTCGCGGAGATACTGCTCGAGAGACTCGCCGGGCTCCGGGGGCGTGGGAGCACCGGGCTCGGGGCCGGCCTCCGGAGCCTCCTCCGGGGCGGCGGTCACCTCTTCGGCTACCACGCCAACCTCGGCGGGGTCGCCCTCGAGCGTTTCCAGTGTCGGGTCAACCATGAGTGTCCCCTTACGGCGGGGCTCCATGAAGACAGCTAACATTCCTCGAGACGACCCTATTCTTGCAGAGGGTGTGCCACCTCCCTGTCCGAGGCCGTGCGGGGGTGGAATGCAGGACACAAGATGGGGCTTGACAGGTTAACTCTTTTATTATCAGGTGATTACGCTCCGGTGATGCCCGGGCCGGTGGATTCCAACTCCAGCACCGCCCGCGAGCTCATGTGTCCCTTGTGGGAGACAGCGCCTGTCTACCCGCCGGACGGCTCCCGTCAGCGGGACTCTCCAGGGGTGCGGCGGACCTGGATGGAGTTCCGTACTTCGGTGACCCCTCGGAGGCCGTAGGCGAGGCGCTCGGCCCGCAGTCGATCCACGTGGGAGAGCGCGAAGCCGCCGAGCGTCACGACCCCTCCCTCGCCCACGCTCACCGTCAGCTCCTCGACCCCTCCGAAGACGCGCTTGTCTCGGAGGATCTTTTCGATCCGGCGTTTCAGGATCTCGGGATCGACGGGCGTCGGCGCCACCCGGATCTGGTTGTCGAGGGACTGGAGTCCCTGGACCCGCGAGGCCAGCTTCTCGGCCTCGAGGCGGTCACGGGCGAGAGGCACCTCACCGGTGAGGGTGAGCGCCGCTTCGACGACGCTGACCTGGATGCCGAAGGAGCTCAGGCGCGGCGAGGCCTCCAGGGCCCTCAACGAGTGGAATTGCAGGAGGCTGTCGGGGATCTCGGCGGTGTCGATCGTTATGAGATTCTCGACCGAAGAAAGTCCGCGAACGCCCAGGGCGAGCCTCTCCGCCTCCGCCCGGCTGTGCAGGTCCGGAACCTCCCCCGAGAGGAGCAGGCGGGCCTCGTGGACCTCGACGTGGACTCGATGGGCGTCCATTCCCGGCCGGCCCGTGATGGTACGGGCGACCTCGGCCGCGAGCGTCTCGTCGGAGGGGGGTACCGGCCGGATCTTGATGACCTCGACGGCGGGCAGGGAGAGGGCGCCCGCGAGGATGCAGGTCAGGGCGGCGAGACACCGCATGATGACGCCGCCGCTCCGTGCGCTCAACCCTTGATCACTCCCATGGGGACCAGGCGGGCCACCTTTCGCGCGATGCCGGCGCCATGCACGACATCGACGACCTCGGCAACGTCCTTGTAGGCTTCAGAGATCTCCTCGCTCACCGTCCTCTCTCCTTCCGCCTTCACGATGATGCCACGGGCGGCGAGCTCCTTGAGGATAGGGCGCCCGCGGGCGGATCGCCTCGCCGCGGTCCGGCTGAGGCGACGGCCGGCTCCGTGGCAGGTGCTGCCCCACGTCTCTTTCCAGGCGCCTTCAGTCCCTACCAGGACGAAGGAGTACCTGCCCATGTCGCCCGGGATGAGGACGGGCTGGCCTACCTCGCGGTAGGGCGCCGGAGTCTCGGCATGGCGGGGAGGAAAGGCCCGCGTCGCCCCCTTCCGGTGAACGCAGAGCTTCCGCACCTTCCCGTCGACCTCGTGGCTCTCGATCTTCGCGATGTTGTGGCAGACGTCGTAGACGATGTCGAGCTTCAGATCTCTCGGCGGCCGCTGGAGCACTCGCTGGAAGCTCTCCCTCACCCAGTGGGTCATGACCTGCCGGTTGGCGAAGGCGTAGTTCGCCGCGGCCGCCATGGCCCCGAGGTAGCGCGTGCCCTCGGGCGATCTGACCGGAGCGCAGCAGAGCTGCTTGTCCGGGAGCTCGATGCCGTACTTGACCGCAGCCCGCAGCATGACGTCGAGGGAGTCGTCACACACCTGGTAGCCGAGCCCACGCGACCCGCTGTGGATCGTGACCGTGATCTGGCCCCGATGGAGACCGAGTGCCGCCGCCGCGCGCTCGTCGAAGATCTCGTCGACGGCCTGGATCTCCGCGAAGTGGTTCCCTGAGCCGAGCGTCCCCAGCTGGCGCCGTCCCCGCTCGATGGCGCGGGGGCTCACGGCGTCGGGGTCGGGGCGCGGGATCGCCCCGCCCGACTCGATGAATTCGAGATCTCCGCGATCGCCCAGGCCTCGCTCCACGGCCCACGCGGCGCCTCGCTCGAGGACTCTCCTGATCTCTCCTGCCCCGAGGTTCATGTCGGCGCGGCTCGAACCGACGCCGCTGGGGATGTTCGAGAAGAGCGCGTGGACGAGGTCCGTGATCCGGGGCTCGATGTCGGCGCGGCTCAGACCTGAGCGCAGCAGCCGGACGCCTCAGTTGATGTCGTAGCCGACGCCGCCCGGGGAGATGACCCCCTCGTCGACGTCGAAGGCCGCCACACCCCCGATCGGGAAACCGTAGCCCCAGTGCATGTCGGGCATTGCCATCGAAGCGCGGACGATCCCGGGAAGGCAGGCGACGTTCGCCACCTGTGCCAGGCACTGGTCCTCTCCCATCGACTCCATCAGGCGGTGATCCGCGTAGATGACTCCCGGCACCCTCATCTTCCCCGTTCTGGGCAACCGCAATCGGTAGGCATCGATTCGCTGGAGCTGCATGATCACCTCGGTCAGATGTCGAAGATGACGCGGGCCCGCCACCGGCCCGCCGCGTCGGGTCCGGCCGAAAGCATGTGGTAGGTCACGGCCTTGATCTCTCTCTCGAGCCGGTGGCGTGCGGGATCGTATCTCTCCCCGCGGGCCTCGCCGCGTAGGCGCAGCCCTCCGCTCCCTGAGGCCTCCATCGCGACGTCGAAGCCCCGGAAGAGCCAATGGCCGGCGTCGTGCAGGTAGAGCAGCTCCCGGAGCCATCGTTGCAGGAGCATGGCGGTGTCCGGCGCCTCGATCTCGAGCCTGAGGCTGCATGCTTCCTCGATCGGCGCCTCCTCGCCCGCGATGATATCAAAGAGGGCGCGGCCGCAGATCGCGAAGAGCGAGGGCCCGTCGGCAGCCTCCGCTTCGATGCCGATGTCGGCCGTGTGGTCGAGGTGCCGGTAGGCCGCGGATCCATTCATCCCTGGCAGCGCCTCCCGCGGCACGGGCCGCCCGCGAGCCCTCCCCGATCCTCCGCGGTCAGGCCGTGGCTTCCTTCGCGGCCTCGCGTCCCGCCGCGAGCCTCGCGATGGGGACCCGGTAGGGTGAGCAGGAGACGTAGTCCAGCCCCACGCGATGGAAGAACTCCACCGAACGGGGGTCGCCGCCGTGCTCGCCGCAGATTCCCAGCTTCAGGCCGGGCCGGGCCGCGCGCCCTTCGGCCACGGCGATCTCGATGAGGCGTCCCACCCCCGTGGTGTCCAGGCTCTGGAAGGGATCGTCGGGGACGATCCGCCGGGCCACGTACTCCGGCAGGAAGCTCTTCGTGTCGTCGCGGCTGAAACCCCAGGTCATCTGGGTGAGGTCGTTCGTGCCGAAGGAGAAGAACTCGGCCGAGCGTGCCACCTCGCCCGCGGTGAGAGCGGCCCGGGGGACCTCGATCATCGTCCCGACGAGGTAGGCCACCTGCCTCCCCGTCCGACCGAAGACCTCAGTCGCCACCCTCCTGGTCATCTGCTCCAGGAGGACGAGCTCGGCGGCCGTGCCCACGAGAGGGATCATCACCTCGGGCAGGGCCTTCACCCCCTGCGCCGAGACGGCACAGGCGGCCTCGAAGATGGCCTGGACCTGGCATTCATAGAGGCCGGGATGGGTGATGCCGAGGCGGCAGCCGCGGTGGCCCAGCATCGGGTTCGCCTCGCGGAGGCCGTCGATGCGCTGCCGGATCTCGTCGGCAGGGACTCCCATCGCGGCCCCGAGGCTGGCGATGGTCTCCCGATCGTGGGGAAGGAACTCGTGCAGCGGCGGGTCCATCAGCCGGATGGTGACCGGAAGCCCGTCCATCGCACGGAAGATCCCCTCGTAGTCCTCCCTCTGCATGACGAGCAGATCGGCCAGTGCCGAGTCGCGCTCCTTCGCCGCCGTGGCCAGGATGACGCGCCGCACGGTCTCGATCTTGGCCGCGTCGAAGAACATGTGCTCGGAGCGGCACAGGCCTATCCCTTCGGCCCCGAGGGCCCGGGCCGCCGAGGAATCGCCGGGGGTGTCTGCGTTGGCGCGGACACGCAGCCGGCGGGCGGCGTCCGCCCAGGACATCACCTTCTCGAACTCCCGGTAGACCCTCGATGCCTCAGGCTTGAGCCGGCCGGTCACCAGAACCTGAATCACCTCGGAGGGAGAGGTCCGCATGCCGCCGAGTATGACCTCGCCCGTCGATCCGTCGATGCTGATCGCGTCGCCCTCCTTGAGGGGCCGCCCTGCCAGCGTGGCCGATCGTCCGTCCTCGGAGAACTCGAGCGCCGGGCAGCCCACGATGCAGGGCTTCCCCATCCCCCTCGCCACGACCGCCGCGTGCGAGGTCATGCCCCCGCGCGCCGTGAGGATGCCCACCGCGGCCGCCATGCCTGCGATGTCCTCGGGGGAGGTCTCCTCCCTCGCGAGGATGACGTCACGCCGATCCCGGCCTGACCCCGCCATGCGCGCCGCCGCCTCCGCGGTGAAGGCAACCGCCCCGGAGGCGGCTCCCGGTCCCGCGTTGAGCCCCTTCGCGCCGATCCGCCCTTCGCGGCGCGCCGCTTCCTTCTCTTCCGGGTCGAAGGCGGGGGCCAGCAGATCCTGGAGCCGGTCCGGCTCGATCCGGAGCAGGCCCTCGCGCGGTGTGATCATGCCCTCGGCCTCCATCTCGACGGCGATCCGGACGGAGGCGAGCCCCGTCCTCGCGCCGCGGCGCGTCTGGAGGACATAGAGCTTCCCCTTCATGATGGTGAACTCGATGTCCTGCATCTCGCGGAAGTGCTTCTCGAGGCGGGCGGCGATCTTCGTGAGCTCGGCGTGGATCGCGGGCATGTCCCGCTGCAGCGAAGCACCCCCGGACTCGTCGCTGATGGTCCGCGGCGTCCGGATCCCCGCGACGACGTCCTCCCCCTGCGCGTTCGGGAGGTACTCGCCGTAGAGGCCCTTCTCGCCCGTCGCGGGGCTTCGCGTGAAGGCCACCCCCGTGCCGCAATCGTCTCCCTGGTTCCCGAAGACCATGGCCTGGACGTTGACCGCGGTGCCCCAGTCCTCCGGGATCCTGTTGAGACGACGGTAGGTGATTGCCCGATCGTTGGACCAGGAGCGAAAGACCGCCTGGATCGCGCCCCACAGCTGCTCGTAGGGCTCCTCGGGAAAGGGACGGCCCGCCTCCCTCAGCGTCGCGTCCTTGAAGGAGGCGACGACGGCGTGGAGATGATCCGCGGAGAGGTGCTGGTCCTCCTCGACCCCCGCCTTCTTCTTCGCCTCGTGGAGAAGACGGTGGTAGACCTTCTGCCTCTCCACGCCCATCACGACGTCACCGTACATCTCGATGAGCCGCCTGTAGCAGTCGAGTGCGAAGCGTGCGTCGTGCGTCCTCGAGATCAGCCCCTCGACGGTGCGATCGTTGAGACCCAGGTTCAGCACCGTGTCCATCATCCCGGGCATCGAGGCCCGGGCCCCCGAGCGGACCGACACGAGAAGGGGGCGCGCGGGATCGCCGAATCGCGCGCCCATCCGCTCCTCGACGGAGGTGAGGGCGCCGCGGACTTCCCCCTCGAGCCCGGCGGGGAACCGCCCGGCCTTCAGGTAGTCGAGGCAGACCTCGGTGGTGACGGTGAAGCCCGGCGGGACGGGCAGCCCCAGGCGGCTCATCTCCGCCAGGTTGGCCCCCTTCCCTCCGAGGAGCTCCTTCATCGAACCATCGCCGTCGGCCTTTCCGTCGCCGAAGACGTAGACCCTCTTCGTGCTTCCGCTCATTCAGGACTCCACGCGTGGGGCAGGCTTCCTCTATCCAGGTGCGGCCCCATCCACCCCGGACTCGACGACTACCTCGGCGAAGTCGGCCTCCCGGCACAACAGGCGCGAGAGTCCGGAGAGAAGCGCGAGCCGGTTCGCGCGGATCGCCTCCTCGCCGTCCATGACGAGCACATCGTCGAAGAATCGATCCACGGCCGGGCGCAGGGAGGCGATGGCCGAGAGCGCCCCGACGTGATCGTCGCGCTCCGCGAGGGAGGTGGCCTCCGCCCCGGCGCGGAGAATCTCCCGATGCAGGTGCTTCTCGGCGGGCTCCCGGAAGAGCGACTCGGCGGCGCCCTCACCCCGGGGGCGGATGCCCTTCTCCTCCGCCTGCGCGAGGATCTTCCGCACCCTCTTCGCCGCCGCGGCCAGCGCCAGGAAATCCTCGTGCCCCCGCAGGCGGTTCAGCGCCTCGGCGCGTCTCCACGCCTGCAGCGGATCGGACCAGCCCGCAGCCAGGGCTGCGCGCGCCGCATCGAAGCGGATGCCCGCCTCCTCCATCAGGTAGCGCAGGCGCTGGGAGAGGAACTCGCGCAGGGCATCACCCGGGCTTCCGCTTGCGGGAATTCGCCGCCGCGCCGGTGCCGCGCCGTCACCGCCCATCTCCACGGGTGCGAAGGGGGCCGCAAGCTCCAGGGCCCCCTTGAGGAGTGGATCCAGGTTCACACGGATTCGGTTCTCGATCAGGATCCGCATCAGCCCCAGCGCAGCGCGGCGCAGGGCGTAGGGATCCGCCGAACCCCTCGGCACCAGGCCCGCGACGAAGCAGAGCGCGAGGGTGTCGAGCTTGTCGGCCAACGCCAGGGCGGCTGGCGCCCCGGGCGACGGGACCGGATCCGAGGCTCCTGCCGGCCTGTAGTGCTCCTCGACGGCGCGTGCGCAGGCTTCGGGATGCCCCTGGAGCCGCGCGTAGATCCCCCCGACGATCCCCTGCAGCTCGGGGAACTCGCCGACCATCCCCGTCGTGAGGTCCGTCTTGCAGAGTCCCGCCGCCTCCATCGCCGCCTCCCTCTCGGCCCGCGAGAGGCGGAGGGCCGGCGCGAGGTCGGCGAGGAGCGCCTCCAGACGCCGGACCTTGTCGGCATAGGTTCCCAGCCGCGCCTGGAAGGTGATCCCCTGGAGCGCTCCCGCCCGATCCCGCAGCGGGGTCTTCTGATCCTCTTCGTAGAAGAAGCGCGCGTCCGCCAGCCGGGCACGGAGGACCCACTCGTTGCCTCGCCGGATGAGGCCGCCAGGATCGGGGTCCGTGGTCAGGGCGCCCACGAAAGCGTTCAGAAGGCGCCCGCTCTGATCCTCCACGGTGAGGTACTTCTGATGATGGCGCATCGCGGTCATGAGGACGGCGTCGGGAAGCTCGAGGAACCGCTCGGGGAAGCGCCCGCTGATGACCTGGGGATGTTCCGTGAGGAAGGTGAGCTCGTCGAGGAGCTCCTCGTCGGGGCGCAGGCGCCCCCCCGCCTCCGCGGCCGCCCTGGCCGCCGCTCCGGCGAGGCTCCTGCGCCGCTCCTCGTGGCGCACCACGATCGCCCCGCGCTCGCCGAGGATCTGCGCGTAGCTGTCGGGATGGGGGATCTCGTGGGGGCCGGGGCCCAGGAATCGGTGCCCGCGCGTCGTGCGCCCGCTCCGGATTCCCAGGAACTCGAAGGGGACGATCACGCCGTCGAGGAGGGCGAGGATCCAGTGCACGGGCCTGACGAACTCGTGGCCCTGGTCTCCCCAGCGCATCATCTTGCGGAAGCGCAGGGCGCCGAGAACGGTGGGGCACGCCGCGGCGAGAAGATCGCCGGCGCTCCTGCCCGGCACGCTGCGCCGCGCCGCGAGGACCTCGCCGCGCGGCGTTTGCGCAACCTCGAGGCGATCGATCGCGATGCCGTGCTTCCGGGCGAAGCCTTCCGCGGCCTTCGTGGGGACCCCGCGCGCGTCGTAGGCCGCGGCCCTCGCGGGGCCGTGCACGACCTCCTCCCGATCGTCCTCCCTCGGGTGGATCCCCCGGATCAGCGCCACGAGGCGCCTCGGCCCACCGTAGCCCGGCTCCTGCTTCGCCTCCCGGCCGAGCTCTCCGAGCGCCTCGAGGATCCTGCTGGAGAGATCGTCGAGCGCTTCGCGGATCATGGGGGCGGGGATCTCCTCGCAGCCGACCTCCAGCAGGAAGGTGCTGCGGGCGCCGCTCCCCTCACGCATGGCCCGTGCCCTCCCGCGCGAGGGCACCCGACAGCGGGAAGCCGAGCGCTTCACGGGACTCGAGGTGGAGGCGCGCCGCATCGCAGGCCAGGGCCCTGACGCGGTGGATGTACGCTGCCCGCTCGGCCACCCCCACGGCGCCCCTGGCGTCGAGGATGTTGAAGACGTGGGAGCAGTTGAGGCAGGCGTCGTAGGCGGGCAGGTAGAGCCCGCGATCGAGAAGGCGGCGCGATTCGGCCTCGTACGCCTCGAAGAGCTGCCGGTTCATCGTCACGTCGGCCACCTCGAAGACGTGGCGGCTGTGCTGCGCCTCCTCCTCGCGCCGCACCTCTCCGTAGCGGATGACCCTCCCTGACTCCGCAACTCCCCACGGAAGCTCGAAGATGTTGTCGATGTTGTTCAGGAACATGCAGATCCGCTCGATGCCGTAGGTGAGCTCCGCCGAGACCACCGGGAGCTCGATCCCGCCCGCCTGCTGGAAGTAGGTGAACTGCGTGATCTCCATCCCGTCGCAGAGAACCTGCCAGCCCACTCCCCCGGCCCCCAGGGTCGGGGATTCCCAGTTGTCCTCCTCGAAGCGGATGTCGTGGAGCGCAGGATCGATCCCGAAGGAGCGCAGGGACTGGAGGTAGATATCCTGGACGTCGATCGGATTGGGCTTGAGGATCACCTGATACTGGAGGTGCTTGAGGAGCCGGAAGGGGTTCTCTCCGTAGCGTCCGTCGGCCGGCCGCCTCGACGGCTGGACGTAGCCCACGCGCCACGGCTCGGGCCCGAGGACCCGGAAGAAGGTATCGGGGTTCATCGTCCCCGCCCCCACCTGGACGTCATAGGGCTGGGTCAGCAGGCAGCCCTGCGCCGCCCAGAAGGCTTCCAGCGCCATGATCAAATCCTGAAGCCTCACCTCCCCTCCTCCGCCAGCACCTGCCTGAGATAGGCCGCGGACCTGAGCTCCCTTCCCGTGAGGGAAACCAGGGCCGCGACGGTGGCCTCCTCGACCTCGCGGAGCGCCGGGGCAGAGTAGATCACGCCCGCGAACCGCGACGGGGCCGTGCTGCGAAAGGCCTCGAGGATGGCGAGGGCGCTCTGCGAGAGGGTCAGTGTACGGCCTCCGACCCCCCGGCTGCACCTGGGGCAGAGGGCCGCCTCTCCCCGGGATGAGATACGGGCGCCCCCCTCGCCGAAGGCCCTCCCGCACGCGTCGCAGGAATCGAGGGATGGAAAGATGCCGTGGAGCCGGGCCGTCCAGAACTCGAAGTAGCGCAGGAGCACCGGCGTTGGGATCTCCTCCCGGAGCGCATCGATCACGGCCCCGAGCAGCCGGTAGTAGCGGCGGTCGGATTCCTTCTCGCGCGTGAACTCCCCCGCGATCTCGCAGATGTACGACGCCCCCGCGGCCGTGACGAGCTGCTCGTGCAGAGTGAAGGACTCGCGAAGCAGCTCGAGATCGTCGATGCGGGCCAGCTCCCGTCCCTCCTTCTCGAACCAGGTGACGCGCACGCGCGACAGGCGCTCGAGCCGCCCTCCGAATCGGCGAACGCTCCGGGCGGCCCCGTGGGCCAGTCCGCGCAGCTTGCCCTCCTCCTCCGTGAAGAGCGTCACCAGGCGGTCCCTCTCGCGGGATGGGGCGGTGTCCAGCACGAAGGCTTCGCTGGAGCGCGTGGGCATAGGAGGCCTCGGCTATGAGCCCGCCGGGGTCATGGCCCTAGCGGCCGAGAAGCGACAGCGCGAGCTGGAAGTAGACCACGATTCCCAGGATGTCGATCGCGCTCGTCAGGAAGGGCCCGGTGGCGATGGCCGGATCGAGCGACATCCGGGCCAGCAGCATGGGCAGGAAGGAGCCGACGGCGGCCGCCAGGATCATGATCGCGCAGATCGTCGAGCCCACGAGCAGGCCCGTCAGGTGCGGCAGGGAGGGGATCCAGAGCGAGGCCACCCAGAGGAGAGCCCCGTAGGAGAGGCCGAGGATCCCCGCGATCCGGATCTCGCGAAGAAGCACCGACCAGACCTGGCGCTTCTCCAGCCGGCCGGTGGCCAGGCCGCGCACGACGATCGTGGCGCTCTGCGTTCCGATGTTTCCTCCCATCCCCACGATCATGGGCAGGAAGCCCAGGAAGATCATGATCCGGGAGATGGGTCCGCGCGGGGCGGTCATCAAGGGCTCGTAGAGCGCGTAGAGCGTCGCCACGGCCGAGCCCCCCACGAGGGAGACGGTCAGCCAGGGCAGCCGGTGCCTCGCCGCGCTGAGCGCCGAGCGCTGCAATCGCTCCTCGTTCGACGTGCCCGCGAGCTTGTAGAAGTCCTCCGTCGCCTCCTCTCTCAGGACGTCGATGACGTCGTCGACCGTGATGATCCCCACGAGCCGGTTCTGCTCGTCGACCACGGGGATGGCGAGAAGGTTGTACCGGGAGACGAGCCGCGCGACCTCTTCCTGGTCCTGCTCCGTGCGCACGGAGAGGACATTGGTGGACATGATGCGCTTGAGGGGCACATCGGGGTCGGCGAGGATGAGCTGCCGGAGGCTGACGACGCCCAGGAGGTGGTTGCGGGAATCCACGACGTAGAGGTAGAAGACCATCTCGACGTCATGCTGCGATCGGAGCGCGCTGACCGCCTCGCCCGCCGAGGTCTCCTCCGGCAGGGCGAAGAAGTCCGGGCTCATGATCCGGCCGGCCGTCTCCTCGGGATAGGAGAGCAGGTCCTGAACCTCTTCTCCCTCTTCGGCCCTCATCTGGGAGAGCACGCCCTCTCGCAGCTCCTCGGGCATCTCGGCGAGGATCTCCGCGGCGTCGTCCGAGGGGCAGAGCTGGAGCACGAGGGAGATCTCCCGGATGTCCATGCGAGCCAGCTTCTTCGATGCGTCGTTGGGATGGAGACCCGTGACGACGGCAGCAGCCGTGCTCAGATCGTGGTCGATCAGGAGCTTGAGGATCTCTCCCGCTTCGGCCTCCGTGAGGTAGGAGAACTGGGGCGGAAGGTCAGCCGGATGAACCCGCTTGAGCAGGTTCAGGAGGTGGGACGTGGCCCCCCGGCGGAGGAGGCGCCGGATCGAATCGAGGAGCACGGTGCTGCGCTGCTCGCGCGTGACGGCCTTCATGGGGAACCCGGACCTCCCGCACCGCCGAACGACAGGCCGCTCCTCGATATCGAGTTGAGCGGCACGAGTCGGGTTCGGGGGCTTCGGATCTCATGATCGCGCGCGAGTCTACCACAGTAGAGCGAGCGGAGGCCTGTGGGCTGCTGCGCGCCAACTCAGGGTGCGGGCGCAGCGAATCAGCCGAGGCCGAGCCGGTCGAGAACCTCGGCGCTCTCTCGCCACCCCTTCTTGACGCTCACCCAGAGCTTGAGGACGACGTGGCGCCCCAGGAGACGCTCGATGTCGAGGCGGGCTTCGGTGCCGATCTGCTTCAGCATCGAGCCCTCGCGGCCGATCACGATCGCCTTCTGGTTCTCCTTCTCGACGATGATGGAGGCCTCGATGCGTATCAGCTCGTCGACCTCCTCCCATCGATCCACGAGCACGGCCGTCTCGTGGGGAAGCTCCTGCCGGGTAGCGAGGCAGATCTTCTCCCGGACCAGCTCCCCGACGAGGAACCTCTCGTGCTGGTCGGTGAAGATGTCGGCGGGGAAGAGCGGCGGGCCCGTTGGAAGGCGCCGGAGCGTTTCCTGGACGAGCCGATCCACGTTCTCGCCCGTCTCCGCCGAAAGGGGGATCAGCTCGGCGAAGGGAAATTCGCGAGCGGCCTCCTCCAGGACGGGAAGTATCCGGGGCCGTTGGACCGCATCGGCCTTGTTGAGGACGAGGATGACGGGGGGCGCGTCGGCCTGGAGTGTACGGATGACGAAGCGGTCGCCCGGCCCGAGGCCTTCGGCCTCGACGACGAGGTGGATGAGGTCGACCTCGAAGGCCGAGGCGAGCGCGGAGTCCACCATCCTCCGGTTCATGCCGTGATGAGGGCGGTGGATGCCGGGCGTGTCGAGGAGGATGATCTGCCCCCCCTCCACGTTGCAGACCCCGCGGATGCGGTTGCGGGTGGTCTGCGGGACGGGCGAGACGATCGAGACCTTCTCGCCCACGAGCCGGTTGACGAGCGTCGACTTCCCCACGTTGGGGCGGCCCATGACGGCCACCACGCCGCAGCGGCCTGCTTCGTCCGCCGTGGGCTCCTTCTCACCGGGAGCGGATGCAGCCCCACTGTCCGGCTCCCGCCGCTCGTGCACCGGGTCAGCCCCTCGCCCGCAGACGGCGGCCTGGGAGTATGCGAGCGGCGAGATCCCGCTCCAGCTTCTCCATCTCCCCGCCGTCCACCTCGTGATCGTATCCGAGGAGGTGGAGGAACCCGTGAATCAGCAGGCGGCGGACCTCGCCCGCGAGGGCCTGCCCGGCCTCACGCGCGTTCCGCCGCGCCGCGGGGACCGAGATGACGATGTCGCCGATGCGGCTCACTTCGGCGGCCGGACCGCGCCCATCGGGAAAGGCCAGGACGTCCGTGGCACGGTTCCGCCTCCGGAAGCGGAGATTCAGCCTCCGGATCTCGGCGTCCTGCGTGAAGAGGACCGCGACTTCCCCGCGGGGCGCTCCGACGATGCGGCCTGCTCTCCGGAGGAGACGTGCCACCTCGGGGGGGCCGAGGGGCGCGCGCCCGCTCCTGTCGAGCACGGAAACCTCCAGGCTTCGCGGCGCCGCCATCAAGGCGCCCGCAGCTCCGCCCGGGTCATGATTCGGGAGAGCTTCCGGGCTCGCCCCTCGGACGCGGGGCGGCGGGCCGGGAATCGTCCCGCCCGTTGGTGTACTGCTCGTAGGCGACGATGATCTTCTGGACGAGAGGGTGGCGGACCACGTCTCTCTCGTCGAAGTAGACGAAGGAGATCCCCTCCACGGAGCCGACGACGCCCTGCGATTCGACCAGCCCCGAGATCCGGCCGGGAGGGAGATCGATCTGGGTGATGTCACCCGTGATCACGGCGCGGGAACGAAATCCGATCCTCGTCAGGAACATCTTCATCTGCTCCGAGGTCGTGTTCTGCGCCTCGTCGAGGATGACGAACGAGTCGTTGAGGCTCCGCCCCCTCATGAAAGCGAGGGGTGCGACCTCGATCACCCCGCGCTCCAGGAGCCGGTCGGCCTCGTCCTTCATCTGGAGATCGAAGATCGCGTCGTAGAGAGGCCGCAGGTAGGGCTCGATCTTCTGCGCCATGTCCCCGGGGAGGAAGCCCAGCCTCTCGCCTGCCTCGACCGCGGGCCTCGCGAGGACGATCCGCTCGACTTTCCTCTCTCCGAGAGCGGCGAGCGCCATCGCCACCGCGAGATAGGTCTTTCCCGTGCCTGCGGGCCCGATCCCGAAGACGATGTCGTAGTCCCGGATCGCCTCCACGTAGCGGGTCTGGTTCGGGCTGCGTGGAGAGACCGACTTCTTGGAGGAGGGTCGGATCTGCGAGGGCAGGATCTCCCCGCTCCCTCCGCCGTTCTGCTCGGAGGCGCTGGCGGCGTAGGCCACGTCGTGCTCGGAGAGATCGTGCCCGCGGCCCACGAAGCCCGCGAGCTGGCGAAGTAGGTCCGCGACCATGTCGACCTTCCCCGCCTCGCCGCGGATCGTGATCTCGCGGCCGCGCGCCGCGATGTCCACGCCGAAGCGGCCCTCCAGGTAGCGGAGGTGGTTGTCTCCCGGCCCGAAGAGGCCGCGCAGGGTCCTTTCGGAAACCTCGATCTTCCTCAAGCTCGGGCTGCCTGCGCGAGGCCTGCGGAGGCCATCAGAGGGAGGTCACGCGGGCATTCGGAGCGGTGGGAGAACTCTGGCGGAGGGGTGGTCGGCTCCATCTCATCTGAGGCGCGGGAAAGGTACCATCGGACCGCCCGAGCGTCAAGGAAGGGCCTCTCTATTCTGCTGAGGTCAAAGGGCTTATCGGCGCGGCCTGACTCAGTCGGGCTCGGGAGGGACCGTGCGTATGTGGAGCTCCTCGAGCTGGCCCGGGTCGACTCGGCCCGGAGAGCCGGTCATGAGGCAGGTCGCGGAGGTGGTCTTGGGGAAGGCGATGACGTCGCGGATCGAGGTCGTTCCGGTGAGGAGCGCGACGATCCGGTCGAGGCCCAGCGCGATGCCGCCGTGGGGCGGGGCACCGTAGCGGAGAGCCGAGAGGAAGAAGCCGAACTTCTCCTCGCTCTCCTCGGGGGTGAGCTTGAGGGCGGCGAAGATCCTGCGCTGGAGGCTCTCCTCGTGGATGCGGACGCTCCCGCCTCCGAGCTCCCACCCGTTCAGGACGAGGTCGTAGGCCTGGGCCCTTATCGAAAGCGGATCGCTCTCGATCCGGGATGCATCCTCGGGGTGCGGCGACGTGAAGGGATGGTGGCAGGAGACGAGCCGCCCGTCCTCGGGGCGCACCTCGAAGAGCGGAAAGTCCGTCACCCACATCAGGGCCCACTTGTCCTTCTTGTCGAGCTTCTCGCGGCGCGCGATCTCCTTGCGCACCTCGCCCAGGACGCGCGCCCCGGGATCGACGGCGCCGGCCACGATCAGCGCGAGGCCGTCCTCCTCCAGGCCCAGCGCCTCCCCCACGGAAGAGGCGCTCTCCCCGAGCGCTTTGGCAGCAGGACCTGAGAGGGCCCCGCCGGTGCGCTTCATCCAGGCCAGGCCTCCCGCCCCCAGCTTCTTGGCGAGCTCCTCGAGCTCGTCCACCTCCCGCCTCGAATATCGCGCCCCGCCGGGCACGGCGAGGCCTCGGACGCGACCGCCTCCGGCGGCGGTCGAGGCGAAGACCCGGTAGGAGGACTTGCGGACGCTCTCGGTGATATCCACGAGCCGGAGGTCGTACCGCGCGTCGGGCGCGTCGGAGCCGTAGAGATCCATCGCTTCGCGGTAGGTGATCCGCGGTACGGTGGCGGGGAAGGGGTGGCCCGCCACGTGGAAGACCTCGCGCATCATCCCTTCGATCGTCTCGAAGATGAATGAAGGCTCGATGAAGGACGCCTCGATGTCGATCTGCGTGAACTCGGGCTGGCGGTCCGCTCGCAAATCCTCGTCGCGGAAGCAGCGGACGATCTGGAAATACCTCTCGTAGCCGGCCACCATGAAGATCTGCTTGAAGAGCTGGGGGGACTGCGGAAGTGCGTAGAAGGAGCCCGGGTGGACCCGCGAAGGGACCAGGTAGTCCCTCGCCCCTTCGGGCGTGGCGCGGGTGAGCATCGGGGTCTCCAGCTCGAGGAACCCATGGGCGTCGAGGTAGTTGCGGACGCCGAGCGCGATGCGGTGCCTCAGGGCCAGGCGTTTCTGCAGCGGGTCGCGCCGCAGGTCAAGGAAGCGGTACTTGAGGCGGAGCTCCTCGGAGACGGAATCCGCCTCGTCGAGCTGGAAGGGCACCGGATCGGAGCGGTTCAGGATCTCGAGGCGGGAGACGACCACCTCGACCTCGCCGGTCTCGAGGGCCGGATTGACGTTCTCGGCGGCCCGCGCGACCACCTCGCCCTCGAGCGCCAGCACAAACTCCGAGCGGATCTCCTTCGCCCCGGCGTGGGCAGCGCTGCTCACCTCCGGCCGGAAGACGACCTGGCAGAGGCCCGAGCGGTCGCGCAGATCGACGAAGATCAGGCTCCCGTGATCCCTGCGACGGCGGGCCCAGCCGGTGAGGACGACGGTCCTGCCGACGTCACGGCGTGTGAGCTCGCCGCACCTTGTATCGCGCTTGAGGAAGAGGCTCATGGCATCCCGGATGACGGGAATAGGGGGTTTGGAGCGCACGAGAGTAACACAGGTCCGGGCGAGGCCGGAAGCAGGCTCCCCTCCCGGTCCCGACTATACTGCGCCGCGCCGCCTGGCCTCCTGCCTCGAGGAGCGCGGAGCGCCTCGGCACGGACTCCGAAGATGAGACGCACCCTGATCGCACTGCTGGCACTCGTCGCGGCGGCCTCGTGCGCCGCGCGCGAGCGGGCCCAGGCGGTGGCCGCCGCGCAGAAGGCCACGGTCCTCGCCCCGGCGTGGAGCGTGGAGCTCGACTTCGGCGGGCCGCTGGAGCTCCGCGCGGCGCCATCCGGCTTCGCCGTCTTCGGCTCGGGAGGCCAGGTGGTCTTCTTCGACTCATCCGACGGGAGCGTCCGGTGGCGGACCACGCTCGAGGCTCCGCTGGCCGGGATCCCCGTTGTCGGTGAAGCCGAGGACGGGAGCGGCGCGTGGGCCGCCGTGCCGCTGGAGAAGAGCATCGCCCTGATCGACCTTCGAGACGGGCAGGTCCGCGCCGGATGGTCACGCCCTCCCGGCGAGCTGATCCAGCTCTCGGCGGCGCCCGGCGGGCTCATCGTCGTCGCGGAGGGTGGCAGGGCTCTCGCGCTCGATCCTGCTTCCGGAAAGGAGCGCTGGAGCGCCGCGCTTCCGGGAGCTGCCGCCCCCGTGCCCGCGTCGGCATGCAGAGGCCAGATCCTCGCGGGATTGAAGGACGGCCGTCTGGCCGGACTCGACGAGCGGGACGGATCCTTGCGGTGGACCCAGAAGCTCCGCTCCCCCGCCGCCGCTGCTCCCGCCTGCGCCGAGCCGCACGCCTTCGTCGCAACGATGGACAACACGCTTCACGCCTTGCGAGTGCATCGCTGGGGCGCTGGACAGATGTGGAAGGTGCGCTCCGGAGCGGATCCTGTGGCCCCTCCGGAGATCAGGGAGTCGTTGGTCCTCTTCCTCTCCAAGGACACCTACCTCTACGGGCTGAAGAGGAGGAACGGGCACCTTGTCTTCCGGATCCGGCTGGGACGGCGCCCCGCCCCGGCCGGAATCCTGGACGACCTGGTGCTCATATCCGGCCTGCAGGCGAAGCGGCTCGACGCCTACAGGCTGCCCTCGGGGCTCAGCGCGGGCGGCTTCGATCTTCCGGAGGGAACCCGGTTCGTCACACCGCCCGTCGTCTCGGGAGGGCGGGTGGCCTTCGGGGTGGCCCGTTTCGGCGAGACCGATCGTGCACGGCTCACTGCTCTGACCGCGCGGCGCGCGGACGAAGGTCCGCTCCCCGGGAGCCCGGCCCGGCCCGAGGCACCGCCGGGCTCCTAGGTCGAAGCCGCGAGGCGCTCGATGGACCGGCAGACGGCCTCCCCGGCGGCCGTCGTGCCGAGGCTCCCCCCGAGATCCGGGGTGACCTGCATGCGGTCAATCACCTCGATCGCCGCCCCCTCGACGAGATCCGCGGCGCGCTGCATGCCCAGGTGCTCCAGCATGAGCTGGGCCGTCAGGATGGCCCCCAGGGGGTTGGCGACGTCGCGTCCGGCGTACTTCGGCGCCGAGCCGTGGACGGGCTCGAACATGGCGGCGCCGCCGGGGTGGATGTTGCCCGAGGCGGCGAGGCCGAGCCCTCCCTGGATCTGCGCGCCGAGGTCGGTGACGATGTCGCCGAACATGTTGCAGGTGACGATCACCTCGAATTGCGAGGGGTCCTTGACCATCTGCATCGTGAGGGCATCGACATAGAGGTGGCGCTTCTCGATCTCGGCGTATTCTTCGCCGACCTCCGCGAACACGCGCTGCCACAGGTCGTGGCCGTAGGTCAGGACGTTGCTCTTGTCGCTCATGCAGACCCGGCTGAGGCCCTTCTCCCTCGCATACTGGAAGGCGTGTCGGATGATCCGCTCGACCCCTTTCCGGGTGTTCATGTCCACCTGTGTGGCCACCTCGTCGGCCGTTCCCTTCTTGAAGCAGCCGCCCATCCCGACGTAGAGACCCTCCGTGTTCTCACGGAAGACGACGAAATCGACGTCTTCGCGCCTCCTCCCCTTGAGAGGGCAGAGCCTCTCGGCGAGGAGCTTCACGGGGCGGTGGTTGACGTAGAGATCCAGCCTGAAGCGGGTGCCGAGGAGGATGTCCGCCGCGTGGCGCATGTCCGGGACGCGCGGATCGCCGAAGGCGCCCATGAAGATGGCATCGAAGGAGCGCAGCTCCTCGAGCGCCCCGTCCGGAAGCGTCTCACCTGTGCGGAGGTACCTGTCCGCCCCGTAGTCGTACTCGGTGGCCTCGAGCTCCGCGCCGGTCGCCTCGGCCACGCAATAGAGGACCTTCATGGCCTCGCGGGTCACCTCGATGCCGATGCCGTCCCCGGGTACGACGGCGATGCGTCTTCTCATGTCCTTCCCGATTCCCCGGCCCTGCGCAGACGGCGGCGGAGCCGCTCCTCGTCCACGCGGAGCTTGAAGATTTTCCGTCCTTCCATGAGGACCACGGGGACCTCCCCGCCGAATCGCTCCTTCAACAGATCATCGCTGTCCACGTCCAGCTTCCTGTAGCTGAAGGGGGTGTCCTGCCGGACCCTCCTGATGACCTCCTCCGCTTCGTCGCAGAGGTGGCAGTCCGCCCTCGAAACGAGAGTGAGCTCGGGCGAGGCCGGCCCGCTGAGCGGCGCTCTGCGGCGGAACAGGAGAGCGAGCGCCCACATCCCCGCCGACGCGCCGGCGGCTCCCGTGATGTCGGCCGAGAGATCGACCAGGCTGGGATCCCGGCCCGGGACGAACCCCTGGTGGAACTCGTCGATCGCCCCGTAGAGGGCGCAGAACCCCACGATCACCACCGAGCGGAGCCATGCCGGGCGCTGCGATCGCCGGCCCGCCGTCGCGGCCCAGAGGCAGGCCGCGAGCAGGCCGTACTCGAGCGCATGCCCCACGACGTCGGGAATCTCATCGGGAGTCGGCGGGGATGGCAGCGAGGAGAGGTACCAGATGATGGAGGCCCACCCGGCGGCGGCGGACCACGCGAGCGCCCGAACGATGGCATGCCGGCGAGCCATGGGCCGTCCTCCCTCTACCCGAGGGGGAAGAGGTACATGATCCAGCCCACGATCAGGCTGACGCCCACCATGGAGGCCATCATGATGGCGGAAACGCGCAGGCACTCGCGGGGGCTCTCGCGGCTGAGGGTCCCGAAGAAAATGGACACGAGCGCCGAGAAAACGAGCAGCGTCAGAAAGTGATCATCCAGCACGGCTCACGTCTTCCGGCCGATCCCGATGTCGAACGCATCGAGGATCAGCAGTATGTTCATGAGGCTCGCCACGAGGATGAAGGTCGTGCCGTACTCGTGGGAGGGGACCAGGATCCTCGCGCGCTGGCGCTCCATGATGTCATCGTACAGGGCGCGGTCGGCCGGCCCGGGCACGAAGTAGATGATGCGAGCGTAGGAGGCCTGCCGCCCGACGAGATCGAGGGGGCCGAGCCCCAGGTTGGCGAAGGCGGCGAGGTACGAGAGAGGCTGCTCGGCGCCGGCAAGGTAGACCCTCCCCTTCTGCGCCAGGCCGAGAAGGAACGTCGTGACCACCACGAGGAAGAAGACCACGGCCTTGACCCGCCTGCCGAGGTAGAAGTGGCCCGCCCCCGGCAGGGCCCAGGCGAGCGCGCAGGCCACGAAGGTCCGTCCTCTGCCCTCCATTCCGCCCTCCATCGTCGCCGGCCCCGCGAGGGGACTTCCACCTTCGGCCACTTACTCCTTGACGACCCAGACCTTGACCTCGGCCGTCACCTCCGGGTGGAGCCTCACGGGGACGGTGTAGATGCCCACCGTCTTGATGGGCTCCTCCAGCAGGATCCGCCGCCGGTCGATCTCGAAGCCTTCCTTCTCGAGGGCTTCGGCGACGTCCCCGTTGGTCACGGAGCCGTAGAGGGTCTCGTTCTCGCCCACCTTCCGGACGATCGTCGTGGAGATCTGGGCGAGCCTGGCCGCGAGCCCCTCGGCCTCCTGCCGCTCGCGCGTCTCCCGAACCCGGAGCACGTGCTTCTCGGCATCGACCTTGCGGGCGTTCCCCGTGGTGTAGCTGTAGGCCTTTCCACGCGGAAGGAGGAAGTTCCGCCCGTAGCCTGCCGCGACGTTGATCACGTCGCCCCGGCGTCCCAGCTTCTCGATGTCTTCTCTCAGGATGATCTTCATGTGGGTTGCGGCTCCGCTTGCCGTGTCAATCGGCGGTGAACGGAAGGAGCGCGATGTTGCGGGCCCTCTTGATGGCCTGCATCAAGCCTCTCTGGTGATTCGAGCAGGTGCCGGAGATCCGGCGCGGCAGGATCTTGGCGCGCTCCGGGATGAACCCCTGGAGGAGCCTCACGTCCTTGTAGTCGATGTACTCGACCTTCTCTTCGCAGAACTTGCAGAACTTCCGCCTTCGGAACAGGAAGCGGCCCTTGGGCCGCGCCCCCTTCTTGCCTCCCGGGCCGTCCTGGCGATCCCTGTCCCGATCCCCCCTGTCGCGGTCCCGGTCACGATCCCTGTCTCGATCCCTGTCGAAGCTCATGACTCGACCTCCCCGTCCACGCCCCGGCCCATCCCTTCCCTCTCGTCACGATCCCCGCCGCGCGGACCGCCCCCGCGGGGACCGGAGGGCCGGTAGGAGCCGCCCCTCCCTTCCGAATCATCGTCGTCGCCCATCCCATCGCCTTCGCCGCGCCGGCCGCCGGCCGTCTGGGCGCGGGCCATCCTCGCAGCCCGCCGCGCTTCCTCGGCCTCGGCCCTGGGGTCCTTCCGCACGGACATCCACTTGATGACGTTCTCGTGGATCCGCAGCTTCCGTTCGAGCTCGGAGACCGCCGCGGCGGGGGAGGTGTATTCGAGGAGGACGTAGAAGCCCTCCCAGGACTTCTTCACCCTGTAGGCGAGCCGCTTCTTCCCCCACTTCTCCGTCTTGTGGAGCTCGGCCTTCGCGTCCTTGAGCACCTGCTCGAAGCCGCCGACGGTCGCATCCACCTGCTCCTCCGTGAGCTCCGGCTGGAGGATGAAGATGGTCTCGTAGATTGTCTGCATGGATTCTCCTTATGGCTGTGAAGCCCCTTGAAGGGGCAAGGAGACGGCGGGCTCAGCTCCCGCCGGGCCTCTGATTGTACAGGTTCATGGCCGCCTTGACACCCGCTTTCAGATAAACCTGAAGGGCATCCACCGATCGGCCAATCATCTGCTCCAGCGTCTCGATCTCGCTCTCCTCGAATTCGTCCAGCACATGCTCCGCCAGCCCCGTACCCGCCTTCTCCGGCCGGCCGATGCCGAGCCGTATCCGGCCGATCTGCTCCGTCCCCAGGGCCTCGAGCACCGAGAGGACTCCCCGATGGCCCGCTGCCCTGCCGTCGGGCCGTACCCTCACGGTGCCCAGCGGCAGGTCGCTGTCATCGTAGAGGAGCACGATGCCTTCGGGGCCCACGCCGTGCCGTGAGGCGATCGCCGCCACGGGGGCTCCCGAGAGGTTCATGAACGACTGCGGCATCACGACGGAGAAGGACTCGCCCGCCCATCTCGCCGTGCGCACGAGGGCACCGCGCTCCTCGTGCTCGTCTCCGCGGCCGTGGCGGGCCAGGAACTCCCGGGCCGCCAGGAAGCCGACGTTGTGCCGCGTTCGCTCGTAGCGGGGCCCGGGATTCCCCATGCCCACGACCATGCGCACCTACTTCTCTCTCTTGTCGCCTCCCGACTCCCGCTTGCCCTTCTTTTCGCCCCCCGGCTCCTTCTTCTCCCTCTGCTCGGCGCCCGCCTCCTTCTTCTCTCCCTTCTCGCCTTCCTCGTCCTCGGCCTTGCCCTTCTTGATCACCTCGGGCTCCGTGGGAGCGGCGGCCACGGCTTCCTCTTCCGCGGTGGCCTGTGCCTTCTCCGCGGCCGGAGCCACGACGGTGGCGATGGGGGTGTTCAGGTCCGTGTGAATCGTGACGTTCGTGGGGAGCTGCACGTCCGCGAGCTTCAACGCATGTCCCAGGTCGATCTCGCTCACGTCGACGTTGATCCTCTCCGGGATGTTGGCCGGCAGGCAGGAGACATCGATCTCCCTGCAGACGAAGTCGAGCACGCCGCCCTGCTGCTTCACCCCGCGCGCCGTGCCGACGAGGTGCACGGGGATCTTCACGCGTATCTGCTGATCCATCGAGATCCTGTACAGGTCCGCGTGGATGATCTTCCCGGTCAGCGGATCGTGCTGAACGTCCTTGAAGATCGTGACGCCTCCCTCTTCGAGCCCGTCGACGCCGAAGCTGAAGAGCGTCGTGCTCGTCGCCGCGCCGTGGAGGATGCCGTCGAGCCGCCGGGGATCGATCTGGAAGTTCACCGGCGCCCTGGCGGCCCCGTAGAGGACGCCGGGGACGAGGCCCCGGCGGGCGAGCTTGCGTGAAGCCTTCCGCCCCAGGGTGTCCCGCTGCTGAGCCTGAATCTTGATGTCTGTGAGCATGGTACCTGCTTCTCCTCCCGCCCCCCTTCGGGGAGCCGGGCCGCGTCAAATGAAGAGACTGCTGACCGACGAGTTGTTGTGAATTCTCAGTATGGCTTCGCCCAGGAGCTCGGCGACGCTGAGGACCTCGAGCCTGCCCGCGGCTCGTCTCGATTCATCGAGGGGGATCGAGTCCGTCACCCAGGTCCGGGTGAGCTTCGAGGCCATCAGCTTCTCGACGGCTCCCTGTGAGAGCACCGGGTGCGTGAAGCAGCCGAAGACCTCGCGCGCCCCCTCCCGGGCCAGCGCGCGAGCGCACTCCATGACCGTCGTCGCGCTGTCCACGATGTCGTCCACGATGAGCGCGGTCCGGTTCTTGACCTCTCCGATGAGGTGCATCACCTCGGGGACGTTCCCCTCTCCGCGCCGCTTGTCGACGATGGCCAGCGCCGCGTTGAGCCGCTTCGCGTAGGCGCGCGCCCTCTCGACGCCGCCCGCGTCCGGGCTGACGATGGTGAGATCCTGAAGCCCCAGCTTCTCCACGAACGAGATGAAGACGGGCGCGGCGAAGAGATGGTCCACGGGGATGTTGAAAAAGCCCTGGATGGCCGGGGCATGCAGATCGAGCGCGAGGATGCGGTCCGCGCCGGCCGCCGTGAGGAGGTCCGCCACGAGCTTCGCGGAGATCGGCACCCTGGGCTTGTCCTTCCGCTCCTGCCGCGCATACCCGTAGTAGGGGATCACGGCGGTGACCCTCGAGGAGGACGAGCGCTTGAAGGCGTCCAGCATCACCAGCAGCTCCATCAGGTTGTTGTTGACGGGCGGGCAGGTGGACTGGATGACGAAGACATCGCCTCCTCGCACGTTCTCGCGGATCTGGCAGTAGGACTCACCGTCCCTGAACTGCGTGATATTGATCCGCCCGAGGGGGAGATCCAGGTAGGCGCAGATGGCCGCAGCCAGGGTCGGGTTGGCCGACCCCGAGAATATCTTGATGTCACGGTCCATCGGCTTCATGATTCGCCTGCTCCTGCCGGATCGGTCCCCTCACGCGCGCTGGCTGGGGCGGGAGGATTCGAACCTCCGTTCCTGGATCCAAAGTCCAGTGTCCTACCGCTGGACGACGCCCCAGACGTCAGGAAAAGATGTCTGAGGTGGATTCCGAGGTCTCCGGAGGTTCCTCCTCGGCGTCCGCCACAGCATCGGGCTGCGCGAGCACCTCATTGTACCGGGCGAGGATTTTCTCCTCGAGCATCCGGCGCGTCTCGCTGTTCAGGGGATGCGCGATGTCGCGGAAGGTACCGTTCTTCCGCTTCTTGCTCGGCATCGAGATGAAGAGGCCGTTGCTTCCGTTGATGATCTTGATGTCGCTGACGACGAAGCAATCATCGAGGATGATGCTCACGAACGCCTTCAGTTTCTCCTCGTGAACGGGAAAGACCCGCACGGCAGTCACTTCCATCTTCGACGTCCTCTCATGCCGGCCGGCCCGACGTCTCTTCTCTCCCCTCCCAGAGGGAGAGATCCCGCTCCCGCCGGCCCAGGCTCCGCGCCGTGACCGCCACGAATCCGGCTTCGCGGACCCTCCGTGCCCCCTCGGACGCCGAGGGCGCATCCTCAAAGAGCCCGTAAAAGGCCGAGCCGCTCCCCGTCATCGAGACGGAGCGCGCGCCCGTTGTCTCCATTGTGTTTCGGAGATCTTTCAGGGAGGGCCGGAGCCGGATCGCGGCCTCCTCGAGGTCGTTCGCGACGAAGGACCTCTCGTCCCCCCGGACAGTGGACCAAGCCGCGAAGTTGTTCACTCTACATATGTTGTCCGTGGAAGTCAATAAATCGTCCCAGGATGCGTAGACCGCGGCGGTTTCCAGTGGATCGGGCCCGAAGCCCAGCACGAGGTGAAGGAGCCGGCCCTCAGGCAGCGGATAGACCTGGTCGCC
>CAZMRF010000001.1:29883-271588 GCA_964568735.1 uncultured Acidobacteriota bacterium
CCCCGTACAAGAAGAAGGGCACGTCGGAGCCCACCTTCGCGGCAGTTTCGTGGAGCTCGCGTGGATCCCGCCTCCGTCCCTCCATCTCGGCCAGCCCGAGGAGCACTCCGGCTGCGTCGCTGCTCCCGCCACCCAGCCCCGCGCCGGCTGGGATGCGCTTGGTCAGGGTGAAGCGCACACCTTGCACCCCCGCGGCGGCGGCGGCCTTGAGAACCAGGTTGGTTTCGTCCGCGGGCAGCTCGCATCTGGTCCCCTCGGGCCAGGCGTACTCCATCCGGAGTGAGAGAGCCGGGGCCGGGGCCATCTCCAGGGTGTCGTGGAGATCGATCGTGTGCAGGATCGTGCGAAGGTCGTGATAGCCGTCGTCGCGGGCGCTGAGGACCTCGAGCCTGAGGTTGATCTTCGCGAAGCAGCGGATGCGGCGGACCTGGCCGTTCATGGCCGGAAGTTACACGGAACGGGCGCTTCGCTCAACGTGGGCGCGTTTCTCCACCTCCGCCCTGCAGCGCCTCGCGCAGGGCCTCCGCGATCTCCTCGACCCCGGCCTGCTTGAAATGCTGAGGCGCGACGAGGGGCTCGAAGGCTGTCGTCTGCCGGCTCGGGTCGAGCGGCGAGGCATCCCTCAACCTGAGATCGAGAAGCCCCCCCGGGCAGGTTACACGTATCCGCCCCGGGGCCCAGCCATGCTCCCCCACCGGCCTCCATCCCTCTCGACGGATGTCGCAGCCATCGGGAAGGGCGGGCGCTCCTCCGTACAGGATCGCTGACAGATCGGCCGCGGTGAGGGACAAGCCGGTAATGGACTCCAGAAGCCGGGCACTCGAGGTGTCGCGGATGAAGAGGCCTTCCCTCCCGAGAACGGCGCTCAGCTCATCGCCACGGCAGACCAGGAGAAAGGAATTGCCGCCTCCGGCGATCTCGACCCGGAGGCTCGTCCCGGCTGAGGCGAGGATGCCCTTGAAACGGAGGCTGCCCGCATCCCCCTCGACGCGCGCGGAGAATGCGGCGGCGTAGGGCACCTCCGAAACAAGAAGATCGGCCGGCGGCATGCGGCCACAGCCCGTGAGAAGAGCCACCGCGACGAGGCCGATGCACGATTCCCATCTCCCGCATCGGGAGAAGGCCCCGGCCATCAGTCGGGCCGTTCTCCGGTCCTGGTCCCGCCGGCCTCCCGGATCTTCTCCTTCACACGGGCGGCCTCCTCGATCCCCAGCTTGAGCGCCGTCTCCCAGGCCTGAACGGCTTCCGCCTGCCGGCCGCGCGCCCAGTAGAGATCGCCGAGGTGCTCGCGCACCACGGGCTCCTCGGGGATCGACTCCGCCGCACGCCTCAAGGACTCCTCCGCCTCGTCCAGCCTCCCGAGCCGATAGAGGGTCCAGCCGAGCGAATCGAGATAGGCACCGTTGGCGGAGTCCAGCTCGAGGGCCTTCTGGACGAGCTGGAGCGCCTCGTCGAGCTTCTCGTTCCTCTCGGCGAGCATGTATCCGAGGTAGTTCATCGCGGCGTGATTTTCCGAGTCCATCTGGATCGCGCGCCTCAGGAGGTGCTCCGCACGGCGGCGATCGGACTCTCTTTCCATCCGCGCCCCGGCTCGAAGGAAGACGAGGGAGAGCACCTGGCCAGGCACGGCCTCGCTCCCCGGGCGGGAGGCGAGGGCACCGAGGATCTCCTCCGCCGCGTCGTCCTTCTCGAGGAGGAACAGGATCTCAGCACGCTTCAGGGCGAAACGATCTTCTCCGGGAAAGCGCCGTTCGGCTTCCAGCGCAATCTCCTGCGCCCGGCGGAGATCCTCCCCGGCCACCGCCTCCACCTGGAGCAGCAAGGCTGTCCTGAGATCAGCTTCCTCGCGCGATCCCGGAGGAGGATTCCCCAGCTCCGCCACGAGCCCCGCAGCGCTCCGGGCAGCACCGGCGTGATCGCCGCGGCGTTCCTGCACCCTGACGAGGGCGAACCTGAACTCGCTCCGCTCCGGGTGGTCTGCCGCGAGGGCGCGGAGGATCTCCTCCGCGCCTGCGAGATCACCGCTCAGCTCCCTGGCCTCCGCGAGCGAGGCGCGCAGCTCGAGGAGGTCCGGCCGTGCCGCGGCCGCCGCCTCGAGAACCTCGCGGGCCTTCGTGGGGCTCCCGGCGCGCGAAAGCGCCCTCGCGAGCATCTGGGCCGCTTCCACGGCCTCCGGGTGAGCTTCGACGAGGCCTTCGAGAAGGGCAATGGTCTGGGAGTAGCTGCCCTGCGCGTAGTGGATTCTCGCCAGCCCGAGGCGAGCGTCCGTGTCGCCTGGATCGAGCTTCAAGAGCTCTTGATGTGCTTCGATCGCCTCGAGGAGAAGCTGGGGTGTCGGTGCCTCGTTGCGGCTCAGCTCGAACTGGAAGAGGTCCACGATGAAGCGTCGGGGCTCGATGGCGCCGGGGGCCAGCGCGGCGGCGCGCCGGGCCTGCTCGAGGGCGTCGTTCGCACGCTGGAGACCCAGGTAGACCCGCGCCAGCTCCAGTGGCAGCTCCGACGAGGAGGGGTCGGCTCTGACGGCGTCTTCGAGGTGGCCCCGCGCCCCTTCGTAGTCCCTCTCCATGAGGGCCTGCTGCGCCAGGCAGTAGGCGTAGTAGCCCACAGCTCGTCCTTCAAGCGTGACGACGGCCCGGGGTGGAGGCTCCGGACGAAGATCGATCTGATGCGCAGGCGAAGAAGGGGGGGCGGCGCCGGATGCAAGGAGGAGCCCCGCGATGACGGCGGGCAGAATGGGGACGGGGCTCACGTGGAGCTCACCTCAGGCGGCCTTGGCCTCGCTCGCGGCGGCGGCCAGCCACTCTTTCGCTTTTTCGAGTTGCCGATCCGCCCGCTTCTCGAAAGGCAGATCGGGATCCACGGGGATGGGGACCGAGGGCTTGAGTCCCTCGCCGTGCCATGTCGTCCCCCGTGGTGAGACGTACTTCCGCACGGTCAGCAGCAGATAGCCTCCATCCGCGAGGGGCAGCGCTTCCCGCTCCCCTGCCCGGCCGAGCGTGGGTTCTCCGGCTTGGGTGGCGAGCCCCGAGTCGGCCAGCGCCGCCACGAAGAGCTCGGCAGCGAGCGCGGTGCCTGGATTCGTCAACAAGAGGATCTGTCCCCTCCATGGGGTCCGAGGCCCTTCCCCCCGGACAGGCGCGTCTGCGGTTCCCCTGCCCCGTATCACGGCCTGGATCCCGTCGCCGGTGATCACGGAGGCAGCGCGGATCGCCTCCTCGGGCGCACCCCACGCGTTGTCCCTGAGATCGATGACCAGGCGGTTCGTCCCGTCGCGGTGGAGCTTGTCGAGGATCTTCGAGAGGGCCGTGCCGGCGCCGGGACCGAAGGCCGGAAGCCGCACGACGGCGACCGTGCCGGCGACCGCGGCCAGCGTAGGAAGGGGCAGCGGATTCTCACGAAGCTCGACCTGGATGTCGACCCGATCGGGCGCCTCCGGCCGGCTGATCTCGAGAGTGACCTTGGAGCCGGGATCTCCACGCAGCAGCCTCTGGGCCTCCGAGTACGCGATCGATGCAGAGGGCCGGTTCGCAATGCGCCGGATGCGGTCTCCCGGCCTCACACCCCCGGCCTCCGCTCCGGAGCCCGGGAGGACGGCGGCGACGAAGAGGAAGCCCGCGCGGCGCGTGAGGACGATCCCGGCCGAGGCCGGGGCGGGCGTTGGATCTGCAACGCTCTGCTGATACTGGGTGGCCGAGAGGTACTCGCTCTCCCCGTCGAGCGCCTCCAGGAGGCCCTGGTAGGCGCCCTTCAGGAGGACGCTGTCAGGAACATCCTCTACGTAATTGTGCCGGACGAGAGCCAGGACTTCATTGAAGAGCTTGAGGTACCCGTAGGTCGAGCCCGGATCGCCCGAGCTGTTCACGGCGGAGAGCCCCGTGGCCATCGCGACCGTTACGACCAGGCCGAGGGCCCCCAGGGCTACAGGGTGGGATCCAAATCGCCTCACGGTCGGGCCTCCCGGCGCGCTCGCCGCAACCATCCGGCCGGGTCGAGAGCCCGGCCCTGATGTCGTATCTCGAAGTAAACGCTGGAGTAGCCATCCGCGTCGGGCTCGGGGGCGAACCCGACTTCCTGGCCCGGGAGGAGATCGTCTCCCGCCGCCACGATAGCCGCTCCCAGCCGCGCGTAGACCGAAAGATATCGCCCCCCGTGGTCGATAACAACCGTGCGGCCATAACTCCCGAACCTGTGGCTGAACAGGACGCGTCCGGAGGCGACCGCGCTGACCGGAGCGCCCGGCTCCGCGCGCAGGTCCCATCCCGGGTGAGGCGTGACCGTGCCGAAGCGCGGATGCCTCCGGTCGCCGAATCCGTGCCTCACGCTCCCCTCCACCGGCCACGGGAGCGTCCCCTTCAATCGCTCGAGATCGACGGCGAGAGGAGGAAGCGTGCTGCCCGGCGGGAAGCTGTCGAGCATCGCCGCCAGATCCAGCGCGGCCCTCCGGAGCTCGGCTGCGGCCTCCTGGTTCATCGACCGCTCGCGCTCCACGCGCTCGAGCAAGGCGAGCCGTTCCTTTCTCGCCTCGACGAGGCGCTCCCCCTCCTCCTCGGCCTTTCCCACGGCCAGCTCGAGTTCCGACCGGCGGCGCCCCAGGATCGCCTGCCGTGATTCGGACTCGCTCAGCTGCTCCGCGTAGGTACGAAGGACCGCGAGCTGGCGCCTGGAGACGACGTCGAGATGCTGGAAGGCTCTCATGACGTCGCGAGGGTCGTCCACCGAGAGCACGGAGGCATACCCCGCGAGGGCGCTCCGCTTGTAGATCTCGCGCAGCGCCGCTGCCGCCTGCGCGCGTGTTCGCTCCAGGCTCCTGGCCAGATCCGCGGCCTGGGCCTCCTCCGCGGCGAGGCCCGCCGCGACGTCGTCACGCTCGGCCTCGGCCTTCTGGTGCAGTCTCCGGCTCAGAGCCTCGCGCGTGCCGAGAAGCTCCAGGTCCCTGCCCAGCGATGACGCGTCCTGCTCGATCTCGCGGAGCTGGGCTTCGAGATACCGGATCTGCCGATCGAGGGCATCCGAGGGCTCCGCCCTGACAGGCTCGTCCGCCGGGTGGGCCAGCGAGGCGGTTGCCAGGAAGAGCAAGCAGCCCGCCGCGAGGAATAATCGGGGGCGCCGATCGCGCCTCAGGCGCCCTTCTCCCTCATCATGAGCCGGGTGAAGGAGAGCGTCTGGTCGGTCTCCCGCAGCCTGCGGCAGAAAGCCTGGAGCATCGAGTGCAGCAAGCTGGCGACGAGCCGCGGCTCCTTCTCGAAGAGATCCATCACGTCGTCCCTCGAAAGAGAGACCGTCTCCGTGGGCTCCTCAGCCACCACCGTCGCGGAGGCTGCCTGACCGTCGATGAGGCTGATCTCTCCGAAGTGATCGCCTGGATTGAGGATGGCGAAGCAGTCTTCCTCGCCGGTCATCCGGGCCGTGACTCTCACCGAGCCGGAGAGGATCATGTGGCAGCGGGATCCGGGCTCGTTCTCCTGTATGATCCGCGCGCCGGGCTCGAAGCGGTGCCTCCCGAGACGGCCGGCGATCTTCTCGAGATCTCCGTCGGAGAAACCGGCGAAGAGATCGACTTTTCTGAGAAAATCTCGCATGAGCGTCCTTTCCACGAAACGAGGCCGCATTCTACCACGGCGGGACGCGTACCTAGGCGCTTTGCGGGCCGCGGGCCAGAACCTCTCGGATGCGGGCCTCGGTCACCGCGCCCTTCCGAAGGAAGACCGGCTCGGGCCCCGTGAGATCCAGGAGGGTCGAGGGCTCGCCTCCGTCCCTGCGTCCTCCGTCCAGGATCAGATCGATCTCGGTGCCGAGCTCATCCAGCACCTCCGCCGCGGAGCGCGCCGGGGGACGCCCTCCCCGGTTCGCGCTGGTCGAAGTCAGCGGCCGTCCGAAGGCGAGGACCAGCGCCGCGGCGATCGCATCGGGCGTGACCCTCACGGCGATGCCCTGAGGGCTCCGGCATTCAGCGGGCGGCGCCGCTTCGGAAGGGGGCAGGATGAGGGTCAGCGGCCCCGGCCAGAAGGCCTCCGAGAGCGGGCCGAGCTGGCGGGGCCACGGGCGGGCCGCGAGCTGGAGAGCCTGCTCCCGGCTGGCGGCGATGAGGATGTAGCCCCGGTCTGGAGCGGCGCACTTGACGTGGGCGAGCCTGCCGAGCGCTTCGATGTTCCACGGATCGACGGCGAGCCCGTAGAGCGTCTCCGTGGGATGCGCCACGATGCCACCGCGGACGAGCACTCGGCACGATGCCTCGAGCGCCTCTCCTCCATCGGCGGCGCCGGGCTCGATCTGGATCACCTCCGCCCGCCTCATTCCCCGCTCTCCCCCGTCGGCGGGGCCATCGATCCGATGGCGGGCGCCTCATGAACCCGGGCCGGCAGGGCGGCGAGAAGGACCCTCTCGCATCGGTGACGCGCGCCGGGCGAGGCTCCGCGCTGCTCAAAGAGCTGAAAGAGCTCCTGAGATCCACCGCCGAGCGCCGCCGGAAGAAAGTCATCGTCATCGAAGGGCCGTCGCTCGCCGCGGAGATCCTCGCGGGCCCCTACCGCGTGGTCCAGGCGCTTGCCAGCCCGCGCCTTGCCCGGGAGCGCGAAGGCGGGAAGGTGCTGGAGGCGCTCGGCCGGCTCGGGGAACGCGTGCGGCGCGTCGAGGACACCGTCCTCGCCTCCCTTGCCGACGTCGAGGCAGCGCGGGGCATTCTCCTGATCGTGGAGAGGCCGCACTGGGATCTCGAGACCCTTCTCGCGCGGGCCGAGAGCCCGCTCGTCCTTGTCGCCCAGGGTATCCAGGATCCCGGCAATCTCGGTGCGCTCGCGCGCGTCGCCGACGCGGCGTGGGGTACGGCCCTCCTGTGCATCGGAGGTGCCGACCCCTGGGCGCCACGGTCGGTGCGCGCAGGCGCGGGCTCCATCCCCAGGTTCCCGGTCCTGGAGGCAGCACGCGCCGCTCCCGCCCTCCAGTCGATCCGGAAAGCGGGTCTTCGCTTGATCGGAGCCTCTCCCCATGACGGACGATCCTATATCGAGGCGGACCTCGGAGGACCGGCCGCTCTCGTCGTCGGCACCGAAGGCGCGGGGCTGCCGACCTCGGTCATCGATGCCATGGATTTCATGGTGTCGGTCCCGCTGCGGCCCGGTGTCGAGTCCCTGAACGTCGTTTCGGCCGCCGCCGTGATCCTCTTTCACCGCTCCCTTCGGCATCCCCCCGCGAGATGACCCGCGCTGCGAGGAACGGGGCGGCGCGATCCTAGGATTCTTCGCGTTCAGTGCCTGTGAGTCTCGGAGCGCGCTCCGAGCGTCCTCGTGCCTCGAGCGGCAGCGTGAAGGAGAAGACGGACCCCGTTCCGGGCTCGCTGTCGGCGCGGATCTGGCAGCCGTGAAGCCTCAGGATGTCCCGCGTGATCGCGAGTCCCAGGCCGCTGCCTTCACCACCTGCCGAGGCCGCCCGATAGAAGCGCTCGAAGATCTTGTCGAGATCCTCCCGGGCGATCCCCACGCCGGTGTCCCGAATCTCCACCCTGGCGGTCGATCGCGAGCCTCGTGAGGCTTCGATGTCCACGCTTCCGCCGGGCCTGTTGTACTTGATCGCATTGCCCACGAGGTTGATGAAGACCTGGGCAATCCTGTTCCGGTCGGCCCTGATGCTCATGTCCCCGGGAGGTAGGTGCAGGTTGATGGTCACCCCCCGCTCGGCGGCGCGGTCCGTGAGCAGCTCCATCACCTCCTCCACGAGCTGCCGCAGGGGGAAGACCTCGAGCCGCAGCGGCTCGGCGTCCTTCTCGGTCCGCACGAAGGAGAGCAGGCTGTCGATGAGGCCGATGAGGCGGTCCACGTTGCGGAGCGCCACCTTCAGCCCGCGCTCCTGTTCCTCCGTCAGGGGGCCCATCCGCCCCTTGAGGATCATCTCCGTGTAGCCCCTGATGGAGACGAGCGGTGTTTGCAGCTCGTGCGAGACGTTGGCGAGGAAGTTGGACTTCATCTCGTCGATCGCCCGAAGCTCCCTGTTGAAGCGGGCGGAGTCCGAGATCCTCCTCTCCAGCCCCTCGTTCGCCATGAGGATCTGCTCCTGCCGTTCCTCCACGCTCCGCCAGGCCGCTTCCGCCTCCTCCGCCGCGCGCCTCAGCTCCTCCTCCCGGGTGACCGAGGCGGAGACGTCCCGGACGATGAAGAGCCGCGCGGGGAGACCGCCGCCCAGCCCGTGCACCGTGCGCTCCAGATCGCGGGGGACCGCGCCTTCGACCCGGATCCTCTCGTCGCGCCCCCGCGCTTCATCGGGGAAGAGGAGCGACGCCGCCGAACGGGAGAGCGCCACCTCAGCACGCGCGCGAAGCTCCTCCAGCGTCAGGCCCTTCAGCTCAGCGGGATCACACCCGAGCAGAGTCCCCGCGGCCCGGTTCGCGTGGGCCACGCTCTCGCTACCCTTCGGGCCGGCGGTGATGAGGACAGCCTCCGGCAGAAGTGCCAGAGCCTCCGAAATCCGCGTGGCCACCGTCGAGGCGGCCCGCGCCACGGCCGTTGCGGCCGTGACGTCGCTCAGCACCGCGACGAAGTCTCCGCCTCTGCCTCCGGGAGCGCGGAGGATGCGAGCCGCCACGCTCCGCGCCGACGGCCTGCCCGGGAGCGAGAGCGAGAAGCGCAGCGAGGGGTCGCCCGGTCCGGGCGATCGCAGGGATTCCGCGAGCAGGAGCACGTCCTCGGCGCCCGCGAGCGCGGTGAAGGGGTGCCCCGCGAGGGAAGCGGGGTCGTCTCCGAGCAGGCTGGCCCTCCCCTGCGCCCTGACGATCCTCCCTCCACGGCAGAGGAGCACCCCGTCCGGGATTCCGTGCGCCGCCGCGCCGAAAGCGATGTCGAGCGGATCCGTCGGGGGGACCTCAGGGGTGGGGCGCGCCGGCTCCACGCCGCCGCCTCGGGAGGCCGGGCGGCGGGAGAGGGCGTAGAAAGCCCATCCGGCCCCGGCGGCGGCGAGGACCGCGAGGAGGAGGAACACACTCCAGCCTTCGAGTGTCAGCGTGGCGCCGCCCCCAGGCACACCTGCCTGGAGTCCGGCGCGAAGGACCATGGCGTACATCGGCCCTCGCGCGGGCAGGGGTCCCGTCGCTGGTTAAGGCAGGGAAGGTTGCCGGCGTATGTCAGACGGCCGGCGGGCCCCCACCGGGTCGGGTATCGGTGAGGATCGCCGGAAGCTCACGGCGGGGGATCGCGAAGAGGAAGCCCTGGCCATAACGGACGCCGCACTCCCGGACGGCCGCGAGCTCCTCGCCGGATTCGATCCCTTCCGCCACGAGCGTTGCATGTATCGATCGCGCCACCTTCGCGAGGGAGCGCAGCATCTCCTGCTTGACGAGGCTCTGCTGGATGTTCCGGATCAGCGAGCCGTCCACCTTGATGTAGTCGGGCCGGATTTCGGCGATCGTCTGGAGGCTGCCGGATCCCGTCCCGACATCATCGACCCCCAACCGGAAGCCCCGCATTCGCAGCTCGCCCACCTCGCTCTCGAAGAGCCTGTAGTCGCCGATGGCCTCTCTCTCGGCGATCTCGATGACGATGTCCTCGACGCGGAAGGGCAGGTTCGCAGGGAGATCCCGGAGCAGGTGATCCCTGAATCCAGGGTCGAGGAGCGAGGCGGGCAGGGCGTTGAGGAAGAGCTTCTCGCCCGCCTCCATCCCGCGCGCACCCTCGAGGGCCCGCTTCTGGCAGAGCATGTCCAGCTCCCTCGACGAAGACCCCTCGCGCGAGGTCTCGAAGAGCGCCTGCGGGCTCTCCAGCGCGCTCTGCCGGGGCCCGCGGCAGAAGGCCTCGTAGCCGAAGATCCGGGAGTCCTCGAGATCGACGATGGGCTGGAAGACGACCTCGATGTCTCCCGCATCGAGGATCCTGCGCAGCTCGATGAGGTTCTTTCCTCTGCGCCGGTCGTCCTCTCCCCGCGTCGCCCCGAGGGCCTCATCGAGCGCGCGGTAGATGATCCTCTCGAGGCGGAAGAAAGGCTCGTTCGTGAAGGCGGCGTGGCCCACCCGGAAGTCCACTCGCGGCGACATCGTGTCGAACTCGGGAGTCCCGAAGCGCTGCCGGAAGCTCTCCGAGAGCCGCGCGGCGGCCTGCTCGACGAAGCTGCCCGGATCGGCCACGTCGGCCGGGACCGGCAGGAAGGCGGCGAAGCTCCCTGCATGGATGCCCGTCTGCGCGAGCACCGAATTGCCGGGCAGCGACGAGCCGACGGCGCCATGCAGAACCGATCCTGCCACCTTCAGCAGCCTGTCGGTGGCCTGCCAGCCGTAGATGGCCTCGATCCTCTGGAGGCCTTCCAGCCTCACCTGGAGGACCCCGACGCTGCGTCCCAGGTGGAAGAGGGGCCGCACGGAGTCGAGGATCGCGGGAAGGCTGGCGAGGTCCGTGTTCGGATCGTAGAGGGCGGACTTGAGCCGGAGGTATTCCGTGCGCAGGTCGTGGTCGGGCCCCATGATCCCCCCCACCGGCTCGTGAAACTCGCGCTCCCTCCCTAGGGGCGCGCCTGCCCGACGGCACCCCCCGCGCTCTCTGCCGGGGGGGCCATTTCCAGGATCCGCCCCACGCGTCCGAGAAGCTCGTCCACGCCGAAGGGCTTGACGATGTAATCGTCGGCGGAGCGCTTCAGCGCCTCCATCTTTTCCGCGAGGTCGAACCTCACGGAGAACATCGCGACCCTCGTCGATCGGGTGATCTGATCCAGCCGAAGGAGGCGCAGCGTGGACCAGCCGTCGATGTCATCCATGTTGATGTCGAGGAGGATGAGGTCCGGGCGCTCCGTCCGGGCGATCGCGAGCCCCTCACGCCCGCCCGAGGCCGTGAGGACGCGGTAGCCGCCATCCCGCAGGACGGCGCTCGTGATATCGAGGATCTCGTGATCGTCGTCGACGACGAGGACTGTGCGGCTCACGGTTCGGTCAGGCTCCCCTCAGGTTTCGGTGGCGATGAAGGCGCGGAGCAGGAGCGCATCCGCCTCGCTGATCTCGACGATGGCCGCCCCCACACCGATGATCCGATCTGCCTCTTCGGGGCCGACCCTCCGGATCACCTCGCAACGCAGAGAGATCGTCCCGGATGGACTGCCGCCCCGGGGCCGCGGCAGAGCGAAGCGCGCCACGAAGCGGGTGCCTGGGCTCGGCTCCCAGGGGGTGCTGATGAAGATTCCGCCGCTGGCCACGTCCCTCGCGCGCCCCCGGATGGGCTCGTGCGTCTCGCCTTCGGGGACGCACGTGACCGGGACCGACAGCGCCACGCGAGGACCGGCCCTCCGGGCGAGCGGCAGGAGCTGGGTCAGGGCGGCGCCGAGCTCGTCAGGAGGCACCGGCTTCGAAAAGAGGCGGTCTCGGGGGCCCAGCAGGGGCGCGATGCGATCGGGCGTGGCGGTGGCGATGACGATGGGCACCGATGCCAGGCGTCGATCCGCCTTGATCTTGCGGAGACACTCCCCCACGCCGGGGCCCAACAGGTCCCCGTCGAGGAGGAACAGATCCGGGGCGGCCGTAGAGGCCCGTGCCAGGAGCTCCGTTGCCGAGCGCACGGTCTTGAGGCTGCACGCTGAACGGAGAGCCGGTGAAGTCTCGAGCGCAAGGAAGAGGCCCGTATCGTCCGCGATCAGGATGGTCGGCATCCGTCATCGCCCACCCGGCGCTCAGCGAGGGGTCCGGATCGTTCGCGCCGCTTCAGGGCGGCCAGCCTAACACAGCCGCCGGCGGCGGGACAACAGAGGATGCAGGGAGGCCGCGGCCCCCGCGGTCAGGAAGGCCGGGCCGGCGTCTCGCACCTCAGCGGGATTCCGAACCTCTTCATTTTCTCGATGAGTGTCGTCCGCTTGATGTGCAGCAGCTTCGCGGCCCGCGTCTTGATCCAGGCGGATTGCTCGAGCGCCTCGAGGAGGAGCCTCTCCTCGAACTGGCCGACGACCTTGTCGAGGAGGATCCCGTCACCGTCGAGATGGATCTCCGGGCGCTCCTGCCGTCCGCGCCGCCGGATCTCGTCGGGAAGATCCTCCACGTCCAGGAGGGTCCTTCCACCCGAAAGGGCCACGGCGCGCTCGACGACGTTTTCGAGCTGGCGGACGTTCCCGGGCCAGTCATAGGCCAGGAGGCACCTCACGGCGGCGGGGGCCCAGCTCTTGATGGCCGCCCCGCTGTCGCCGCAGCAGCGCTGCATGAAGTGGGTGATCAGCAGGGGCAGGTCCTCGCGGCGGTCCGACAGCCTCGGAAGGCTGATGTGGATGACGTTCAGCCGGTAGTAGAGGTCTTCCCGGAAGAGCTTCTTGTCCATGGCGTCCTTCAGGTCGGAGTTCGTGGCCGCGATGATCCTGACGTCCACGTGCACCTTGCGGGTGGTCCCAAGCGGGCTGAACTCCTTCTCCTGAAGCACGCGGAGGAGCTTTACTTGAAGATTCGGTGTCATCGTGCCGATCTCGTCGAGAAAGAGCGTCCCGCCATCCGCCTGCTCGAAGCGCCCCTGCCTGTCGGCGACGGCGTCGGTGAAGGCCCCTCGGACGTGGCCGAAGAGCTCGTCCTCCAGGAGATTGTCCGGCATGGCGCCGCAGCTGACGGCGACGAAGGGCTTCTGGGCGCGCTCGCTCTCGTGGTGGATCGCCCTGGCGATGAGCTCCTTGCCCGTGCCGCTCTCCCCGGTGATGAGGACGGTGCTGCGCGTGGAGGCCACGCGCCGAACGAGATCGAAGACCTTCTTCATCTCGTCCGAGTTGCCGATGATGCTCTTGAAGGAGTACTTCGAGTCGATGAGCGCCTTCAGGCTCGCGTTCAGCCGCCTGAGCTCCTGGTTCTCCCGGCGCAGTTTCTGCTTGTCGAAAGCCACCTGGAGGATGATCTCCAGGTCGGAGAGGCGAACGGGCTTCGTGATGTAGTCCATCGCGCCGCTCTTGAAGGCGGCGCGGACGATCTGCTCGTTCCCCTCGCCCGTGATCATGACGACTTCGGTCTCGGGGTGGAACGCCTTGACCTCCTCCAGGACCTGGAGGCCGTCGGCCTTCGGAAGCAGGTAGTCGACGAAGACGACCTCATAGGCCTCCCGCTTGATCGCGTCGAGGCCCGACTGGCCATCCGCCACGGAAACCACCTCGCACCCGAGCGTCCTGAGGACCTCCTCGAAGGTCGCCCGGATCCCCGGATCGTCGTCGATCAGGAGGATGCGCGGGGCGCTGCCCGGATCCCGGCGGGCCTCCCCCGCACTTGCGGGCGTGGTCGCTGGAGCTGCTGTCGTCGTCATGTGGGCCCTCAGGCGGCGTGGGCTTCCGGCTTGACGGTGGCCTCGACCCGCAGGAGTGGGACATGGATTTCTCCCCCGTCGGCCGCGAGCCGGGTCACCACGTACCCACGCTCGGCATCCTCGCGGTCGTAGAGGCCTCGGAGGAAGAGATCCGCCTGCATGCAGATTCTCCCCGCGGCGAGGGTCGCCTCTTCGTTGGGGCAGGCGATCACCGCCCGCAGCGCTGTCTCACCTGGGCGGCTCATGAGGGATCCGGGACACTCCCGTGTCAGCGAGTCCACGATGATCTTCCGGAGTCCCTCGAGCACGTTCTGGTATTTCATCTCGCCGTACTTCTGCCGGTAGACCTGGAGCGCCTTGGAGTCGATCTCGAACGAGATGCTGGAGCATGGGGCCCCCTGGGCTGCCAGGGCCTGGATCCGGGTGGTGATGTCGCCGGGCGCGTCGGCCCCTCGGTGCCTGCTGATGAGGCGCGCGATGACCTGCTCGAGCCTGGCCGCCGAGAACGGCTTCGTCAGGTACTCGTCGGCGCCGCAGTCCCTGCCCCAGAACCGATCGCCCTCCTGATCCTTCGCCGTGAGGAAGACGACGGGGATCTCGCGAGTGCGCTCATCGGCCTTGAGCGCGCGGCAGACCTGGTATCCGTTCCTCCTCGGCATCATGACGTCGAGGATGATCAGGTCCGGATTGTCCCTCTTGACGATCCGCAGCGCCTCCTCGCCATCCTTCGCGCAGCGTACTTCGTACCCGAGCCACTCGAAGTTCATCTGGAGGACGTTCCTGATGTTGTCGCTGTCGTCCACGATCAGGATGCTGCCGCTGTTCATGCCTGGACCCCTTTCTCGCACCCCTCATCGGCCGCGTGCTGGATGATGGACGTCATCCTCGAGGCGCCGTCATCCACGATCTTAATCAGCTTCTCCTGGACCCCGGGCAGCGCTCCGACCCTCCCGCTCAGCAGCAGCTCGGCCGCGCCGGCGATGGAGGTCAGCGGTGAGCGCAGGTCGTGCGCGAGCTGGGAAACGAGCCGCTTCACGGGCTCGCTACCCGAGAGATGAGTCGTCAGGTCCGCCACCATGAACAGCGTGCCGGGGTTCGAGGGATTGCCCTGAGGCACGCAGTGGAACCAGAGGAACGCGGAGAGTCCCTCGGTCTTGATCCGGACGATCCGGGGCGGCGCGGGGGCGGTGCGGTCTTCCAGTCCTTCCCAGAAACCGACCAGGTTCGCGAGAGGCCCCCGCGGGTCATCGCAGGGGGGTGGTTCCGCCAGGGAGAGACCTTCGAGAGGCCCGAAGAGCTTCCGCGCTCTCTCGTTCGAATACTCGATCCGGCCCCTTGGATCGGCGGCGATGATGGCGAGGGAAGAGCCTTCGAGACTCTTGAGGATCGCTTCGGTCACGGGGGTGCCTCCGGAGAATCGCCTCGAGCTGACTCAGGCTCGACAGCAGGGCCGCCCGGTTCCAGAAGCAACGCTAGTGCCAGATGTTCGACATGGACGATTCTGTACCTATGCAACACAAGATGAACAGTTTAGTGCAAATAGGGCTCAGGAGGGTGGTGTCAGAGGAGTGACAAAAGTTGGCGTCAGGAAGAACGGATCGTCAGGTAAACGTCACGGGCGACGCAGCACTTCGGCTCCGCTCGACCTTGAAGTGAACCGCTGGCCCTGGAGCCGGCTGCTCCTTGAGGCTTGGTCTCACCGGGTCGCCCCGGTCCTTCCTCGCAGCGCGAGGAACGCCCCGGCCGCCAAGAGGAGCAACAGGTAGAGAACCATCCCGGAGTTGCTCAGGGTCGGGATAGTCGCTGATGGCGGGCCAGGCCCCAGTGTGATGACCGGGTTGTAGGGACATCCGGATGTGGTCACCAGACAGGCGGGCGGCTGATTCACGATTCCGACGAGAAGGCAAAGCGGCCCCGTGAAGTTACAGGCTAGGTTGGTCGTGCAGGCCTGGCCGGACGTCAACCCAGGGGCGGTGCAGACGTTGGCGGTGCACACACCAGCCCCAACCTGTAGCTGAAAGCAGTTGCTCGAAGCGGAGGCACTGATCCCATCCTGCTTGGCCGTGAGGTTGCTGCTGATGCTCAGTGCGAAGTCGCTGGCGAGCATCGCTGCGCTTGCGCCGGTAGGGGTCACCGGCCCGGCGTTCGAGTTCGAAGGCTCGAGCGATTTGTTCGCGTTGTCGCACCCCACGTCGAGCCACCAGGAGTAGATCTGGTTCGAAGACACGCCATGGATGCAGTACTGGCCAGATTGCAGCGCGACGACCGGACCCGTGGTGCCATGGAACAGGAATCCGTCGGCGTGTCCGAACGACGTGAGGTTGAAGATGCCGGGCCCGGGGTCGAAGTCAACTGTACTGCCAAAAAACCCGACGGCATAAACGCTACCATTACCCGCCGCGGCAATCCCCCTGCCGAATTCGAAGAAGACTCCCCCGAACCCCAAACCACCTGCGAACTGCCCCGCATCGTCCAGACTCAGAACAAAAGCGTCCGCACTTCCGACTGTTGTCACAGAAGAGATCCCGCCTCCGGGGTCGAGATCGACTGTCCCTTCGAATCCCCCCATGACGTGCACCCTGCCCCCGCTCTCCGAGGCCAAGGCCAGCGCGCGGTCGTCTCCGGTCCCGCCAACTGTCTCTGCCCAGAGGAGATTCCCCGCGCCGTTCAACTTAGAGACGAAGGCGTCGCGGAGACCTGCTGAGGTCAGGTTTTGAGTGCCTGCACCCGGATCGAGATCCGCGGTGGCCATGTAGGAGCCAGCCGCCAGAATGTCGCCCGTTCCTTGAATCCCGATGTCCTCGATAGCGTCGATGCCCGGGCCCCCGATGTGACCTGCCCAGACGAGCGCGCCCGCCCCTCCCAGTTTCCAGATGAATCCGTCGCTCGCGCCCGCTGAAGTCACCAAGTTTGTGCCGGCGCCAGGATCGAAATCGACGGTATCCTCGAAGGCTCCGACGGCCAGGATGTTGGCGGAGCCATCAGTTGCAACGCCCTCGGAGCGGTCGGGGCCGGCTCCCCCGATCGGATCGATCCAGAGGAATCCGCCGCCGCCAGTGAGCTTGAGAACGAACCCGTCGGTCTGGCCCGCCGAGGCCACGCTGTACGTGCCAGGGCCCGGATCGAAGTCGGCTGTGTCGGAGAACTCCCCTACCACGACGACCTCACCCGTACCGTCAACGGCGACGTCCCGCCCGGCATCGAACAGCGGTCCTCCGATGCCACGTGCCCACACCAGACTCCCCGCTCCGTTCAGCTTGATAACGAAGGCGTCCATTCCACCGCTGGACGAAAGGAGCGAAACTACGGGAGAGGGATCCAGGTCCGCCGTGTCACTGAAGAGGCCAGCGACATAGATGTTCCCGACGACATCGACAGCCACGGATTGCGCGTAGTCGGTTCCCGGGCCACCGAAACTTCCCGCCCAGATAAGGCTCCCTGCGCTGTTGAGTTTGATGACGTAAGCGTCGAGGAATCCGGCCGCTACCGCGGTCGAGACCCCTGATGTGGGATCGAGGTCGGCAGTTCCTTCATAACGGCCGACGACGATGACAGAGCCGCTGCTGTCCACAACCACGTCCCACGCCGTCTCCCCTGCGGGGCCCGGCCCAGTTCCCGTGGGCCCTCCTATCTGACCGGCCGAGTAGAGGACCTGAGCATCAGACGGTGTAACCGCGAGAGTCAGTGTGACGACAAGGGCAGCGAACAGGGATACCGGCGCTTCCGCGGAGCAGCGAACGCGCATCCATCCGATCACGCCGGGTGACGCCCTCGAACCGATGAGCGGCTTCCGCCTCCGGCGCTGGGTGCCCCGTGCGGATGCGCGCGTTCAGGAAGGACAGCCGGAGTATACGGATACGCTGTGATCCGAGCAACACAGAATCAGAGAATACGTATGCGGAGCAGCGACGCTCGAGCCACGGTATCAGCGGTGCGAGGTTCGCCGGCGAATCGCGATTCAGCCGGATGGGCTCAGGTCGGTTGGCGGCGGAACGAAGGGAAGCTGGAGCGGGCAATGGGATTCGAACCCACGACCTTCAGCTTGGGAAGCTGACACTCTACCACTGAGTTATGCCCGCTCGGCGATTTCGGACTCCCAGTCTATCGGAGGGAAGCTCCCTTGCGCAACCGGCTGCCGCTCAATCCAGCCTCCTCCGAGCAGGCGGTCGCCTTCGTAGAACACGACGGCCTGCCCCGGCGTGACCGAGGCCTGGGGCTCGTCGAACTCGACCCGGATCCTCCCTCCCCCGAGCGGCGTCACGAGAGCGGATGCCCCGGCGTGGCGTGAGCGGATCCGCGCCTCCGCCCGGAAGGGCCGGGAGGACAGGGCGGCATCGTGCAGATGCGCTCCGGTGGCCACGAGCTCCCGCGTCAGAATCTGATCGCTCCCCCCGACGAGGATCCTCCCCGATTCGGCATCCACGTCCAGGACATAGAGCGGCTCTCCCGTGGCGACGCCGAGCCCCTTCCTCTGTCCAACCGTGGGCCTAGCTCCTCCCCCGCCCCGGCCGAGGAGCCTGCCGTCCACGTGACGGATCTCCGACACGGGAGACGGGCCGAGCCGCCGGCTCAGGTAGCCCTGGACATCCCCCCGCGGCACGAAGCAGAGATCCTGGCTCTCGGGCTTTCCCGCCACGGGCAGAGCGAGCCGCCCCGCGAGCGTCCGGACCTCCTGCTTGGTCATCTCTCCGAGCGGGAAGAGCGCCGCCTCCCGCTGCTCCTCGCTCAGGTCGAAGAGGAAGTACGACTGGTCCTTCGAAGCGTCGGCCGCGCGGTGGAGCCGGGGGCGGGTCTCCTCCAGGACGAGGCGGGCATAGTGGCCCGTGGCCACCTTCGAGGCATCGATGGAACGGGCCAGCGCCAGGAGGGCGCCGAACTTCAATCGGCTGTTGCAGCCCACGCAGGGATTGGGCGTCCTGCCCTGGCGGTAGGCCTCGAGGAAAGGCTCGATGACCTCCCGCTCGAAGGCCTTTTCTTCGTTGAAGACGTAATGCGGGATGCCGAGGTGCGCCGCGACACGGCGTGCATCACGCAGGTCCGCGGCCGAGCAGCAGCGCGACACGGCGCCCCCCCGTTTCTCGTCCGCGAGCTGCAGCGAGACGCCCACGACCTCGTGGCCCTGTCCCACGAGGATCGCGGCGGCCACACTGGAGTCCACCCCTCCGCTCATGGCGGCGAGGATCCTCGCCATCAGAGGTCGTCCACGGCCGTGACGATGAGCATGCAGTGCGTGTTGCCGACCCGGAACTCGCTCTTGTCGAAGATCTCGGTCTCCGTGATGCGCCGCTCGTCCACGAAGGTCCCGTTCGTGCTCCCGAGGTCCTTGAGGAAGTAGCGATCGTCGCGGATCTCGATCAAGGCGTGCCGGCGCGAGATCTCGTCGTCCTGGATGGGAATGTCCGTCCCGGCCCGGCCGATGACCGCGCGCGAGGTGCTGCAGAGCAGCACCTTACCCGTGTCGGGCCCGCTGAGGAGCGCGAGCGAGATCCGCCTGTCCCGGGGCATCGGGGGCACGTGATCCACGGGGGCGACCCCCTCGAGCGTGGCGGACTTCTTGACCTTGACCGTTGGAGGGCCCTCGGAATCCGGCACGAGTGCGGCGACCGCAGCAGCCTCGCCTGCGGGGATTAGCTGCACCGGCTGCGGAGCGGGTGCCCTGGCTGTGCCCGAGGCGCGTGCAGCGGGGGGCGGCGCCGGCTCCGGGTTCTGCTTCTCCAGAGTCACGACGCCTCCGCAGGCCGGGCAGCGGACGCGAACACTCGGGCGATCACCGAAGCGCTCGTCGGCGAAGACGAAGGGCTTGCTGCACGATGGGCAGACGGCTGTCATGGCGTCCTCGCGGGGGCTGAATGGCGCGCATCACTGCCCGCGCGGGCGGCCCGGCCCCGGGCTGCCACCTCGCGAAGGGCCTCCAGCAGCGCGTCGACCTCTTCTTCGCGGGTCGATGGCGCGAGGCTGATCCGGACGGAGTCTACCGCCTCCGCGGGAGGGCACCCCATGGCTTCGAGAACGTGGGAGGGGCGCGCTGAGCCCGTGGAGCAGGCGGAGCCCGTCGAGATCGCGAAGCCCAGGAGATCGAGCTGAACGACGAGATGGCGTCCCGGAAGATCCGGGAGGAAGAAGGAGGTCGTGTTCGGCACCCGGGGCGCACTGCCGCCGTGCACCCGCGCTCCCTCCGAGAGCAGTGGGAGCTCGGATTCAATGCGGTCCCTCAGGCGGGCCAGCGCACGCGAGCGCTCGAGATCCAGCAGCCGGAGGGCCGCGCTGAAACCCGCGGCGAGGAAGGCGGACTCGGTGCCCGCTCGCCTCCCCTCTTCCTGCCCGCCCCCCGAGAGCTGCGACACGAGCTTCGTTCCGCGCCCGAGGACGAGGGCGCCGATCCCCGGGGGCCCACCGATCTTGTGCGAGGCGAGAGTCACGGCAGAGGCGCCGGGAGCGGCCCCGGTCACGGAGATCTTGCCCGCAGACTGCGCCATGTCGGAGTGAAAGGCCGCACCGTGGCGCGCGGCCACGGCCGCAAGCTCCTCGAGGGGCTGGATCACTCCCGTCTCGTTGTTCGCGTGCATGATGCTGACGATGTCCGCCCCCTCGCGGCGAAGCGACGACTCGAGATCTTCCGGATCCACGAGCCCATCCTGGTCGACCCGGAGCAACTCGACCTGCGCGCCTCCCGCTTCCAGCGCCCGGCACGTCTCGAGGACGGAAGGGTGCTCCACGGCGGAGGTGACGATCCGGACCCGCCTCCCTCGTGCCTGCGCCTGCGCCGTCATGCCCCGCAACGCGAGGTTGTTCGACTCGGTCCCGCCGCTGGTGAAGATCACCTCCGCGGCCTCCACGCCGGCGAGGCGCGCGATCTCCTCGCGGGCCTCGTCGAGGATCGCGCGCGCGGCCCGCCCTTCGGCATGCGGGCTGGAGGGGTTCCCCCGGAGCAGGGCTGCCCCGTCGGCCACGGCGCGCCGCACGGCTTCGGGCATGGGCGTCGTGGCGTTGTGATCCATGTAGGTGCGTGGCATCGCGCAAGTCCCTGCCGAAGCGGAGGGCGAGTCTAACACTCTGATTCTTAAGGCTTCAACAAGGACCGGGCGAGGCGTGATTCCTTGACACTCCGAGGGAGGCCGAAGTAAGGTCAGCGGACTTCTCCCCTACCCGCCCCGGACACCCGGCTCATGACCACCATCGATCTGAAATCCACCCTCAACCTGCCTCGCACGTCCTTCAGCATGAAAGCGGATCTGCCCCGGCGGGAGCCCGAGATGATCCGGTGGTGGGAGGAGATCGACCTCTACGGGAGCCTTCGGAAGGCCCGGAAGGGCTCCCCCTCCTACGTCCTGCACGACGGCCCGCCCTACGCCAACGGGCGGATCCACCTCGGACAGGCACTGAACAAGATCCTGAAGGACCTCATCGTGAAATCCCGCTCGATGATGGGGATGGACTCCCCCTACGTTCCGGGCTGGGACTGCCACGGGCTCCCCATCGAACTTCAAGTTGACAGGGATCTCGGTCAGAAGAAGCGGGAGATGACCGCCCTGCAAGTCCGGGCGGCCTGCCGGAGCTACGCGGAGAAGTTCATCGATCTGCAACGGACGGACTTCCGCAGGCTCCTGATCTTCGGAGAGTGGTCGCGGCCCTATCTGACCATCGATCCCTCCTACGAGGCCGCCATCATCCGCGAGCTCGCGGGCTTTCATCGCGCGGGCAGCGTCTACAAGGGGCTCAAGCCCGTCCACTGGTGTGCCTCCTGCCGGACCGCGCTGGCCGAGGCGGAGGTCGAGTACGAGGAGATCGAGAGCCCCTCCATCACGGTCCGCTTCCCCATCGACCTCTCGCCCCTTCGCGCCGATCTCCGCGGGCGTCGTTCGTCCGTCCTCATCTGGACCACGACGCCCTGGACCCTTCTGGCGAACCTGGCCATCGCGCTGCAGCCGGGAGCCCGCTACGCGCTCGTCGAGATCGGCGGCGAGGTCCTCGTCCTCGCCGAGGACCTCGTGCCCCAGGTGCTCCGCGGTGCCGGGCTGAAGGGCGAGCGTATCCTCGAGGTCGTCGACGCGGGGAAGCTGGAGGGTCTCAAGGCCCGCCACCCCTTCATCGACAGGGAGTCCCCGCTCGTTCTCTCCGACCACGTGACGCTCGACACCGGCACGGGGTTGGTCCATACGGCTCCGGGCCATGGCCACGAAGACTTCGCCGTCGGCGTGAAGTACGGCCTGCCCGCCTACACGCCCGTGGACGATCGCGGCCGCTTCACGTCCGACGTGCCGGAGTACGAGGGACAGAGCGTCTTCGAGGCCAACGACCTGATCATCGCGGCCCTCGCGGCCCGCGGCGCGCTGCTGGCCTCTGGCACCCTGCGCCACCAGTACCCGCATTGCTGGAGGTGCAAGAAGAAGGTGATCTTCAGAGCCACCGATCAGTGGTTCATCTCGCTCGACAATGCGGGCCTCAGGCAGCGCGCGATCGAGCAGGTGCATGCGGTGAGATGGCTCCCCGCCTACGGAGAGGAGCGGATGGTCCAGATGCTGGAGAGGCGGCCCGACTGGTGCATCTCCCGGCAGCGCACCTGGGGGGTGCCGATCCCGGCCTTCAAGTGCCTCGAGTGCGGGAAGAGCCACCTGGACGGGAAGGCGCTCGACCGGGTCGCCGAGGTCTTCTCCCGGGAGGGCTCCGACGCCTGGTGGGCCCGGCCCGCGAGCGACTTCCTCCCCGACGGGCACGCCTGCCCGAGCTGCTCGGCAAAGGAGATGGAGAAGGAATCCGACATCATCGACGTCTGGTTCGAGTCGGGCGCTTCCCATGCCGCCGTCCTGGGCCAGCGTGCGGATCTCCCCTGGCCCTCCTCGCTGTACGTCGAGGGGACGGACCAGTATCGGGGCTGGTTCCACAGCAGCCTCCTCATCGCCGTCGGCAACAGGAACGCGGCGCCCTACTCGGAAGTGGTCTGCCACGGATTCACGCTGGACGGCGAAGGGCGCAAGATGTCGAAGTCCCTTGGCAACGTCATCTCGCCCCAGGAGGTCGTCGAAAGCCGCGGCGCGGAGGTGCTTCGCCTCTGGGTCGCGATGGTCAACTACACCGACGACATGCGGCTCTCGCCCGAGATCCTCGAGAGAAACGTCGAGGCCTACCGCAAGATCCGCAACACGTTCCGCTTCCTCCTCGGCAACCTCGACGGCTTCGATCCCGCGCGCGACTCCGTCGCCACGGCATCCCTCGAGGAGCTGGATCTCTGGATCCTCGACCGTGCCAACTTCCTCATCGAGCGGATGCGCTCCGCCTACGAAGGCTTCGAGTTCCACCTCTGCCATCAGGCGCTCCACAACTTCTGCGCGGTGGACCTCTCCAGCCTCTACCTGGACATCGTGAAGGACCGGCTCTACATCTCCGCGCCCGCCAGCGCCGCGCGGCAGGCCGCCCGGACCACCCTGTACCGCATCGCCGAAGCCGTCTGCCGCCTCATGGCACCCATCCTCCCCTTCACGGCGGAGGAGATCTGGAAGCACCTTCCTCCGGCCGCAGACAGGCTCCCCTCCGTGCATCTCGCGCTCTTCCCCGCGCCCGAGCCTCTCCCCGTGGACGCCGCCTGGCGCGAGGAGTGGAAGGGCCTCCTCACGATCCGCGAGGCCGTCACGTCGGCCCTCGAGATCGAGCGCAAGGCGGGAAGCATCGGGACCTCGCTCGAGGCTGCGGTCACGCTCGACGCGCCGGACTCCACGCTCGCGCTCCTGCGCCGGCACGAGGCATTCCTCGCCGATCTCTTCATCGTTTCCCGCGCGGAGCCGGGCAGGGCCGCCGAGGTGCTCCAGGTCGCGGTCCGCCGGGCGCCCGGGGAGAAGTGCGCGCGCTGCTGGCACCTCAGGGAGGACGTCGGCTCGGACCCCTCCGTGCCAGGGACCTGCGCGCGCTGCGCGGCCATCGTGAGGGGTCTCGCGCCGGAGAAGGCCCGGTGATGCCTCCCTTTCCGGGTCGCCGCATCACGTGGATCGCGGCCGGAACGGTGCTTCTTCTCGACCAGGCATCCAAGGCGATCTTCCTCGGGATGTTGGAGCCCGGCCGCCCCGTGACTCTCATCCCCGGCTTCTTCGCTCTCACGCTCGTCACGAACACCGGCGGCGTCTTCGGGATCCTCCGCGACCTCGACGGCCCGCTCCGCGCCTTCCTCTTCGGACTGCTCCCTGTCGCGGCCATCGCTCTGATGATCTGGTACGCCCGCTCCATCGATGACGCGAAGCGATCGCCGCTCGCAGCCGTGGGCATGATCCTGGGCGGGGCGGCCGGCAATCTCGTGGATCGCCTTCGCTGGGGCCACGTCGTCGACTTCCTGGACGCCTACATCGGCCCGTATCACTGGCCCGCCTTCAACCTCGCCGATTCCGCCATCTGCGTCGGTGTCGCGCTCCTCCTCCTCGACGGCCTGGCCTCCCGGCGTACGGGGGACGACGCGCGGCCCCTCACGCCCTCCCGCTCATCGTGAAGCCCGTCCTGTTCCAGATCCCGTTCCTGGGCTTCGGCATGCACACCTACGGCCTTCTCCTCGCGGCCGCATTCCTCCTTGCGCTTCAGATAGCCCTCCGGGGAGCGCGACGAGAAGGAATCCCGCGGGATCCCGTCCTCGACCTGTGGATTGCGTCGCTCATCAGCGGGATCGTCGGGGCCAAGCTCCTGCTCTACCTGCTGGACCTGAACTTCTACCTTTCGAATCCCAGGGCCCTCCTCTGGGGACTCCGCTCCGCGGGTGTCTTCTACGGAGGGCTCGTCGCCGCCATCCTGACCAGCCTCTGGATCGTGCGAAGGAAGGGGCTCCCCGGCTGGCGGATCGCGGACATCGCGGCCCCGGCCATCGTCCTGGGCCAGGCGGTCGGGAGGCTGGGTTGCTTCGCGGCGGGGTGCTGCTACGGCAAGGTGACGGATCTTCCCTGGGCCGTCACCTTCACCGACCCCGAGGCCAACCGGATCACGGGCGTCCCGCTCGGGATCCCTCTCCATCCCTCGCAGCTCTACCTCTCGCTGGGCGACCTCGTCCTCTTCGGCGTGCTCGTGCTGCTCTCGCGGCGGAAGTCCTACGACGGGCAGGTCTTCCTGTGGTACCTGGTGCTCTACGGAGTGATGCGCGGGCTCCTGGAGCTCACTCGCGGCGATCCGCGCGGGCAGATCGCGGGTGTCTCCACGTCGCAGATCATCGCGATGTTCGCCATCCTGATCGGAGTCGCGCTCATGGCCCGCCGCCGCCGACGCCCCTCCACTCCTCGCTGAAGCGCGTGGGCGGGGAGCGCGCGGAGAAGGTGACCGTGGACGCCGCGGAGGATCGCACGCGCCTCGATCGGTTCCTCGCGGCCCGGCTGCCCGATCTCAGCCGCGCCAGGATCAGGAAGCTGGCGCTCGAGGGGCGCGTCCTGGTGGGAGGGAAGGCCGCCCGGCCATCGCGCCTCGTCCGGAAGGGGGAGACCATTGAGGTGACCCTGCCCGCCCCTGTCCCCACCTCGCTCGTGCCGGAGCCCATCCCGCTCGAGGTTCTCCACGAAGATGGCGACCTCCTCGTCATCGTGAAACCGGCCGGGCTCGTCGTTCATCCTGGAGCCGGAAGGAGGTCGGGGACGCTGGTCAACGCGCTGCTCGCCCGTGGGCCCCTGTGGTCCACCATCGGCGGCGAGGAGCGTCCCGGGATCGTCCATCGCCTCGACAGGGGCACCTCCGGAGTGATGGTCATCGCACGCAACGATCGAAGCCACCGATCGCTCTCAGCCCAGTTCAAGGCGCGAACCGTCGAGAAGGTCTACCTGGCCGTCGTGGGGGGCCGCCCGTCTCGCCGGGAATTCCGCGTGGATGACCCCCTCGGGCGCGACAGGGTGAGAAGGACGCGCATCAGCTCCCGCACGCGCAGGCCCCGGGAGGCCTCCACCCTCTTCGAGGTACGCGAGCAGTGGAGCGGCTTCGCCCTGATCGAGGCCAGGCCCCTCACGGGGAGGACCCACCAGATCCGCGCCCACCTGCGCGCGGTCAATCTCCCCATCCTCGGAGACAGGGAGTATGGCGGCAGGAGCTTCAGGGAGCTTCCGGAGGAGCTGCTCCGCGCGGGCGCGGGCACCATCGACCGGGTGGCTCTCCATGCCTGGCGGCTCTCCTTCGACCATCCCTCCAGCGGAGAGCGATGCCGCTTCGAGGCCCCCCTGCCCGCGGAGATGATCTTCCTGATCGGCCTCCTCAGGGGATCGGAGGGCTCCAGGGGATGAGGGTCGCCATCGTCGGGACCGGCAGGGCCGGAGGCGCGCTGGCGCGAGGCCTCGCCGGGCGCCGGGGCAGCGCGAGCCTGGCCGGCATCCACTCCCGCTCCCTCCGCCGCGCCCGCTCCCTGGTGCGGTCCGCCGGCAGAGGACGCGCCTTCGCGAGCCTCGAAGACATGGTTCGACGAAGCGACGTGATCCTCCTGGCCGTGCCCGATGACGCCATCGGCTCCGCGGCCTCGGCCCTGGCCGGAGCAGGACACTTGAAGGGAAGGTCCATCCTCCACCTCAGCGGAGCGCTCGGCGGCTCTCTCCTCGAGCCCATCCGCCGAGTCGGAGGCGCCGCGGGAGGGATTCACCCTCTGCTCGCCTTCCCCCCTGCCGGCCGCCCCGCGCCGATCCCACCCGGCTCCTGGTTCGCGATCGGAGGAGATCGCCGCGCCGTGGAAGCCGCCCGGGGGATCGCACGTCACCTGAGGGGCGAGGTCATCCAGATCGCGGACGAGGCCCGTGCGGCATGGCACCTCGCGGCCGTCCTCGTGGCGAACCACAGCATGGCGCTCGCGGCCATCGCCGTGGACATCCTCGCGCGAAGGGGCGGCATGTCCGGCCCGCGGATCAGGAGCGCCCTGGCCTCCCTGCTGAGATCGGCAGCCGTCGGCATCGAGGCCCAGGGGCCGGAGCGTGCGCTCGGCGGCCCTGCAGCAAGAGGCGACGTCGTGACCCTGCAGAAGCATCTGGCTCTCCTCGCTTCGGAGCCCGCGGCGCTTCGCGGGATCTACCGCGCGCTCTCCTCGGTGGCCGTGGAGCTCGCCCGGGCCCGAGGCGATCTCGATGCCTCAACGGCGCGGCGCCTCCGCAGGGCGCTCGGAGCCTTTCGCTGAGCGAGGCGCCCAGCGCGATCCGGCGCCCTCCCGGGGGGGTCGTTGACGCCCTTTCAGCCGTTGACCTAGAATGCGCGGCCTGCGCGTACCTACCGCTTCAGGCTCGGCCGGCCGGGCACAGGAGAACTGGATGGAAGCTCTCGGGATGGTCGAGACGCGCGGCCTGGTCGGCTCAATCGAAGCTGCCGACGCCATGGTCAAGGCCGCCAACGTCGTTCTCATCGGGAAGGAGTACATCGGCGCTGGATACGTCACCGTGATGGTCCGCGGCGACGTCGGCGCCGTGAAGGCCGCCACGGACGCGGGTGCGGCCGCAGCCCGCAAGGTCGGCGAGCTGGTCTCGGTCCACGTGATTCCACGGCCGCACGCCGATGTCGAAGCGATCCTCCCGGGGGCGGGCGCCCGGGCGCCCCGGAGCTGATCGCGCGAGCCGGGGTTCGGCCCGGGCGCTGACGCGGGCAGGATCCTGGAGGTCTCTTCCCGATGGAGGATCTCGATCTCCGGTCGATCTCGGAGGCCCGGCGGCTGCTGCAGGCAGCCTCACGGGCGGCGCCCCTGCTGGCCGGGCTCAGCCAGGAGGCGATCGACGCCATCGTGGACGCGATCCACCGCGCCGCGGTGCCGCGCGCGGAGGAGTGGGCCCGGCTCGCCGTCGAGGAGACCGGCTTCGGGAACGTGGCCGACAAGACGGCCAAGAACCTCTTCGCTGCCGTCGACGTCCACAGGCACATACGGCCCATGGCCACCGTGGGCATCCTCTCGCGCGACGAGGAGGCCCGGCTCATCGAGATCGCGGCTCCGGCCGGCGTCGTCGCCGCGATCATCCCCTGCACGAACCCCACATCGACCGCCATCAACAAGATCCTGATCGCCCTGAAGGCGGCTTGCCCCATCGTCGTCTCGCCCCACCCTGCCGCCAGGCGATGTGTCGCGGCCGTCTGCTCCGCACTCTCCGAGGCCGCCGTGGCCGCGGGGGCCCCTGAGGGCTCTCTCGGCTGCATGACGGAGGTTTCGCTTCCCGGCACGCGCGAGCTGATGCAGCACAGGCTCACCGCGGTCATCCTGGCCACGGGGGGAACGGGGCTCGTGAGAGCGGCCTACTCATCGGGCAAGCCCGCCTACGGCGTCGGGCCCGGCAACGTGCCGGCCTACGTGGATCGAAGCGCCGACATCCCGAAGGCGGCGCGCGACATCGTCAACGGGAAGTGCTTCGATCATGGAGTTCTCTGCTCGGCGGAGAATGCCGTCGTCGTCGACGCCCCGGTCGCAGACGTCCTGCGAGCGGCGATGCGGGCCGAGGGGGCGCACTTTCTCGACCCCGCCGGGAGCCGCAGGCTCTCGGAGCTGATGGTGCCTCCGTCGGGCGGGCTCAACACGGCCATCGTCGGCCGCAGCGCCGCCGTCATCGCCCAGATGGCCGGGCTCGAGGTGCCGGAGGGCACCCGCTGCCTCGTCGTGCCTCTCGACTCGGTCGGGCCCGGAGCCGCTCTCTCAAGGGAGAAGCTCTCTCCAGTCCTCGCCTTCTACGTCGAAGAGGGGTGGGAGAAGGCCTGCATTCGCTGCCTGGAGATTCTCAACTACGGCGGGATGGGGCATACGATGGCCATCCACGCCCGCGACCGCGATCTGATCCTGCGCTTCGCCCTGACGAAGCCGGTCTTCAGAATCGTGGTGAATACACCGGCGGCCGTGGGCGCCGTGGGCCTCACGACAGGAGTGGAGCCCTCCATGACGCTCGGTTGCGGGGCTCTCGGCGGGAACATCACCTCCGACAACATCACCCCGCGGCACCTGGTCAACGTGAAGAGGCTCGCCTTCGAGACACGGCCCTACGAGCGGCCCGGAAGCCAGCCAGCCATCGCCCGCTCCGTTGTCTCCGCCGCCCTGCCGCAGCCCCCCGCCCCGGAGGAGCCGAGGAAGGCCCCATCACCCGCAGGCATGGCGCCCCCGGCAGCCCTGACCTCGGCCGCGCTGAAGCGTCGTGTTGAGGCCCTGCTCGAAGCCCGGGGCGCCCTCGACCCACGTGGGCCGGCGCAGACCTCTCCGCCATCTCAGCCGCACGCACCCGCCAGGAAGCAGCCACGGGCGCCCAGCTCCCCTGCGTCCTTCGTCTGCGAGGCCGATGTCCGGCAGGCGCTGCTCGATCGCCGGAAGATATCGATCAGCGGGCGCACGATCGTGACCCCTTCCGCACGCGAGCTCGGAGACACCCACCAGGTATTCGTCGAGATCTGAGCAGCAGACCACGATTCGTGATCACGACAGATTCCCTGCCACATTGAGCGCGCGGTGCTCGCCCGCAGCGGACGTCCGGAGGCCGTGTCCCGATGAAGTATGGGGCTCGATCGTCTACGGCCGTAGCCGGGAGCGGAGGGCGAGCACCGCGTGCGAAGGCCACGCAGAATCGTGATCTTTCGTTCAGACGGTGATGGTCCGCGCGGCTGCCATCAAGATCTTGGCCTCCCGGAGGCGCGCCCACCAGCCGGATCTCCGGATGAGGGCGTCGCAGAGCGAGCGCACCACCGGATCCGACAGGAGCCGCCCCGGCTCGGGGCCGGTGAAGAGGCTCCGCCGCCCGAGGGCTCGCAGGGCGCCGGCCGCCAGCGGATCCCAGCGTGCGCTCCTCGACAGCTCATTGAGGACTTCCCTCGGGATCGGCGTGCCGAGGAGGCGCCGTGAGAGATCGAGCGTGGTGCCCAGGCTCCGGCTCGCCGTCCATGAGCGTGCGGACTCCAGGAGGATTCCCCAATCCGGATCCCCGGCGGAATCCACGAGGGCGTCGATGTCGAGGAGATCCCGAAGCTTGCCGATGAACCGATCCGTGTGCGACAGGTGGATCGCGGCATGGAGGATCTGATCCTCCAGGGAGAGAACGCGGTACTTCCTCCCGTTCCTTTCGACGACGGCGGCTCTCTCGAGAAGGGGGGCGGGATCCACGTGGAGGCCGGCCGCGGGCCTCGCGAGGCCGCGGTGGATCTCGACCAGCAGCCGCCCTGCCGAGTCGATCATGGGAACCGCGTGATGGTGGGCATCGTAGAAGTCGCGCCCCCTCGCCGTCCGGATCGCGCGGAACCCCAGCTCTTTCAACACCTCGGTGGCGCGCTCGACCTCTTCCTGGCGCACCAGGAGATCGAGATCCTGCATGGGCCGGAGGGCGGGCTGCTCGTAGAGCGTCAATCCGAGGGCCGCGCCTTTGAGGAGCACCGGCTCGATCCCTGTCCGGCGGAGGGCCTCGACCGTCCGGTCAAGCCCCTCCATCTGGATGGCCATCATGCAGGCGGCTGCGTGGGCTCCCTTCGCGAGCGCGGCACGCACCGCCGGCGGGACCCGGTCCCTGAGATCGTCCAGGGCAAAGGTGCGGTGCAGGAGGGGTATCAGGCCGAGCGCGGCGGCGGTGGGGACAAGCCTCTCCCATGCGACATCCTGGAGCAGACTCTCCCGCAGGGCCTCACGCTCCGCGGGAACGAGCCGGACCCTCGCCGCCATGACGAGCAGCTTCTCTTCCGGCCTGAGGGGGAGTCCTCCCGTCCTGCGCGCTCGATCGGGGCGGCTCTGGTGGTAGAGCAGAGCAGGGAGACTCAGAAGCAGCCGCGACGCGATCGGCCTTCCCCGCCAGCCTCCGAGGGAGAGGAGCCGCCCCTCCGTCCAGGCGATTGGCCCCGACAAGTAGGCCGCGAGGCGGCCGGCGACACGGCCGGGCAGCGTGTTCGTCAGGACGGCATCTCCATCCGGGCGATGAACCGCGACGACTCTGCCGACGACGTCTTCCACCGGGATCCAGGAGGCTTCGCGCCAGGAGAGAGGATCCCCCTTGACCTTGAGCCAGCCCCATCGCCGGCCTCTGCGGCCCAGCCCGATCACCCGGTGGGCGACGAGATGCGCTGCGGTCGTGTAGAGGACCACGTCCCCTTTCGAGAGTCCTTCGCGCCCGAAGCGGACCGTCAGGCTCGAGCCGTGAGGGATGAGCGGTGACATGCTCAGGCCGGAGACCGCGATCTCGGCCCACTTCCCCTCGCGTGCCCAGAGGGCGAGGATGCCGAGCGTCAGCTCGCGGGAGAGGTCCCGTCCTGCGCGGACACTGACAACCTTGCCGGCGGCATCACCGGTCATGGAGGACTCCCCTACTGGCCGTAGTGGCCCAGCGGGCCCTGGCCCGTGAGGGGATCGTACGCCACGACGAGGTAGTCGTGGTCTGGGGCGTCGGCGAAGGCTCCGGCGTGGGTGAAGAGCGGAGATCCGGTCACCCTGACGAGGTGGAAGGGGGCGAAGGTGTCCTTGGGGGTTCCGGCGTCGTCCGCGACGTAGACCCGGTAGAGCGCGCAGTGGTGCGTGCTCTCGATGTCCCCCCACGTGAGGACGAGGTCAGCACCGGAAGCCGAAGCCTGGACGTTGCCCAGCTCGGGCAGCGCCGACGTGCAGACGATGTCGTCGCCGCCATGGCCGGCCCTTGGATCGGTCTCACTGCCGTCGCGCCGTCCGTTGAAGTTGCGGTCCTCGGCGCCGTCCGCGACCCCGCCCCCGTCGGTGTCCGCGTCCGTGGGGTCGGTGGTCGTGTTCGGATCCGCATCGGGCACGAAGAATCCCTGGCCTACGTTGGTTCCCGGCTGAGGCACGGTCACTCCCGACTCGGTGCCGTCGAAGATCCCGTCGCCGTCGGAGTCGGGGTCGAGCCCGTTGACGAACCCGTCGCCGTCCTGGTCGACAGCGAAGGCGGGCTCCAGGCCGTCCCGGAGGCCGTCGTCGTCGCTGTCTCCGTCGAGGGGATCCGTCCCTGCGAGCTCCTCGTCCCGGTCAATGAGCCCGTCGGCGTCGCTGTCGAGCGCCAGGACCGTGGCCGGGTCGCCGAAGAAGGTCAGCTCCCTGATGTTGTTGAGGTTGGCGGGGTTCAGCGGCTGGGTGACGGCGGAGATGACCGCCATGGTGGCCGCGCGCCCGAGGACGTACTCGCGGTCGAGGAAGACGTTCCTGAAGAACCAGTCCCCGATGCTGGAGTAGTCGGAGATGTTCCCGAGGGCGGCGGGGGCCCATGCGGCCATGGCGCCGCTGGAGGGAGCCAGCACCATGGACTCCGCGAGGGAGTAGTCCACGTGCCCCGGGCCCGCGGCGGCGAGATCGATGAAATAGCCGTTGATGCAGTTCAGCGACGCCACGAAGCTCAGCCGCGAGGTCTGATCGAGGCTGTTCGGATCATCGGAGAAGCACGGAGCCACGAAGCCGCTCGCCCAGGGACACTCCGCTGCCCACTGCGTGGTGCTGCCGTGGCCCAGGTAGGCCGTCACCAGGGAGCCGTCGTCGAAGCCGTCATGGATGAGCGAGCGCATGAGGGTGACACCCACCTGCGCCATGAAGATGTCGTTCGCGGCCATCGTCGGGGGCATGAGGCTGGCGAATGAGTTGAGGATGGCCTCGAAGGCGGAATCGTCGTTGTCCGCGACGAACGTCGACTGCGCATTCAGCAGGGAGACGGGCGGAGCCGTCTCGTAGGCGATGAGCTTCGAGATCATCGCAGCGAGACTCGCACCCGATCGTGCCGGGAGGCGGCCGACGCTCAGCTCGGGCAGGAGGTCGGCGCCCGCGGTCGTCCCGTACTCGTTGTCGCTGGGGGTCTCGCCGATGGTGGGGAGGACCACCAGCTTCGCCGGTACGAACTGAGGCACGCCCGAGCCGAGGCTGTTCAGGTAGTCCACGTGGGCATCCCCGGCGAGCAGGACGAACTCAGGCGCCGCGCCGGGGTAGTTGGCCCACGCATTGTCGAGGAAGGCCTCGATCGCCGACGTGTTCAGGACTCCGAAGTTGAACTCGTCGTAGATGTCCTCGGTCGTCGCGACGAGAGTCCGATAACCCTGCCCCTGCCGGTGCGCCACGAGCGGCGCGAGCGCGGTGAGGAAGGCGGGATCCGGAGGCGTGATGACGATCCAGTCCGCGCCGTTGGGATCGGCCGCGAGGTTGCTGGGGACGTCCTGCGCGACGCTCACCGGGGGCTTGAGGCCCGCGACCGTCGCGGCCGCATAAAGGCGATTCGTCGTCAGGCTCTCCTGGAAGGCGATGTCGAAGGGGCCGCTCCCCGTGATTTGTCCCGGCGGGACCGAGATCTTCTTGAGGGCGTTGGGATCCGTCACGTCGTAGAGGAGGATCCCAGAGCCGGAGTATCCCGTGAAGGCGAACCTGAACGCGCCCGGCCCCTCCCCGGCCGCGACGAGGTTGTCGGCCACGACCTTGTAGGTTCTACGGTAGGTGAGCTCGATGAAGTTGAAATAGACCTGATCGATCGGAGAGAAGTCGCCCACCACGAACATGCGCACCGTGTTGCCGCCGCTCGACACCGTCGAGCTCGCGAGGTTTACGGAATGGTCGAACGGGATGAAGCCCGTCCAGACCTGATCATCCACCTGGGGTCCGTTGAGGAAGAGCCGCGTGTGGTGCGTCACGCCGGTCCTCCCCTGCACGTTGGCGCGCAGGTTGATCGTGTGGGGCACCGGCGAGACCTCGGTGAGCGTGATCGGGTAGGTGAGGTCCTGGCTGTTGGGGTCCCCGGTGTTCTGGCGCTTCCACCACCAGTGATCGATCGCTCCGGGAGGCACGTTCTGGGTGTAGATCAGGTCATCTTCCCTGTGCACGACCGTTTGGAACGAGGCGGGGGTAGGGGCCGGCGCGCCGAAGGTGCCATCGCGCACCGGGGGCCGGACAGGCGACCCGTCGAAGTGCAGCCAGTAGACGTTCCTGCGCGTCTGACGACCTGTCGCGGCCTTGCCGTAGAAGACGACCCTGTCGCCGGGATCGAAGACACCATCGCTCTCGCCCGTGACGTCGACCGGAATGGGCTGGCCCATCAGCTCCAGCCGGAAGTCCCTCGGGTCGAGCATGCCGACGTTGATCCCCGCGGCCTGGAGGTCCGCAGCGGCAACTCCGTACAGTCCGTCCGCCTCGACCGTGATCTTGACGGGGGGAATCATCGACCCCGATTCCGTGAAGGCGCGGATCTGGGTCGCCTCAGCTTCCAATCCCGCGGCTCCGTCCAGCCCCTCCTGGCGGTCCAGGAGGGGGAGGATCTCCGCCGCGTTGAGAATGGCGAGGGACTGGGCCGCCCGGTGAATCCGGAGCCTTCCCTCCGGCCGCTCCCTGCGAGGGGGCGTGGCCTTCGCGTCGGGCACGAAGTCGATCCGGACCTCGAGGCGAGGGTGGTGGCGAAGCTCGTTGCCGGGAGCCGTTCGGACGGGATAGAGCCGGACCTCGGCGATCTGCAAATCCCGCATCCAACCGGTCCAGGCCAGCTCCGCCGACCTGGCGGGATAACGCCCGCGGGGAGGAGGCATCGACGCAGCGACTCCGGGCATCTCCTCGTCTTCCAGACCGAAATACCTCACGACGGTCGCTTCGGGCCGGCCGGAGGGCAAGGCATGGGAGCCGCCTCTTACGCCGCTCAGGACCGGGCGCATGCCTTCGGGGATCCCGATGAGCGCGGAGGCGTAGGGAAGCCGTGGCAGCCAGGGCTCTTCCAGCTGCTTCAGCCCGGGCAGGCTCACCTGGACCCTCCCTTCCTGCGTCGAGGAGGGGGTCTGGAAGGGCCGCGGTGTCTCCAGGACGAGCGTGACGCCGCCCGCGTCGGACGAGGCCAGGCGGACCTCCTGGGCAAGCAGCGCGGTCGAGGTGGCAAGCAGCGTCAGCGCTGCGGCCATGGAGCGGTTGCGCCGTGCATCTCTCACAGTTTCCCCTATTCCCTTACGATCGAGGCGATGGCGATGGCGATGTCCGAAGGGCTGCCCGAGGCGACGCGCCACGCGCTGACCGACCCGATCCTCGATGCCAGCTCGAAGACGACGGAAGCCACCCTGCCTCCGTGTGCAGCCATCAGGCGGCCCCCCTCCCCACGGTTGAGCAGGTCACGCACCAGGAAGACCAGGAGCGAGGAGACGGGAACCTCCTCGATCTCGGGCGGGCCCGGGCGCCGAGGCACTGGCGGCCGGGATTCCTCGATGTAGAGGATCGACTCCCGATGACGTCCCTGGACGTCGATCAAGTCGGCGGCGGTCCGCCCCGTGCGGGCGAAGCTCACGGCGAGGGTTGGAAACGGGCGAGCGGGCAAGTCCTCTATCGTCGAGGCACCTACCCTCAGCAGATCGTCCTTGAGATCTCCGGCAGCACCGGCGGCGAGGGCCATCTCGTAGCGGACATCCCCTTCCGCGCGAGCCGACGACCATCCCTCGGGATCCAGGTAGAAGAGGTAGGAAGGAGGGCAGGCGGCGGCCGGCAGCTTCGCGCCGAGTGCCACGGGATCGACGAGCCACCGATGCGGCAGCTCGAAGGCATCGGGAAGTCCGGCGCGAACCCCTTGCGGCAGCCCGACTCCGCCCGACTTGCGGATTCCCACGGCCCGGGGGTACGGGAGAAGGAGGCCCGAGCGGCGATCGATCGGAGCGGCATCGTCGCTCAGGAAATCATATCCGCGCCGGATCAGCTCGAGGACGAGGGTCGACTTGCCGGCGAAGGCGGGCCCGGCGAGAATGATCCCTTGCCCCTTCCGGGAGACAGCGGCGCCGTGGAGAAGCAGGCTCCCCTCGATGCGGTCCATGATCGCGCCCAGGAGGAACAGGAAGGCCTGGTTCTCGGGTGAGGGTGATCCCCGGAGGTCCGTCACGCGGGAGCCGGCTTCGGCGCGCGCTCCTCCGGATCCAGAGAGCCGGACGTCGAGCTCGAGAGGATCGCCCGACTCCTCGGGGGGGAACCAGCGCCAGGCGTGATCGAAGAGAGAGAGGATCCGGGGGCTGTCGCTCCGCAGGCGGACGTCCACTCCCAGGATCCCGAACCTGCTCACGGAGTGAGGCGTCGAGTCCCCTTCGGTCCGGGCATGAAGCGGTCGCTGGATGGCTCCCTCGGATTTCATCGTGCGGGCGTGCACCGTCTCTCCCGAAGGAGCAGGAGGCTGGAAGCGACTAAAGGGCCGACGAGGCGTCCGATCCCGCCGGTGCCGAAGGTCCCGATCCCCCAGCTCCGGCCCGGCCTACCCTTCCAGTAATCCTCGCTCGGAGAAGTTCGCGAGAATGTGGAGCACATCGGCTCCCAGTTCAAGCTGCCGGCCGCCGCTGAAGGCCTGGTTCAGCGCTTCGGCGATCCCCGACGGGTCTCGCGTTCCGTCGCAGAGCTTCCAGGTGAAGAGGGCCGTCCGGTTCAGGATGTGGACCATCCCCGCCTCCCGATCGTAGAGGAGTCCCTCCTCTCCAACCTCCTGGAGCGCAAGGTCGCGTCGCGCCCTCGGCCGGGCCTGGGAGACACCCTCCCCAGGCCCGGTGGCGCCCTGCGGGGACATCCGGTCCGTCAGTCCTCGACGACGAGGAACCAGGTCTGACTGTTGAGCGTGCCGCCCTGTGCCGAGCGGCCGACGACCTTCCAGTAGACCCCGCCCTCGCCGGCCACGGCCATCTGGTGCACCTCAGAGCGCTCGTGCGGGCTGAGCCTCCGGGTGCGCCCCGCTCCCGCCGGGATCTCCATCGTGGACTCCTGCGGGAACGTCGGATCCGCCGACATGAGGACTCTCGTGGGGACGGGCTGGTCGGACTGCCACTTGAGGGTCACGACGCGGCCGGCCTTCGAGTCGTAGGCGGGCTGCACGAGCCGCAGCGGAGGCGCCGGCGGGTTCGGTACCGTCCGCTCTGGCGGATGGATCGTGTTGAAGCCGCCGAGATCGAAGTCCTCGAGCATGTAGTGGTACTTCACGCCGTTGACCGCCGTCATGTCTTCGAAGCTGTAGGAGGCCCCGCTGACGTCGCTTCCCAGCCCCGGGAGCAGCGCGTTGGTGACTCGCTCGAACCTGCCCGAGCGCGCTTCCTGTCTCAGAACCGCGAAGCCGGCGTTGTCGATCTCCGAAGAGGTGTCCCACCGGACCGTGACTCTGCCGTCGCCCGGCTCCACGGAGAAGGACGAAAGCGAGATGAGGAGATCTCCGGGGCCGCAGGGGGTGATGAACCCGCTGCCGCCCTGGACTCCGGCCTGGAAGCGCGCCACGGCGATCATGACCTTGTCCCCCGGCGGGATGATGGAGGGCAGGGAGGTGAAGGAGCATGCCGTGTAGCTGCTGATGTTCCCGGCGACCTGGATCGTGAAGGTGACGCTCTGGCCGGCAAGGATCTCGAGCGGATTGCCACCGCTGGCGCCCGTCGAAATCCCCTTGTTGGCGAGGAGGACGTTGAAGGCCCCCATACCATCCATCTTGAGGTTCTTCAAGGAAGAGGAGGGGTGCGAGTCGACGACGTTGTCCGTCCGGTTGCTGTCGAAGGCGCGCTCCCAGACGAGAGCTCCCGTCTCTGACAGCAAGGTCATTCCCGTCACACCCGGAGGCGTGTTGAAGGAGAGGCCGGTGAGGCTGGCGGTGGTCGTCGTTCGGTTGAAGACCTGGAGGGTCAGGATGCCGGTAGTCCGGGTGTAGGAGAAGACGAAATCGGCCTCGGCGATCGTCCCGTCATCAAGTCGGCCGGGGTTGCTGAAGGCCGAGCCATTGCTCGAGAGGGAGCCCTGGCCGCCCAGCTGCATCCCGCTCACCGTGGTGTCCTGGCTGGGACAGTTGTTCTGAGTCGGGACGCACAATCGCTGTGCCCAGGCCGGGCTGGAAGCGACCGAGATCAGTCCGATCGCGAAGATGACCATGACGAGAAGCCGTACCTTGGTGCCACCGACGTCGATCGACATCTTGGGTATCCCCAGGCGCATCCTCCGGGCCGCGGAGAGCGCAGTTACTTTCGTTGACGCTCCGGCGTGGCCCCTGCCGGTATGCCGGGACCGCCGAGGCCTCCTCACCCCTCCGCCGGGCTCACCTCGCGCGGCGGGACCTTCTCACTCAGAATCCGAAGGGAACGGTGCCTGTGTACGCCTGAGCGGGACCCATCGCCTCGAGGATCTCCGATTCGCTCACCGTCCGTATCTGAGGAGCCACGTATTCGATCCGGTCCATTCCGTCTGTGCGGTTCATTTTCTGCCTGCCTCCATGTCCATGATGTCCATGCGTCGCAGAGCGCCGCGCGGGGTCGTCTCGGGGAGATTCGAGTTCAACCGATGGCTCTCCGGCACGATGCATGGAGAGTCAGGGGCCGCAGCGGATCCTGCGCCACCGGCAGATGGCGGGCGCACCGTAAGGAATCGAAGCGGGATTCCCCTCTCACGCTTCGTCCTGTCAGGCAGTCAGGCAGGTAGGACTGGTTCACCCCTCGTTTTGTGCTGGGCCAGAAGTGCTCTGAAAATACTCAAACTCCTCGCACTCGTCAAGGGCTTGCCATGGGTTAATTGCTCATGGCTACAGGGAATCCGGCCCGTGCGGACGATTGGTGCCATTCGGAAAGGTGATCGCGGTCCGCCTTAGTGGATGACCGATCTGTCTGTTATGGATTGTCGAGCGGCCGGGAACTCGAGAAGGCTGGATCAGTTGGAGAGGAGGGTACCACCCGGGTAGGCGCCTCCCCCGAGGATGTGAGTCGTGGTCGCCTGGGTGGAGGGATCCAGGAAGAAAAGAGCCGTGCCCGAGCTGCTGTCGGTCCCGACGAAGCCTATGGGACTGGTGACGCCCTTCTGCGTGATGTTGAAGGTGACTCGCACCACGGTTGCCCGGCCCGATCCGCCGACCTTCACGAACGCCGGTGGGGTCAGCGTGATCGTCCCGAGGACATCGCCCCCGCTCAAGGTGCAGGCCGGAGTTCCAGCCAGGAGCTGGTTGCCCGGGAAGAAACTTCCGGCTGTACAGCCGACGAAGTTCGCCACCGTTGAATCGAAGGAAATCTCGAAGGCCAGGCCGCTCACGCTCATGGAGGCATCGCAATCGGTGACGACGATCTCCAGCTCCACACCAGAGCCGACGACCCTGCCCAGCTGGAGCGAGACCTGGTCCGCGATCGGGCAGTCGGCCGATGCCGCGGGCGTGAAGACCGCATTGGGGGTCGTCCCGGCGATCGCGGAAGGGAGATCGACTTCTTCGTCGCCCGTATTGCAGCCGGGGACGAGAGCCACCGCCAGAAGCACCGCTCCGGCGATGGCGCCCCGTCGCAGATTCGTCTCGACGCGAGCAAGGTTCATCACGGGAATGGGCCCACCCTGCCGAAGTTGGCGAAAAAGATGGCGATGTCAGCCCCATTAATGCGTCCGTCGACGTCGAGGTCGTTTCCGACGACGTAGATGCCGTCGCCGGATACCGATGGATAGGTCAGAAGCAGGATGATGAGATCCCCATTGTCGATCCGGTTGGAGCCATCCAGGTCCAGGCGGGCCAGATTCACCGTGACGCTGAAGCCGTTGGGCTTGGAGCCCACCCCTCCTCCGACGTTGGTCACTGACACGGTCCGAGTCGCCACCTGCGCCAGAGGATCCGCGCTCAACGTCGTCACGAGCGTGCTCGGCGCTCCCGTGGAGTTCACGGCCCCGACGGTGATGCCGGCGCCGAAGCTCACGGTGGCGCCCGCAGAGAAGTTGTCGCCGGAGATCGTCACGCTCAGAGCGGACTGCCCCTGACGCATCGAGGTCTGCGAAAGGGTCCGGACGGTCGGGGTCAGGCTGGGCGTGGTGCTCCGGACCGTGGAGAAGCCGCTCTCGTTCCCGCTCAGATCGAATGCTGTGAGGGCGAGGAACCAGGTCTGGCCCGCGGTGAGCTGGAGGCTCGCGCTCGTCGCAGCAGGCCCCAGGGTCACGAACCGATCCGCCACAGCCGCCGCCTGCGCCGGGAGCAGGTTGAAGATGTTGGGGTCGATGTCCGCGTAGAGCCTGTACCCGGCCAGATCGGGCTCCACGTTTGCCGTCCAGACGACGTTGACGGTGCCCTGGAGCTGCGCCAGGGCGGGTGTCGCCACGGCGCATGCGAGCGCCAGGGAGACGAGGGCGCTGCGCAGGCGGCTACTCAAGGTGAAGATCCCCGACCGCGAGCGTCCATGGCATGTCGCGGCCTTCGATATCGAGCAGGCGCACCTCCGTGAGCCCGAGCGGCACCGGTCCGGTCGTCAGGATCTCGAACTCGAGCTCGACGAGCGTCTCGACGGAATCGAAGCCCCCGGGCAAGGCGGAGCGGTAGATGCTCACGAGGCCCGGCACCGACGGGGACTCGCGGGCGAGAAGGGCGCCCCGCCCCGTCGGGCGGAACCCTGTATATCGGATCTGCGAGGGATCGGCTCCTATGTCGAAGGACGCGTGCTGCAGGCCCTCGAGGCCGTCGAAGAGGGTCACCTTGAGGACGACGAGACCCCCCGCACCGGGCTGGACAATCGAGGCATCGAGCCTCACCTGCGGCACGGCGTCCGCGATCCCCTCAGGGTTCCGGATCGCGCGGCGGTTCTGGAACCTACGGCCAGCCTTGCCCTGGCGCGTCTTCGCTGCTGCGGCCGAAGCCCTGATCCCGGCGCGGCCCGGGTCCTCCGGCGGCGCCGCGGACCCGGCCCCGGCAAGGCCTATCGCCGCCGCGGCGAGCCCTGCCAGTAGCCACCGGAGCGCGATCGTCTTGAAGCCTCCCGGTTTCAATGGGACCTCATCAGGGGACGACCATGAATCCCGCCGGGGCAGCAGGGGCCATGCTGTCGGCGAGTGTGAAGGAGTACGGTGGATCATTGAGAACGTTCGGCGGTGAGTCGAGATCCGCGGCAGTGATCAGCACGTACACGGTGCTGCCGGAGGGAAACGCCGCGGGAGCCGGCGTGAAGGTTACGACGAACTCCTGAGAGGTCGTGCCCACCTGGCTGATCTGAGGGCTGACGATCGTGTTAGGATCGGTCGCGATCGTGCCGGGATTGAGGCCGAGGCGCATCTGGATGGTGGCGCTGTCCACGCCCAGCCCGAAGTCCACGACGTGAGCCGAGACCGTAGCACCCGGGATCACTCCGAGGGCGCCGGGGGCGGGATTCTGCTGCGTCAGCACGGGCGCCTGCGGCTCGGATGAAACCCGCACGCGGAACCCGTTGTGCGACCAGCTCCCCATCACGTTCTGGTGCTGGTCCCGTTGCCGGACGCGCACGTAGTAGTCCCCGGGAGGGAGCGTGCTGATGTCAGGGAGGGTGTACCCTTGTGTCCCCGTGGTGATCTCGCCGCTTCCGAACCTCGGCCGCGAGCCATTGACGCTGTCGAAGGTGGGGACGATGTCCACCTGCACCTCGAAGGCTCCCTGCGAGTCCGTGCCGGGATAGAGGACCGGGTCGAAGGCATTCAGAAGGGTGTCGGGGTCGACGATGGTCCACGTGAACCCCGGCGTGCTGTCCCCGAGCGTGGCAGAGGGCTGGAAGGTGTAGGGCGGAGGAGCCACACCGGCCTCAAGCGCCCCCGCGTCCCGGATGGCGCCTCCCCCGAGGGGAACGGGCAGATCCACCCTGTTGGGGTCGGCCGGCTCTATGGCAGGGCTGCCGGCGCCCAGACGGAAGTCGTCCCCCGCGCTGTTGACGAACAACGGATCGCAGGCGGGATTGGAGCTGCCGGTCGAGGTCAGCGCAACGGGGCAGTTCCTGGCAAACACTATTACATTCGCGTCCTGAGGGTAGGCCAGGATGACGTCATTGTTGTTGCTGAATAGGAAGTTGTCCTCGATAACGATGCCCGCGGCGGCGGAGAACTGCGCTGGAGGGCTGATGCGCGCATCTGAGAAATCCATCGCAATGTTGTTGTCCACGAAGATGTTGTTCCGGACCGTCGTGAACTTGGTGTGATGGCCGAAGCTGATCCCGTACTGGCACCTGACGAAAGTGTTGTTCTCGATATGGATTTTCCCCGAGCGGAGAAGCAGGAATCCCGCCCCGAATCCGGCCGATCCACTCACGTCGTAGACGAGGTTGTTTCGGGCCACGGCTGAGTCCGAGGAAAGGTAGAAGGCAACGGTCCCGGAAGAGGGCGCGCCGTTGTGAAAGACGTTGTCCTCGAGGAGGGCCCCCTCGTCGCCGCTGTTGTGGATCTGGATGGCCGTGTGCCCGTTGAAGTTCGAGAACTCGTTCCCGCGGATCTCCACGTGCCTGGAGCCTGCGACATCGATGTGATCGAACATCTCCGTGGCGAAGATGGAGTCCAGAATCCTGTTGCCTTCGCCGCCGCCCACGAGCTGAACGCCGGTGGCCGCGGCGTTGAAGGTGGCGGAGAAGGTGAGGTTGCGCAGCGTGATGAAATCGGCGTTGTTGATGTAGACGCCTACCTGGAGCCCGGAGCCCTTGATCTCGACGCCATCGATGGTCCAATAGGAGACGCGGGAAGGCGAGCCGATGAAGGCAATGGCTGAGAAGGGCTGGCTTCCGGCCGCGGGCCCCTCGATGGTGGCCAGCTCGCCCGGGAAGCTCCGGATGGTGATCGGATTGCCGGGAGTGCCGCTCCGGGCTCCCCCGCTTGGCACGATCCGCACATTCTCCCGGTAGGTTCCCGCTCTCAGGTTGAGGAAGTCCCCCGGAAAGAGATCCCGAATCCCCCGGTTCACGGTCTTGAAGGGGCTGGCCTGGGTTCCGGTGTTGGTGTCAAGGCCCGTGGGGGAGACGAAGAGCTGCGTCGGGGCGGGGTTCAACGCGGGGAAGGCGAAACCGGGAATGGCGCCCGGGAGCGCGTCCGAGGCCGCGGCAAGGCCGTTCGGAGCGAGAGGGACCTGGTTCATCTTGAAGACGCCCGTAGAGAAGTTGGCCGGCGAGGCCGTCCAGGAGGCGTCGCCGTTCGCCTGCACCCGCATCCGCCAGTAGATCAGATTCGCCCGGCTGTCGATCGGAAGACGGTTCCCGGACGAGTTGCCGGTCGGAACGGTGGGGTTCCCGTAGCTGGTGGTCGTCGCCGCGTTCAGCGCCCCCTTGTCATTCGTCCCGCTCTCCCAGAACCAGAAGGGGCTGCCGAACCCGGGATCGTCGTCGACCTGGATCTGCCAGTTCGTCTGGCTCCCGGGGCCAGGGAAGACCCAGCTGAAGTCGGGGACCTTGTTCGTGAGGCGCAGATTGTTGACGACGCCGGCTACCCGCATCGTATTGGGATCGACGACGGGCTGCGCCCAAGCCGGAAAGCAGCCCGACGCTAGGAGCGTCAGGATCGCGAGGACTTGCAGGGTTCGATTGACGGCACCGGCTGGCGCGTCGTCCCGGTCGTGAGCGCGCGGACACTCCCGCCCACCCGAAAGCCGCGCCGACCGCGAGCTACCCGACATCCTCCTCCCTGTGTCGGCCATAAGTCCTCTTACCCTAGCCACTTAGCGCGACCCAGTCAAGGGGAAACAGCGCGACGGTCCCTTCGCACCGACTGGAGGCGCCACGGCCGTACCAGGGTTGCCCGTGCATCAGCGGCCCGGCGCCCTGGAGCGCAATGCGCGGATCGCCAGGGCGAGATGTCGGGGACGGAGCCGGATGAGCCAACGCCCGAGGATCCCCAGGTGCCCCCGGCGGAGGTGGTGCACGAAGACCTCCCACTGGTGCGAAACGGTACGGCGCGAGGTGGAACCCGCGACTCCCCCGCTGAGCGACAGGTCACCCGAGAGCGGAGCGGAGATCTCCTCGAGGCGACTCAGGACCGCACGGGCGGAGTCCCCCTCCAGCGTCACGGGGAAGAGACCGCGGCCCGCAAGCGTCGCCCTGAGCTCCACGGAGGCCGCGCGCTTGCCTTCGAGCACGACGCGGAAGACGGCCGCCTCGCGGCGGATCTCCGCCGCGGAACGGTTCACGACGAATCCAGAAGCTGGATCGAAGAGGAACTCCCCCAGCGAGTAGGCGATCACCGCATCTCCGCGGCGCTCGACGCCCTGCATGACGTGAGGATGGTGGCCGAGAATGACGGAGGCCCCTCCCTCACAAATCCTCCGGGCCAGCGCCTGGTCCTCGGGGCGCGGATAGTCCGAGTACACCAGTCCAAAATGAAGCGAGACGATGACCGCGTCGCAGAGCCGGGCCAGCGCGCGGATGTCCTCCAGGATGAGCGACTCCCGCAGAGGCGCGGCCCCGGGGCGGTTCTCCGAGGCGGAGTGCCGCCCCTCGGCCGCGTAGGCCAGGAAGCCCGCCCGGAATCCGCCCCTCTCGATGACGACCGGAAGGCGCGCGCTGCGGAGATCCTCCCCCGCTCCGACGGCGAGGATCCCCTCGCCTCGCAGGGCGGCCAGCGTCGCTCGAAGCCCTTCAGGCCCGTAGTCCATGACGTGGTTGTTGGCGAGAGAGACGATCTCGAAGCCGGCGGCCGAAAGGCGCCGGGCGTGCCCGGGTGCGCCCGCGAAGCCCTCCCTCACCTCCGGGAGCGCGGGTCTGATCCCGTCCGGGACGAGCGGAGTCTCCAGGTTTGCGAAGAGCAGGTCGGCCCCTCGGAGTGAGGAGGCCGCGGCCGCGAAGGGATCCTCACCATGCGACGGGGAGGCCGCTCGACGGAGGCTTCCGCCGAAGCCGATGTCGCCCACCGCATGGAGCGCCAGGCGGCGGGGCCCGCCGGTGCTCATGCGGTCGCCGTCCGCCGTCCGGCTTCGAGCGAGCCCGCCCCCACCAGCGCGCGGTAGGCGTCGAGAAAACGGGCCATGTTCCTCTTCCATGATGCGGAGGCGACGATCTTCTCCCGGTTGACGCGGCGGGCCTCACGCCTCCACTCGAGGTCCTTCCACGCCGTGACGATCGCCCGCGCGTAGCCCTCCGTGTCGCGCGCCGGTACCAGGCGGCCACCCTCACCGTCGTGAATCCAGCAGCGGTTCGGCGCGTTGTCCGTCACGACGGGTACCACTCCGCAGGCCATCGCCTCGAGCAGCGACGACGAGGTCCCGTCGGTAGGCACCGCGGAGACGTAGAGGTGAGCGCTCCGGAGGAGCGAGGGCAGCTCGGCCCGGGCGACCGCGCCGAGGAACCGCACGGCGCCTTCGAGCCCGCCGCGGCGGCTCGCCGCTTCCAGCTCCTCGCGGGCTCCGCCCTCCCCCGCCAGCAGGTAGCGCACCTCCGGGACCTCCCGCCGAACCAGACGGACCGCCTCCAGCAACGTCGCGAAGTTGTAGTAGCGCTCGAGCTGCCGGGTGCTGACCAGCGTGAGCGGAGGAGGCGGCATCTCGCCGGCGCTGAAGTGGTCGTCGTCGACCCCGCGAGGGAGCACCAGGATCTTCTCGCGGGCGGCTCCCAGTCGGACCAGGCTTTCGGCCATGGGAGGTGCCCAGGCATGGATGAGGTCGGCTCGCCGGGCCGCCCTGCGTGCGAAGACCCGGAAGAAGCCCGGCGTCTCGGGCGAGACGATGAACTGTCCCTGCGCCGCCAGCACCAGCGGATGGAATCCCGTCAGCGAGGCGCTGAACCCGTAGGAGACGACCCTGTAGGCGACCAGGAGATCCGGGGCGACGCGGCGCAAGGCGCGCTTCAGCGAGGGTACGCAAGCAAAGAAGGCAGCCCGTCCGCGCATCCCCCCGGCCGACACCCGGTGGAAGGTGACTCCCTCGACGTCGGCCGGTGCGCCGGGCAGCACGAGCGCATGGACCTCCACTCCCGGGCACGCGGCGAGCCAGGCGATCCACTCCCTGGTCCCGACGTAGGCCGTGTCACCGAAGAAGGCAATTCTCACTGGATGCATGCTCCGAAATGATCTGCCACGACTCGCTCCCGGAGGCGAAGCGCGGCCGGCTCGATCATGGTCTCCCCTCCCCACCTGGGCAACATTCCCGCGACTCCCGAACTTCCATTCAGCTGCCGACCGTCGTCGTGCCGGCCTCGCGGTGGCGCGCGAAGAGATCCAGGAGCCCTTCGTCGCGGACGGGCGGAAGCGCGTGCTCCACCCTGGGCCTGCCCAGCAACAAGATGCGCGGCGCTCTCACGAGCACGAGGAGCACCGTTCTGAGAATAATCATCATGTCCCCCGCCACCGACCAATTGCGCACGTACTGAAGATCTACGGCGACCCTCCTGGGGAGCTGGTCGCGGAAATAGAACTCCTGGGGCTCCATGCCCTCCGGGATGATCTCATTCGTCATGTCGGGGAAGACGAGGATCTGGAGAAGGCCCGTCAGCCCGGGGCGGGCCCGGAGGATCTCCCGGCGCACCGGCACGGGGTAGTGGAGGTCGAGAACCTCCGCCTCTTCGGGGCGAGGCCCCACGATGGACATCTCCCCGCGCAGGACGTTGAAGACCTGGGGAAGCTCGTCGAGCTTCGTGGTTCTCAGGAAGCGCCCCGGTCGTGTGATGCGCGCGTCGTCGGCTTCGGTGATCTTCGGCCCTCCGCCTCCAGAAGCCACGCGCATCGTCCTGAACTTCACGATCTCGAAGACGCTCCCCCGGTAGCCCGCCCTGCGCGCCCGGTACAAAATCGGACCCGGGGAGGAGAGGCGGACCGCCGCGGCCACGACCAGGAAGAGCGGGGCGAGGACAAACAGGGAGGGGACCGCGAGGACCAGATCGAACCATCGCTTGGCCGCTCCTCCTACGGGCCCTGCCTCGCCTTCCCCGGGCCCGGCGGGATCCGTCATCACGGCGCCCCCCCACCGCGAGCGGTCTGCGGCTCGCTTTCCCGAGCGGCGATCTCGGAGATGACGAAGCGGTACTTCCCCGAGGCGGCGCGCGGGATGCCGGGGATCTGCTCCCAGGAGATCACGAAGCCGGGGTCGCCATGGCTCCGGATGGCGTTTTCCATCTTCGCCATCTCCGGAGCGGAAAGGGCGCCCGGAGGGGCGATCCGGATAAGGAGCTCGCTCCTGGAGCGCTGGATGACCTGGAACTCCCTGACGTTTCCCTGCCCGTAGAAGAGATGAGTGAAGAACTCGCCGTGGATCGAGCGTCCCGAGGGGGAGAGCACCAGGTCGCTCCTGCGGCCGATGACCTTCGCGATGAGCGGCAGCTGCCGGCCGCACGGGCAGCCGCCGCCCCCGGCATCCACGAGGTCGTCGTTCCGGTAGCGGATCAGGGGCATCGAGTAGTTCGTCAGCAGCGTGACCAGGAGCCGCCCCTCCGGGTCGGTTTCCACGATGACGTTCTCGGCATTGACGTGCCAGCCCGATCCCGAGCCGCACTCGTGCGCGATGACCCCCGCCTCGCGGCATCCGTAGCGATCCAGCACGGCGCAGCCGAAGGCGCTCGCGATGTCGCGGCGCACCTCCGGCATGAGCACTTCGGCCGAGCTCTCCACGGCCCGGAGGCGCGGCCCGCCGCCGCGGCGAAGCGCGTGGCGCGCCAGCAGGGCGAGCGATGAGGCGTACCCGACGAGCAGGACCCTGCCCGACTGATCGAGCTGCTCCAGGAAGCGATCCATGTCCTCCGCCGTCACCGAGAAGGCGTTGAGCCACTTGACGCCCAGCAGGGCATCCCTCAGCGCCCCCTTCCCGCGGTGGTGGCGGGAGTCCACGTCCGATCCCCACAGGTAGGCCAGCGGATCCCCGATCTCCCATCCGCACCAGAGGAAGCCGCGGTACATCGCCGCCTGGTTGCGTCTCCAGTGTTCCGGGTCCTGAAGAAAGGTGAGAGGTGTCCCGGTCGACCCCCCGGTGGCGCTCTCGTAAGCCCCTCGCCGGGCGGCATCCTCCGATGCGAGCTCCGAGCGGCGGGCCCGGAGGCTCTCGCGCGAGAGAGGAGGGAGCGCGGCCAGGATCTCCCGAGGCGCCGCCGCGCGGGGATCGACCCCGAGCCTGCCGAAGAGATCGCGGTAGAAGGGGACGCGGGCGGCGGAATGCGCGAGGAGCGCCCCGAGGCGCAGATCTTGATGCCGCCTGATCTCCTCCCCGCTCGACCACTCCGAGCGCTGGAGCGCGGCGAGCGCCCCGAGGACACCCCTCCGGCGCGTGCTCAGCCAGGCCCTGTGAGCGAGCCGGTTCAGGAACAAGAGTCCTCTCCATGGCAGCGGCGCCGGGATGCGCCCGCTCTTGTCTCAGCGCCGGTGGGTCCGGACCACGTCGCTGACGGCATCGATCACCTGCGCGACCTCCTCGTCCGTCATCGCCGAAAAGAGGGGAAGGCTGATGATCGTGCGGAAGACTTCGTCCGCCACCGGGAACTGCCCGGCGCTCAGGCCGAGGCGGCGCTGGTAGTGCGGATGCATGTGGAGCGGGATGAAGTGCACGCTCGTCCCTATGCCTCTTTCAGCCAGCTCCTTGATGAAGTCGCCCCTCCCGATGCGGAGCAGCGGCTCCTTGATCCGGATGATGTAGAGGTGCCAGGCGTGCTCGACGCCTGCTCTCGTGCCGGGCAGGGTGAGTGCCTCGAGCCGGCCGAAGGCCTCGTCGTAGGCAGCGACGATCTCCCGGCGGCGCCGCTGCATGCCCTCGAGGCGTTCGAGCTGCTTCAGGCCGATCGCGGCCGCCAGGTCCGGAAAGTTGTACTTGTAGCCGTGCTCCACGATCTCGTAGTACCAGGCGCCTCGGTCACGGTAGCGGCGCCAGCCGTCCCGGCTCATCCCGTGGTAGCCGATGGTGCGGACGCGCTCCCGGAGGCCGGGGTCCCGGCCCGTGATCATCCCGCCTTCCCCCGTCGTCAGGTTCTTCGTGGCGTAGAAGGAGAAGCAGGTGAGGTCGGAGATGGACCCGATCGTCCTTCCGTGGTAGGTGGAAGGGAGGGCATGGGCGGCATCCTCGATGACCTTCGCTCCCGCCTTCGAGGCGATCTGGAGGATCGGATCCATGTCGCAGGGATGGCCGGCGATGTGCACGGGGAGAATGGCCCGGGTGCGCGGGGTCACGGCCGCCTCCACGAGCGCGGGGTTCAGATTGAAGGTGTCCGGATCGATATCGACGAGGACGGGGATCGCCCTCGCCTGGAGGATCGACGCCGCCGTGGCCGTGAAGGTGTTCACGGTGGTGATCACTTCGCAGCCCTCCCCCACCCCCGCCGCCTCGAGCGAGAGATGAAGGCCCGCCGTGCATGACGAGACGGCCACGGCCCAGGGGGCGTTGACGCTCTCGGCGAATGCCGCTTCGAACTGCTCGCTCCTCGGACCCGTGGTGATCCACCCCGACCTCAGCGCGGCCACGACCTCGGAGATCTCCGCCTCACCGATGTCGGGGCGGCAGAACGGAACGCTCTTCATGACGACAGGCTCCCTCCCTCGCTCTTCCTCTGATCCCAGTGGCGCTGGAGCGGTCCCCCCGAGGTGAGATCTTCATAAAGCTGCTCGTGGCGCGTCACGAGATGATTCACTCCGAAGATGGCCATGACTCGCTCCCTTCCCGCCTCTCCCATCCGCCGGGCCTGTTCGCGATCCGAGCAGATCTTCACGACCGCGGTGGCGAGCGCCTCGGGGTTCCCCCGGGGCACGACGAGCCCCGTCCTGCCTTCGTCGATCACCTCCGGGTTGCCCCCGGCGTCGGAGACGACCACGGGCAGGCCCGTCGACATCCCCTCCAGCGCCGCGTTCGCGAACCCCTCGTTGAGCGAGGGCAGGACCAGGAGGTCCATGCCCGCGAGCACCGCGGGGATGTCGCGCCGGTCGCCCAGCAGGCTCACGTGGTCCGCGACGCCGCTCTCGGCCACGGCGCGCTCCAGCTCCGCCCGCTGGGGGCCCTCCCCTGCCATGACGATTCTCGCTCCGGGCAGCGACTCGACGATCCGCCGGGCCGCGCGGGCGAGGACGACCTGTCCCTTGTCGGGATGGAGGCGGCCGACACAGCCCACGACAGGCCCCTGGGCGTCGCGGCTCCGGGCTCCCGAGCCGTTCCTGAAGGGGAACTTCGCCGTGTCGACCCCCCCGTAAATGATGCCGATCCTCGAGGGATGCAACCGGTCCCTTTCGACGAGAATGCGCCGCACGGCCTCGCAGTTGACGAGGACCACGTCCGCCGCACGGTAGTAGAACCATCTCCCGGCATCGGCGCGAAGACTTTCAGGCCCGTACAGCCCCTGCTCGCAGACCACGAGGCGCAGCCGGCGCCGCATCAGCTTGAGCAGCGCTCCGTAGAGATTGCCGTGGAAGTGGAAGCCGTGGAGGATGCCGATGGAGCGCTCGTCGATCCACCGGGTCAGCGAGCGGAAGAAGCGCGCCGCCCGCACGGTGAAGAGGGAATCGAATCCCGCCTCCCGGATCTCGACCCCCAGCTCCTCCACGAGGGGCAGGAGGCCCCCCTCCTTCCTGAAGCAGAGCACGTAGGGGCGGAACTTCCGCCGATCCATGCGCCTCAGGATCTCGAGGAGCTGCGTTTCGGTCCCGCCGCTCTTGAACGAGCTGACGATGTAGAGCACTCCGGTCATCGTGCCGCGCTCCTTCCCGGAGGCCGGTCGAGCCCGGGAGATCGGCCTCCCATCGAGGCCAGCGCGCCGGCCAGGAAGCCAAACCCGTAGGCCAGGTGCAGGGCGAGCGTAGCGACGGGGACGAGGAGCCAGGCGCCGGGATCCTTCAGCCCCCCGGGCAGGCTGAGAGCGAGGCTGAGGCCCGCATGAACGAGCAGGAGGAGGACGAGCAGACCGGCGGCCCGGGGAGACACGAGAGCGGCCATCACGAGCGCGAGGAGGGCGACGGCGAAGCCCGACGGGATGAGGTGCCTGGGCCGCACCATGCCCGGGTGCAGAGCGGCGACACGGATCTTGTAGTAGCCGTACTGGAAGTACTGCCTGAAGAGGGCCCGGATGGACTCACGGGGGCAGTAGCTGGAGCGCATCGAGGGAACGAGATAGACCCGGCCGCCGCTGGCCCTCACCCGGTAGTTGAACTCGTCGTCCTGGTTCCGCACCAGCCCCTCGTCGAACCAGCCGAACCGGTCGAAGACGTCGCGGCGGAAGGTGCCCATGTAGGCGCTCTCCGCTTCCTCCTCGGACGCCGCGTAGTGGAAGCGCGATCCCCCGACGCCCATCGGGTTGCTCGTCGCCATGGCCACGGCGCGTCCGACGGAGCCGCGCCCCCGCGCGGTCATGTTCCCTCCCACGACGTCGGCGCCCGTCCGGGCGAGAGCGTTCACCGCCTCGCGGACATAGTCGGGCTCGACGATCGTGTGCCCGTCGATCCTGACGATGACCTCGCCGGCGCAGGCGCGGATCGCCGCGTTGAGGCCCGTGGGTACGATCCGGCCGGGGTTGTCGACGATGCGGATCCGGCCATCCCTCGCGGCGAGATCCGAGACCACCCGGCGCGTCGAGTCCTCGGAGAGACCGTCGGCTACGAGCACCTCGAGGCGCTCTCTCGGGTAGTCCTGGGCGAGCACCGCCTCCAGGCAGGGACCGATGTGCGCGGCCTCGTTGCGAATGGGGAGGACGACGCTCACCATCGGGATCGACGAGGGCCCGTCACCGCTCATGGGGAGGCGGCCCCGCGGGCGCGCCCTGCCGAAGCGCTCGACTGGAGCAGCCGGGCGTAGAGCTCCTGTGTCGTCCCGACCATCCGCTCGAGCGAGAATCGCTCCCTGACGAGCTGGAGGCCCGCACCACCCATCTTCCGCCCCTTCTCCGGGTCGCCCACGACATCGAGCAGGGCGCGTGTGTAGGCCTCCGAGTCCCGGATCGGCACCAGGCGACCCGTCAGGCCGTCCTTGACGAGCTGATCCGTCCCGCCCGCCTCCGTGGCAACCACGGGCAGGCCGCTCGCCATGGCCTCCAGCACGACGTTGGGACAGCCCTCCCGATCGGAACAGAGGGCGAGCACGTCGATGTTGCGCAGCAGCTCGGGGATGTCGCGCCTGATGCCCAGGAGGCGGAAGGCGGACCCCATCCCCAGCTCGTCGATCCGCTTCTGCACCTCCTCGCGCAACGGCCCGTCTCCGGCGATGAAGAAGCGCGCCGAGGGGATCTGCTTCACGACGCGCGCCGCGGATTCCACCATGAGCAGGGGGTTCTTCTTCGGCAGGAGGCTCATCACCGCGCCCACGATCCGGATCCCGTCTTCGGGCCAGAGCTCCCTGCGAACCGGACCGGGGCCGTCGGCGGGCGGGTGGTAGACGCCGAGATTCACGCCGTTGGGGATCATCGCGAGCCGGTCGGGGCGGACCTTGATCCTCTCCGCGAGGAATTGCCCGATCCTGGGAGCCTCGTAGATGACGGCATCGGCCGCGTGGGTCGCCCAGCGCTCCATCGCCCTCCGGATCGGGCCCATCCACACTCCCAGGTTCCCGACGAACTGGACGGTGAGGGGGACGCCGCTCAGGCGCCCCGCCAGCGCGCCGCGCCAGTTCGACGGAAAGAGATAGGTGTGGAGGATCACGGGGCGGACCTTCCGGATCAGCGTCGCCAGCAAAGCGAGGACCTTCACCTCCGTGCTCCGTGTCTTGTGGAGCACGTGCACCGGGCAGAGAGCGGCGAACTCCCGCTCGAGCTGTCCGCCCCTCCTGAACGTGACGACTTCGGCGGAATAACGGGATCGGTCGAGCCCTTCGATGAGCTGGAAGAGCTGCCTCTCGCCGCCGCCGACACCGAGCTGGCCGATGACGTACAGGACTTTCGTCGCGCTCATGACACCAGCTCGTAGAGGGGCCTCCCCTCGCTCGGGGCCTCCACGGGGAGAGCCTCCGGGATGGGCCGTGCCGCCGCGAAGGTCGAGGCCTGGCTCACCACGGCCGCGAGAACCCAGAACTGTCCATTCACCTCGACCTGGAAGAAGATGTCGATGCCCAGAGCCCCGATCGCGAGCGCCACCGTATACCCCAGCATCCCCACCCCCAGGGCCCTGATCTCCGGGTCTCCCCTCACCCGACCCGCCCGGATGCTGTCCCGGCAGAACAGGGCCACAAGGGCGAGCAGGCAGAGGAGAGCCGGGATTCCCGCTTCGGTGACCGTCTTGAGGTAGATATTATGGCTGGCTTTCCAGCGTACGACCTCCGAGTAGTTGTGGAGATAGAAGGGGAAGACCCCAAAGCCGACGCCCAGAGGGTAGTCCAGCATCATCTTGTAGCCGGCTTCCCACACCACCAGCCTTCCCTGCAGGGAAGGATCGAGCCGCATCGCCGCGTGCCCCTGGGCCGCATCCGCCGTGTTCTCGGCGATCTCCTCGCTGACCATCGCCAGCAAGGCGGACTCCTGGTCCCCCCGGCCGTCCTTGAATCTCCAGAACTCCTGTTCCTTGGTGATGAGGGTCTCGTCGAGGCGCCCCTTGACGCTGTCGGGCACCCACAGGCCCCCAAGGGCCAGCGCGACGGAGGCCAGGACGAGCACGCGCTTGTTCACCCAGAGCGTCACGATGGCGAAGCCGATCAGCGCCGAGAGCCAGGCCCCCCGGCTGAGCGTGCCCACGAGCCCCAGCGTGGAGACGCCGAGCCCCAGGGCCAGCTCCCGCCAGCGTGGATTGGGGCGGGGCAGGAGGAGCAGGAGCGCGAGGAGGAGCGCGACCGAGCTGGCCAGGAAGGCCCCCATGTTGTTGGGCTCCGCGAGGTGCCCCGTGACCCGGCCGGGGTGCAGCACGATCCACTCGAAACAGGCATATCCGGCCTCCACGATGATGCCGGCGACGGTGGCCCGCACGACATCGATCATCTCCTCCCGGCTCCGGATGAAGTGGCCCACGAGCGCGTAGATCAACAGGCACAGGATGAGCGCGCGGAAGACCATGATGTTGCGGTAGGGATCCCAGAGGCCCGGGTAGAAGTCGGGCTCGAAGGTCATCACCGTGTTGATGAACGCCGCCGTGAAGAAGATGCTCAGGGCCGTGAGCAGCGGCCAGTGCTTGATCGTCCCGCCCGGCACTCCCTTCGGCGCCGGATCTCTCGCGCACGAGAAGAGCGCCACGACGAAGAGGATGTTCTGGTAGTTCAGCAGGGGAATCGGAAGGGCTGGAAGCCTCCTCGACAGGGGAAGCGAGAAGGCCAGCACCATGAGGGCCCAGCGCCGGCTGCGAAGGGCCATCCCCAGCAAGACCAGCTCGAGGATCCAGTAGGCGTACTCGCTCATGGCCTGCCCGCCCGGCGCGCGCGGGCTCCCCTGGCGGGGGGCGCGTATCTCGCGAGGATCTCGGAGACGATGCGACGGGAGGCCCGGCCGTCACCGTACGGATTGGCCCGGCGGGCCATGGCGCGCCAGGCGGCCCGGCTCCGGAGCAGTCGCAGGACCTCCCCCTCGATGACCTTCTCGTCCGTTCCCACGAGCCGTGAAACCCCTGCCTCGACACCCTCGGGCCGCTCCGTCGTCCGGCGTGCCACGAGGACAGGGACCCCCAGGGAGGGGGCCTCCTCCTGGACTCCGCCCGAGTCCGTGAGGATCAGGTACGCGCGGCTCATGAGATGCACGAAGGGAATGTAGTCCAGCGGCGGGAGGAGGACGATGCGCTCCCGCGCGGCCAGGAGCCGCCGGACGGGCCCGTCCACGTTCGGGTTCCGGTGCAGCGGCAGGATCACGTGGAGGTCCGGGACGGCGGCCACGACCCTGAGGATTGCCCTGCAGATGTTCGCGAGGGGCTCGTTGAAGTTCTCGCGCCGGTGGGTGGTCACGAGGAGGATCCGCCCTTCCGGAAGGCGCAGGGCAGCCTTCCCCCGCGGCGGGGCCCGGTGCCTCAGGATCCAGAAGAGAGCATCGATGACGGTGTTCCCGCTCACGAAGATGGTGGCCGGATCGACCCCTTCGCGCAGGAGGTTCTCTCGCGAGAGGCTGGTCGGCGCGAGGTGGAGCGAGGTGAGCGCGGTGGTCAGGCGCCTGCACATCTCCTCGGGGAATGGGTTGTACCTGTCGCTGGTTCGGAGCCCCGCCTCGACGTGGGCGACGGGGATCTTGTGGAGGAAGGCGGCCATCGCCGCCGCGAAGGTGGTGGCGGTGTCACCCTGCACCACGACGAGGTCGGGCCGGATCTCGCCGAGGACGGGATCGAGGCCGGTCAGGATCCGCGCCGTGACCTCGCCGGGGCTCTGCCCCGGCCTCATCACATCGAGGTCGCGCCCGGGCCGGATGCGGAAGGTCCTGAGCACCTGGTCCAGCATGTCCCGGTGCTGCGCCGTCACGACGACGCTGGTGGAGATCCCGCTGCGGCGCTTCATCTCCATGATGAGCGGAGCCAGCTTGATGGCCTCGGGGCGCGTGCCGAAGATGGTGGCCACCCTGAGGCGCCTCACGGGCGCGCCCCGCGCGCACCCTGCCCCGGCTTGCCCGGGTGCTCCGCGCGCAGCGTGATCAGCGTGACCTCCGGCGGCGCCAGGAAGCGGAAAGGCACCCTCGTCGTTCCGATCCCCCGGCTGATGTAGAGCTGCGAGCCTCCCTGCGAGAAGAGCCCCGACGCGTAGCCCCTGCCGAGAGTCGTGTCGGTGGTCAGCGCTCCGATGAAGGGAAGCTGGATCTGTCCCCCTTGCGTGTGCCCGGCCAGGACCAGGGGCCAGCCCATCTCGGCGGCCAGCGGGAAGAGGTCGGGGCTGTGCGAGAGCACGATGGGGAAGCTCCCTCGAGGGATCTGCTCGGCCACGGCCAGGATGAAGTCGGGGGCGCGGGGCGCCGCCCAGTCCTGCTCATCCGGAGGGCCGGCCCCGAGCGGGAGGGTCCGTCCGCCCTCTTCGAGTACCAGGTTGCGGAATTCCTTGCGTCCGGGCCCCGCGCCCCACAGGCCCACCGTGCCCGAATCGAGCCTCGTATCCGTGGCATCGAGGCAGTCGATCCTCCAGTCCTCGGGCTCCTGCTCCGCCGATGGCCAGACGCGCGCCCGAACCCGGGTTCCATCCGGCGCGCTCGCGACCTCCACCTTGAAGGCGTACCACCGCCCGGGCCAGGTCACGCCGGCGTAGGCCGACCTTCCTTCGCTGAAGACAGTTCCGTGCGGTGACAGGTGCATTTCCTTTTTCGGGCCGGTCCGGCGAAGGCGATAGAAGGCGTCCCGGTCCTCCGGCATGTGGCTGTAGAAGGTGACGCCGATTCCGCTTCGATCGGAGCTGAAGAGCATCTCTCCGCTCAGACGGTAGTTCTGGAGCTTCTCCGCCCCCGGGCTGACCAGGTTCAGGTAGCTTCCCGCCAGGGAGCTCTCGTTCTGGAAGAAGTGCCCCCCTTCCCGGCCGAAAGGAACACCCCGGGCGACGGAGTGAAGCCCGAGCCCCACGATGGACAGGCTCGTCCCGCCGGCGGAAAGCGTCACCACCTGGTCCCTGAGGTAGACAACCCCGCGGGCGCCCAATGTCTCGGCCGTCTGGCGGCCGGCCGCGAGGGCGACCCTCTCACCGTGCCCTTCCACGAAGAATGTGCCCAGCCGTGACGGCAAGCCGGCAAGCATCGCCGCCGCCTCGGCCGTCGCACGCTCCCGCGCAGGCCCCTCGAGGGACTTTGCCACGAGATCACCCGTCATGACCACGAGGTCGGCGCGGGCTTTCTCGCCGATCTCGGCAACCTGCCGCTCCCTCACGCCGACCCCCGTGCTCTCCAGGTCGGACAGATGGAGGATCTTGAGTCCCTCGAGCCCCTCGGGGAGGCCCGCAAGGACGATCTCGACCTCGTCGAAGCGGATCCTGTACGGCTCGACAAGCCCCGCATAGACGATCACCGCTCCCAGCACCGCCACCCCCACGGCGGCCCAGGTGATCGGGCTGCGGGCTGTCAGTCCTTGCGCGCTGCGATTCGGTTGGTATCCAGCCAACGGATCAGCTCGGCCTTCTTGTAGCGCAGCGCCGACGTCCGCCCATCTCCGATGCGGTACGCCGGCAGGCTGCCGTCCTTGGTGAGCGCCCAGAGCTTGGTCCGGCCGATCTTCAGAAGGCGCTGCGCCTCCCTGCTGGTCAGGATCTCGTCCTTCTCCAGCTCATGATTAGCCATCTGGTGTTGCTCCTCCTCCCGTTCCTAGGTTCGATCATTCGTCGAGGCGGTGGTCCCCTCTTCCCTGTAGGGGTAGTAGTAGGCGGCGACCCCCCGCTCCGAGACTGCGTTGAGTACGAAACCGATGAGCTTGTTGCGGTCGATGGCCGCGAGCGTCTCCGAGACCGCGTGCCGCGGCGTCCGTCCCGCGCGCACGACGACGAGCACTCCGTCGGCGAGCCGCGCCAGCGCGGCGGTGTCCGCGATGGGAAGCACCGGGGGCGCGTCGCAGACGATCAGGTCGTAGGTGTCGCGGAGCCTCGAGAAGAGCGTGCGTATCCGCTCGATGGGCATCGGATCGAACCTCCGCCCCAGGCCCGGCGGAAGCGCATAGACGTCGAGCGGCACGACCTCGGTCCTCTCGACCGCCGAAGCCAGCGTGGCCGATCCGGTGAGGACCGCCAGGAGACCCCTGCGCGGCGACTTCTCGAAGAGGGAATGGATCTTCGGGTTGCGAAAGTCGCCGTCCACGAGGGCTACCTGCCGCCCCTCCTCCCGCGCCAGCGTGACCGCGAGGTTGGCGGCCGTGGTGGTCTTGCCGTCGCCCATCAGGGGGCTCGTGACGACCACGAGCTTCATGCTGCCCGCGAGCGTCTCGTTGAGCGCCTCGATCTTGAGCCCGAGCTTCCGGTACTGCTCGCCGGCCAGGCTCGTGTGGTCGTTGAGCGCGGCGAGGACGTCGGAGCTCTTCCAGGCGAGGCGCGCGTCCGCCGCCGATTCGCTCGATGCGTCCCATCGTCCCTCCGGCGGCGCCACGCTGGACCTCTTCACGGATCCTCCCCTACCTGCCCGTCACGAGGAAGAGGAAGAGGAGAAGGCCGATGGCCGCCGCCGCGATCCCCGAACCGATGAGGAGCCTCACCCTGCGCACGGCCTTGCGCCGGTTCTCCTCGCTCAGGAGAGTCGGTATCGCCGCCAGCACGGGTATGTTGAAGGCGGCGAGGAGCTCCTGCTCCCGGCGGAAGCGAGGACGGAAGAGGTCGAGCGAAATCGCGGCCGCGGAGCCCAGGATGAGCCCCAGGGCGCTCCCGAAGGCCATGATCTGGGTGGGGTTCGGCTTGAAGGGAATCGAGGGCGGGATGGCCCTGTCCACGACATTGAACTGCTCGCCGCGCCGCTCCTCCTCGAGCTTGCCCGCGAGGTCGGCCTCCAGCTTCTTGTTGAGGAGCGACTGGTAGTTGGCCGCGAGGTTCTGGTAGTCCCTGGTGAGGGTGCTCAGGATGGCCTCGTTGCGCGGAGCGCTCTCGACCCTTTCCTGGTACCGGGCAATGTCCTGGCGGAGCTGCTGCTCCTCCGCGACGTAGCCCTTGATCTCCGCGTCGACGGCCTGAACGTCGACCCTCAACCGGCCCGCGTAGAGGGAGGTGTTGGAGGCGTTCCCCTGCGCCCCAGCTCCGCCGGCGGGATCGGGCTCCGGCTGGGCCGTCAGCAGCGCCTCGAGCCGCTCGACCTCCTTCCTCTGCATGGCCACGTCCGGGTGCTTCTCCGTGTACCTATCTTGAAGCTCGAGCATCTTCGCCCGGGCCTGCTCCAGCTGGAGCTCGAGCTGGCTCACGCTGGTCCCGCCGGCGGGTAGCTCGGCGAGCTGGTTCTCGAGGAGGAGCCTCCTGTCACGAGCCCGGCTCAGCGACTCCCCTACCGCGCGCAGCCTCTGCTGCAGCGCCTCGAGCGTCCTGAGATTGGCATCCGCCTGCTCGGGCAGCTCTCCCAGGTGCTCGCGCTTGAAGCGCGCGATGTTGTCCTCCTCCTCCTGGAGCTGCAGCTTCACTCGCTCCTGCTCGCGTTCCAGGAACTTGCTCGTGCTGTCGGCCTCGCGCTGCCGCGCCGCGGTGTTCTCCTCGATGACCAGGTCGGCCATCTTGTTCGCGACGATGGCCACCTGCTTCGGGTCGAGGCCCTCGTAGATGATCCTGAAGGAGTTGGTTCCGCGGATGTCGAGCTTCGTTCGCGCGGCCACCCTTCCGACGAGGAACTCCAGGGGCACCGAATCGATCTCGTCGGGGAAGAGGTTCAGCTCGCGGATCACCCTCTCGACCCTGCTCCGGCTCGTGATCTGCTGCTGCAGGGAGCGGAGCCGATCCTCGATGCTCATCGTAACGGTCGGGCGGACATAGGCGACGGGGATCTTCTGGGGCTCCACGAGGATGAGCGTGCTGGCCCGGTAGACCCTGGGCAGGCGATCCGCTATGACCACGGCTGCCGCCGCGCCCAGGACGAGGCCGGCGATCGGCATCCACCACCGGCGCTTCAGGCTCGAGAGGAGGCTCGTCAGATTGAGGATGTCTTCCACGCCATCACCTCAATTGAACCGCGCCGTGAGGGAGAGTCCGAAGCGCCAGTCGTCGATCTTCTGCCTCTCCACGACCTGAATCTGCTGGCCGCTCATGTTCAGGCGACTGACCTCGACATCGCTCCACTGGGCGTTGCGAGAGTAGGAGAGCGATCCTGCGAAGCCCGCCCTGAAGGCAACATCGAGCGACCCCGTGCCGCTCCTGGCGAGCGTCTCGTCGTCCTGCTGCGACTCTGCCCCGCGCGAAGTGGACTGGTTGGCGTAGAGCGATCCGCCCAGGATCCGGTTGAAGGTGACCCTCGTTCCAGTGAACCAGGTCTCCGTCCGGCTGACGGCGAAGGATCCGCTTCCCGTCGAGAGCTGCTGGTTGTAGCCCGCCTCCGCGTTGACGGATCGTCCCGTCCACTGGATCGCGGTCTCCGCGTGGGTGCCGCTGCTCGGGGAGAGGGAGGCATCGTCGGGCACGACGACGTCGTATCCGAAGAGGCCTCGCGCCGAGAGGCGCGTGCCCATCCCCAGCCGCCCGCCAGCGCTCAGGTTGTAGGTCTGGTTCTCCCGGCGCAGCGTGCGGAGTACAAGGGTCGGGGCGTTCGGGTCGATGGGACGATTCTCCTCCACGAATTCTCGCTGCTTGAACTGGTTGGTTGCCGCCCGCGCGCTCAGGTCGAGACCCGACCTCGTACTCAGCTCCCGCGTCCAGCGCACGTTGAGTCCCACCCCCGTGAAGTCCACGAGGTTCGGGTCGCTGAAGGACTGGAATGCATGCTCGACCTCGGTTCTCAGCGCGCTCGAGACCCCGAGCTGATGGTCGAGCTGCGCGCCGGCGCGATTGCCCCTCCGATCGGTGAACTGCGTGAGCACGACAGGCCCCGTGACGTTGGTGGCGCTCGCGCCCTGTTCCGGCGTGTAGGCGAAGGCATCCGAAAGGGTGAAGCGGGTCCTGGGCGAGAGACGCCAGTTGCTGCGGAGCTGGCCGACGTGCGAGAGGCGGTTCAGGCCCGTCCTATCCCGGTAGAAGGTACCGAGGGGCGAGTAGCTTCCGTTGAAGCTCCAGAGGTTTCCCGTCCGATCCGCGGTGCCGGTGAGCCGGAGCTCGCTGGCCAAGTCTCCGTCCGGACCGCGAGCCCTGCATTTCTGGGGAGTGGTCGAGGGCGGACATGTGCTCGAGCTGTAATCCACGTTGTCGGCCCAGGTGCTGCGCAACCCCGCCGAGCTCGAGAGATCCCATTGGGCGGAGGCGGGGGTCCACGCGGCCGCCCCGAAGAGGAGCGCCACGACGGTCCTGCCTTGGAGCGCGCTTGGAATCCGCGCGCTGCGCACTCGCTGGCCGCGCCCTCGTGGGGCCTGCATGACGTCGCTCATGGGATGAAAATCGTGTCTCCCGGGTGCAGGAGGAGGTTCTGCTCCGGGCGATCACCCGACATGACTTTCTTGAAATTGATTTCGTGCCGGACCTCCATGTGTCCGGTCTGCCGCAGCAGGACGATCTTGTCGGGATGGGCGAAGGCCGAGAAGCCGCCCGCGAGGGAGATGGCCTGGGCCAGGGAAGTCCTGTCTTTCAGCCTCAGCTCGCCGGGTCGCACGACCTCACCGACGAGGAAAACCTTGTAGCTGTTGATCTCCTGGACGATCACGGAGACCTCCGGCTCGCTGACGTAGAGCTTCCACTTCTCCGTCAACGCGTCCTTGAGCTGGACCGGAGTCAGCCCGGCGGCCTGCACGTCGTCGATGAGCGGCAGCGAGATCTTCCCGTCGGGACGCACGGGAACGGTCAGCGATAGGTCAGGCGTCTTCCAGACGGCGATCTGGAGGACATCCTCGATGCCGATCACGTAGTCGCCGGCGTAGGGTCCGGCGGGTTCGGGCGGCGCGGATGGAATGTCGGCGGAATCGGCCGCCATCCCGGGCCTGCAGGCGACGAGGATCACCAGCAACGCGGCTGACAGGGCGGCCCAACCCGGAAGCACTCTAATCCTCACCGGCTCTGTTCTCCTCTGCCCCAGGAAGACCGGGATTCCGAACGAGATCATCGCCGGGGGATCGGATCCCCCGCCGGACCGGGCCTAATCGCCCGATGACCGGGCCTCTGCCGGCGCGCGGAAACCTCCGCCTTCCGACCGGCGGCCTGCCCGGACGGAGGGTTCCGTCGATGAGCCTTGGATGGATGCCATCATATACGGTGAGCCCCGGTGCCCGTCAAGCCAAAACGAACCCCTGCGAACAAAGAGCCCGGATCCTCGCCAGGGCGTTGGAGGCCACAGGAGGCGGAGAATCCCGGGAAAGGCACCGCACCACGGCGGATCAGGAGAGGCTTCAGCGAGGCTCGGGCGGCGGGGTCTGGCGGCTGGCCACGACCCGTCCCCCCGATGCTGCGAATTCCGGCACGAGCTCCGCCAGCGCCAGGCGAACGGGCCCGTCGGTCATCTCGATCCCGCCGCTTCCCCGGCCGCGAAGGGCCGCGAGCCGGGTGAGGAGATCGCTCTCCGCCGTGCCCTCCTCCCGGCATTTCAGGATCTTCTCGTGGCTGGTCGCCTGGATATCCTCGCGGTTGAGATGAAGCTCTTCGTGGAGCTTCTCGCCGGGGCGTAGTCCCGTGAAGACGATCTCGATGTCGCTGCCGGGCGCGAACCCGGAGAGATCGATCAGGTTGCGCGCGAGATCGACGATCCGGATCGCCTGCCCCATGTCGAGGATGTAGACCTCTCCTCCCTGCCCCATCGTCCCCGCCTGCAGGACGAGCTGCACCGCTTCCGGGATGGTCATGAAGTAGCGCGTGACGTCGGGGTGAGTGACGGTCACGGGACCGCCCTCCGCGATCTGCTTCTTGAAGAGCGGGACGACGGATCCATCGCTGCCCAGCACGTTGCCGAACCTGACCGAGACGAATCGGGTCGAACCCCGGTTCATGCTCTGGACCACGAGCTCGGCGACTCGCTTCGTGGCCCCCATGACGCTCACCGGGTTGACCGCCTTGTCCGTGGAGATGAGGACGAATCGCTCGCAGCCGTGCGACTCCGCCTCCCGTGCCGTGATCCAGGTCCCGATGACGTTGTTCTTGAAGGCTTCCGCCGCGTTCAGCTCCATCAACGGCACGTGCTTGTAGGCGGCGGCGTGGAAGACCGTGTGCGGACGATACAACCCGAAGACCTCCTCCATCCTCGGCTGATCCGTGATGTCGGCGACGACCGCCTCGAGCGCGAGCGTCGGGAACCGCTTCCTGAGCTCGAGCTCCACGAAATACATGTTGTTCTCGTTGCGGTCGAGGAGGATGAGCTGCTCGGGCTCGAACTCCGCCACCTGCCGCGCGAGCTCACGCCCGATCGAGCCCCCTCCTCCCGTGACGAGCACTCGTTTCCCTTGGAGGTAGGATCCGATGGCCGCGAGATCCACCTTGACCGGGTCCCGCCCCAGGAGATCCTCGAGCTCCACGTCGCGGACCTGGCTCAGGTGCACCTGGCCGTCGATGAGCTGCTTCATGGGCGGAAGGGTCCGGGTCCGGAGCCCGGCGCGCTGGCAGTACTTGTAGACCTCCGCCAGATCGCTCCCCGACGCGGAGGGTATGGCGACGACGACCTCGCGGACCTGCCGCTCGGCAGCCACCCTGGGAATCTCCTCGTGGCCCCCGAGGACAGGGACTCCGTGGATCCTCACCCCCCACTTCGCGGCGTCGTCATCGATGAAGCCGACGGGGTTGTAGTCCATCCGCTGGTTGTTCCTCATCTCGCGCAGGATGATCTCGCCTGCGTCCCCCGCTCCCACGATGAGGATCGGTCTGCGCGTCTTGAGGACTCGCGCCTGGCTCAGCTCCTTCTGCATCCGGGTCAGGAAGCGGACTCCGCCCACGAGGCCGAAGACGATCATGGCGTCGATCAGGACCACCGAGCGGGGCATCCCGCGGTCGTAACCCAGGAGGATGAACAGAGCGACCAGCAGGATGCTCCTGGCCCCCACCGACTTGAGGATCAGGAGCAGATCCGTGACGCTCGCGTAACGCCAGATGCCCCGGTAGAGCCCGGTTGCGTAGAAGGCGAGCGGCGTGACGACGAGATCGATGACGAGCCACTGCTCGAAATGGACGAAGGCGGAGGGGAACGGCGTGTCGAACCGGAGATAGTTGGCCGCAAGGCTGGCCAGCACGACGGCGACCATGTCGGCCACCAGAAGCACTGCCGACTTGCGGTTCATGAAGCTCCCCCCGGGTGGCGGCCTCGCGCAAGAGCCCGGCGGACGGGAAGATTCGGGCCATGAGTGCGAGAGACGAGGAGTATATACGTCCCGTTCTCGAACCCTGTCAACGCCCGAGCCGGCGGGTCCAGGCGATGATGAATCGGAAGGCGTCGGGCGCAATGCCGAAGGTGGACCAGGTCGTGTACTGCCCCTCGAATCTGAGCCAGCTTCGCTTCCCGAGCGACATGTGCCCTCCCACCCCCAGCGCATAGGCTACGCCCACGTCGCTGTCCGCCTCCGAGCGGGCGCTGATGGGGCCCGTCTGAGTGGAGATCACCGCTTCGTCCGTGCCGACCTGATCGAAAGCGACGCCGGCCCCGAAGAAGCCGTAGGGCCGCGTTCGCTGGTCGCGCTCGGACCGGAAGGTGAGGGTTCCGCGCACCGTGAGGAAGGTGAGGGTCTCGTCGGGCCCGTTCTCGATGGAGCCGGGGTAGCGATCCAGGCCGAACCCGACGGACCAGTAGGGTCTGAAGTGGAATGCTCCGAAGGCTCCGGCCCCCCACGTCGGCTCGAGCCCCCCTTCGTCCCCCGGCAGGAGGTAGGCCGTGCTACCGCCGACCTCCCAGCAGCCCTCGCAGATCTCGGCGCCTGAGGCGAACGGGATGGCGGTGCTCACCGCCAGGAGAGCGGCAGCGAGCCAGCGGGCGCCGGCCACGAGCCGCCTACCGGCGGCCGCCAAGAATGAAGGTCGCTCCGGCGGTAGCCTCGAAGGCGTCCTGGTTCTGATCGAAGGTGTCGTGGTGGTAGTACCGCACTTCGTATCTCACCGCGAACCAGTCGTTGAAGAACGTGCGTGCCCCGAGCCCGACGGTCAGGAGCACCCCGCTGTCCTGCTCGTTGAGGTGGGTCTGCCAGGAGACCTCTTCTTCGGGATTGGGGATGTTCTGGTTCGGGTCCTTGACGTGACCGTCCGGGGTGATGTCGCTGCAAGCGACGGCACCTGCCGCATTGGGATCGGGATCCGGCTGCAGATCGAGGCAGAACTGGGAGGCGGCCCGATCCTCCACGACCGACCCCAGGCCGACGGAGAGGTAGGGGATCGTGGCGCTGTCCGACTCGGTAAGGAAGTTCGCGGTAAGTCCCATGCTGACGTAGAGGAAGTCCGTGCCTGCCTCGTTCGAGAAGGGGACCTGGTTGGCCGGCTGGGAGGGGTCGCCGGCGAAGCCGGTGACCTCGTGGCTGGTGTCGTATTTGTCGACGCCCAGCTCGATCATGATCCGCTGGGAGATCGCGTAGCCGAACGTGAACCCATAGGTCGAATCTGACCTGACGGCCTGCTTGTTGTCCCCGCTCTGGACCCCTCCATGGATGCCGATCTCGAAGCTCTTGTCGTAGATGCCCGCGACGGCGGGGAGGGAGGCACACCACGCGAGAAGCCCGCAGCCCATGAAGATCCGGCACGATCTCATCGAGGTCCACTCCGCAGGCCGGAGGGGAGATCCGGCCGGTCCGCAGCCTTACGCAGGTCGCTCGTCGAATCGGGAGGCGGCATTATATCGGCCTCCCTCTCGAAGTCAACGAGAGGGCGCCCGCCGCGGGCGCTCGGGCCGCGCGGATCCGGGGGTTCCGCTACAATGCGCGCCTATGCGCCGTACCTTCGCACGCCGGACCGAGGGGCTCACACAATCGGAGATCCGGCGCATGAGCCGCGAGTGCGAGATCGCGGGAGGCGTCAACCTCGGCCAGGGCATCTGCGACCTGCCGATCGAGGAGGGCATCAAGAGAGGGGTCGCCCGCGCCATCGAATCCGGGCACAGCCAGTACTCGAAGTTCGAAGGCATCGATCCCCTCCGCGCCGGCATTGCCGGGAAAGCGGCTTCCTACAACGGCATCTCCTGCAACCCTGACACGCAGGTGGTCGTGACGGTTGGCTCCACGGGGGGCTTCGCCCTGGCCTGCCTCGCCCTTCTGGATCCGGGGGACGAGGCGATCGTGTTCACCCCCTACTACGCCTATCACGTGAACATGATCCGCCTCTGCGGAGCCATGCCCGTCTTCGTCCCCCTCCTGCCGCCGGAGTGGGACTTCGACGACGCCGCGCTGCAGGCCGCCTTCACTCCCAGGACACGCATGGTCGTCGTCAACACGCCGTGCAATCCGTGCGGGAAGGTCTTCACCTCCGGGGAGCTGCAGAGGATCGGCTCGCTCTGCAGCGAAGCGGGAGCCGTGGCCGTCACCGACGAGATCTACGAGTACATCCTCTTCGACGGGCGCCGCCACGTCAGCCTGGCCTCGCTCCCCGGGATGGCGGAGCACACGGTGACGCTGTCCGGCTTCTCGAAAACCTACAGCATGACGGGATGGAGGCTCGGCTACGCGCTCGGGCCGGAGGCGGTCATCGAGCGGATGGGGCTCCTCAACGACCTGATCTATGTCTGCGCCCCGACGCCTCTGCAGCACGGCGTCCTCGAGGCGCTCGCACTCCCGCCGGGCTACTACGAGGAGCTCCGGACCACCTACGCGGCCAAGCGCGACATGCTCGTGGACGCCTGCCGCAGGGCGCGGATCGAGCCGTGGATACCACGAGGGGCCTACTATTTCCTCGCCGACGTTTCGGCCCTCGGCTGCCCCGACGACGGCGCCGCCGCCGCGAAGCTGCTCAGGGAGGCGGGAGTGGCCACGGTGCCCGGCGGGGCCTTCTTCCCCGACCCGGCGCAGGGGCGCCGGCTCGTGCGATTCTGCTTCGCGAAGGAGCTCAGCGCCCTGGAGATGGCGGGCCGCGGCCTCGAACGGCTCCGGGCATGAAGCGCGCCGAGCTGGCGCGGAACCTCGCCCTCTCGGCGGGCGTGACGGTACTCCTGCTCGGGCTCATCGAAGGCGGAGTCCGCCTCGCGGGACTCGCCCCCCCCCGATCCCTCGCCTTCCCCGACATCGAGACCTGGGAGTCCAATCCCGGGCCCTTCGAGCCCAACCAGCAGTTCGTCGATCGGATGGTGCCCCGGCTCCCCCATCGGATCACCATCAACTCACACGGGTTCCGTGGCGGGCCCTTCGAGCTGCCGAAGCCTGCGGGGACGGCTCGCGTTCTCTGCCTGGGGGACTCCTATACGTTCGGCGACTACGTGAACGACGACGAGACCTTCCCTGCGGCCCTCCAGGCAAACCTCAAACGCCTCATCCCGGAGCGGCCCACGGAAGTCATCAACGCAGGAGTCAACGGCTACACCATCGTCGACGAGCGGGAGTTTGCGGAAGAGAAGGGCTTCGCCCTGCACCCGGATGTGATCGTCCTAGGGTTCGTGATGAACGACCTCGCCGACCTCACCCGGCGGGTCTCAACGCGCGAGAATCAGAAGACCGAGGCCGAGCGGATGTCCGTCTCGCTCCTGACTCCCATCAAGCGCATCCTGCGGCAGACCGCGACCTACAACTGGCTCTTCAAGCTCAAGGCGCAGGCCCTGGCGCGCGCCGGCACGGACCCGACTCTCCAGGCCCTTCCGCAATATCACCTTCTCCGTCCGCCGTTCGATGAGGAGACGGAGGCGCTCTTCGTCAGGTACGCCAGTGAGCTGGGGCAGCTCGCGGACTCCGCGAGGCAGGCAAGGGTTCCGCTCCTCCTGGTGCTCTTCCCCTTCTACGAGCAGGTGGCGCGGGGCGCGACTGCAGTGGCCCAGGCGAGGATCGGCGAGATCGCAAAGGCCTCGGGAGTCCCCTGGGTGGACCTCCTTCCTGCCTTTCTGGGGCAGGGCCAGGAGGCGGGAAAGCTCTTCCTGATGCCGCGCAACCACCATCCCTCGGCCGAGGGGTACCGGGTGGCCGCCGATGCGGTCGGGAGAGCCATCGCGGCGATTCTGAGCGGCGAAGCACGCCAGCCCTGAACCGCGGCGCCCGCCGCCGGGCGTCAGGAAACCTGGCTGACGCTGTCCTTCTTGCCGGCCGATCCCGGCGAGCTCTTCATCCAGGAAGGGAGCGATATCCGCGGGAGGTAGTCCCAGGTGCGATCGTTCAGCTTGCAGCACCTGGAGCACTTCGGAAGGAGAGCGTGGTCCTTGATGAGCTTCCTGAACTCCCGGTAGGGCTCGTCGTTCCAGATCTTCCTGAAAGACTTGTCCCGGACGTTGCCGAGCCAGGTGTCGATCTGGCAGGAGTAGATGTCCCCGAAGGGATTCACCCGCGTCTCGTACCAGGGAAGGAAGCACTTGTTCGTGTAGAAGTACATCGGATCGTTGAACCGCGACTCCAGCTCGTGGTCTTCGAGGGGCGGATTGAACTCGAGCTGGATGCCCTTCTCCGCCGCCTTCGCCCGGGCCTTCCGAAGCTGGTCCTTCATGATCGCCACGCTCATCTTGCGGAGATGCGCGGGAATCGCCTGGTCGCCGTAGTTGGCCTGCCCCCTCAGGGTGATGAGGTCGGTGGCCTTGTTGATGGGCTCGTCGCCGAAGAAGAGATAGCCGTAGTTCACCAGCCGGATCCCGCACTCCTCGGCCACGTCGATGATCTCCGCGATGTGCTCCTGATTCAGGGCGGAGACCGCGCAGCTGAATGAGATCTTGGGGCGGTCCTTTCCCTTCCGCTCCTTCCAGGCCTGCAGCTTCTTGACGTTCTTGACCAGGCGGGCGTAGCCCGTGTCCGACCCGCGCACCTCGTTGTGCACCAGCTCGGGCCCGTCCAGCGAGATCGTCAGGGCATCCACCTTCGACTCGACGAAGGCATCGCAGATCTCGTCCGTCATTACCGTGCCGTTGCTGATCATGGAGACCCAGAAGCCGTTCTTCTTCGCGTGGCGCATGATGGAGGCCGCGTTCTTCTTGATGAGCGGCTCGCCCCCGGTGATGTTCACCTTCCGAACGCCGAAGGCCTTCAGCTCGTCGAAGAGCTTGACGTAGTCCTCGTATTCCAGCTCGGACCCGCGGACCTCCTTGGGGTCGGCGCCCTCCGGGCCGCGGTTCATCGGAAAGCCTCCGTCCACGACGGCATTACTGACGACGAAGCTGCACATCTGGCAGCGGAGATTGCACCTGTAGGTCAGCTCGATGTTGACGTTGGTGGGGGGAAGGGCGTATCCGAGGCCGAAGTTGTAAGGCACCCAGTAGTAGGGAACCAGGAGGCGCTTGGAGGTGAGCCCCACCAGCTTGAGGGCGCGATAGGTGGTGTGAAGCACCTTGTTGGTGGCGATCATGAAATGTGGGCTCCAGGAGTGGGCGCGTGCGGGGCAGGAGGCAGATCCTGACGTGGCGTTCCACCCCGCGGCTCCGGCTGCTGCCGTGCTGAGCGGCCCCTGTGGCTGAGGCCTCCGTGGAGCAGGTCCCCCCGAATGCCGTGAATATACCCGGGGAACCCTGCGGGAGCAAGGCAGTCGGCCGGAAGGGCCTGTCGTGCGGGGCCGCTGGTGCGATTCACCCCGTCGAGGGGCGGCCGGCCCCCGTTCGAGGCCCCGACGGAGCCGACAGGGGCGAATCGCCGCCAGGCCCCGCTCCGGCGCCCGGGAGAGCCGCGGAATCATCGATCCGCTCCGTCCAGAGCCGGCAGTTCCCGTTGAGGCACTCCCCCGTCGTCAGGTCGAACCGGTAGTGGTGGTTGAGGCAGGTGATGATCGTGCCCTCTACCGGAGCGCCCTCCAGTGAAGCGCCCGCATGGGGGCACTTCCGGGCGATCCGGAAGCGCCCTTCGGAGGTCTCGACGACAATCGACTCGCCTTCCGAGGGGCGCGTCTCGTACTTCTCGATCGCGGCGAGGGCCTCCGAATCGGCCCACTTCAGCCAGGCGAGGAGGTGATCGTTGTAGACGTCCGGATCGCGCCGCGCCGAGAACCTCAGCGACAGGAAGAAGTCCTCCCAGGGGAGGTCGTGCGCGAGGATCCGGTGGAGCCAGATCGCGTCGAGGCGGATCGTGTAGTTCGCCTGCTCGCCCTCGTAGCGCTTCACCTCGAAGCGACGGGGCCGGCACCGGACCAGGTAGTCCCCCCCATGCCGCCCCTCCGCCACGAAGCGGAGGTCCATGTCGATCCGGCGGAGGAAGTAGTCGCTCATGCTCCCCAGCTTCGTGAAGTAGGCCCGGAGATCCTCGAAGAGGTCTCTTTCCGGCCCCTCGATCGCGGCGACGTGCGCCTCGATCGAAGGCCTCATCCTGCGCGCGTAGTCCTCCAGGTAGGCCTCCTTCCGATCGAAGGAGAACTCGTCGTGCATCCGCGCATCCGGCTCGTGGAGCCCGCTCGCCAGATCGAGCCCGTCACCCGGAAGGAGGATCTCAAGCCGGCCGGCATACCCGCGTCCCGCGAGCCATTCCACGCTTTCCTTCTGGTCGGGGAAGATCCCGCTTCCCGCCATTCCGTCGTTGCAGTGGAAGATCGGCGCGTCGAGGAATGCCGCGGGGCCCGCCGCGGGCAGCCCGATGCGGGGCTCGAACCTCTCGAGCATCCGGTAGGCGTACTCCAGCTTGACCCGTCTCTTCTCGGCGGAGTGCTCGACCATGCGTGCCGGCTCGTACTCGTAGCAGATGGGATACCAGCTCGCGCCCGCGCACTGGAGCAGCAGCCCGTCGACTTTCCCTCCGACACGCTCCTTGAGCTGGTCGACCTGCTGCACCGTCAGGCGCGCATCGTTCATGTCCACGAAGACCGAGTCGGGGCCGAGGATCGAAATGACCGCGTCCTGGTTGGTCGGAGACTCCTCGAGCGTGAAGATCACGCGCAGCCCATCACCGAGCACGTGCTCCCTCCCCTCCTCGACCTCGATGACGGGGTTCCCGCACACCGCGGAGAGCTTCCGCCTCAGGTTGCTGGAGGGGTAGGCGGGGACCACGACGGGGGTCTGCGGCGGGAGCTTCGCTGTAAGGAAGTGGGGATCGAGGTGATCCAGGTGCTCGTGCGAGAGGACGACGGCGGCGAGGTCCGTGTAGTCGCGATCCCAGAGGTGGTGATTGCAGGGGAACTGGAGCCAGGCCGCGTGGTAGGCGCCCAGGGGCGAGAGCCAGGGATCACAGGCCACGCGGGTCCTCCCCGAGGAGGCGATGAAGCCGGCATGGCCGAGAAACTCTATGCGCATGGCGATCTAACCCCTCGGTTCCCTTCGACAACGGTACTCATCGGGCCGCGCGCGGGGCTCGCGCTCCGCTCCCGGCTACGGCCGTAGGTGATCGAGCTTCATCCCGCACCGGGGCGCGGCCTCCGGACGTCCGCTCCGCGCAAGCCCCGCGCGCTTCGGATGGGCCAGATCGCCTTCAGTCCAGTCGAAACCGGAAGTTTGGGGGCACTACCGAGAGGTGTCAAGGGAAAGCGACGCCTCAAGGGCTTCTCGGAGGGATGGGTCCGAGGCGGTCAGCGGTCCGTGGCGCTCCCAGGAGAGCTTCCCCTCGGAGTCGTAGAGGAAGGAGGCGGGGAGCGTGGCGGCGCCGAAGAGCGTGGCGGCCTTCCCCGAGGTGTCGTGGAGGATGTCGTAGGGAATGGCTTCCTTCTCGACGAACCGCCGAATGTCCTCTGCCGCTCCGGGCGCATCCAGGCTGAGTCCCACGACCCTCAGGCCGCGGGCAGCGAACTCCTCATGGAGGCGAGCGAGGTCGGGCATCTCCGCGCGGCAGGGAGCGCACCAGGTCGCCCACAGGTTCAGGAGGAGGGGTCGTCCGGTGAGATCTCCGAGATCCCGGTGACTACCTCCCAGGTCCGTCACGCTGAGAGAAGGAAGGTGAGAGCCGGGCTCCGCAGCGTCACCCGGGATCGATGCCCGGCTCCCGTTGCGCTCCGTCACCGGCGGCAGACGTGGGGCGTCGAGCCAGGCCGAATGGACGTGCGACGGAGTCTCCGCATCCGTCCAGGCGACGACGATGCGGCGTCCTGCAACCGCAGTGCGTGGGAATCCCGCGGCGCGCGACTTCAGAGTCCGTGCGAGATCGAAGGTTGCGCCCACGGAACCGTCCGGACTCACCCGCCGCACACGGATGACGCCCTCCTCTTCCGAGGATGCGATCCATGTCACGACCGCGTCACCCTCCGGGAGGAGATCCACGTCCACACGCCCCATCGGCGCATCGCCATCGATCTCGACCGGCGATCCCCAGCTCTCCCCCGCGCTCTCGGAGAAGGCTGCGAGCACCCGGCCTTCGTTCCCCGGCGCCGTGTACCAGGCCACGGCGACCCGGTCGCCCGAGGCCGCCAGCGCGGGGCCGTTCACCGGGCATCCGGGCACTTCCCATCCATCCTCGTGGATCCTGAGCGGCTCGCTCCACCCGGCGCCTTCACGCCGCACGATCGCGATGTCCCTGATCTCGCTCTCCGACCGGTCCCGGTAGGCGACGAGCGGGCCTCGCGCGGTCAGCGCAGCCGCCGTCTGACAGCACTCGCAGGTGCGGGGATCGAGGAGCGTGCTGGGGCCGATCGTCTCAGCAATGAGTGCGGTCCTCAACCCCATACTGCCCGCGCCGTGACCCCCTTCGTCGTGACCCTCCCCCGCTCCCATATCACGACCATCCAGCCAGAAGGCCCTCACGCCCCCGCCTTCTTCCACGAAGGAAACGAAGCCGTGCTCGGCAGCAACCGAGTCGTCATTGAGCTTTCCCGCAGGCTCCCATGCCTTCCCTCCATCCCGCGAGCGCGCCATGAAGACGTCATAGGCATAGGTGTCCTCGCCGCTCTTCTGCAGCCAGTGGGCGAAGATCGTCCCATCACGGGAGCGGGCCGCGGCGGGGAAGTCGGCCCAGTTCACGAAGAAGCTGTCGCCGGAGGCTACCGTTCTCGCATCGCTCCACCTGTTTCCATCGAGGATGGCGAACCGAAGCCGGTGGCGCGCGCCGCCCTTCCCGTCGTGCTCCGGCTCGGGCTCCAGCCAGGTCGCAAGGGTCTCTTCGCCGGCCACCGCGAGCTGCGCCGCCATCGAGCCCGTCCCCGCAGGCGGATCGATGGCCAGCCAGCTCAGGGGCGGAACCTCGCGCGCAAGTACAGCGGACTCCATCGGAGGGGGCTCCGGAGGATCGCCGGGAGCGCATCCCGCTGAAAGCACCGTCACGAGTACCAGCAGGGCGCACATCGCGCGCGTGAAGATGTCACCCACCATTCGTGTGAGGCTCCCGGCAACCTGTCCGGCGATTCCGATCGCTTCCGAGATCATGTCATATCGCCCGCGGGGATCGGTCGATTCTGGGCCGGGTGCGGTCCCGCGGCAGGGTGAACCCAGAGGCCTGCGTAAGCGCACGCACGATCCGCTTGAGCGGCTGCGGCACTACGTTCGCCATTCGTCAAGATAGCGCTTGACGATTGGCGGGAGAGGCACCGGAAACGCAAACTCGCCTCGGGGTATCTCGCGCGGCGGCCGAAGCTGGGGGCGCCAGTGGTACTTGAGCAGGACGCTCTCAACCGTTCCGCGAGCGAGACAATCTTCAACAAAGAGCTGCACCGCCTCCAGGAGGTTCGCCATCGCCTCGCCGTCCGTCTTCCCCTGCGTGACGACGGGCAGCGCGATGCACTCGGCGACATACCAGTCGCCCTCCATCCGGACCGTCCCGTTGAGGTAGATGTTCACCTTCCGAATCACCGAGTGGCCTCCGTTGATAGACTTGACGGACGTGAATACACGCCTCCGGCCCCAGAGCGGCAACGCCATGCTCGGGGGACACTGGCGGTCTCTCGGGATTCTGCGATGACCGAAGCGCACCCGTTCGGTGCCCCTTCTCTACAAGCTGACGAACGGCTTCATCCTTGGATTCGGGCGAGTATCGCTGCTGGCTCACGGGGAGTCCTCGGATAGGCTCAATTCTAGCCTCCGGGGCGTCCACGAGATCGCGGGAAGCCCAGTTTTTTCTCAGGGAGGTCAGAAATCTTCATCGATCCGCCTGGCGAATTCCTCACAACCTGGGCTCTTCAGAACGGCCGACAGGCCTCCGAGGGGAAGAAAGTCCCCGCCCAACGGAACTTGAATCCGTGTTGCAACTGCTAGTCCTCAGTACAGTGGCTCTCCTCGCAGCGAGGATTCCTGGAGGGGAATCCGTAGGCTGTAGCGGGCGAGTAGGGCCTGCACCGTTTCCTCGAAATCAGGCTTCGCGTATGGCGATACGATGATCGCATCGACGAATGACTCAAGATCGTCGATCGGACAGGTCAGTCCGTCCGGAGGCGAGTGCATCTCGGCCGGTGCCGCGGGAACCCACCATACGACTACACGGACCTCAGATTCGTGCTCGTATGCTCGTCGCTTAAAGAAGAAGGGACCGAACGGCAACGCACCGGCCTCAGGGATGTAGTCCTTCTGATAGTCACCATAACGAACGACACCGACCGTTGAGAAGGGCGCGGTCAGATCCCGCAGCTTGCGGTATGTAGAACGAATGCATATCGTTGTTTCGCGGTCGTCGTAGTGGTGCCAGAAGTCGCTCTCATGGTTCCGCATATGCCAGCATGAGATGAACATCCGCCTCGGTAGGGTCTTACCGAATGACTCCTGGCTTGAGAGAATCTCGGCCTTCACTTTCGCGCGGCGCTCTTCTAGTTCGGGGTATCTAGGAAGCGCCTTCTCGATCTGATCCTCCCGGATTCTGATGTTCGCAAGTGGCATCGCGCCCTCGAATCGATCTCCGAGGTCATCGGCTCGCGAAAAGTAGAGGCTCTTGGTCTCGAGCAAGTCTGACAACCTCTCGAACTTCATGAACCTCCAAATCGTGCTACCAGGGTCTCCTGGAGGATTCACCTCCCTAGGAATCTGGCCACCGCGCATGAGCACACCAACTGTCGCAATCTTCTTGTGAGCGCGCTCATCCATCATCGGGCAGTTATCTCCATAGGACTGAACATCCCCCTGCCTGGGCAAACGAGAAAAAGGCTCTGAATCGTCCCTCTCCCAGCCGATATGAAGCCTTCCCGCCTCGATGGACCAGATCGGACGGACCGTTAGCCACCAACGCGACCTCCACACTCGCGGGAGGAGGAAAGTTGGCGTCCCCAACGGGATTTGAACCCGTGTTGCAGCCTTGAAAGGGCTGAGTCCTAGGCCGAGCTAGACGATGGGGACGCGCGGGCCGTTGCCGGGGGCCTGTCCGAGTGGGGGCGCATTCTAGATCCGCGCTCCCGGCGCGTCTATCATCGCGGGCCATGTCCCTGGGAACGGACGACCATCCCCTCCTCATCACCGGCGCGGCGGGATTCATCGGAGGCGAGATGGCCCGCCACTTCGCCTCCAGGAGACTCCGCGTCGTGGGCTCCGATCTGCACGGGAAGCCCGCCGATCACCTGTCCCCATTCGGAGTGCCACTCCTCCCGGGAGATGTCACGCGCCGCGAGGACTGCGACCGGCTCCTGCGCGAGACGCAGCCCCGCGCCATCGTCCACTGCGCCGCCGCGATGGGAGGAGCGGTCCCGCGTGAGGAGTTCATGCGGGTCAACCTGGGCGGGACGAAGGTTCTGCTCGAATCTGCCGTGGCCGCCGGGGTCCGCCGATTCGTCTTCATCAGCAGCGTGACCGTCCACGGGATGCCCTCCCGGTCGGGTGTCACGGAGGAATCGGGCTACCGCTCCATCGGCCTCCCCTACGCCGACAGCAAGATCGCCACCGAGGAGCTGCTGCGGGCGCACCACGGGCGCGGCGACCTCGAGGTGACGATCCTGCGCCCCGCCGACGTCTATGGCCCGCGCTCGGGCGAATGGGTCGTGAAGCTCGTGGAGGCGCTGCGATCCCGGAAGATGGTCCTCATCGGCGGAGGGCGGGGTCTCATCAACCTCACCTACGTCGACAACCTCTCGGACGCCGTCCTCGCCTGCCTGGCCGCGCCCTCGACCGCCGGCCGGGACTACCTCGTCACGGACGGAGCCCCCGTGACCTGGAGGCGCTACCTCGCCGATCTGGCGAGGGCAGCGGAGGCGCCGCCGCCGCGAGTGTCGGTCCCCCTCGCGCTGGCCTGGCCGCTCGTGCTGGCGATGGAGGCGGCTCTCCCTCTCGTGGGGCGGAAACCGCCCCTGGGTCGGATGGGATTGAAGCTGCTCTCCTCCCGCACCAGCTACTCCATCGAGAAGGCCCGGCGCGAGCTGAGCTGGAGCCCCGCCGTCGATTACACCGAAGGGATGAAGAGAGTCGTCACCTGGATCCGAGAGGCCATGCCGCGGGGGTGAGGTGGTGAGCCGTGCAGGACTCGAACCTGCGACCCTCGGGTTAAAAGCCCGACGCTCTACCAGCTGAGCTAACGGCCCCCGGAACCGAGATTACTCCACGAACGCCGGGGCTCACAACTCAGGCCGCGTCGTCGAGCCACGCGCTCAGCTTGGAGACGCCACGCAGGGCGACCTGCTCCGGCTCGGGCCCCACCGAGACCATGTCCACGTCGCACTCGATCGCATCTTCGAGCTTGTGGACGTAGTCCCGCGCCAGCGCCGGAAGCTCCTCGAAGGAGCGGCAGCCGTCGGTCGCCGTCCGCCATCCCTTCACCACTTCGAAGACCGGCTCGATCCCCGCAAGAGCCCGCTGACTATCAGGGATCTCCCGCAGGATCTCCCCGCGCAAGCGGTAGCCCGTGCAGACCGGTATCTCGGGAAAGGAGTCCAGGACGTCGAGAAGGGTGACGGCGGCGCTGTCCATTCCGTTCACCCGCACCGCGTAGCGCGCTCCGACCGCGTCGAACCAGCCGCACCTCCTGGGCCGCCCGGTCGTCGTGCCGTACTCGCGCCCCCGCTCGCGTAGATGACCTCCCCGGACGCCCGACTCCTCGGTCGGGAAGGGGCCGCTGCCGACCCGGGTTCCGTACGCCTTGAAGACTCCCAGGACTCCGTCGATCCAGGTCGGACCCACCCCCGTACCGGTGCAGGCGCCTCCTGCCACGGTGCTCGAGGAGGTGACGAAGGGGTACGAACCGTGGTCCAGGTCGAGGAGCGTCCCCTGGGCCCCTTCGAAGAGCACGGAGGCTCCCGATTCGAGCTTGCCGGTGAGCCACTGCGAGGTCTCTCGGATGTAGGGCCGCAGCGCCGGCGCACTGGCTGCCAGGCTCTCGAACGTGGCCGCCGCGGCCTCGTGCCCCACCGCAGCCTCGACGGCGCTCCTGAGCGCTTCGTCGTCCAGGAGGTCCACCATCCGGACTCCCGTACGCTCGGCCTTGCTCTGGTAGGCGGGGCCGACGCCCCGCAGAGTCGTTCCGATCCGATTGTCGCCCCGGGCCTCCTCCGCGCGCCGCTCGGCCTCGAGATGAACCGGAAGGATGACGTGAGCCCGCCCGCTGATGATCAACCTGCCTTCCACGCTCACACCCTCCGCGGTGAGGCCGCGGATCTCCTCGATGAGGCCTGCGGGATCGATGACGGCGCCGTTGCCAATGAGCGCCTGGACCTTTCCGGTGAGGATCCCGGAGGGTATGTGGTGCAGTGCGAACTTCTTCTCCCCGCGCCGGACCGTGTGGCCCGCGTTCGGGCCGCCTCCGTAGCGGGCCACGATGTCGAATCGCGGGGCCAGCACGTCGACGATCTTGCCCTTGCCTTCGTCGCCCCACTGGCCGCCCACGATGATGATGTTCGCCATCCATCCTCCGGTGCCCGAGTGGGGCGCGTGCGGTAGAAGCTCGATTCGGAACGAGTGATGCGGAGCAGCCCCGGCTTCCGGGCCGGCTCTGCGCTGGTGCGTCTCTTCAGGCAGCCTGGCTGCCGAGCAACGAGCGGACCCGGAACACGAGGCTGTCCGTGAGGAGGTCCTTGTCCATGAATCCGGAGGCCCCCATCTGCCAGAGGTGCGAGACCACGTCTTCCTTGTAGACGCCGCTCATCACCAGGACGGGCGTCGACTTCAGCCGTTCGTTCTGCCGGATCTCGCGCAGCACGTCGAAGCCCGTCATGCGGGGCATCAGGAGATCCAGGACCACCAGGTCCGGATGCTCCTCTTCGATCCTCCTGAGGGCCGTGGCCCCGTCCCCCGCCGTCACGACCATGTACCCGGCCTCGCCCAGGAGGTCCGTCGCCATCCGGAGGATGAGCTCGGAGTCATCCGCCACGAGGATCTTCGGCCGCCGGTCGAGGTCCGCGAAATGAGCCGACGACGACGAAGACTTGACCTCGTCGAGGGCCAGATCCATCTTGACGATCAGCTCGCAGTGCTGGCAGAGGTACGAGAGAACCTTCTCGCCGGCGGGAATCTCCACCAGCCGGTTCTCGCCCTTGCATTTGGGACATTTGACGAGCACGGCCGGATTATACAGCACTTTTGCTGTGGTAGACTCCCGCGCCGCGATGAGCATGATAAGAATGACGAGAGTGACGCGATCTGGACGGGCTCCCATTCTCCTCGCGCTTCTCGGGCTGCTCTCCATCTGCGCGTGCGCGGGTCGAAGCGAGGACGGCCTCTCGGTCACTTTCAACGTCCAGGAGCTGCCACCCCCACCTCCTCCCGAGCCGGCGCCGGCCTATGTCCCCCCGCCTCCGCCGCCCCCTTCCCCGCCTCCCGAGGATCCCCGGGCCCTTCTGCTGAAGCGGTTGAGCGAGATCAACGGCCGCCTGCGGCCGGTCTACTTCGCCGCAGACAGCTTCGAGGTCAGCGCCGATTCTGCAGCGACAGTCCAGGCCAATGCGGCCGTCCTCGGCGGGCTCGGCCCCTTCAGGGCCTCGGTCGAGGGTCACACCGACGGGAAGGGATCCGAGGGCTACAACCACTGGCTGGGCTTGTGGCGCGCGAAGGCTGTCAAGGACAAGCTGAGGGATCTCGCTCTCGACCCCTCGCGGTTCACGCTCCGTACGCGGGGTGCCGATGTCCCCGTGGCTCCGCCGGGCGAGGACGGGGATCAGCCCCTGAACCGCCGCGTCGAGATCATCGTCACGTCGCTCGACTAGTTCGCGAGCGCGGCGACGCCGAGGAGCCCGCCGAGGAAGATCAGGAACTCCGCCCTCTTCCTGCTGGGCTCCAGCGGCGGGCGGGGCTCTGTGGGGATGAGCTTCACGTCTTCCGAGGTGGTCCGGATCTTCAGATCCTTTTCGGTGAGCTTCGACCCTACGGTGAAGTCCATCACCCATCTCCTGCCCGTGGCCTCTTCGCGGAAGGAACCGCTGCTCCGGTAGACCTTCCTGCCGACCTGGATGTCCACGATGTACTCCCCCTCGGGCAGGTCGATCTCGTACTTGCCGTCCTTTCCCGTGGAGGTCTGGAAGCTCTCGCCCGACGCCTCGTTGATGAAGATCACGAGCGCCTCGGGCACGGGCTTTCCGGATCGCCGGTCGGTCACGGTTCCACGGTAGATGCCGAGCCTGACTTCCTCTCCCCCGGCCGCGGCCTTCTCAGCTCCGGCCCCGCCCGAGGCGCTCGCTTCCGCCTCCGGATCGGGTGGCCATGGGGCCGCCCCGGGGAGGAGGAGAAGGCAGGCCGCGAGGATCGCGAGCCGGCTCTGCCGGCGGACGCTCGACTTCCATCGCTCATTCATCGATTGAGGTCCTCTGTGGCCGGCCCCGGGCCACGCGGCTCCCGCCCCCCCTGCCGGGGGTGGGGCCGGCCGTTCCCGTACCGCAGAGCCCCTCGCTGGGCCTGAGGTGGCCCTGGCCGTCCACGCCCAGCGGACCCTCCATCCCATCGAGAACCTCCGCCACGAGGTAGAAGACGACCTTACCCGCAAGCGGATCGTAGCCGTCGTCAAAGCTGCTCCCCGTAATCCCGCATTGAAGCTCCGCATCTCCGACGCTCACGGGATCCTGCGTGTAGACGCCCGTGTCAGCCAGGACCTCGAGGTCGCCCCGGTACAGGTTGTAGCGCGGGCTGCCCCCGCCGGGCGGAGCAGGTGCCGGCGACCAGACGAGCACCCCTCCCGCCTCGACCTCGAGGAGCGGATCGAAGACGGGCGGGGGCGTGCCGGGAACAGCGTCCACCTCGAACTCGGCCACGAAGGCGACCGCGACCTGATTGGGATCCCCCGTCGGCAGCTCCGAGGGGCTGTCACAGACCCCTCCGGGGCAGCGGCCGTCCAGATCGTTGGCGGCAGTGTCCGTGGCGCCCGCCAGCCTGACGCGATAGGTCGCATCCGGAAGCGGACCACTCGGAAGGAAGGTCGCCTCGAGCCCGCCGGCGTCGTAGGTGATCGTGCCCGCGATCGCCGTATTCGGATCGGCCGTGTCGAAGAGCATCCAGTGGTTCGGATCCTCGATGCTCGGCTCCGACATCGCCTGATCGAAGGTGACCACGATCGCCACGTTGGGATCCGCGGAGGGCATGTTGGGATCGAGCGAGGGCGCGAAAGCGACGACCTGGGGCAGCGCGTCGGCGTCCATGACGAAGCTCGTGGTGAAGTCGCCGCCGGGAGAGCCGTTGCCGTCGCCATCCAGCGCCACGCCCGCCGCGTCCGTCGCGAAGGTCGCGCTGTTCGGATCGCCTTCCAGGGTGACCGAATAGGTGTCGTCGGGCAGCGCCCCGGAGGGCGTGAAGGTCACCGCGAGCGTGTTCGGGTCGTAGCTGATCGACCCCGCCGCCACCGGGCCGGCCGTCCCCGACACGCTCCAGTTGGCGGCGTTCTCGACGCTCGAGGCGTTCATGTCCTGGTCGAAGGTCAGGACGATGACCGCGTTCGGATCCGTGGATGGCGTATTCGGATCGGGCGCCGACGCGGTGACGACCGGGGGGACGGCCACGGTGAAGGTCGAGGTGAAGTTCCCGCCCAGGGTGTTGGGATCGGCATCTCCGTCGAGCGGATTGCCCGCGAGGTCGGCTGCGGGCGCGGGCGCATTCGGGTCTCCGACGAGCGTCACCGAATAGGTATCGTCCGGGAAGCCGGCCGCCCGGGCGCAGGTGAGAATCGAGGTCTTCGTGTTCGGGTCGAGGGTCGCCACGGGTCCCGAGTCGCAGGGGAAGCTGACGTTCGGGTCGGAGCCGACGATGGAGAGGTTGTTCGGATCCTGGATCGTGGCTGCGGCCATGATCTGATCGAAGGTGAAGACCACCGACGTCACGCCGGTGTTCGACGTGAAGCCTTTCGGCGGGGTGACTGTCGTGACGTTCGGCCGCGGATCGGCGTCCTGGACGAAGATCGCGCGATAGTTCCCTCCCGCGGTGCCATTCCCGGAGGCCGCCGAGACGTTGGGATCGATCTCCGTGGCCTCGCAGGAGTTCGGATCGACGCCCCCCGGGCAGTCCCCGTCGAGGCGGTGTCCCTCGAGGTCCCTCACGTCGAGGGCCGCTCCGTCGCTGTCGAGGATGACGGTGTAGGTCTCGTCGGGGAAGCCCGCCGCGCGGTTGAAGGCCACCGAGAAGGTGTTCGGATCCAGCGTCAACGAGTCCGCGGAGAGCCCGCCCAGGATCGATCCGCTCACCGTGAAGGTTCCGGTCGTGATCGTGGCGCCGTCCATGACCTGATCGAAAAAGACCGAAACGCTCGTGATGGGCGCGGCGGACGTCGCTCCCGGCGGCGGCGCCATCTCGGCGACCTGGGGCACTTGATCCACATCGACGGTGAAGCTCAGCGTGAAGTTGCCCCCCGCGCTGCCGTTGCCGTTCCCGTCGAGAGCGTTGCCCAGGGGCTGCGTGTTCGGGTCCACGATGCTGTGATCGCGCACCGCCGAGCCCGCCGGGTTGCTGAAGAGCGTCAAGGTGTAGTCGTCATCGGGGAGCGGGACCGTGGAGGGGGTCAGCGTAGCCACGCGCGTCGCCGGATTGAAGGAAACGGTGAGCGTCACCGCACCCACGTGGCTCCCGACGAGCGTGACCGTCGTGCCCGGCACGAAGGTGTTCGGGTCCATTCTCTGGTCGAAGGTCACCCGCACCTCGTCGGCGTCGTTCGGATCGGTCACGGTCGCCGCGGCGGCGGGGAAGGTGCCCGTGACGACGGGCACTTCGTCGTCGTCGATGAAGAACGAGTAGACGAAGTCCCCTCCGTTGAAGCCGTTCCCCGAGATTACGCCCGTGCAGGAGACGGTGCAGGGATTCTCCCCGTCCAGGAAGTTGGCAGGGTCGCCCTGCGCATAGATGCGCAGATTGGGATCGCCCGGGTCGCTCTTGATGATGACGGTATACCGGTCGTCCGCCAGCGCGGTCGAGAGGCCCGTACAGTCGATCTTGTCCTTGTTCGAGCCTCCGCGGCGGCTGGCCGTGCAGGGTTCGTAGGTATTGGGATCGCCCAGCGTCGAGGTCGAGTCGATCAGGAAGTAGGTCGTGCCGTCGACGGAGCCATCCTCGAGGTTGTTCGTGAAATCCGCGTCGAGGTCGTTGCCCTGCACGTCGTTGTCGTGGATGACCTCGTTCACGGCCGGACCCACCGACTGCAGGCGCAGTGTCGCTGTGGACTGAACCGCGAAGGAGGCCGTGAAGTCTCCGCCCGTGAGGAGATTGCCCGCCACGTCCGCGGTCCCGGTGTTCGGATCGCTGCTCTGGACCCTGATCTCGTAGTTCCCGTTCCCGATGTCGAAGTCAGGATCGAAGGTGGCCTCGAGGGAGTTCGGATCGTAGGAGACCACCCCGGAGACGACGACCTCGTTGTTGGGATCCGAGACGTCCACGATCTCCACCGTGGCTCCGCTGATCCGTGAGGCGTTCATCGCCTCCGAGAAGGTGATGGTGACGAGCGCCACCTCGGCCGCGCTCATGAATCCGTCGTTGGGGTCCGTCGCCGAGACGACGGGGGCGTTCGCATCCATCAGGAAGACGGCCACGAAGTTTCCGCCCGCCGTGCCGTCGCCGGAGGTCGTTCCTCCGTTCGGATCGACCTCCGCCGCCTCGCACCGTCCCGGATCGCCGCCTCCCGGGCAGTTTCCGTCGAGGGCCCTGCCGAAGGCGCCGGCGTCTCGCATGGGAGAGCCGGAGGCCCCGTCGAGCGTCACGGTGTAGAGGTCGTCGGGGAAGCCGGCCGCGCGCGTGCAGGTGAGCGTCGTCGCCAGCGTGTTCGGGTCGGAGGTGATGACGAAGCCATCGCACGCCTTGGCCCCCGAGGTCCCCGCGATGGCGACGTGAGCGGCATCGAGGCGCGTGGGGTCCATCGCCTGATCGAAGCTCCAGTCGATCGAGGTGAGAGGTCCCGTGCCTACGTTCGCGTCCGGGGCCGGGCTCATCGCCGTGACCACGGGTGCGAGGTCCACCGTGAACGTGTAGACGAAGTCGGCGGCCGCCGTGTTCGGATCGTTGTCGTGATCGAGCGGGTTCTGCGCGAGGTCCCGGATGCTGGGGTTCGAGGGGACGGGGTCCCCGCGCAAGGTCACCGTGTAGACGTCTTCGGGAAGCGGGCTCGGCGAGACGACGCTGCACGTGGAGAGCTTCGTCACGGGGTTGTACGGGATCGAGGAGAAATCGCAGCTCACGGAGCCGGTGATCGCGCCCTGGACGGTGAAGGTGTTCGGATCGATGGTCGCCTCGTCCATCGCCTCGGAGAAGAGAACGTCGATCGTCGAGACCGGCGTGAAGGCCGTCGAGGCGGCCGCAGGAGAGTTCGCGGTCGCCGAGGGGGTCGTATCCGCGTCGACGACGAAGGTGGCCACGTAGGCGCCCCCGGCCATGCTGTTTCCGTCACCGTCCATGACGTTGCCCGCGTGGTCCGTCGCGCCGCTCAGGGTGATCGTGTAACGGTCGTCGGGGAGGGAGCCGTTCGGGTCGAAGGTGACCTGCTTCGAGACCGGGTCGTAGACGATCGAGAGCGCGGTGACGCTCATCATCGTTCCCGTCACGCTCCAGTTCCCGGGATTCTCGACCGTGCTCTCCTCCATCGCCTGGTCGAAGGCCAGGACGATGTTCACCGCGGGGTTCGAGGTGACCGCGCCGTTCAGCGGGGAGACCGCGGAGAGGCCCGGGACCTGGTCGTAGTCGATCACGAAGGTCGAGCCGAAGTCCGTCCCCGCGGTGCCGTTGCCGTCGCCGTCCAGGAGGTTGGTGGCGAGATCGCGGATTGTGTCCTGAAGCGCAACCGTGTAGCGGTCATCGGGCAGCACGCCGCCCGACGACTCGAAGGTCGCCTTCTTCGCGACCGCGTCGTAGGGAATGCGTCCGGTGTTGGGATCCACGACCGGGATGAGCGCCATCATCGTTCCCGCCACCGTGAAGGTGTTCGGATCGATGGTCGCGGAATCCATCGCCTCGGAGAACGTTGCGACGACCGAGTCGACGCCCGGGCGGTTCGGATCGACCACCGAGGCATTCGCCGGATCCACCGCAGCCACCGATGGCGAGCTGTCGTTGTCCACGATGAAGCTCGAGAGGAAGTCGCCGCCCGCCGTCCCGTTCCCCGAGAGGAAGCCCGTGCAGTAGGCCGCGTTGCCCGGCGGCGCCACGCAGCCCGTCTCGCAGTCGGCGGGGAAGCCCTTCCGATCGGTGATGCCGGCGTTCGGGTCGCACTCCAGGGCCGCCGCGTACCTGTCGTCCGGGAGGCCCGAGGGGAAGTTGAGCGTCGCGCGGCGGTTTCCGAATCCTGGCTGGTTGGGATCCGCCGCGCACGTGACAGGCCCGTTGGGATCGGGCACGGCCGTCCCCATCGTTCCCGTGACCGTGAAGCTGGCGCTCGTCACGCTCGAGCAGGCCAGATCCTGCCCGAAGACGGCGCGGACGCCGGTGACGGGCGACGTGATGGTGCTGCCGCCGGCCGGATTCGTCGCGCTGATCTGGGTGAGCGTGACGTCCGCGAGAATGACCCGCTGGTCGCAGAGATCGTCCACGTCCCTGTAGCCGAAGCGCACCCGGTCGTCCTCGGTGCACAGGTTCAGGGTTCCCGCGCCCCCCGGCCCCGTCGAGAGAGGGACGCTGCCCCTGAAAGTCCCTGTGTTCGCCGCCGGAGCCCCGGTGTTCGGATCGACCTCGCTCAGGACGATCCTCTCGGTGTCCTTGTTGACGAGCGCGTTCGGATCGTCCGGAAGGCAGCCCAGCCCCTGGACGAGCGCCGGATTCGAGGGGTCTACCAGGTTCGACGGGTCGAGCGTGATGGAGTCGATGCCGGACGGATTCGAGTTCTCGTCCGTGTCGTCGAGGATCACCACGAGGCTGTCGTTCTGGATATAGGCCGTCAGGAGCCTGTTGTTGGGATCGGCGAAGGCGGGCGAGGGTGCGCGGGAGAAAGCGGCGCCCCGGTCATCGTCCGGATCGAGCGGATCGGTCTCATTCTTCGTATCGAGAAGCGGGTTCCCGTTGGGATCGCAGGCGAAGCTCATCGGATTGAAATCATGGGCGCCGTTCAACGAGCCGGTGCTGCTGGTGTCCTCCGTTCCGTCCCCGATTCCACCGTCGTCGGTGTCGGAGTCCCTCGGATCGGTGACGCTGGCGGGATCCGTGTCGATCTTCCCTGCCGGAGAAGTTGCCGGGCTCATCGCCGCGCACCCCGGCGCTCCCACGCCCCGCTCGAGGCCGTCGCGGAGCTGGTCCAGGTCCGAGTCGGCGAGAACGGGGTCGGTCTCGGTCCCCACCGGCGGAGAGGCGCCGCTCCCTCCCCCGCCTGTCAGGACCGTCCCGTCCCTGAGCCCATCCCGATCCAGGTCCTCGCCCTGCCGGACGGGCAGGTTCGGATCGGTGGGCGGGCAGGCTCCCAGCGATGCCATGCAGCCGTCCGGGAGACAGTCGTCATCGGTATCGGTGTCGAGCGGATTGGTCGTCGAAGCCGGATCCTGGTCCGCCCTGAAAACGCTCGTATTCGTGCCGTCCTGCCCCGCACCAGTATCGACCTGGCCATTGGGACCGGGCCGCGGTGTGTTCACACCGCGCTCCGTCCCGTCCTGGAGGCCGTCCCCATCCGTGTCGACCACGCAGAAACTGGTCTCGCCGGGATCCACGATCGCGTCGCCGTCGAGCGACTCTCCGTTCTGGGGATTGCCGCAGCCCCCTATGCAGCCATCGGGCAGCCCGTCGTCGTCCGAGTCCGCGTCCAGCGCCTTCGGGCAACCGACGAGGCTCTCGAGGTCGTCGCTGATGCCGTCCGCGTCCGTATCCGGGTTGTTCGGGTTCGTCTCCGTGAACTGCTCCCCTGAGCCCCAGGTGCCGAATCCGCTCGTGTCGCCCGCGATGGCCCCGTTCGCGTCGGAGTCCTCGGCTCCATCCTGGAGATTGTCGGCATCCGTATCCGGGTTGTTCGGGTCGGTCGTCGTCCCGCCCGCATCCGCGTCGCGGCAGCACTCCGGCGCCAGCGGATTGATGAGCGAGCAGTCGGCCCCGGCGAAGATCACCGTCCGGCGGGTGACGCCCGCTGTCTTCCCCAGCTCCGTTCCGTCCTGCACACCGTCGCCGTCCGTGTCGGTCTGGAGGGGATCGGTCAGGATCGCCGATCCCATCAGGGCGTTCGACTCGTCATCGTCCTGAAGGCAGTCGTTGTCGTCATCGTTGTCGGAGAGATCGCTCACTTGATCCCGATCGTTGTCGGCGATCGTCGCCGCATGGATCCGGCCCGTATAGCCGGGGATCCGGGTGAGGTCGCCGAGGGCCCCCAGCGCGATCTCGTCGCAGCCGTCCCCGTTGAAGTCCCCGGCCGCCGCCGAGAAGCCCGCCTGCGAGTGCGCGACCGCGCCGAGGAGGACGGCGATGACGGCGCAGGGATTGTTCGGGTCGTCCACGTTGTTCGGGTCGCAGCTCGGCGTCGCAGGGGGGACCGTGATGGCGTCGGCGCCGTCGTTGCGCGCCGTGGGAAAGTTCCCGGGGCGCACGGTCGGGTTGGCGGGGTTGAATGTGCCGCGGGCCATGTTGAGCTGCGTCCCCGGCGACCGGGCCGAGCCGCGGATCACCCAGGCGACACCCGCGTTGACCGCCACGGCGCCGCCCGTGCGCTGCGGGTCGTAGCGCCGCGCCCCGACGATCAGATCCAGCGGTGTATTGGGATCGCAATCGGTGTTGCCGTAGGCCACCGAGAAGCCAAGCTGGTCCCCGGCCGTGGAAGGGAGGATTCGTATCCCGTTGGGCGGCGCGGCATCAGTGAGAACCCGCAAGTCGATGGTCGCGGGGAAGGCCGCGCCGGGGATCGTGGACGCCCCGTAGAAGACGAAGACTTCACCGCCTCCCGAAACCTGGTTGAGCCGCCCCGAGGCGAAGAAGGCCCCCGTCGTGGGATCATCAAAACCGTCCCCGTTGATGTCGGCGCAGGCCACGCTGAAGCCGAGCGAGTCCTCGCTGTCCCGGCCCAGTATCCGGGAGTTGGCGATCGAGACGCTCACCGCGTTGCCGACCCCTCCCGGGATGGCCGCCAGCGTCGGCCCCGTGAGGACGTACATCGCGCCCGCGTCGGTGGAGGAGGCATTGTCGACGCCGATGGCTCCGATGAGGAGGCTCTCCTGGGCCGCTCCCGTCGCGTGGCAGAAATCGAGGTGCTCGCCGAGGAAGTCGCTGTCCGCGGAGCCCCTGATGTGACGGACGGCGGCGCTTGTCCTCAGGTCCACGTCGCCCAGCCCCGCGGACCCCTGGATCAGGTGGACCGCGCCGTTGTAGAAGCTCGTCGGCGACGCCGAGTAGAGCGGGATGCCGGCGGCGCGGGAGGAGGCCGCGATGTCGTCGAGGCCGTCCCCCGTGAAATCGCCCGACGCGACGCTGAAGCCGAGGTAGTTCCCGACCCCGGTCAAGCCCCCGCCCGGGAGAAAGCGTATCTCGAACGTGAGGGCGCCCGTCTCGGCGTTCAGGCTCGCCGGCCAGGAGGCGCGGGAGCGCCCTCGAATGACGAAGACGCGGCCCGCGTCACCGCCCGCGGCGTCGTCGAAGGGGGCGCCGATGAGAAGATCCTGGAGCGGCAATCCGGTGTTGGGGTCGGTGTCCCCGTTGACGTTGCCGGTCGCGAGGGAGAAGCCGAACTCGCCCGTGGTGTCGTTGTTGTTCGGATCGAGAAAGATGACGACATCGGGGCGATCGGCCGTGACTCCGAGGTTGTTCGTCACGACGTAGGCGGCGTTGGGGTCCCCCGGGTTGACGTCATTGGGATCGAGGATTTGCCGGCCGAAGAAGATGTAGACCGCGTTGCTGTTGCGCTCGGCCTGCGCGACGTCGAGCCTGCCATCCCCGTCGAGGTCCCCGAAGGCAACGGCCGCGCCCATCTCCCCGGAAGGGAAATGGCCTTCGAATCGGATGTCCTGGGAGCCCTGGCTGAAGGCGGGTGCGTCGGTGAGATCGATCTGGCGGCGGAACCTGCTCTGCTGGGCCCACGTGAGCCCGCCCCCCAGGCCCAGAACGAGCCCGAGTGCCACGGCCCGACTCCCCCACTCGTTCCGCTTCATCCCTCCCCCACCGAAGTCTAGAAGCCTCGTTGAACCATGGCCAGCGCGCCTCCGGGTCATCCCCTGGTCCGCGCCTCGCCCCCGGTCATCTCGGTCACGAAGACCGGGGCGAAGAGCGACCCGCCGAGCGCGGCGAGGTCCGCACGGAGATCCCTTCCCGCCTTGAAGGCGCTTCGCGCCCTCTCGAGGAGGGGATCCCGTTCACCCTCGGGAGCCGCCCGGGCCTGCCACCAATAGACGTACGAGAGCCCGAAGTTCAGCGCCGCGCTCTGCGCCCTGAGGGCCGGCCCGAGATCCTCGAGTGTCTTCGCCGCGGAGGCCGGGTCGTTGCGGGCGTACAGGAAGTCGAAAGCCGTCAGGAGCGCCACTTCGATCCTGGCCCTCGGCCCCTCCCGCGCGAATCTCGCGAGGAGGTCGGGACGATTCATCTCCGCGAGCGCAGCGCTCACGTCGGGAAGGCTCGATTCGATCCAGCGCCGCCTCGATTCCTCGACCTCCTGCCAGCGCGGCCCCTTCCGGATCGTCTCGACGGCGTCGAGCCCGGCCCGCATCTGCCCCCGCAATTCTACTTCCGCCCGCTCGGCCGCCTCCTTCACACCGGAGCCGGCGGCATCGATCGCGGCGGTGTCGTAGCTGTTCTTCAGAAGATCGGCGAGCTTCTCGGCAGGCGGCCGCAGCGCCTCCAGCGTGCCAGCCTCCAGGAGGAAGCCGAAATCGTCCAGCAGCGTCCGGGCCCGGAAGAGCTGGGGCTCGTTCCGCGCGATCGCCTGCTGGCGCCCCTGCTCCAGGGCCGGCGCGACGCTCCCGACCCAGGAGCGCAGGGAGGCCGTGGCCTTGTCGATGGCGCAGATGTCCCCGCCGCCGACGACCTGCTCGACCTGCTCCTTGAGCTTCCGCCCGCGCTCCTTCTGGCCTTCGTCGGCCACGTTCGAGAGGACGCTGTCGGCGCTGCCGACGATCCCGCTCGCCTGCTGGCGGGCGCGCGGGAGAGCCACCGCTACGTTGGCCTCGACGTTCTTGCGCACGTCGCCGAGGGCGGATTCCGCCTTCGCCATCGCGTCTCCGGACGCCCCCTTCAGCGCGGCATCCGCCTCGGCCAGCGCGCGCCGGGCCGTGTCCATGGCTCCGACGGCCTGGATCTCGCAGCTCCTCGACTGCATCCAGCCCTCGAAGGAGCCCCGGGCCCCCGTCAGGGATCTCTGCCCCGCCTGGAGGATGGGCTGCAGGGCCCTGCGAGCCTCTCCCACGAGCTGCTCGAGCGCGATCCCGCTCGCCACGACGGAGCCGAGGGCGGCCCCGCTCTTTCCCGACGCCTTCTGGGAGCGGGCCTTCTCGGAGGCGGCCGCGAGGCGGGAGGCCAGCTTGTCGGCCTGGTCGAGCGTGCCTTCGTTGCCGCGGGAGAGAGTCGAAGCCTCTTTCGCGAGCGCCGCGAGCCGGGCGTCGACGGCGTCGGGGACCTTGCTCTTGAGGGCCACGAGCGCATCTGTCGCCGCGCGCATTCCCTTCTCGTCGGCGCGCCCCTCGGCCTGGTCACCCGCCGTCACGGCATCCTGGATCTCCTTGCCGACCCCCGCCCCGAGGAGCGAAGCCACGCCCTGCACGCTCACGGCCTCCCGCGCCGCGCGGTAGGCCTCCGAGAGCTGCGCGATCCTCGCCCCGGCCACCTCGCGGACGCAGCCCCCCACCGCGGAGTCGAGGCTCTTCACCGCGGCCTCGAGGCTGCCGGCATCCGTGGGTGAGGCCAGGAGCGATTCGAGCTTCCCGATGGCCTCCCGCAGCGGCCCTCCCGCTGCCGCGCCGATCCCTCCCATGCACTCCTTGACGCTCGCGTTCTTCTTCGCCGAATCGAGCGCCCCCGCGGCGGGCTCGAGAGCCACGACGAGCCGGGAGAGCTGCCCGAAACGCTCGCGGTCTTCGCGTGGGGCATCCTTCGTGATGAAGCCCAGCTCCTCGGATTTCTTGAAGGCCCTTCCGGCCTCCTCGTATCGGCCGAGCCTGAGCTCGGCCCAGCCGAGGTAGAACCAGGGCAAGTAGTCGATCCTGACGCTGGGGTTGTAGGTCGGGAGGTTCCCTTCTGCTCCCTGCGAGCGGATGGCCGTCTGGAGATCCCGCCGCGCCGACTTCAAGGCATCCTCGCTGCTCCCGCTGCTCTCGATCGCCTTGCGGGCATCCGCGTAGAGGTCCCACCACTCCCTGGACTGGCCCGAGGCGCCTCCCCACGAGGCGGCGAGGGTCCCGAGGAGGAGGAGCAACCCCATGCTCCGTCCCCCGAATGCCGCACGCCGCGTGGTTCGCGCGCTCATCGTCATTGGGATCACCGGCTGAACCTGTAAATCACGGAGACGAGGTTCTGATCCTCGATGTCGGAGAAATCGGCCGCAAAGGAGACCTCGAAGCCGCCGTAGGAGAAGCCGAGGCCACCCGTGAAGTGCGTCTCGTCGTCCCGCTCCGGGAAGATCTCCCCCTTCTCGATGGCGGCTTTCGTGCCGTCCTGCTCCGGAGTGCCGTCACTGACGACGTCGCTCGCGCTGATGCTCGTGTCGGAGTCGGTGAAGAAGCCGCCCCTCACCGCAAAGAGCCCCTTCCCTGCGGGGATGTAGTACTCGGCGCCCAGGTGAACCTCGGTCTGGTTCTGGGCCTCGAACTCGACGTTCTTGATGAACTTCGGCAGCGTGATGACGTTGAGCTGGGACTGGAATCCCTCCACGAGATCCTCGTTCTCAACCCTCACCACGTCGAGGGCGAAGAGGAGGTTCTGCGCCTTCGGGCTCGCGGAGAGCGCGAAGGGGCGGTAGGCCACCCCGAAGCCGGAGGTGTCGGGCACCTTGAAGGTGGTTTCGACCACGGATGGCAAGCCGCTTCCCGAGAAGTCCTGCACCTGCTCCTCGACCTGCATCTCCACGCCCTTCTTGTAGACGGTGCCGAACTGCACGAACTCGTTGAGCTTCCAGAAGAGACCGAACGACCACTGCAGATCCGTGGCGCTGTCGTCGATGGAAGTCGAGATGAGCGTGCTCCCCATGGGCGTCTGGAAGCGGGGATCGAGCCCCCCGAGGCCCGTGACGTTGTCGGGATCCGAGAAGGTGCTGACCATGCTCGACTGAAGATCGAGCTGCCCCACGACCACCGAGCCGCCCACGAAGAGATCCCGCGTGATCTGCACGCCTCCTCCGAGGTTCCACTGGACGAGCTTCGCGTCGATGTTGCCGGACGACGAGTTGGTGAAGTCCTCCGGGTCGTTGGGATCCTGGAAGGGCGACGAGTTCAGCGGGATCTCGACGAAGCGGTTGGAAGCCTGCGACTCGACCGACAGGAGCTCCTGCCGGGAGAGCGCCACCGTGAAGGCGCGGCGCGTGTTGAAGGGCCAGACGAAGGAGACGACGCTGGGTGTCGTCTGCGCCTCGGGCTCGACGGAGGAGGAGAGGTTGAGGGTCGCGGTGGGATTGATCGACTGGTTGATCCGGAAAGTGCCGGTGTCCTTGGCCGACTCCTGGGTATCCCTCGACCTGATCTCGGCGAAGATCTCGGGGAGCCGGAGGACGCCGAGCCTCGCGGGGTTGGCCTGCGCGGCCGTCGCGTCGTTCGCTATGGCGATGAAGGCTCCGCCCATGGCGAGCGCGCGGGCGCCGGGGTTGGCGAAGTTGAACCGGAAGTCGCGGAAGATCTCCTCGTCCGTGACGGCGTGGGCGGGCGCGGCCAGGAATCCGGCGAGGAGGCACCCCGCCAATAGCTGCCGCGAGATCGGAACGAAGCGCCTCTCGAGCATCGCCTCCCCCCCGTTGGCGGCCGGAGACTCCGGGGCCCGCATCACGCGGCCCATGACGGGCTGGCGTGCAGGTTGGGGGTTATCTCACAGGCCCCCCGGACTGTCAAGAAATGGGCCCTTGAAGCCATCCCGCACAACCTAAGGCCCCTCCGCGAAGAAGGGATCGCCCCCGACGAGGCGGCGCACCCCCTCCCTGTAGTCGGGTCCTTCGAGCTGCACGCTGCCTTCCACGTCGCCGGGTATCGAGGCCGTCACGACGCCCCGGGCCCCCGTCATCCCATTTTCGACGGTGATCGTCCATCGGCCCGGCTGTAGCCGGAGCTGATGGAAGGGGCTCTCCCCGGGCGGCACCTGCGCCTGCGCGCCCTCCTCCGACTCCATCGAGACGATGGATCCCCAGGGAGCCACGCGGAGACGGTAGTCGTGCTCGGTGTGCGCCTGGATGTACTGCCAGGCGAGGAAGGCCCCGGTCGCGGTGACGACGCCCGCGATTGCCAACGCGTGAGGCAGGAAGCGCATCGGATCGGTGGGGACCAGTGCCCGTGCGGCCTCGAGCCCCCCCGCCAGCTTCCCGAGCTCCCCGATCGAGACCGAGGCGCCGGCCGAGCCGGCCTGCTTGAGGAGGGCATCGATCCTCTTCGCGAGATCGGGCCGGCGCGCTACGGCTCTCCGGTTCTTCGAGGCCGCGGCCTCGAGCCCCTCCTTCGCCGCGCGGACCTGCTCACGCACGCCTTTCAGAGCGGTCTGGATCTCCCGCTGGATCGACTCCGCGGCGCGCTTCAGCGCTCCGGGATGCGCCTCGAGGGGATGGAGCGCGGGGCCGCCGGCCTCCTTGCGCGCCTTCGCCAAGGCCTCCCGGGCGGCGCGCACGACGCTCTCGCTTAGGCCGGCCGTCCCTCCCTCGAGGGCCGCCTCGACCACTCGCGCGGCCTCCTCGATCTCCGCCGCCTTCTTCGCGAGCAGCTCCTTGCGGCGCGCCTCGATTCGGGTGAGCGCCTGCTTCAAGGCATCGGCGCCGTCCCGGACGGCGACCTCGTCCGATTTCTCCCGCGCCTTCTCCATCTGGGCCGCTGCTTCGGAGGCCTTCGCGACGAGGGCGGCGCCGAGAATGGGGTGGTCCTGGGCGGGGATCGCGCGGTAGGCCTCGACTGCCGAGGCATGCTCGGCGTAGGCCCGCTGCACGACCGCACGCCGCGCGGCCTCCTCCTTGCGGGTCGCCTCTTCCTGCCGGGCGATCTCCGAGCGGAGGCGGCCAATCTCGACCCCCGCCCGCGCGTGTGAAGGCTGCAGCTTGAGAACCTGCTCCCAGACCCCGATGGCAGAGGGGAGATCCCCGGCCTTCTCGCGCTGCCCCGCTTCGCTCTCGGCGTTGAGGAGAGCGTCGAGCCTGCGCTGCGCCGTCTGCATGCGCTTGCGAATCTCGCGGTCGTCGGGAACACGCTCCAGCACGCTCTCGAAGAGACCCACGGCCCTCCGGAAGTCGGCCACCTGGAGCGCGGCCTCCGCCTCGGCCACGGTCCGCTTCGCCTCCTCGAGCCTCCGCTGCTCCTCGAGGCCCCGCACGATGGCCGCGAGCGCCTCGAGCGCTTCGGGGTCCTTGGGCACCATCTCGGCCAGGGTCGTGAAGGAGATGCGCGCGCGCTCGAAGTCCCGCGCCTTGAGGAAGCGGCGCCCCTCCTCCCGGAGGGCGTCGGCGTGGAGCGTCCGGGTGGCCTCCTCGATCATCTGGAGGGCCCTGGCCTCGAGACGGCGCGCCTCGGCATGGTCGGCTTTCCGCTCGAGGATGGGCCTCAGCGCCGCGGCGACCTCCTCGGGCCGTCCCGCCGCGAGCGCTCCCCTTGCGGCTTCGAGCCCACGCGACTCGGCCTCGGTGGCGGCCTTCTCGCCTTCCACCTCCTCGACGAGGCGGAGAGCCTCGGGGTGCGCCGGCTCCCAGCCCAGGATCTGCCGCCAGGCCTCCATCGCGCCCGCGAGGTTGCCCTGCGACCGAAGCCGGCGGCCCCTGGTGATCAGGGCCTGGTTGGCGCGCTCGACGCCATCGATGGCCTCGGCGCGCGAGGGGTCTCCCGCGGCCACCCGGCGATAGAGCGCCGCAGCTTCCGCTTCCCGGCCCTTTCCCAGCGCCGTCTCGGCCTCGGCGATGAGCCGGTCGAAGCCCGCCTGGATCGCCTCCTGGATGGCGGCCCTCTGCGACTCCAGCCCCCGGATCGCCGATTCAATCCCGCCCGCGTTTCCTTCCTCGAGGACGCGGCGCGACATCCGGGCCCGCTCGACCGCCTTCTCCCAGGCGGCGCCCTCGATGACGGATCGGATTGCCTCGGGCAGCGCTTCGATCTCCTCGATGAGGGAGCGCGCCCTGTCGAGCAGCTTCGGGTCGACCGCGGCGGGAACGTCGCCCGCCGTGAGGACCATCGTGGAGTCCGTCGGCGGCTGCCACGGAAAGACGATCGAAGCGGGATCCTCGGACTGGTTGAGCAGGCCGCGGAGCATCGCCTTGAACTCCTTCGTGCCCGGGATCCTCTCCTCCGGGGACTTCCGCAGAGCGTGCTCGAGCCCCTCCTTGAGAGGCCCGGCGATCTGCGGGGGCATCTGCCCGATCGCGGCGGGCTCCGAATGGACGATGTGGAAGATCGTGTTGATGTCCCCTTCTCCCGGGAAGGGGTGCTTCCTCTGCGTGAGCTCGAAGAGAATGACTCCGAGAGCCCAGATGTCCACCCGCGCGTCGATGCCCGAGGGCGTCGTGATCTGCTCGGGAGCCATGTAGGGGATCGTCCCCATGATCACCTGCGTCATCGTCTTCTGCCCGAAGGGGGCCTTCGAGATCCCGAAGTCGGTGATCTTCACCGTGTCGTCGGGGAGCAGCATGATGTTGGCCGGCTTGAGATCGCGGTGGAAGATCCCGCGCTTGTGGAGGAAGCCGAGGCCGTCGCAGACCTGTCCGAGGATGTTGACCATCCGATCCAGCGGGAGGGGCTTGCCCTTCTGGATGTAGATGCTGAGCTCCTGGGCCTCCAGGAACTCCATCACGAGGTAGGGTGGGTCCTTGCTGAGGTCCGTGATCAGGACGATGTTCTGGTGGCGGCACTTCGCGGCGATCTGCGCTTCCCTGTAGAAGCGCTCCAGGTTGTTCGCATCCCGGAACTGTTCCTTGAGTTCCTTGATGGCGACGGGAACCTCGAGGTCGGGATCGAAGCCGCGCCATACGCGGCCCATCCCCCCCTCCCCGAGCAGCTCGAGGACCTGGTACTTCCCGAAGACGGGCTTCTCTCCTCCCGGCAAACCCTCTTCTCCCTCGCCCGCGACGAGCCTGGCAGGACGCGTGGGTGGCCCGCCGCCGCTCCCATGCGGCTGCCGCGGACAACGTCCCGCCTTGCGGGACGAGCGCATAGTATAAGGATCCGCGCGCACCGTGGCCGCGCCGCGCCCGAAGTCCCGGGCCTGCCCGGTGCTGTGCTAGTCTGAGCCGGCGGCGCGACCGCGACGCCGCGCCGCTCCACGGCTCGAGCCTGGAGCACCTCCGTGATGGCTCAACCGACCCAGCGCACCGTCCGCGCCCCCCGAGGGACTGCTCTCTCCTGCAAGAGCTGGCAGCAGGAAGCCGCGCTGCGCATGCTCATGAACAACCTCGATCCCGAGGTTGCCGAGCGCCCGGAAGATCTCGTCGTCTACGGAGGCCAGGGCAAGGCCGCGCGGACATGGGAGTGCTACGACGCGATCATCCGCGCCCTCCGCTCCCTCGACAACGACGAGACACTCCTCGTCCAGTCCGGCAAGCCCGTCGGCATCTTCCTGACGCATGCCGACGCCCCGAGGGTGCTCATCGCGAACTCGCTCCTGGTCCCCGCCTGGGCCACCTGGGACGAGTTCCGCAGGCTCGAGGGCCTCGGCCTGACGATGTACGGCCAGATGACGGCCGGCTCGTGGATCTACATCGGATCGCAGGGAATCCTCCAGGGCACCTACGAGACCTTCGCGGCCGCGGCGCGCCGCCACTTCGGCGGGAGCCTCAAGGGGCGATGGATCCTGACCGCCGGGCTTGGGGGCATGGGAGGAGCCCAGCCCCTGGCGGCGACCATGAACGGCGGCGTCATTCTCGCCGTGGAGGTCGATCCCGGGCGCATCCAGCGCCGGATCGATTCGGGCTGGGTGGACGTGCGCGAGAGCACGCTCGACGCCGCGCTGGCTCGGATCGAAGCGGCGCGCTCCTCGGGGCGGGCGCTCGCCGTCGCGCTCCTCGGCAACGCCGCCGACATCATTCCCGAGATCGCGCGGCGCGGGCTTCGTCCCGACCTCGTCACCGATCAGACATCAGCCCACGACAACCTCAACGGCTACGTCCCCAACGGCCTCAGCTACACCCAGGCGCTGGAGCTGAGAGAGTCGGACCCCCCGCGGTACATCGAGCTCTCGATGAGAGCAATGGCGGCGCACATGCGGGGGCTCCTCGCCCTCAAGCAGGGCGGCAGCGTCGCCTTCGACTACGGCAATAACCTGCGAGGTCAGGCCCTCTCGGCGGGAGTCAAGGAGGCCTTCGAGGTGCCGGGCTTCGTCCCGGAGTACATCCGGCCGCTCTTCTGCCAGGGGCGTGGCCCCTTCCGGTGGGTCGCGCTCTCTGGAAGGCCAGAGGACATATCCAGGACGGATCGCTGGATCCTCGAGAACCTCTCGGCCGATGAGCCGCTCTGCCGATGGATTCGCCTCGCCGCCGAGAAGGTGAGGTTCCAGGGGCTCCCCTCGCGGATCTGCTGGCTCGGCCAGGGGGAGCGGGCGAGGTTCGGCATCGCCATCAACGATCTCGTGGCCTCCGGGGAGATCTCGGCTCCCGTCGTCATCGGCCGCGATCACCTCGATGCCGGCTCGGTCGCCTCACCCTACCGCGAGACCGAGGCCATGCGTGACGGCTCGGATGCCATCGCCGACTGGCCAATCCTCAATGCCTTGCTCAACACGGCCGCCGGGGCCACCTGGGTCTCCGTGCATCACGGCGGGGGCGTCGGCATCGGGAATTCGATCCACGCAGGCATGGTCGTGGTCGCCGACGGAACGCGCGAGGCCGGCGCGCGGCTCCAGCGCGTCCTCACGACGGATCCGGGCTCCGGGATCATGCGCCACGTGGATGCCGGGTATCCAGAAGCCGTCGCCGCGGCGAGACGCCACGGGATCCGCATCCCGATGCTGCCGGAAGGGAGCTGATGGCCGGCGCCGCAACCGCCCCGCTGGCGGGCGCCTCCCGCCGCGCGGCGCTCCTCGAGGAGATCGTACGGCGCGTGAAGGGCGAGGAGCCTCGCGGCACGCTCGTGAGATCTCCTCGCGGCTGGGGCAAGGGTGAGCTTCTCGCGAGAGTCGCCCGCGAGGCCGCCGCCGGCGGCGTGGCGCGCTGCGTGGAGCTCGACATGGCAGCCTGCTCGTTCTCGCCCGGCGAGTTCGCCTGTACGATCACCTCCGCCGCTCTCGAGGCGGTGATTCCCGGCGGCTCGGCCGGGGTGACGGGAATGGCGGGGGCGCCGCCCCCCGAGGCGAGGCTTCGCGCCCTTGCCGGCTCCGGCGCGCTCGCGGTGACGGGAGAGGCGGGCGAAGGGGCAGCCGAGGTCCTGGATCTCCTCGAGTCCGGCTCGGGCGGTGGAGCCGCGCTCGTTCGTGCCTCCCTCCGGACGCTCCAGCGCGTCGCGGCTCGTGCAGATGTGCCCTGCGTCCTCGTGGTGCATGCCCTGGACGGCGCTGCCCGCCTCGCGCCCTACCCCGGCCTCCGGGGCGTCCTGGGGCAGGTGTCCCAGGCGCTCGGCGCGCCGGGAGTCCGGTTCGTGGCCTCGATCTCACCCGAGGGCAGGGCGGCCCCGCTCGTCGCGAACCTCGAGAAGGCTCTCGGGAACGACCTCGCCCTCATGGAGCTTCCCCCCCTGGAGCTCGAAGAAGTTCGGACGCTCGCCGGGGGATTCGCTTCATCGGAGGTGGAGTGCGGCCGCCTCCTCGCCGCCGCGGGCGGCCGCTTCCTGACGATCCGGATCCTCGGGACACGACTGGCGGGCGGCGATTCATTGGAGCGGGCCCTGGCCGATGAGATGGAGCCCGAGGAGGGGCGGATCTTCCACGAGATGCGCTTCGACTACCACATGCTCATCGAGCGGACCCGGGGCCATGCTTCATGCCGGGCCATCCTCAACGTCCTCGCGCGGGAGGAAGGCCTGGATCTCTCGGGTATCGCCGGCCGCCTGCGCCGCTCGGCCGGCTCCACGCTCGACTATCTCAGGTGGATGACCGAGGTGGCCCTCGTCCGCCGCGACGGCCGGCGCTACCGCTTCACCGATCCCCTCCTGCGGCTCTACGTCCTGCTCCACGAGACTCCGGAACGGCCGCGCGAAGCCCCCGGGCGAACCGTCACGATCCGGAGGTTCCTCTCGGGGCTGGAAGCGCCGCCGCTCCCGCTCCGGCCGGTAGGCCGCCCCAGAGGGAAGCGCCTCGCTGCTCCCGGAACTCTGCCCGCTCCGGTGCGGCGGCGCCGGGAGGCCCCACCCGATGCGCCCTCACCGGCGCCTCCCGGCCGCGACAAGCGCGACGATTTCATCGAGATCGACTGAGCCGGTGACCGCAGGCGCCACGACCACGCGCGCCGAAGGGTCGCCCGGAGCGTACGTCTGGAGCCGGTAGAGGTGATGCACCGGGCATCGATCACTCCACGGCGGAAGTAGGAGCGCAGGGCGACCCTTCGGCGCGCGTGGCCCCATGGCCATCCGTGTTGAGCGGCACAGGCCCCTGTGATAGCGTTCGCGCCCTCTCGAACCACCCGGAAGCCGCCCATTGCCACGAGCCATGAAGCCGACCCGGACCAAGGAGAACCGCACCGCGACGGCCACCGAGGCCGCTCGCCCCTCCGCGCCCCGGTGGACTCACAAGGTGACCGTCGGCGTGATGGGCTCCGCCGGCGGCAATCTGGGCAAGGGCGTCATGGAGAAGGTCTTCACGCTGGGGCGCGAGATTGCCCGGCGGGGATTCGTCCTGGTCACCGGAGCCTGCCCGGGCCTGCCTCACGAGGCCGTCAAGGGGGCCAAATCCGAAGGCGGCATCACGCTCGGCATCTCGCCCGCGCTGAACTTCGCGGAACACCTGCTCAAGTACAGATCGCCTTGCGCGGGCTATGACGCGATCGTCTACACGGGCTCGGGATTGATGGGCCGCGAGATCGAGAACATCCGCACGTGCGATCTCGTCATCTTCGCCGGGGGGCGCTCGGGCACGCTCGGAGAGTTCGCCATCGCCTATGACGAAGCGAAGGTCATCGGGATCCTCCTCGGGACGGGAGGCATCGCCGATCGGCTCGAGCTGATCATCTCCTTCATCGACAAGGTCACGGGGGCGACGGTCGTGATGGATGACGATCCGATTCGCCTCCTCGACAAGCTCGAGCAGGTCTACCGCGAAAAGCTCCTCCCCTACTACAACACGGTGATCGCGAACAGCGATCCCGACGGAGTTCTCGAGGATTGAAGGGCCTGAGGGGCACGGGGGCGAGTCCCGTCACGGGCGCAGGGCCGGGCCGGATTTGCGGGGCCTCCAGATCACTTCCGGTCTCGTGCGCGCCCCGGTGACCGGCCAGAAGACCTTTCGGCTCTCGAAGACGGGACCGCTCTCCTCGTAGGATGCCTCGAGAGACCCGCGGATCAGAGGCCCGAGACGGTTCCAGCTCAGGAGCCCCGATTTGTCGAGGATGATCAGGTCGAAGCGCTGCTCACGAATGGCCTCGTCGAGGTTGGTGACCAGCATGTCGCGCACTCGGGTGTCTCCCGCGCGAAGGCTGTCGATTCCCGCGTTGCCCTGAAGGTAGATTCTCTTGCCGGCCATCCCGGCCAGGTAGGCGTGGAGCGGGATGAAGACCTCACCGCTCGCTCCCTTCAGCAGATCCACGACCTCCGCGCCGGCCGCGCGATCCCCCTCCGCGGGAATCTGGGGCCTCGGGTCGTAGGCCAGCAGCGCCAACTGGAAGAGCGATGCGGCCGCTGCCAGCAGGGAAAACCGCCCCGGCGGCGTCCATCCATTGGGAGAAAGCGCGCCCGCTTCCACTTTCCTCGCCTCTGCGATAGCCACCCCGAACGCAGCCGCGAGCACCCAGTGAAGCGGCATCAGCACATTCAGGTACCCGCCCGAGCGGGCCCGCGAGACAAACGCCGCCGCGAGCACGCCGGCCGCGAGGAGTCCCCAGAAGATCAGGCTCTCCCGCCGCCGGCGGCGCGTGAAGAGGACGAGCAGGCCGACGCAAGCGATGGTGGCCACCGGGAGGGGTGCCAGGAGATCGTGCGTCAGGAACTGTCCCGCCTTCTTCCAGTCCCAGACATCCTGGCCGGGCAGGAGCACGTAGTAGAAGTACCAGCCCCGGGTCTCCAGGTTGAAGACGAGCGAGGCCGTCCCGACAACCGCAGCGATTGACCCCGCAAACCAGACGCAGCGCCTCCCATGGACGAGAAGGGCGTAGAGGAGCAGCGGCAGCCCTGCTGCGACCGCTGTCTGTTTCGTGAGGATCGAGAGCCCGAGGAGAGCACCCGCGAGGAGCAACCCTCCGCGCGAGGCCGTGCGGCGCAGCACCACCACGGAGAAGGCGTAGAGCGCGAGGAAAAGCGAGTCTACCCGGGCAAGGTCGAACCAGGCTCCGCTGGCGGCAAAGGTGGCTGCGAAGAGCCCCGACGCCACGAGGGCTGCGATCCTGTCACGGACCTCCCGATGGACCAGGAGGAACAGCGCTGCCAGCGAGGCCAGCGTCGACAGCAGGGAAAGCAGCCGCAGCGGCAGAAAACCGTCTCCCAGCAGGAGGGCGATGAAGGCCGACGCGTAGAAATAGAGCGGCGTATAGATGAACGGCACGAAGTCGAGGGTGGACTCCACGTAGATGGACTGACCGGAGAGGATCCGCCGGACGTGATCGACCGAGCCTCCTTCCATCCACTCGAGGGCGAACGGGTATTGGATGCGGCTCAGGCTCACGATCAGGAAGCCGGCAATCGCCGCAGCCGCTGCCACGGCGGCGAGGATCCAGGAAGCGCGGCCCCACTCGCGGGGCCCCAAGGCCTTCACGATGGCCCCCCGTGAGCCGCGGCCGGAAGCCCTTTCTCACGAAGGAGGCTGTCTGCCAGGATTCGCGCCGCGAGGGCGTGCCCGGCAAGGTTCCAGTGCTGGTCCTTCTGGAAGTGCAGCCTGCGCCAGGAGCCCGGCGAGGCCTCGCGCGCCGCGTTGCGAAACTCGGGAATCAGGTCAATGAAGAGGAAGCCCTCCTTCTCGGCGAGGGAGCGCAGCATCTCGCGCCGGCGGCTCTCCAGCGAGTCGATCCCGGCGGTGTAGACGTGGCCTGTCGAGGCCACGAGGGCAAGGGCGAAGCCCGCGCCGGCCGCCTCCGATTCGTCGCGCATGGCCAGCAGCAGGCGTCGCATGAGCTTCTCGGACGACATGATCTTCTCGTCCGTATTCGGCCCCTCGCCTCTGGCCCTGGGCGCCATGACAGAATCAATCATGCTGAAGAGCCCCGACCGGCCGCGGAGCCAGTGGCGGAGCCGGGTTGCCCTGCTGACGCGCGGGACCGGGACGTTTCTCAGCATCAACTCGCCGCCCTCACCCAGCTCGAAAAAGGGCTTCGGGTAGAAGAACTGGGTGTCCGTCAGGATGCCATCAAAGTCATTCCGGCAGAGCATCACGAGGACCATGTCGGGCCGGTACTCGAGGACGTCACGTCTCAAGATCAGGAGCTGCTGGTCGGTGGCTGTGCCGCTCAGGCCGAAATTGAGGACCTCGACTCCCTTCAGGAGGGCCTCCAGCTGCGCGGTGTAAAGCTGGTCATCCTCGATGCCCGCGCCGAAAGTGAAGGAATCTCCGAGGACAGCGATCCTGAAGATCCCCGGCTGTTTCTCGACGGCACGTTCCCGGTCACGCCAGCCGGCACTGTTGATGCGGACCCTGTGGGAGAACTCGTCGCTCGTGATCACGTCGTCGACTCCCGGACGGTGACCCCATCCGACTTCCGGGTCGTACTGCCAGAAAGCCCCCTCGGACTGCCAGAAAAGGCCCCTGACCTGGTCGGGACCAGGCAGGGTGTCCGGCCTCAAATACCGCACGATCAGCTCGCCCGCCGCGAGCGAGACGAGGATGGAGCCCAGTAGCAGGAGCGCCGGACCGACGAGACGGCTTCTCAAGGCGCGGGGTAATCCTGGGCGAAGCGATGCCTCTCCGTTCGCGGGGAAGGCCGGTCAGGGGAGACCACGTGACACGAGAAAAGCGTGCACGGCGCTCGCTGCAACCCTGTGGCCCTCCGGAGTCCAGTGCATGTCTGCGGGCCAGAAGTAGTTGGATTCAAGATCGACATGCTCGAAGGTCTCCAGAAGGTCGAGGCAGGGAGTTCCGGTTTGAACGCACCAGCCGGCTACCATTTCCTGGGGCTTGCGGCGTGAGAGGGAATCCGGGTCGACCACGAACTTCTTGATCCAGTCGAGACGCACCCACTCACCCCATGCAGCCTCGGAGGTCTGCCATGGTGCGGGCACCACGATCACCACGAGCCTGGAACCGCGCTTCTCGGCGAGTGCGTTCATCGCATCCAGGACCCGGAAGAAACGCTCCCAACTCTCCGCAACGTACCCTTGCGGCGTGGCGTGGAAGGCGCGCAGGAGCGGGGGGTGAGGCGCATTTGTCAGCGCACCGTCCTTGGCGGGCCCGAGATCGCGGCGGGCATCGAGCCGGTTGCGGGCGAGCGTGTAGAGCATCGAGTGGGAGCGAAGCCACGATGATATGGCGCCCGTGAGTCCCGTGGGCGCACGCGCGCGACGCCGCAGGACCAATTCGGGGCGGGATCGGTAGGCACGTGGAAGGCCGTCCTCGCCCACGCTCGCCTCGATCTCGCTCTCGGGACCGAGGTCGTTTACGAAGAGCATCATCAGGAGCAGGTCCTCGTCGAAGCAGGCCCCACGGTACCTGTAGAACAGATAGGACTGGCCCAGATCCCAGGCCCGCACTCCGGCGCTGAAGACTTCGGTGGAGGGAAGGCTCGTGGCGAGCAGTCTGGGCAGGCATTCCTCGAGCTCCACTCCCTCACCGAAGGCGAACGAGTCCCCCAGGACGAGGATGCGGCGGAAGCCGGTCCGGCGTTCGAGCGGCTGCTCGATGTCGCGCAGTCCCAGGCTGTTGATCCTGTCGCGCGTGACGAATGCACCGCCCTTGGCGATCAAGCGCTCCGAGTTCGGTATCAGGCTGATGCCGAGCAGAGGGTCCTCGTTATCGATGATCTCCCCGACCTCGATGAACTCGCCCGATCCGAGGATCCATGTCGCTCCCAAGCGCAGGATCCCCTCCGCGGCCGCGAGGACGATCAGAACCGCGACAGCCGCGAGCGTGAGGTTTGCGGCCGCTCCTTTCAAGGCACCCAATCTCACGATTGCGCCCGGAGGATCACCCTCGTCTCTTCAGGAGAAGGTATTTCCTCCGGTTTCCGTCGGCATTGGGGAGGGACATGTCGAACGCCGCGGCGAGATCCATCGGCTCGTCGAGCTCCTCCAGGATGGCCCGCTCCAGCTCGAAGAGGGCGAATTCAGGACTTACAGGCTCTCCCACGGTCGGGCTCGCGGAGGTGTAGGCGCGCATCAGCCACCACTCCGGGGCCTGGTCGGCACAGTACCGGGCAAGTCTCCTGGTACCCTCGGGGTTCCTGCCCAGCCGAACGGCCTCCAGTCCTCCTTCCGCAGCCTGGATAATGGCTGCAGCCTCCGGTGTGACCAGCCCTTCGTGGTCGATCACGTAGAGTCCAGATCCGTACGAGATCGCTCCCACTTCGAATGCCAGGACTCTGTCCCCAGGTCGTGCGTGCTCGCGCAGCCAATCGCCGATGCGCAGGTACTTCGCGCCGTCCAGGGCCGCGTTGACCCTCTCGAAGCGATACTGCGCCAGGTGATCGGAGGCCTTGGCCACGGACCAGGCGCACCAGGTGAGGGTCAGGAGAATGGCGACGGCGGCGGATCTACGGCGACGGAGCCACTCCACAAGGCCCACCATGGCACTGGCCCCCAGCGCCGCAAGGAAGAGAAACGGGGCCGCGTAGGGGATGGCGAAACGATGCCCTGTCATCCAGTCATGGCGCGCATACAGGATGAAAACGAATCCTGCGATGGCGCTCAGGGCCGCGCCAAACCTCGCTTGCCCGCCGCGGCGCACCGCTGCGCCCAGGAAGGCGAGCACGACCGCCGCCGTGCCTCCCAACTCTCCCAGGGCGGGGAAGAGGTTTTCCGTCACGCTGTCGAGCAGGGCCAAAACCGCGTGCTTGAGGTGTCCCTGCCGGATCAGGTTGACAATAGGCGAGGCCTTGGCCACGTAAGTGTTGGGGAGAAAATGGCCGTAGTACAGGAATCTGCACAGGAAGAGACCGGTGATCAGGATCCAACAGGCCAGGAGGGAACGGCGGATCTCGGGCACGCGGTGGGCATGGAACCAGTAGAGGCTGAGGAGGATTGCGAGGAGGATTGCCTCGGGCCGCAAGACCACCACCGCCACAAGGGCTAGTGAAAGGGTCGCACCCGTGCGCCACGTCGGATTCCCGGCCGGGGTCAGGAAGGCCGCGGCAGCCACGGCAAGGGCGTACCAGAGGGTCTCCATTCCCGACGGCGCATAGATGTAGAGCGTTGGCGTCGTGGCCAGCACGAGACATGCGAGCCCACCGACGATGGGCTGGCAGTCCGCCCTCCGGAGAGCGGCGTAGAGCACCAGGACGAGAGCCAGCGCGGCCGCCATCCCTAGGACCTTGGACGTAACGACAGGATCGAGACCCATCCAGGTCGTCAGGGCCAACAGGAACATCCAGCCTGGAGAGGAATACCCCTCGACGTGTTCGCCCGCGTTGAAGACCGCTCCCCGCCCGAGAGCCAGGTTCCTCGCGTATTGATAAGTGATGTATGAGTCGTCGATCGTGTAGGGCCACCATTGGGCACTGCCGATGAGAACTGCGGCGAGCGAGAGACCAAGCAGGAGGCGGCGGGCGACCTTCCACTCGTTGATATCAAATGGGAGCTGTTTCATCGTCAGCTACGGCAGGCCTCGTGTTCGGGCGGACGGACAGATCTGCCCCGTGGAGGCGATCTGCTCCCCTGCGCAAGGGCACGAGGATCCCCTCCGTCGAGAGTGTTGCGCATTCTGCACTTCCCGGCAGACCACGGTCAATTGACCAAACCTGTCAAACCCACCTCCTGCACCTGGGTTCCCCGCGGGGATCCCGAGAACATGCGTGTCGCGAGGGGTGTATTGTGCAGCCGTGAAAGCACTCGCACATAGGACCGGAAGGGTCCTTCTCTTCGTCGCGACCTGCGCGGCCGCCTTCCTCCTCATCGAGGGGTTTTCCAGCACAATCCTCGTAGGGCGCAAACTCCTCACGGCCGCACGCTCGCCACTGGCGGAACGCGTCAACACCCAGTACGACGAGGAGCTGGGCTGGGTCGCGATCCCGACTCTCTACGTCCCCGACATGTACGGTCCGGGAGTCTACTTGCGCACCAACTCGCGAGGCTTCCGCGACAACGAAGAGATCGAGGCGGTGGCCCCCGCTGGCCGGCTGCGCCTGATCTGTTCCGGCGACTCATTCACGCTCGGCTGGGGAGTGGACAACGACAACGCCTGGTGCCAGCGACTCAGCTCGACCGACAGGCGTTTCCAGACCGTCAACATGGGACAGGGAGGATACGGCGTGGACCAGGCGTACCTCTGGTACCGGCGGGACGGAATCGCGCTCGAGCATCACGTGCACCTCTTTGCCTTCATCACCGACGATTTCAGCAGGATGCAGTGGGACAACTACGCCGGGTACGGGAAGCCGGTGCTCAGGTTCAAGGACGGCCACCTCGTGACCGAGAACGTCCCGGTGCCCAGGCGCGGCTACTACTTTCCCTGGTTGACGCAAAACGGGCGTCTCCTATGGGCGCTGCGATCGGTGGAGCTGACCGGTGCGATCGCCGGAAAGATCCTCTCACGAGGCGCGGGGGGTGCGGAACGGAAAGTGCCACTGAGCGAGGCGCGCCAGACGGCCGCAGCCGTGTTCGAAGCGCTGAACGAGCTGAATCGCACCAGGAAAAGCACCCTGGTCCTCGTGCACCTCCCCGCCCGGGGTGATTATGACGGGGACGATCTGACGGATTCGTGGCGCCGATTCGTGGGAATCGAAAGCGCAGCCCTTGGCGTCCCCTTCATCGACCTGGTGGAGGAAATCCAGAGAATGTCCAGAGACGAGGTGGAGAGCATGTTCACGGCTCCCGAGGAGCTCGAGTTCCGGGGAGCTCTCCGGCACTACACGCCCAGGGGGAACGAGGAGATCGCGTCGATGATTCACTCTCGACTGACGGCGCTCCCCGAGCTGTCGGCGAAACTGTCCGGACTCCACTGACCGGCTCCCGATCCCTTCCTTCTTCATCCCCAGGACGAGCAGCCGCGGGCGCAGGCGCCTCATCAGTGGATGTAGCCGCGGGCGCGCAGGGATTCGAGCACATCCTCTGGCGGCGCCTCGCCCTTCTCGCCCGCTCCGGGAGCGGCCCTCGACAGATAGGCGTCGATCCATCCCTGGAGCCGGGCCACCGTTTCGGGCTGTGATGCGGCGAGATTCGCCGTCTCGCCCGGATCCGAGCGGAGATCGAAGAGCTCCCGCTGCCCGTCGATCGCGGAAATGAGCTTCATCCCCTCCCATTCGACCGAGACGCGCTCGCCGGCGAAGGCCTCCCAGTCGGGCAGCTCCATCCGGCCCCCGAAGACCTCGGAGAAGAGCGGTACAGGCTCCACGCTCCCGCCCGAGAGCAGCGGGACGAGCGAGCGTCCCTCGGCACCCCACGAGACGTCGAGCCCCGCGAGGTCGAGGATCGTCGGGGCGAGATCGATGCCCGAGACGGGATCCTCCACTCTCAGCCCCTCGGGCACGCCGCGCCCCGACAGCATGAAGGCCGCGCGAGTCAGCTCGCCGTAGAGCTGGTGGCCGTGGAAGAGCAGGCCGTGCTCGCCGAAGCATTCGCCGTGGTCGCTGACGACGGCGATCACGGCATTCCGCAGATCTCCCTCGTCTTCGAGACGCCGGAGGAGAAGACCGAGCTGCCGGTCCATCCAGGCGATCTCGGCGTCGTAGCCGGCCGTCAGCATGTCGCGCTCGCTCTCTGTGATCTGCCTCCGTTTCTTCAAGACGGCCTTCAGGAGTCCGTTGTAGGACATGAACCCGGCCCTGGGGTCGAATCCGGGCGGCGTGACCTCGGGGGGAGGCTCGTAGGGGTCGTGCGGATCGAAGTAGTGGACGAACAGAAAGTAGGGACGGCGCGGCCTGCGATCGAGCCACCGGTAAACCCGGTGATTCACCTCGTCGGCCTTGAGGCTCCATCGGATGGCGCCGCCCATGAGCTCGGTGCGCAGGTCGGAGGTGGGACCGTAACGCTCGTCGTGGAGGAAGTTGACCAGACTGACGAAGGGAGGATCGAGAAAGCGCAGGAAGCGGTACGGGGGGATGTTCAGCAGGCGGCGGACGGGTCTCGCGCCGAAGATCTCGTTCGAATGCGCCGAGAGGTAGACGGGCCGCTGGTCGCTGTAGATGTCGAAGCCCTGGCCGAAGCCGAACCATCTCTGCATCGTGGGGCCGCCGATGAAGCCCGCCGTGTGATACCCGCGCTCCCGGAGGATCTCCGCGAGCGTCGTGGCCCTCTCCGGGAGCTTCACCCAGACCCTCTCGGCGCGGTGGCCGAAGGGCGGGCCCAGGTGTTTGGGAGCCATCCCCGTGAAGAAGGAGGCGTGGGAGGGCACCGTCCATGATGAGGTGGCGACGGCGTGCGTGAAGAGCGCCCCGCGCGCGGCCAGCGCGTCGAAGGACGGAGAGACGCCGCTCTTGGCGCCGTAGGCTCCGAGGTGATCGGGCCGCGTCGTGTCGAGGCTGATGAGGATGACATTCGGAGGCCCGGCCGCCTCGGCCGCCGGGTTCCGGGGCTCCTCGCTGATGAAGCCGGCGAAGCGCTGGGCCGATCCGAGGTAGGCGGCGAGGGCCGCGAGGCCAAGTCCGGAGGCCACCACCCAGGTGCGGGTCAGTGCCACGCCCCATGGACCGCGACCGCCCGCGCCCTCCGCTCCGGAGTAGGGACGATGCGGCCGGCCTCCCCGGAATAGCGCGAGGAGGACGCGCGCGGCCACGGCTGCGAGAAGCCCCGCCGTGCACCAGAGCGCCAGGAGCACTGCGAGGAAGGCCCGCCCGTAGTCCGTATCCCTGAAGCCCGCGGCGAAGTTCAGGAGCGCGACGAGCCCCCCGAGAGTCACGCCCCCCGCGCCCCACCGCAGCAGGCTGGCGGTCAGGTCCCTTCCGGTCATTCTCCTCTCGCGCCCCCCGCCTTCCTCTTCAGCGCCCTCAGGTGCGCCCGCCATGATCCGCCCGGGATCTGCACGGCCTGATCGAGAGCACCCGTGTAGTGGTAGGCCCATGCCTGCTGCGGGCCATGGCGCCAGCTCACCTCCGTGAGGCGGCGCTCGAAGCCGGCCTCGCTGTGCATGTCGTCGAGAACGATGAAGAAGACGGCCGGGTCATCAATCCTGTACAACTCCCCTGCGATCCAGAGCCGGCCGCCGGTGATCAGCCCGGCATGGGAGCCGAGGTCGTAGAGGATCCCGCGGCAGCGTGCGGGCCCTCGGAGGCGTACACCCCCGCGCTGCATGAGCGAGGCATGAAGCCCCCCCTCCAGCAGGCTCCCGTACACGAAGAGGTCCCTTGGCGACAGAGGCTGATCTCCACGAGGAAAGCTGAGGGCAGCGCAGGGCAGGCGGGCGGATGATAAGGAGGGCCGCTCCAGGCTGTCAAACCGCCGCCGCCCGTTTTGCGGCCGCTCGCAAGCTACCTTATAATCCACCTCGCACATCGAAGCGCGGCCTGCGCCGGAGCCCATGATCCCCGAATCGATACGCCGAGCAACACGAGGGCCCCGGGGCACGCCCCTCCTCCTCGTCGCGGCTCAGGCCCTTCTCGGGTTGTCCCTCGCCGCCTCGAGCCCTGCGCTCGCGCAATTCGAGGCGGGGACGGGAGACATCTCCGAGGATGCGATCCTCTCCGGCTACCCGACGATCGAGGGCATCCGGCGAGCGCGCCTCGCGGGCCATCCGGCCGAGCGCATCCTGTCTTGGATCCAGGACTACGAGGCCCTCTTCGATCTGGACCTCGACGAGGCCATGCAGCTCAAGGCCGAAGGGCTGGAGGTCTCGATCATCGCGGCCATGGCCCAGATGCCCCCGGAGGAGGTCGGCCCCCTCCTCGAGACCTTCGACACGGTCTACATGGCCCGCCCCGGGCCGCGTGAGGGACTCTCGAAGCGCCGCCTCATGAAGATGATGGACTACGGGGCGCCCGAAGCCGAGATCCTCGCGGTGATCGCGGAGAAGGGATCGAGAGCCGAGCTGACGCTGGCCGAAGCCGTGGCTCTGATGAAGATCGGGGCCAGCCCGAGGCTCGTCGTGGCCATCGGCCGCGGCATCGTCCCTCCCGAGGCGGGGGCACCTGCCGCGCAGCTGCTCGACGAGATTGCGGAGGATGAGCTCGAAGCCGACGAGGAGGAGGCCGCCGGCCAGGGCGAAGAGCCGGTGGCTCTCGGGGAGATCTTCGAAGAGGAGGGCATCGCTCTGGAGCCGGAAGGCGGTAGCCGCCTCGTCGTGCTCTCGGATCCCCCGGGCGCCAGGATCTCGCTCGCCCCCGCGACCATCCGGCCGGCCGATCTACTAGTGCTTCCCCGCCCCCAGGGGAGAACGCCTGCCGCCCTGCAGGCGGCGCCGGGCACCTGGTTCGTGCTCGTCGAGAAGACGCTCGACGCTTTCGACGACAATCTCATCCCGGCGCTACGCACCGTTCACGATGGTGATGGCAGGACGCGGACTCTGATCCACGAAGGAACGCTCTACTACGACGTCCAGCGCTGCTGCCGGCCGCGCGCGCTGACCGGGGCGACGGCGGTCACGAGGATCGCCGAGGATCAGCCCGGCACACTCCTCGGCGACGAGTTCGACGGCATGCCCCCCTACCTCTGGGACGGGAACCGGTACCTCATCCTCGGGATCGAGAAAGGCCGCATCCGGAGGGTGATCAAGGTCTACATCGTCAAACGTGCCGCCGCCGAGGAGCGCACCCTGATGGCGACCTTCATACCCTCCTCGACCGAGCCGCTCGACCATCCGTCCTCGCAGGAGTCCGTCAGCACACGAGCCCGCTCCGTCTGGGAGGTTCCCTCCCCCGAGACCTTCGCCCCGCTCGCCAGGATGAGCGGAGTGCCGGAGGCGGACGTTCCCAGGATCCACGCGAAGCTGCTGGAGACGGGCAAGGCCCTCTGGAAGAGCGAGGACGACGCGGGTGTCCGGATCCTCTCCTTCGGCCTCGATTCGATGGGGCGACTCCGAATCGACGATATCCCACTCGAACGAACCGATCTCTTCGGGATGCTCGAGACGCCGCGGCCTCACAAGACGGGCCGATCCGCGGCCCCGCCGGCCAGGGAGCCGGGGCCCATCCCGGCCTTCCGGCGAATCCGTCAGCCCGGGAGCGACCTGCCCGTCGTCGAGATTACCAACAACAAGACGGTCGCGGCCCTCGTGCGCTTCGGCGACGGAACGACCTTCTACGTCGCGCCGGGGGGAACGGTCTCTTCCGAAGTCAGCCCCGGGACCTACGCGGTCGAGGCCCGCTTCGACGGCGCGGCCTCAGGCCCGCTGCACGGGCAGACCCGCTTCTCCTACCACGCGCTCTACCGCCTCAACCTGAACTAGGCGGCAGCGTCAGGCCCCGGTGCTCGCCCCGGAGTCCGCGCCGGGAGTTGGTGCGGGCACCGCGTCGAGAGGTCGCGGCCAGACTGCGTGCGTGAGGGCGCCGAAGAGGGCGGCGCTGCCATTGACGACGATGAGGAAGGTCACGGAGAAGGTGAGCACCTCCGCCAGCTTGACGCCCCCAGGTCCCAGGAAAACGGCGAGCGTCGCCTCCCGAAGGCCGATCCCCGAGACGCTCAGCGGCAGGAGCGATGCGATGCTCGCCGCTCCAAGCCCCGCCGAGAGGCGCACGAAGCCGGCGTCGATCCCCAGGCTCCAGGCCACGATCCAGCCCTGGACGAAGGTCAACAGGGTCGCGACGAGAGTAGCCGGGATGGCGGCCACGAGCGCGCGCCGCCCCGAGGGGCGCGCCATTCTGCCCAGCCCCTCGAGCGCATCCTCGACCTGGGAGCCGGCCCCCCCCAGGCCGACCCGCCCCAGCGCCTCTCGCGTGCGGCTAGCGGTCGTGCTGCCCGCCCATCGCGTCAGGACGTAGCCGATCACCATGGCCAGCGCCACCAGGCACCAGGTGACGGTGGTTCCCACGGGGCCGAGGAGGAGCGCCCCCCCGGCCGCCGCGACGACCGTGAGGACCAGGGCGTCCATGAGCCGATCCGCAATGACGGAGGAGGCCGCGCTTCCAAACGTAACGCCCAGCTCGCGGCTGACGTTCACCGCCTTCGAGAAATCGCCGAGCCGTCCCGGCGTCCATGCGGCCAGGGCGCAGGCGATCGTGTAGGAACGGATGGCAGGCAGATAGCCGTAGTCGATGGCCTGCGACTTCATGATCTCCCGCCAGCGCCACGCCTTCACGAGGATGATGACGAGGTTGAGGAGCGCCGCCACCCAGAGCGGCCACTGGCGGACCTCACCGAAGAGCGACTGGGCCTGGCCCAGGTCGCTGAACCACCACAGCACCAGGAAGAGGGTGGGCCCGATCCAGCGAAGAACCCAGCGGGGGAACTTAGTCCACATCCACGGAGACCCAGCCGTGCCGCGTCCGGGGCTCCGGATCGCCCGCTGCCGCGTCGGGCTGCGGCTGGCCGGTGCCCGCGACGAGGAACGGGCCGATGGCGAGGTAGTCGAGCCCCGAAGCCGTGAAGGCGCGGAGCGCGTCGTTGGGCGTGCAGACGATCGGCTCCTCGTGCATGTTGAAGCTCGTGTTGACGATGCTAGGGATCCCCGAGATCTTCCGGTACTCGTCGATGACCCGATAGTAGGAGGGATTGACCTCCTTCGAGACGAGCTGGGGTCTCGCGGTCCCGTCCACGTGCACGACAGCCGGGCAGCTCTCCCTCATCCACGGAGTGCAGTCGTAGGTGATCGTCATGAACTCCGCGCTGTGGCGCGAGGGGGCGACGTTCAGGTAGCACTGGTCGGCGTACTCGATGAGCGTCGAGGGCGCGAAGGGCATGAACTCCGTCCGGCGCAGGCGCTTGTTGAGCCAGTCGTTGATGGTCTTGTCGCGCGTATGGTACAGGATTGATCTGTTGCCGAGCGCCCTCGGCCCGTACTCCATCCGGCCATTGAAGCGGCAGACGACCTTCCCCGCGTGGATCAGCTCCGCCACCTTGGCTTCCAGATCTGCCGGGCGCTCGTAGGGGAGCTTGAATCGCGCGATCTCGCGCTCGATCTCCCCGTCGGCATACTCCGGCCCGAGGTAGACGTGCTCCAGTCGGCGGGGCTCCAGCCGGCCGCCGTTGCCGCGCAGCTCCATGTCCAGGGCGGCCATGGCGGCCCCCAGCGGCTGCCCCGTGTCCCCCATCCCCGCGTGGATGTAGAGGCTCTCGACGCCGGGGATCTCCTGGATCCTCTGGTTCATCTTCACGTTGGCCGCGACGCCGCCCGCCAGGACGATCTTATTGCGCCCCGTGGCCTGCACGGCGCGCTGCACGATCGTGGAGACGCGATCCTCCAGGATGCCCTGGAAGGCGGCGGCCAGGTTCTCGCGCGTGGCGCCGTCGAAGAAGGCGGGCATCTTCCCGGTGCGCACGTAGTCCGAGTGCAGGGAGTGCGTCAGGGGGCTGAGGCGCAGCTCCATCCCCTCGGCCCACATGAGCTGCCCGATCCGCTTTTTCTCCGCCTCCGGATCACCGTAGGCCGCCAGGCCCGTGATCTTGCCCGCATGGCGCCGGGGGTTGTAGCCGAGGATCCGGGTGATCAGCTTGTAGAAGCTTCCGGCCGAGTGGGGCCAGGGAGTCGAGGCGATCCGCGTGAAGCGCCCCGCGTCCACCGTCTCGAGGACGCAGCTGTGCTCCCAGTCGTACCCCTCGACGACGACGGAGAGGACGTTGTCCTCGCCCCCCGCGTAGTAGGCCGTGGCCGAGTGGCAATCATGGTGCGGCACATGAACGACCTTCCCGCGGAATCCCTTCAGGTGGGAAAACACCTGCCCCAGGCGGCGCAGGTAGATCAGGGCGTACTGGGGGACGCCCGTGGAGAGCGCGGCGTTGTAGAGCATGGCCAGAGGCCCGTCGACGACGCTGCCGTTCGGGAAGACGGTCACGGACATCGTCTTCCCGCTCGTGAAGACGAAGGGACGGTACATGCATCGCGCGTACTGGAGCCACCTCTTGAAGGGAGGGAAGCCGGAGACGGCGAGGACGTCGATCTCCGCGGGGCTGACGCCCGCGATCCGGAGGCACTCGTCCACGGAGCCCACCGGGGCGGCCTCGTCCATCTTCACGCGAGTGAGGCGCTCCTCGCTCACGACGGCGAGGATGCGGCTTCCGTCCATGAGCGCCGCGCCGCTCTCGTGCGTCTCGAAGGCTACTCCGAGGATTTTCATGGATCTGGATTTCGCTCCGTCGGCCCCCTCATGGGGCCACATCTACTCCCTTGCGGGGACTTTCCTGTCGGGTCAGCCCAGCTCGAGCCCCCGCTCCCCTGCTCCCCGTGCCGAGTCCGGGACGAGTTCCGCCTGCCCGGCGGGTCTGCCTCCGCCGGGGCGGCCTCCAAGAGCCTGTTCAGAGGGGGGTGGGGTTCACGGGCGGCTTTCCGCCCGGTCGCGGGCCAGCATGCGCCGGAGAGAGATACAGCACCGCCAGGATGAGGTCAAGGTGGCGGCCCGCCGGCCCTTTCAGGTCACTTCCTCGAGGCGGCCTTCCTGGAGATGAAGTCGGCGATCCCGCTGAGGGTGCCGAAATTCGAGGGATCCATCTCGTGGGCACCTACGGTGATCCCGTAGGTGTCCTCGATGTGGGTGGCGAGGCTCAGGACTCCGATCGAATCGAGGATCTCCCCCAGAAGCGGCGTGTCCTCCTTGAGCCGGGCCCCCTCGTCGCCGAACCGCTCGGTCAGGTATCGACGAATTGCCTCGATGTCATCGCTCCTAGCCAATTGGATTCCCCTCTGCTCCGGTCGATCCCGTGCAAGCGCCGCGCCGAAGATAGGCCCGGGCGGCGCCAGCGGTCAAGACGGGTGTACTCCGGGCTAATGGGGCGGAACCAGCGTCGGCGGCGGATGCACCCTTCAGAGGGTGCAGAAGTCGATTGCACCCTCCACGCGGTGCATCAAGTCGGGCGCGACGGCGTCGTGTCCTCTCCTTGCCTCGTACGGGGTTGCGCGGTCGCAGCCCTCATCTCCCGGAAGCGAATGGCCGTCGCACGCATCGCGAGAGCCATGCGGATCTTCTCTGGCCAGGGAAGAAGGCGACGGGAACGTTGCCACTCGGCTTGCCGCCGGAGCAACTCCATGACATCAAACATCCAGGAACCTACGCATCAAGGAGGATTCGACGGGAGAGAAACCGACTGAGGGATACAAGGACGATTGGTGGACGGCAAGGGATTCGAACCCTCGGCCTCCGCGTTGCGAACGGAATCCGGGGGATCTGCGCAACTCCTTGAGAGAACCGCGGATCCCCCGGTAACCCCTCTCGCGCTTACACTTCCCTCATTCTAGCCTGTAGCATGGTGTCCGTTCAGGTCGGGCCGTTTCCGACCCTATGTGGACACCTCCGTGGACACCAAGGAAGCCCGCCGTAAGAGGAACGCTGCAAGGGCGCGTGGCGAGGACCTCTTCCCCGAAATCGAGGACATCGTCCAGGAAGCCCACGCGAAGGGGTTGTCCGAGAATGAACGCTATGCCTACCTTGCCGAAACGCTGAAAGAGTTCATGGAGCGACGGCCAGACGCGGGCCTCTCTGATTCTCGTGTCAGGCTGGGCCTTTTTGTCCTCCGGGAAGTCGTGATCCGGTCCCCCGCCGGGCTTGAGCGCAGGCGAGCGAAAGCAAACCTATTACGGGCTCTGCGCGGAGTGATTCCAGCGTCCGCCAAGGCAGGGGGCAAGCCCAAGTCTCGATTCGCTCATGACAACCCCCGCGAGTTCGCCCGGCTCTTGTGGAATCTGCGGAAGGCACGCTCAAAGCGAAACGACGTTTTGCAGGCCCGGGAAATCGCAGGAGCCTGTAACATATCCGCCGCGCATGCCTTTAAGGTCCTGGCCCCCTTTCGGCGAAGGAACTACGCCGAAGCGGCCTACGCCCTCCTTGCAGAGCGGCACGGGAGCACCGGGAGCACCACGTCTTACATGCGCCGCCTGGTCTCCGACCAACTCCGGAGTGAGTCCTGGAGGCGAGTGTTCGCGCTTGGACCCGCCATTGAGTACATCTGGATTCTGAATCTGATCGCCTACAAGAAAAACCCGCACGATTCTGAGGTGATTAGAGAACGGCTGGCCGCCGCATCTCCCGACCTGGCGCGAGCCTGGAAGAACGAAACCGTCGCCTCCCTGGAGAAACTGGCTCGGTTTCTACAGGGCAGCCCCAGGCCAAAAGACTATTTCAAAGAGATCGGCCGTTTGGACCTTATCGCCCAACTCGCCTCGGCGATAGGCAGAATCCTCGACTAGTTCCCAGCCTCTCCCCGACCTCCCAAAATGGGATAGATACCTCTCCGAGGTATGTATCGCAGTCCGCAGGCCGATCCTGTCCGATACTCCCCGAGTGCTAGCAACCGCGTGTGCTCCACGCAGATTCACTCGGAGGAAGTGATGAAGTCTCAGCTAGACCAGCGGCCCGGACTCCTGGACGTTCGACAGGCGGCTCGGCTCCTAGGGATTCAGGTCTCAACTCTCTACGCCTGGACAGAACAGCAACGAATCCCCCATGTCCGCCTCGGGCGAGCGCTGAGATTCGACCTGAGGGTGCTTGAACAATGGGTTCAGCAGAACAGCATCGCCCCTCGAAATCGGTGAGCGTGGCAGCATAGCTATGCCGTCTAGAGCATCCCTCCCGCTGGATTCGGCAAGGGCTGAGATCCTGCCCACACCCCATAGCCCAGAGGCGGAGCGCGCCGTTCTGGGGGCGGTCCTGATCAGCAACGGACAACTCGCGCACGTTCGAGCGGAGGTTGCACCCCATGATTTCTTCGGTGAGAGGGAGCGCCTCGCATATTCCGCGATCCTTCGCCTCGCAGAGTCCGGAATGGCCCTTGACCTCATCTGCCTTACTCAGGATCTCGCCGCACACGGGGAATTAGAGAAGGCTGGCGGAGCCGCTTGGGTTTCCGCTCTTGTGGACAGGATCCCAAAGAGCACAAACGCCATCCAATACGCGAGAATCGTCAAGGAGAAAGCAACCCGGCGGCGCATCATGTCGGCCGCCGAGAGGCTTCAGACAGCGGCGTCAGATGGAACCTCCACGGAAGGGCTACGAAGTCTCTTCGCGGAAATCGAGGAGTCCGTGACTGGGAGTATCCATCCGTGGAAAGGATCGTCCCTTGAGGGAGTCGCCTCTCCTGAGGCGGGCAGGGTTCCCTACCTCGTGGAGGGTCTCTTGCCACGGGGCGAGCTAGTAGTGTTCGGGGCTGACTGGAAGAGCTTCAAGTCCTTGATCGCCTATGGCATGGTCTTCGATATGCTGACGGCGCGGCCGGTTTTCGGGCGATTCCCAGTCCGCGAAGCCCTCAGCATCGTCATCTTCCAGCTTGAGATGGCGGAGTGGGAGAGCGAGAGACGCTTCCGCAACCTCGCCATCGGAAGCGGAATCCCGCCAGAGGACTTTCCCTCCTTCACCAAGAGCGGGCAACTCGGTTTCTACAATCGAGTTGATCTGGATCTGACCTCCCCCGAAGGCAGAGCGCGGTTCCACGCGACGGTGCGGCAAGCTCAAGCGAAGGTCGTCCTCATCGATAGCCTCATCGCATCCGTCCCGGGGCTAGACCTCAACAGCAACATCGCGGTCCGCGAGGTGTTTACTCGCGCCTTCTCCCCGCTGACCTCTGAGGGGAGGACTGTTCTCCTCCTCCATCACCATCGGAAGCGAATGCAGGGCGGCGGAAGGGACGATGGTCGGTCGGCACTTCTTGGCGCGCAAGCCATCGGGGCCGCCTCTGGGAGGGTCTATGGAATCCAAAGGTTACCGGCCCCGAAGCACACGAAGGGGCAATGCCGGGAGTATCGGGCAAGCCTTTCTTTGACGGGATCGTGGACTCCCGAGGACGAAGACGGGCCGCTGATCCTCTCCATCGAGGACACGGACGAGGGCGGTACGAGGGTCCTCTCCCTTAGCGAACAGGACCAGATCGCCAAGGGCGGCGTAACCCAGACTCAGACCGGAGCCATTGAAATTGCCCGCCTCGTCCGAGAGAATCCAAGCACTCCACGTCAGCAAGTCCTCGAAGCTGTCCAAGAGAGCCTCAGCATCAGCTCGACGACTGCGAAGCAAGCCCTGCGGGTGGCCAAGCAACGCGAGTGGGTCGCCTCGGAGCGCGCGCTCGGTGGAAGGAACAACGAGAGCCTTCTCGTTCCCGGTCCCCTTGCCGATGAGGTCTGAGGGCCGCCGGTTGGACACGGCCGGTTGGCCGGTAGGTCGGCGTCAGTCTGTCCAACCGGAATCCGGTGGGTCGGTTGGTCACGCCCTATAGGGATACAGCCCATCCGACCAACCCACTGGCGTCAGAGGCCCCCGGTTGGACAGGTACTTAGTCGCCAAGGCAAGATCAACCTAGGAATCCCTGACTGCGGGCTCTAGCGACGGCCATCGCAAGGAATCCACCATGAGCATATGGAATTCGGATCTGAGTGCGTTGCTAGCGAGTTGGTTGCGCGGCTTCTGGTGGTGGTGGAAGATCGAAGATTCTTGGAATCGTCGTAAGGAGGACGTCGCCGCATGCCTTGGATGCCTGACGATTCTCATGGTCCTCGCCGGAGTCCTGTGGCTTTTCTACCCAAAGATCGAGGGATTCTATTCCGAGACCTACGTGCCTTGGTACGAGGACTGGCGAACGGAAGCGCCTCGATACAGGATCTTCCAAGACACTCAATACGGAGCGCACGCGTGGCAAGCGCGGACATACAAGCTCTCTGGATCATGTGTTCATTTCCAGCCCTACGGCGGCAGCAAAAGCGCTGAAGGTGTGCACCTGTACGATGAGGAAATGATCGTCTGCGGCTCGATTCAAATAACCGAGATTCACGATGAAGTCCAGCAGTAGGGCAGACCGCGGTACTTGATAACACGGGAGGCCTTGGATGGCACTTTCATGGGTGCGGGGATTGACCCGTATCTACTACGTCCTCTGGGCTCTCTGGGCGATTGTGTGTGCGATCTTCGTCCTTAGCTTGTGGTCTCAACGCCCTCAAAGCACGTATCCCGTGGAATCTGTATTCCTCAGCCCGGAAGGACGACTCCTCGCGAAGGATCAGGACGGGACCCGGCATCCGCTCAGAGACCATGAACTAGAGGCGATTCGCCTGAACCCCACCGGGTTTCGTGTGGGGACGAGTAGGGACACTACGAGCGGCCGCAAGCTCCGCTCGCCGACTCAGGAAGAAATCGAGGAATTGAAGTCTCAAGTGGTCTACCTGGACGGCTTCCACGGCAGCGGGAAGAGCTGGAGCGGCTTGGTAGTCTTCGATGGTTCCGCATCTCCAGGATGGCGCGCTCTTACCGAAAGTGAACTAGCAACCGTCGAACACACCGGCCAAGTGCAGAGGGACGCGGCGATCTATCTGGGGAGTTATGTGGCAGGAGCGATTCTCCTACCGTGGGGGTTGCTGGCGCTCGTTCGCTGGATCGCCACGGGATTCAAATCTGCCTAGCGGGGAAGAGGCTCCAGGCTTGGGATTCTCGTGCAGGCCCTTCTACCGTCGAAACTGTTTCACTTGGGGGGGAGGACGATGAGAACCACTCTGTGCTGGCTCACAATGTTTGGCTTCGCAGTATTCCCCGCTTTCGCTCAAGGGGGATCTCGCGGAGACATCGGCGGTGGCGTGATTTTTCAGGACCTTGAGAGCGATAGCGGTGGAACAGGTTTCGACCCGAAGGGCTTCTTTGCGACCTTCGGCTGGCTTGCCGAAAATGGCCTGCTAATCCGCGTTGATGGTGGCATCACTGAGGATGAGACCCTCGCCGTGGGTGACATCGGCTTCGGGAGCGAGGCCATTCTGGACGAAGTCAAGATTACGCGGCTCACTGTGAATCTTGGCTACCTATTCAACCGCGCCGGTCTGGTGCGCCCATTCTTGCACGGCGGGCTAGCGCTCCTGAATGTGGAAGATGATTTCACGGGGGCTGCTTCTGGAGCGAAGGTAACTGTCATCGACGATCAAGACAGTGGGTTGACCCTAGGTGCCGGTCTGGAGATCGGACAGAACAACCACCTCTTCTTGGTGGATCTCTCGCTGGACCAGGACCGCGAAGTCACTTCCGAATTCGGTCCGGAGGTCGATTTTGACTTGACCGATCTGCACATCGGGTATGCGTATCGTTTCTGATAGCAGTGCCGCTCCTACGGTGGACGCTGCTTGCGTTGAGCGGTTGGATCGGGTGAGGCTTCAGCCTTTCGTAGCGTGGCCGGGGTCGTAATCAAGATGTGGCTCTTCGTTGATGAGACATGGCCGGCACCTTAGGTACGCCGCATATCTCTCTCGAAGGAGAAACCTCAAGGCTCACAAGAGCTAGCAGTCTGGCTCAAGATGGAAACAGTCTGTCTATCCCCGAGATTTCTGATTCAACCATCAACACTCACCCTCGTCTCTGTCTCAGGAGAAATCTGGCCCAAAAAGGCGGAGGTCACTATTCGCTCCCGATCTCGTGAGGGGCGGACACCCTCCCCGGGGTACGGCATGCGCCTCGCTGCCTCATCTTCCCCGCTTCCATCCACCAACAGCGTAACTCTGGAGTCCTTCCGATGGAAGTGGCTCCGTGTCGTCCGCGCTCCCCCTCCTGACTCCAGATTCCCCTTGCGTCCGTATAGCATTCGCAGTACACTTACTCCATGAAAGATGCGATGCTCATGGTTCGGATGAGTTCTCAGCTTCGAGATCAGATCCGCCGGGAAGCCGAACGCAGGGGGCTTGACGCCTCCGAGTGGATACGGGCCGTCCTGGCGGAGGCCGTGGGAGGCTCCCCGCTGAATCCCGCGGTCGGGGCAAGGAAGCCCCGCAGAGTCAAGCGGGAAAGGAGGTAGGTGGACCGTGGCTCTCTTCTATCGTGACGGGGCTTGGTGGATCGACTACCGGCCCTTCGGTCGCCGCGGGCCGAGGAAGCGCGAGAAGATCGGCACCAGCAAGCAACTCGCGAAGACCGTCCTACGCAAGCGCAAGGTGGAGGTCGCCGAAGGGAAGTTCCTCGACAGGCGGAATATCGATAAGACGCCATTCAAGGACTTTGCCGATCAGTTCCTAGCGGTGCACTCCTCCACCAAGAAGTCCGAGGCCCGCGACACGTACATCCTCGGGCTCTTCAAGGCCCGGTGGGGAAGCACCCTTCTCCGGGACATCACTCCGAAGATGATCCAGGAGTGGCAGTCCGAGCGGGCCGCACAGGTCAAGCGGGGCACCGTCAACCGGGAGATGGAGTGCTTGAAGACCTGCCTTGCCAAGGCGGTGGAGTGGGGCAAGCTGGAGTCCAGCCCGGCCCGGAACGTCCGGAAGTTCAAGCTCAACAATCAGCGCATGCGGTGGATCACTCAGGCCGAATTCGAGAGGCTCCATGCGGAGTGCTCCCGGAACCTCAAGCCCGTCGTCATGCTGGCCCGGCACACGGGCCTACGCCGTGGGGAACTTCTCGCTCTGACTTGGCAGGACGTGGACTACCGGACGCGAACCCTCTACGTCAGGGACAGCAAGAACGGTGAGGCCCGCGAGATTCCCCTGAATCGGGCCGCAGAGGCCGCTCTGAGGGGCCTGCCTCGCCAGATAGGCACCGATAGGGTCTTCGCCGTGGATCACGTCCAGAAGTCCTTCGAGCGGGCCTGCGAGCGCGCCGAGATCCAAGACTTCACCTTCCATGACCTGAGGCACACCTTCGCCTCGCACCTCGTCATGTCCGGAGTGGACCTGAACACCGTCAGGGACCTCCTCGGCCACAAGTCCCTTGCCATGACCCTGCGCTACGCCCACTTCTCCCCCGCTCATCGGCATGACGCCGTGGCCGTCCTCGATGGCTATGTGGACACCCCGGTGGACACCAAGGCCGAGGGGCACGATCAGCAGGCGGGGTAAGTGCTTTGTTTTGTGGTGGACGGCAAGGGATTCGAACCCTCGACCTCCGCGTTGCGAACGCGGCGCTCTCCCAGCTGAGCTAGCCGCCCATCCCGGTGGGACTCCTCGCTCCGCCGAGCGGCGTCGCGGGAGCGCGCATCTTGGCACCGGCCCGCTGCGTGGTCAAGGCAGCCTCGATGGGTTCGGTTGACATCGAGGCAACGAGGGTCAGGAGAGAAACAGGGCAGTCGGCGGTATCACGACCCCTTCCGGGCTCGAAGCGTCCTCGCCACGGCGCGGAGGGGAAAGCCCGCAAGGCGAAGGAGGCGGCGCCCGGCCGGGACGCGTCCCTTCAGGGCGATCTCCCCCGCTCCCTCCCGCCCTTCCTTTCCGCCCACGAGCGAGCGCACGAAGTGCGCGGCGCGGGCGACGTCTCCCCCGGGATGCATGAGGCTCCGGTGGAGCCGCTTGATCGAGTCGAGCGAGAGCGCGTGGGCCCGATGCTCGAAGCCGCAGACAAAGCTCCGCTCGATCCTGCGGCGGAGGCGATGGCCGGCGCCGGCTTCAACCCCGCGAATCGATGCGAGCGCGGGCGCCCGCGCATCGAGGAGACCTCCGCCGAAGATCCGTCCCACGAGATCCACCGAGTCCTCGATGTAGGTCCGCGAGCGTGTTCGCTCGGCCAGATTGAGGAGGCGGGCTCCATCCACCTGCGTGCCCTCCGCCGCCAGGAACCTCATGAGGTCCGCGGCCTGGCCCAGCTTCCCGACGCCGCCGCCGCCGTGGAGATCGGCGAGGAGGTGAAAGGCCATGAAGGTGGCATCGGGACGCAGGGACTTGAAGCGCTTGTGCGGCCTGCTCGCGGCGAGGATTTCGCCTCCGAGGTCGGCACCCGCCCCGCCGGGGATCCAGATCCCCGTGTGCGGCTCGAACTTCGTCGCCTCATCCGCGTTGACGAGGGGTGCCGCGTGGTGGTGGTGCCGGCGATACCAGCTCTTCGACCAGATCCCCTCGAAGGGCCTGTGACCGGCCTTCACGAGGATCTCCTCGACCCCGCGCAGATCCTCGGGCGCCGTCAGGAGATCCACGTCGCCGACGAGGCGCTCTCCGGGGCGGAGGTAGATCTCCCCCAAGAGCGCCGATTCCTTGAGGAGGCCATGACGGATCCCCTTGCGCGTGAGCGCCGCTGTCATCTCCTCCACGAAAGGGAGGAGGCGCACGTTGCGCTGCTCGATTCCCGAGGCGGCCGATTCGATCGCCGTCTCGAACGGATCCGGAACGCTTGCCGCCATCCCCGCCGCTCGCAGCCCCTCCGCCACTGCCGGGAGGAGGTTGCATCTCCCCGCGGCCCTGAAGAACGACGGCCACCGTGTGACGTGCGCTCCGGCTTCCCGGACCGCCTGAGCCTCCGGAGAGCCTGGAGCCGGCCACAGCGCCAGGAGCACCAGGAGCTTCCCCTCAGGATCATCCAGGGTGACCTGTCCGGCAGGACTGTGCATCAGGAGGCGGAGCACCTCGAGCGCACCGGACGCTGCACCCCCGGCGCTCACGCGCGATTCCAGGGCGTGGAAGAGCGCTTCCTCGAAGCCGCCGTAGAGGGCATTCCCTGCGAGGTACCAGCCGCTGGCGCCCGCGGGCAGGGCCGCCACGCGCTCCCCGAGAGGGAGCGGCTCGAGGCCGTGGTTGAGCCAGAACTCCCAGAGGAGGCGATCCTCGGCAAGAACGCCGGCCCCACCCGTTCGGGAGTGGGATGTCACGATGAGCGCGCTCTCCTGCCGGGGACGGGAAGGTCGCGCTGGTGCCCCGCTGGCGTCAGGGCCCAGGCCGCGGGCCCCTGCCCGGGGACGCCCCTAGATGCCCAGCCTCAGCCGCCAGCAGACCCAGAGGGCCTCGGCGATGATCCGCCCGTTCATCTTGGACTCGCCCACGCGACGGTCGTTGAAGGTGATGGGCACCTCCGCGAACCGGAAGCCCTTCCGGTAGGCACGGTACTTCATCTCGATCTGGAAGGCGTAACCGTTGGAGTGGATTCGCGTCAGGTCGATCGATTCCAGGACCTTTCGCCGGTAGCACTTGAAGCCTGCCGTCGCGTCGGAAACCAGCGCGCCCGGCATGCCCGTCACGAAGTTCACGTAGAGCGTCGCCATCTTGCTCAGCAGCAGCCGCTTGAAGGACCAGTTGATCACGCGGACCCCGTTGCGGTACCGGCTCCCGATGACGATGTCGGCGTCGCGGATCCGATCGAGGAAGTCGGGGATGGAAGCCGGATCGTGGGAGAAGTCGGCATCCATCTCCATGATCGCCTCCGCTCCGTTGTCGAGCGCGTACCGGAAGCCCGCAACGTAGGCCGTGCCCAGCCCCGTGCACGCGGGGGTCCTCGGAGGCGAGCCGGTCGGCGACGCGGCCCGTACCGTCGGGGCTCCCGTCGTCCACGATCGTCACCTGGATGTCTCCCGGGAGCGCCCGGACGGCTGCGATGATCTTCCCGACGTTCTCCGCCTCGTTGTAGGTGGGGATGATGATCATCGTGCGGGGCCATCCCGCAGCGCGGTCCGCGGCGGAGGGCGCGGCGGAACCCGCCTCGCGCGCGGGGGCGCCGGAGGACTGGGGACTCGCAGGACGCGGATCACTCACGCCCGGGCTTCCCTCCAGGGGAAGGAGGTCTGTGTCGGAAGCGGGCATCAGGCGGCGCTGAACCGGAGGCGCAGGATCGTCCCGAGGATGCGGAGCCCGTTCCGGACGCGCTTGAAGTTCGTGGACCCGGCCGCCCGGCGGTCGCGCGTGACGCCCACTTCCACGATGTTGAAGCCGTGCCGGATGGCCTTGATCAGCATCTCGGTCTCGATCTCGTACTCCGAAGCGTCGAGAGAGATGCCCGCGAGTTTACTGCGACGAAAGCAGCGGAAGCCGGACTGCGAGTCGGTGATCTTCACTCCGAAGAGGATGTTGATCATCCCGCTCATGAACTTGTTGCCGAAGTAGTTCGGCAGGCTGATCGCTCCATCCTTGAGCGTGCCGATGAATTTCGACCCGTTCACGAGATCGGCCCCGCGCTCCATCGGCGCGAGCAGCAGCGGGATGTCGTCGGGCGGATCCTGGCCGTCCCCGTCGATGAAGAGGATCACGTCCCCGGTGGCCTCCTGGAGGCCGCGCCGGATCGCCTTCCCCTTGCCCTGGTTGGGCTCCTGGCGGACGACCCTTGCCCCGGCTTTCCTGGCCGCCTCGGAGGTGTTGTCGGCCGAGCCGTCGTCCACGACCAGGATCTCGTCTTCCGGCTTGATGAAGCGCCGGATTCCGGCGATCACGTCGCCGATGACCCGACCTTCGTTGTAAGCCGCGATCACGACGCACACTTTCATTGGAGGATCTCCCACGTTGCCCGGGCGGAGGTCAGACGAGCCACTCCGGCTCTGCGCCCGAGAGGTGCCAGTCGAGGGCCTGCGCGGCGAAGGTCGATGTGATGGTGTTCACGTCGCGGCTCTTCGAAGAGTAGTAGAGACCCCCTATCCCGGACTGGAGGGTCGAGAGGAACGCGAGCGCACGCTCGATCCGGGGGGCGTATTTCACGCGGTCCACCGCGATCCAGATCCTCGTGGTCTGCGCCGTGGCATCGCCCACGTGCTCGGTGCTTCGCGACGGATCCTCGTACCAGGTGCGCATGCTGCCGTCCGGGTTTTGCCAGCGTGCGAGGCTCTCGGCTCCCGCCCTGAGCATGCCCTCCTCCGTCCTCAATCCGGTGGCCCGGAGGTAGAGAAGCCCCTCGAGCGCGTAGCAGTGGGCATGGCAGTAGACCGCCTTCTCGCCGGGCCCCATCCGGAACATGCCATCCTCGAAGCAGGTCCGGATCACCTCGTCGGCGATTTCCAGAGCGAGGCTCCGGTAGCGCGACTCCCCTGTGTCACGGCAGAGGGCGTCGAGCGCGATGACGGTCTTCAACATGTGCGCTCCAAAGAGCCTCGACCAATGGCGTTTCGGCTCGGGAGCGCGTCCCTGCGCGTCGATCAGCACCTGGCGCCCCCGCGCGGTACGCTCGATGAAGCCCCCCATGCGCGCGATGAGCCCGTCGTCCACCTTGCCGCCCAGCTTTTCGCGGTAGGCGTGCAGACCGGCCACGGCCATGCAGGTGTCGAAGAGGAAATCGTGGCCCTCCATGCCGACACCCCCCGAGGCGGGAGTGACCTCGTGGAGCCCCCGGGCCACCTCGTCCGCGCGCGAGCGAAGGGCGGGCTCGTGCTCTCGCGCGGCGAGCAGGGAGACGAGCCTCAGATGAAGGCCCATGGCCTCGGGGTAGATGAAGCCCGGATGCTCGGGATTCACCCAGGAATAGAGGCTGCCGTTGCCGTTGGTGATCTCGGGGGAGGCCAGGAAGCGGACCAAGTCCGCCTGGAAAGCCTCCAGGGATGACGATGCCTTCACTTGGGAGTCCTTTAGGTCGGTACGGTGGAGGGGAATGCCCCCGAGTATACGGCCAAACGGAGCCAGATCAAGCCAATGGTCCGGGATCGGAGGGCCGGGCGGGATTCTCGGGATCTTCTCGCCATCGGGGCCCTCACGCCGAAGGGCCCATGCGCGGCCCCTTGCTGATCATGTCCGCGAGGAGCCCCACGGCGAGGATCTGGACTCCGGCGAAGAGCAGGATGAGCGTCTTCTCAGTGAGGTTGCTCAGCACCAGGATGTCGTAGAGCGCCGAGGCGGCGAAGCCGGCGAGGATCAGGAGGCTCACAGGCATGAAGATCTTGAGGGGGTTGAAGTAGAGCACGACCCGGTGGATGAGGAGGAGGAAGTTCACCATGTCGCGGATCGGGCGGATCTTGGAGCGGCCGGTCCTCCGGGCGTAGTCGATCGGGAGGTAGGTGACCCTGCCGTCGTTGCAGAGCAGCGCCAGGGTGATGCTGGTCGTGAAGGAGAAGCCCGGGGGGAGGATCGGAAAGAACTGCAGCGCGCGGTCACGCCGGAAGACGCGGAGGCCCGAGTTCACGTCGGGGATGTCCGTCTCGGAGAGGTAGGCCGCCAGCTTTCGGAGGATCCACCGGGCGGGGCGCCTCAGCAGGGGCCCCTGGACGTTCTCTCCCACGCGCGCCCCGACGACCATGTCGTTGCCGGGGACCGCGTCGAGGATCGCCGGGATGGCGCTGGCCGGGTAGGTCCCATCGGCGTCCGTGATGAGGATCCAGGGAGCGCGCGCGGCGCGGATGCCGCTCTTGAGCGCCGCGCCGTATCCCCTGTTCGCACCGTGCGCGAGCACCCGGGCACCGCTCTCGCGGGCAACGGCCGCGGTCGCGTCCGAGGAGCCATCGTCCACGACGATGATCTCGTGCTCCCAGCCCGTGGCCCTCATCGTCCGCGCCAGCTCGCCGAGGACAGGGCCAATCCCCTTCTCTTCGTTGAAGGCGGGCACGACGATGGAGACGAAGGTCTCGCCCGCGGGCGAACCGCCCTCCGCCATCGGCCCCGCTCCGGCGCTGGTCACTGCCGCTGTCCCCTCGGTCACGCCTCGACTCCCCTCCGCCGGCCCTTCGCTCCCCTGCGCAGAGCGGCCGCGAGAAGATACGAGACCGGCACCCCCACCGCAACCAGCGCCGCCAGCGCCTTTTCCCGGTGCACCGAGATCCCCGACTCCATCATCCGGATCGCGTAGACCCAGAAGAGATCCAGGGCCATGAGAGAGGCCGAGAAGAGCAGAGCGGCGGTGCGCGCCACTCCAGGGGCCACCAGCACCGCGAGCGCGACGATCCAGACTCCGTAGGAGACCCTCAGCAGGGCGGTGACCGCGAGGACGTAGCCGAAGAGGAGGTAGAGACCGTGCCGGGCGACATCCTGGTCGGTCCGGGATCTCAGGGCGAGAATGAGCGCGGCGACGACGGTCACGAGGATGAGCGAGGTGCCGGCCGCGAGCATGATGTCCGCCGACAGCTCGCCCGCGGCGCCGGTCTGACCCACGATCTTGTGGAGGGCCATCTGAAGAATCATGAGCGCCCCCCCCTGATAGGCTCCGTGGTCGTAGGGGCGTAGGAAGTGCAGGATGTCCATGCCTCCCGCGTAGGGCATGTAGCCCACGAGGACCACGCCTGCGGCGACGATCCCGAGCGCGGCGGCCCGGAGGAACCCCGCTATCCCCCCGCGCTGCCGCCATCGGGCCGCGAGCGCGAAGAGGAGCAACGGGCCGCTGACGTATTTCACGAGGACCGAGATCGTCAGGCAGACCGTCCCGAGGGCCTCGTCGTAGAAGGTGCGCACCACCTCTCGGCGCATGAGGAAAAGCCCCAGAAGGGCCCAGAGGACCAGGAAACCGTCGTTGTGAGCCTGGCCGACCACCTGCAACAGAACCAGGGGATTCCACAGGTAGAGGAGCTCCCCGGTGAGCGCCGGCCGCCCCCAGCCTCTCAGGAGCGCCCGGATCAGGAGGCCGTTGGCGAGGTGAACGGCCCCGAAGAGGATCTTGTAGAGCAGGAGGGAGCCGGCCACGTTGTCGGGGGCCAGCCACGCGAGCAGCCCGCACGTGCTGATCCAGCCCGGCCCGTACAGGGCCGTGTACTGCGGCCAGCCCATCGCCCGGAAGAAGTCATCGGCGCCGAAGGCCTCGGCCGGCACCTCGAAGGGGTTCGCCCGGTGGATGGCGAGGATCCTGCCGTGCACCATGTAGTCGAAGACGTCCTTCGTGAGGAGCGAGGGCACGAAGAGCAGGACGAGGATCATCGCCGCCGTGCCGGCGTAGAGGGCGCGCCTCACGCGGAGCTCCTCGGAGGGGCGGAGTCCCGCCGTCCAGCGGGCCGCCAGGCCGTAGAGGACGAAGAGGCCTGCGAGGAGCGCTGCGTAGTAGGCGGCGAGGCCGCCCGGAGAGGCGATGCGCCAGTCGCCCAGTGGCCTCCACGGGAAGATCTCGATCGTGTGTGCCGCGCTGATGGCCACGTAGTAGGAGAGGAGGAGGAGGGCAGCCATCCCAGCCGCGCAGAGCGTGAACCGTCGGGGCGCGCTCACTCGACGTATCCAAGAGTCTTGAGCCGCTCCAGCTCCTCATCCGGCGTCTCCCGCCCTTGCCCGGGCGCGCCGGCGCGGTCGGCCCAGGCCTCGACGAGATCCCGGAGCTCTCCGGCCTCCTCGGGCCGGGTGGCGATGAGGTTGGCCGTCTCGCCCGGATCGGAGGCCAGGTCGAAGAGCTCCCACTGCCAGGGGCCCTCGCCCCCCGGATCGAAGGAGCTGCCGATCAGCTTGAGAGGCCCGCGACGGACGGCCCGCAGGGCGTGCACGGAGCTCCGCAGGCCGATGTAGACCTCCTCCATGTAGATCTCCCTGAGGGGAATCGGCTCCGATCGCGCAAGCGCTCCCCAGAGCGAGATCCCCGCCATCGGCGCCGGCGGCTTCAGCCCTGCGGCCTCGAGCACGGTGGGCGCGAGGTCCAGCTGGCTGACGGGCTCCTCGAGAATGGCGCCCGGAGTCACGCCCGGACCGGCGATGATGAGCGGGATGCGCACCAGCTCTTCGTAGAGCGTGTGCTCGTGGAGGAGCCCGCCGTGATCGAGGAACTCCTCGCCATGATCCGAGACGAAGACCACGAGCGTGTTCTCCAGGAGACCCATCGCGCGCATGGATGCCAGGAGCTCCCCCACCTGGGCGTCCATGTACGAGACGGCTCCGTCATACAGGGCGACCATGGAGCTGAAATCCGCCGGGTCCACCTCGAGCGTTCCCGCCGCGATCCGCGGGACGTCGCCGAAGCGGAGATCGAGATCCTCTCCCGGCTTCCTGCCGTAGCGGGAGTCCCAGGGAGCGGGCGGAGCATACGGATCGTGGGGGTCCATCAGGTGGAGATAGAGGAAAAAGGGGCGATCTCCAACACCTCGCAGCCAGCTCAACCCGCGCTCGACGACCTCCTCCGCTCGCGGGAAGGTCTCACGAGGCTGCCGGAGACCGAGGGCGCTCAACGTGAAGGCCAGAGTCGAGCGCGGATGGGCTGAGACCAGCCCGCCCGGCAGCCCCTCGTCGTAGTGATCGAAGCCCCGCGCGAAGCCGAGCTCCCGTGTGAGGATTGGATTCGCCACGATTCCCCCGGTGGCATACCCGGCGCGCTGGAAGATCTTCGCCAGACCGACCGCCCCCTTGCGCAGGGCATCCCGGTGGGTCCGGAGCCCGTGCGCGGCCGGCTCGAGTCCCGTCATGATCGTGGCCGTGGTGGGGAGAGTCCAGCTCGCGACAGCCGCCGCGTCGGAGAAGATGGCCCCGCTGCGCGCGAGCTCGTCGAGGTGCGGCGTCGTGGCCCGTGTCGAACCGTAGACGCCCACGCGGTCGGCTCGGAGCGTGTCGGCCACGATCATCAAGATACTGGGGCCTCTCCGGCGATCTTCTTCACCCGCGGCCGGCGCCCCACGCTGTGTCCCGATGATCAGCCACGCCGCCCCCACGGCGAGGAGCGCGACGACCATCGCGAGAAGCTTCCGCCAGATCCGCAGGGCGGCCGAGAGGAGCAGGACCAGGCCCCAGCTCACCGATAGCCCGGCCGCGAGGCTTCCGGCCGCCATCGCCACACCGCCGGGGCTCCTCGCCGCCACGCCGAGCAGCTCGCGCAGGAAGCTCCAGCCGATGAGCGCGAGCGCCGCGCCGGCCGAGAGGATCAACGCAGCCCTGGCTCTCCGGGCGACATCCCAGGATCTCCCCGCCGCCCGCGCGACGCAGGCTGCGCCATGCCCGGCCGCCGCCGCGGCCGTGGCGAGGAGCAGGAGCGCAGGCAGGCTGGGGAGCGTGGCCGGAACTCCAGCTCCTGCGCCGCGCACGAGCAGCCCGAAGCCGAAGAACGCGACGCAGGCCGTGGTGCCCGCTGCGACGTGCAGCGACTCGGCGTGGAGCGCCGACATGCCCGGCGATCTCCCGAAGACGGTCCCGACGAGGGCGGCCCCACAGAGGCAGGCGAGGGTCAATGACACGACCAGGGGGAGGTACCAGAGCAGTGCCGTGCCGAAGAGATCGAGGGCCCGTCCGGGTTCAATCCTGTAGGCGGGCAGGGCGAGGATGATCCTCCCCGCGCCCCATCCCGACAGGACGATCGCCGCCAGCATGCCGGCCGCCACCGCGCTGATGAGGGATCGCAGGAGCCCGGCTCGCGGCTCGGCGTTAGGCCCGGGACCCGTCATCGCGGGAGTCATTCGATGTAGCCGAGCGCGCGCAGCCGCCGCTCGGTCTCCGGATCGAGAGGCCCCCGGTGGGCCGGCCTCGAGTCGATCTCGCCGAGCCACTGCCTCAGGCGGGCCTCGGCGGCCACGGCCTCGGCAGGCGGGGCGCTCACCGGCGCGGCTTCGCGAGGGTCCGACCCCAGCTCGTAGATCTCCCGCTTCCACGGGCCGATGCCGAAGACATTCGGGGAGGAGAGGATCACCTTCCAGGGACCCTCCCGCACCGCCCGGAGCTTGTGGCTCACCGCCCGGTAGCCTACGTAGTCCTCCTCGCTGAGGATCGTCATCGCAGGGATGGTGCCTTCCGGGTTGGTCAGCGCGCCGGTCAGGCTGCGCCCGGGAAGGCCCGCCTGGGGCGGAAGGCCCGCGAGGGCGAGGAGAGTCGGAAGCAGGTCGAGGTGCGAGACGGGCTCCTCGAAGGTGATCCCCGCACGAAGGTGGCCCGGGCGCGCGAGGATCCAGGGGACGTGGGTGAGCTCCTGGTAGAGGGTGTGCTCGTGGCCGAGCGCTCCGTGCTCCATGAACTCCTCGCCATGGTCGGAGGTGAAGACGACGATCGCTCCGCCCCCGGAGACATCGGGCTCGATCTCGCCGAGGAGTCGGCCGATCTGTCCGTCCATGTAATCGATCTCGGCCTCGTAGAGGGCGCGCGCATGCTCCAGATCCCTGGGACTCACCCGGATCTCCCCACGAAGGATGCCGTACAGCGTGTCCGGCTCGAACGTGAGCGTCCCCTCGTAGCCGGGGTCGACGGGCGGGCCGTATCCCGGCGGCGGTCCGTAGGGATCGTGGGGATCCATGAACTGGAGATAGAGGAAGAGCGGAGCGGAGCGCGCGCGGCGCAGGAGTGGAAGAGCGCGATCCACCACCTTCCCGGCCTTGAGCGTCCGGAAGGGGCCAGGTCCGCCTCCCGCCTCAACCGCGATCCGCGAGGCCAGCGATCCAGGGTGGCGGGCCAGCAGCCCCTCGCCCGGCTCCTCGTCCCAATGATCGAATCCTCGATGGAATCCATGGGCCCGCGAGATGAGTGGATTCGCCGTGATGCCCGCGGTCTCGTAGCCCCGGGAGCGGAGGATTTCGGCCAGAGTCAGGATCTCGGGGTGCAGCCGGCCGGCGTAACCTCTCATGCCGTGATCGGCCGGCATCAGGCCCGTGAGAATCGTGGCGGTCGAGGGATTCGTCCACGAGGCCTGCGCGGTCGCATCCGTGAAGGTGACTCCCCTCTCCGCGAGGGCGCGGATGACGGGCGTCCGATCCGCTCGCTCCGCCGTCAGCGCGATCCCGTCGGTGCGGAGCGTGTCGGCCACGATCAGGAAGATGTCGGGAAGGCCGGCGGCGGCCGGCGGCCGCGGCGGGGAGAAGGGCGACCCGGCCGCGACGAAGAGCGGCAGCGAGAGGCCGAGGGCCGACAGCGCGGGGAGCAGCCCGAGCAGGACGAGGTATCGGACGCTCCGATACCTTTCGAGGAAAGTGGAAGCCAGGCGTGCAGCGCTCACTCCAGCCAGGAAGCAGCCCATCGCCGCCATGCCGAGCTCGAGGATCCACGACGAAGAGAGCCACACGTCTCCCGCCGCCGGGCTCGAGATGGCGAAGAGGGCAAGAAGGAGAAAGACCATACCGGCCGCCCACCCCGCGAAGAGGGGCGCCGGGGCCGTGCGCGACCTCGCCTCACGGCGGCGGCAGGCGGGGATGAGCCCCGTGGCCAGCGCGAGGAGCACGAAGAAGAGGAGGGCCGCAGGCAGGTAGTAGATCAACCCGACGAGCAGAGCGCCGCCCAGGTAGCTCCAGCCGCCGGGCTCGGGGACCGCTCCCGGGGATAGTCGACCAAGGTCGAGCGCCACGAGCGTGAGCGCGACGCAGAGGCCTGCGCAGGCCCCGGAGAGCAATCGAGCCGTCATTCCCGCGCCGTCTCCGCCGCTCGAGGCCCCTCGTCCCCGGCCGCTCCGGATCGAATCCGGTAGATCATCACGCCCGAACCCCTCCCGTCGTAGACCAGATCGAGGCCCGGCGGTGCGGCCCGAACTTCGAGGCGCCCAGCCTCGACGCCCCAGTACTCCTCGAGGTCCGGACGGAAGCGGAGCACCTCCGCCGTGACGGCAAGGTAGGTCGCTCCATAACGTGCCGCCACGTCGAAGGCGCTCGCCAGCGGGCCGTAGGGAATCCACACGACGCCCCTCCGGAAGAGCCAGGCGTACTGGTGGAGGAAGCCACCCTCGAGGATCACGTCGCCCGGGGATGTCTCCCGGGCGAGCCACCTCGCCGCCTCGAGTGCGCTTTCGTGCCGGCTGATCTGGTCCTGGGCGATGTAGGCCCCGTAGACATTCCCGGAGGAGGCCGCTGCCCAGGCCACGGCCGCCACGACGGCTCCCGCGCCCCACGCCCGCGCGTAACGGAGGGGATCCATCTTCCCTGCGGCGTACCGCGCGAGGTGGAGCAGCACCGCCGCGCCACAGAGGTAGAGCAGGGGCCTCACTGGCAGGAGGTACCTCGGGATCGCTCCGCTCCAGGTCGCCACGCCGAGAAGCAGACCGCCCGTCAGAAGCGCGGGTGTGAGCAGGAAAATCGAGCGGGATCTGAGAGGGGCGGTGAAGGGCGCCAGGAGGCCCAGGATCGCGGCCCAGCGGAAGGGACCCGCCTCGGCGAGGAGGAGCGCCCGACCCACCCGCTCGATCCTCCGCGCGATGTTGCGCGCGAGCCCCGAGGCACCGTGATCCCGCAGGTAGGTCTGGACCGAGGGGTTCTCCTCCGAGGGCGTGTAGAGCGAGCGCGCGTGCTCCGCCCAGGCCACGTTCTTGAGGCGGGAGAAGGCAGGCGATCCGAAGCGCTCGGTGTTCCGGACGAACCAGGGAAGGCAGACCAGGAAACAGATGGCCGCCATCAGGAGGGCGAGTCCCGCGCGCCGGCCGATGCCGCCCGCCTGCCGGGCGGCGGGAGCGAGGAGAAGGAAGAGGGCCACCCCGGCCGCCACGACGGCCCCGTTCTGGCGCGCCAGGTAGAGCAGCCCGAGGAGGAGTCCCACTCCCACGCTCCGCCATGCCGACCAAGCTCCAGAAGACGCGAGCGGCGCGGCCGCGAGCAGCGTGAGGAGTACGAGCATTCCGTAGAACGACTCCGTCATGACCCAGGAGCCCACGATCGCCTGATCTGGCTGCAGAGCCAGGAGCGCGGCCGCGACGAGCCCCGCCGCCTCCCCGAAGATCCTCCTTCCGAGGAGGAACAGGAGCGGGATCGCGCCGATGCTCATGACGAGCGCGAGCAGCTTTCCCACCTCGAAGGAGACTCCGGTCACCGCGAAGAAGCCGGCGAGGAGCAGCGGGTAGAGCGGCGAGGAGATGTCCTCGGGGCGTGGAGGACGTGGGGGATTCCCGTAGAAGAACGAGACCGTGGAGGTCGCGAGCCCATTCCCCTCGAGGAGGTGAACCGCGTTGTCGAGATACCGCCCCTCGTCGTAGTCCACGCGCTGGTGCGCGAAGAAGGCACCCGCGCGCAGGCCGGCACCCGCCGCCACGATGGCGGCCAGAAGGAGAAACGTCAGGCGGGCCGCCGGCCGCGGTGCGGCCCCCTCTCCCCGGATCATGGGCTCACCTCGCGGAGCGCGAGGTGGAGCCGGCGGGCGCACAGGAGCGCGCACGCGATGAAGAACACTCCCGCGCCGCCGAGCAGCGCCTGCCCGGCGAGGCCGCCCCGTCCGCGGAAGAAGAAGAAATCGGGCCCCCGGAGGCCGGCATCGGCTTCGATGGAGAGCGTCGTCAGCTCGCCGTCCTTCCACTTCTTGTATTGGAAGTCGACCGCCTCTCCTCCGAGGGCCGTGACGATCCACGTTTTCACGACGTGCGCGTGATGGCGCAATGGAGAAAGACCGGGAATGAAGTTCCAGTCGTCGTGGACCCTACCGGAGTCCGAGAGAGCCTGGAGGCTGTAGAAGAAGTTCACGCTGAGGCCGAGCAGGTTGACACCCACCGCCAGGACGAGCAGCGCAGCCACGAAGGCGCGGCGTCCCGGGGCATGGATGGGCGCCGCCCTGCCTCCCCTGCCCGGGTCCATCCAGGCCAGCAAGGGCAGCACGAGGAATGGAAGAGGTATCAGGAGATACCGGGGGCCCCACGCCCAGTCTCCGTGCCACCACCACAGCGGCGCGAAAGTCAGCAGCGTGACGGTACCCAGTCCGCACGCGAGCCAGCTCAGCGCGGGAGACCTGCGATGGAATTCGCGCCATGCGAGAAGAGCGGCCACGAGGAGCGGGTTGTACCAGAAGAGCCCCTTCCCCGGGCTGAGGAGGAGGCCGAAGAGACCCGTCAGCGCGTACGACCAGCCCGCGAAGATTGCCCCCTGGTTGCCGTAGCCCGTCGAGAGCCAGGCGCCGAACCGCGCGTGATTCACCCAGAGGTTCAGGAGGCCGAAGGCGAGGCCCGGCAGAAGGAATGCGGCCAGGAGGCGGACCAGCGGACCGCGCCGCCGGCGCCCCGCGTCGGTCGCCAGCAGGAGCCAGGCGAGGAGGACCGGCGTGTAGAGGACCATCTGGTACTTCGTGAAGAACCCGAAACCGTTCAGAGCCCCCGAAGCCACGAGGCAGGCCTCGCGGCCCGTCTCGCGGAAGCGCATCAGGAGCCAGGCCGACCCGAGGAGGCAGAGCGCGCAGAGCGGCTCGGCGAAATCGTGCTTGCTGTAGACCCACGCCATCGTCCCCAGCCCGTAGAGCAGCCCGACCGTGGCGGAGGCGCGCGGCGAGTAGCCTCCTGCTTTCCCCATGAGGTAGACGAAGAGGCCGCAGAGGGCGGTGATGGGGACATTGACGAGGACGGCGGCCGCCCAGAGAGCCTGCTCGCGCGAGGAGCTGCCTTCGGGTAGCAGCGACGCACCCAGGTTCCCCAGGAAGACGAAGGGCGCCTGCGCCACGCTCAGCCCCAGCGCATAGGGCGAGTAGCGTCGCCCGTCGGCCCCCGGATACCCCCAGGTGCGCCCGGGCGTATCCTGCTCCAGCGCCAGCTCACCTCTCTCCACCAGGCTCCGGGTCGTGCGCCACATCTCGATCCCGTCGCCGCTGTAGAGCCTGCCCCCGAAGCTCGCCATGCAGGCGCAGATCAGGAGCAGGAAGAGCCACAAGCCGGGCGCCGCTCGCCGCTCGCTGCTCACGGAGTCCCCTCGTGGGGGCGGGGCCGCAGCGCCCTCAGCCCCAGCGCATAGAGGATCAGCGCTCCTCCCACCGCTCCCGAGTTCAGGAGCCTCGCGGGACCCTCGAGGAACAGATCGGGATGGGGTTTCCTCGCCATGAGGAGCAGGGCGATCCCGGCGAGGAGGGAGCGTCCTACGGGCGGCGAGGGCTGCCGCGCGAGGTTTCCCACGACGGCCAGGAGAGCGGGCAGCGCAAGCAGGTAGTGGTGGACCCACGAGATCGGCGAAGCCAGAAGGCTGAGGAGCACCACGCATCCGAACTGGATCTCGTCCCCGAGAGCGACGTTCTCGGATCGCCCGCGCATCCTCCACGCTCCGAAGGCAGCCAGGCCGATGAAGGCGGCCGCCGCGAGGAGCCTGGATAGGGGATCGGCCACGAGGTCGACCTGCCGGACGTCGGCTGCCGTCAGGAGCCGATTGAAGGCGGCGCCCAGTGACTGGTTCAGGAAATAGGCTGTGCCGCCCGACATCGACGGGACGATCTCGAAGAAGAACTGGCGGTGCACCTCCCAGCCCAGGGCCGCCGTCGAGAGGCCCTGCACCAGCACGAAGACTGCCGAGGAGATCCACGCGATCCGGTGGCGCCCCTTCATGAAGAAGAAGAGAGTCAGGAGGGCGGGCGTGAGCTTCAGGGCCACGGCCAGGCCAAGGAGCACCCCGGCGATCCCGTCGGCCCTCCGGCGCCACGCGAGCAGCGTCCCTGCGAGCAGAACGAGCACGATCAGGCTTGTCTGCCCGATGGCCATCGCCCAGATCAACGGCAGGAACTCGAAGAGGCAGAGGACGACCAGGAACGCGGCTTCCGGGAAGGTGAGATCGCTTCCCCGGAGCCGGGCGAACAGGGCCGCGAAGGCCGCGAGGAGAACGAGATCCAGAGCGAGCCACGCATTCATCGCCGACTCGAAGCTCATGAAGGTCAGGGGGACGCAGGCCAGCGCGAAGGCCGGAGGGTAGATGTAGTAGTGCTGGCGCGCCATCCCCGCCCGGGCGCCCGCCTCCGCCCATGGCCCGGCCGTGGCATCCCCGAGAATCGAGTCGCCGGAGGCCACGGCGTAGAGATCGCGCGCATTCCCCTCGCGCACCAGGAGCCCCGCCGTGTAGTAGGAGGAGAAGTCGCTGCCGCGGATGCTGCTGGCGTAGATGTCCCAGTAGAGCCGCATCGCGGCGAACCAGCCGAAGGCGAAGAGCGCCATCATGGCGAAGACGACGTCCCGCCCCTTCATGCGGCTCTTTCCACCAGGGCCGCCCGCCGCGCCTGCTGAAGCTCCGCGGCCAGAAGGGCCCACACCACGAAGTTGCCGGCGAGGTGATAGGAAGCGAGCGGGATCAGCAGCCCCTCCACGAAGATCCCCGGCGGCTTGAAGTAGATGGCGACGAGCGTGTAGGCCAGGGCGATGAGAGCGCCCCGGCCCCAGGTGAGCCTGCCCTCGCTCACGAGGTGGCGCGCGAGGATGAAGATCGCCGGGAGCGTGAGGACCGAATGGTGGATCCAGGAGATGGGCGAGAGGAAGAGAGTGCTGATCAGGACGAGGGCGAATCCGAGACGGTTCTCGGCGACGCCGGCACGGCCGCGCGTGACCCAGGCCAGGAGCACCACCGCTGCGAGGGAGGCTCCGCGGACCCCCAGGGTCACCCACCCCTGCTCGGGGGCGAGGCTCCATTCGAACATCCCCGCTCCGCCCATCCTCGAGAGGAAAGCCTGCAGGGACTGGTTCACCCAGTGGGCGCACCCTCGCGACAGCAGCGGGACCATCTCGGCGGCGTAGATGCGGTAGGTCTCCACTCCGGTGAAGGGTAGTCCTGAGAGGCTGATCGCGACGAAGCCCGCGGCACCCCAGGCCACGAGCCGGTAGCGTCCCTTCCAGAGAAACCATGCGAGAAGGAGCGCGGGCGTGATTTTTATCGCCGCGGCGCCGGCCAGGGCCAGCCCCGCCGCCCCGTCGCGACCGCTCTCGGCCGCGCGCAGGGCCGCGATCACGAGAATGAGGATGACGTAGTTCGCCTGGCCGGCGCCGAAGGTGAAGAGCGAGGGCCAGAAAAGCGCCGTCAGGGCCAGCAGGCCGCACAGGCCCAGGGCTCTGGCTCCAGGTGCTGCCGCCGGGAAGAGCGCGAGCGCCCCGGCGAGGCAGGCGAGGTTCAGCAGGTACCAGAGATCGTGGGCGGTGCCGTAGTCGAGCAGCCCGAGCGGCGCGGCAGCCACCGCGAAGAAGGGGGGGTAGAGGTAATAGTTGGCGTCACGTATCCCGCGAGAGTCCGCCAGCCGCCGCCAGGGAGAGTCCTCCTCGGCCTTGGCCAGGATCATGTCTCCCGTGCCCGGCGCGTAGAGATGCTCGCCCTCACCCTCCAGCACGGTGGCGCCCGCGACATAGTAAGAGGTGAAGTCCCCGTACTGGAACGACGTGTTGTATTCCGCCACCTTGAATAGGAACTGGATCGAGAGGAAGGCCGCCAGCAGCACGAGAAGCGCGGCCGCGCCTCCTTTCTCCGGAAAGCCCGGCGTCTTCCCGCCAGAGGAGGGCCCCTTACTCTCCTGCCCCGTGCCGGCGGAGCGTCCCCTGATGAAGAGCCACCAGAGGATCCCCCCGCCGATGAGCGCCGAGCTGCCCAGGAGCGGGCCGAGGGGGCCGGGGCCGAACTTCTCGAAGACCTGCACGCTGACGTAGGAGCCCGCCAGCGCGAGCGCGCTTCCTGCGACGAGGGGCCCGCCGCGCCAGGCGGCCCCCTGCGTGCCCCATCTACGGATCAGGATCCAGGCCGGAAGCAGCGCGAGGACGTAGTGGTGCTCCCACGAAATCGGCGACGCCATCAGCGACGCGATCACGAGCGCCGCGAAGCCGTCCTCGATCGCCTCCGGGCTTCCGTCGCGCCGCCGCCGGATCACGGCGGCGACCGACAGCCCGATCACGACCAGGCCTCCCAGGATGCCGAAGATCCTGGGCGTGGCGAGATCCAGGCTGAGATCGGCCCTGCGGTAGTCCCCGAGCCCCAGGAGCCTCGTCATCAGCCCGTTGAGGGACTGGTTGGGATAGAAGGCCGTTCCCGCCCCCAGGAGCGGGACCATCCTGCCGAAGTAGGTGATCTGCGGCCCGACGCCGGCCACGAAGGACGAGACCAGGCTCAGGAGGAGGAGCCCCGCCACGGCGGCGGCCAGCGCGCTCCATCGCCGCCGCGCCGCGAGGAGGACGAGGAGCACGCCGGGGGTGAGCTTGAGCAGGATCGCGCCGGCGAGAGCGAATCCGGCCGCCGCGTCCCTCCCGCGCAGGAGGAGGCGCAGCGTGAGCACGAGCAGGAGGAGCACGAGCAGGCTGCTCTGCCCGATCTTGAGGTGATGCCAGACGGGATGGAAGGTCCCGGCGACGACCACGCACGCCGCCGTCACCAAGAGGCTCTTGCGCCGGCCGGCCAGGAAGAGCGCGAGAGAGGCCGCCAGGAAGCCGACGTTGACGCCGAGCCAGATCGCGAAGGCCGCCGCGTAGGGGACGAGCGCCAGCGGGAGCATCGCCACCGCGAAGAGCGGTGGATAGAGGTAGTAGTTGGGGTTCGCGACTCCCGACTCCACCGCGACGTCTATCCAGGGATGCTGGACGCTCGCCTGCGCCAGGAGCGAGCCCACAGGGTCCGGGTAGTAGAGCGCCTCGGGCATGCCCCGGAGGAGGACATGCGCAGCGACGTAGTACGAGGTGAAGTCGTTCTTCTCCGGGGGATCAATCCTCGACGCCACCGCGCCGTAGAGAAAGTTGGCGGAGACGAAGACCAGGAGCACGAGGGAAAGCAGTTCCTCGGGAGTCGCCTTTCGCGCGCTCCAGGCCCTCCAGCGCTCGATCACGCCGGCTCCGTCCCGGCGCGAAGTGATCTCAGGGCCAGCAGCGACCAGAGAAGGAAGCCGCCGTACAGCGCGTAGGAGATGGCGAGCCGCCCGGCTCCGTACGGGAAGTGATGGCGGATCAGATCGTAGGCGTTGGTCGCGATCAGGACGTAGCCGCAGGCCAGGGCGGCCGACCACGACAGCGAGAGGCGCTCCTGCCGGACGGCGAAGGCGATCAGGACGGCCAGAGGCACGAGGGCCTGCACCCAGTGGTGCTCCCACGAGATGGGAGAGGCGATGAGCGAGCCGGTGATCACGAGCGCGAATCCCGCCGCCACCCCCTCCTCGCCACCCCTCACCGCCAGTCGCCTTGCGAGGAGGATCGATCCCAGGAGCACGGTTCCCGATCCCGCGCGTGCCAGGAACCAGAGCCATCGCGGCTCATCCACGAACTGGAAGACGTTCATCGTGGTTCCCATCCCGACCCGGGCCAGGAATCCAGGCAGGCTCTGGTTCGCGAAGGTGGCTGCCCCTCTCGAGAGCGCCGGAAGGATCCCGGAGACGAACCTCAGGTGGTTCTCCACCCCGGCTCCCGCAACGGAGAACACGAGCGAGGCGGCCACTGCGGCGACGGCCCCCACCGCGGCCCGGTACCTGCGCGCGGCGAGGAAGTACACGACGAGCACGACGGGCGTGAGCTTGATGGCCGCCGCGATTCCCACGAGCGCTCCGGCCGCTCCGTCCCGCCCGCGGCTCAGGAGCCAGAGAGATGCGCTCGCGAGAGCGAAGATCAGGAGGCTGACCTGCCCGCACTGGAAGGCTCGGTAGGTCGGGTAGAAGTTCAGCGAGACGAAGATCACACCGGCGGCGGCGATGGGATCGATGGGGCCCGGGCGCCAGCCGAGGAGCAGGCCGACACCGGATGCGAAGAAGATCCCGTTCAGGACGAACCAGGCCTGATTCGCCCCGTGGTAGGGCAGGAGGGTGAGCGGCTCCATGACGACGGCCAGGAATGGAGGGTAGATGTACCCGCTGGGATGGGGTATTCCGCGCTCGACCGCGTAGCGGACCCACTCCTGGTCGGGTAGAACACCCAGGTTCAGCGTCGATGGGTCGGGGTAGAGCAGGTCGGGACGCCCCTCCCTCAGCGCGAGGGCGCCCGTGTAGTAGGCCTTGAAGTCGTTGACGTCGAAGTCCGGCGCGAGCGCTGTGCGCCAGAGCGTCATGTAGAAGAAGGTCCCAGCCGTGTGCACGAGCAGGACCATCAGGAGGACCGCGCGCAGGGTGCCGGCGCGCGCGAGGGCAGCCTCCAGGCTCCGGAAAAGGCTCAAGAGGGGATCCCGGCTTCCCCGTCGCGCTGCAGCAGTCTCTCTCCCCTCGCCATCGCGCGGCTCATTCTATACTACGGCCTTCCCGCCTCCGCGCTGAGATCGCCTTGGCAGCATGGGCCCCGAGCCGGGTCCCCGGATGTGCGACATGCGACGCATCCTCTCGTGGGAGTCGATGGCTGCTCTCGCCTGCGCGCCGCTCTGCCTCGTGCCCGTGCTCCGATGGCCTGCCGGCCTCGTGCTTCTCGGTTTCCTCCCCGGGATCGCCATCGCGCGGCACGTGCTCGGAGAGCGCGACCCTGTCCGGCTCCTGATTCTCGGCGGGGCGCTCTCGCTGGCAGCCGTGCCTGCCATCGCGATCCCCCTCGCGCTCCTCGCGGGCAGGCCCAGCATGATCCTGGCCGCCGTCGCCGCAATCACGCTTACGGCGGCCGCCTCTCTGGTCCCCAGCCGTGTTGCCGGCACCCTGCCGGAGCCGGGGCGATGGCGGGGACCTGCGCTGGTCGTGGTGCTCTGCCTGATCCTCCAGGTCTGGATGACGATCGCGATGTTCCCCTCCCCGGACGAGATCCGCTGGAAGGGGCTTCCGGATCTCATCTTCTTCCAGGGGATGTACTCCCAGATCCATCAGGCGATTCCCCCCTTCGACCCCGAGAACGGCCGCGAGCTCCTCGTTCACAACTGGATCTACCACTTCCACTTCGTTCTCATGGGTGAAGCCATGGGGCTCGGCCCCCTGGCGATCCAGCGCGTGGCGAGCGCGTGGCTGGCCCTCATCCTGCTGGGACTCGTGCACCTGCTGGGCACGGAGATCCTCAAGAGCCGGATGGGCGCCACGATCGCCTGCCTCTTTCTCTTGAGCGGCGGGGAAATCTACTGGCTGGCGCGAGCCATGGCGCGGCGGGAGCTCGAGCTGATCCCGATGGGGTGGACCCACAGCCCGATGGGAGTCATGACGGCCTTCTGCATCTGGCTCGGGACACTCTGGCTGGATCGAAGAGGCAGCCTCGCCTGGGTGCCTACCTCCTGACTCCCCTCCCCTTCTTCGTGCTCTACAAGTTCCCCTACTACGGCTGGTCGATGCCCCCCGAGGTCGTGCACCTGGATATCCACCTCGCGCAGATCCTGGAACGTGGTCAGAACCTGGCGCTCTGGTGCGGAGTCCTCATCCCGCCGGCCCTCCTGGACCTGAGCGCGGCGCCTCATGGTTTCCTCATGAGCCTCACCATCATCAGCATCGCCCTGGACCTGGCGATCGACTCGCCGAACCCTCACTGGTTCGGGGATCTCTTCTACATCGGCCTCGCGCTCGCAGCCAGAGCCGGCCTCTCGCGTCTCATCGAGCGCAGCCCGGCCCGCGGATGGGGGGGCGGCAGGAGCCGTGCTCCTCCTGGCCGCAACCAGCCTCGCCCTCGGCACGGATTCGGCACTCAGGATTCGGCACGTCTACAGCCGGGACGAGAAGGCTGCCGCGGCCTGGCTGAGGGAGATGACGGAGCCCGGGGAGCTGGTGGCCATCCACCCCAACAGCAAGTCGTCCTATGCGGTCATCAGCCTGGCTGATCGCCGCCTGGTCCACGGCTGGACGACCCACATGATGGATTTCAAGGCCGATGCGTCGGACCACGAGGAGACGGCAGGGTCGATTTTCAAATCAGGAGATCCCGAGGAGGCTGCGGCCGCCGCCCACAGGCTCGGGGCGGCCGTCGTCTGGGTCGGCCCCGACGAGCGCCCCGTCATCCCCGAAGGGCGGCTGCCCGATCGCTGCTTCCGGCTCCTTTACTCGAGCGGAGAGATATCGATTCTGGAGCCGGGGTGCATGGACAGAGCCTCCCCTTGATGGACTCACCGGCCCCGTGAGGGGCCTCGAGTGGGGAGGGTGTCCGTCCCTTCAGCTCAGGAGGCGAAGCCCACCGAGCTCTTGAGGTACCCCGCGACCGTCTTGTAGACGACCCGCGGGTCCTTCCGGATGTAGGCCGAGTACCGCTCGGCCGCCCGGACCGGGTGCTTGAACATGTAGGAGACGCGCATCCGGAGGCTCTCGCGTGCCACCAGCTTCTCCAGCTCCTCGGCGCTCATCTGCGGCGTGTTCAGGTTGGCCGTGGAGACACGGAGCCGCGTGTAGTCGAACTCCTTGGAGAGGTACTGGTGCTTCATGGACTCCTCGTACAGCGGGGAGCCCGGGATCGGGTTCGCGTAGAAATAGAGCGTATTGTCGGCGTCGAGCTGCCTCGCGAAGCGGAAGGTCTGCTTGAGCTGCTCCTTCGTCTCGCCCGGCATCCCCACGACGAAGAAGGCTTCCATCTCGATCCCCAGCGACCGGATCTTCTTCGCGAGGGGAAGGACCTTCTTCAGCTTGAGGGGCTTGCGGATGATGTGCTTCAGCACGTACTCGTCGCCCGATTCGATCGCCATGAAGAGCTTGTAGCAGCCCGACTCGGCCATCTTCTCGAGGATCTCCTCGTCCAGGGCCCACAGGGCGATTCCCGAGGGGGCCGTCCAGATGAGGTCGTACTTCCTGTCGATCATCATCTGGAACATCTTCATCGCCCGGGCCTTGTCGAGCGTGAGGTTGTCGTCATCGAAGTGGATCTCGCGGATCCCGTACTTGTTGACGAGCTCGTCGATCTCCGCGATGACGTTTTCGGCCGAGCGGGCGCGCCACGTCTTGCCCCATGCCGCGTGTACGGGGCAGAAGGTGCACTTCGCCGGGCAGCCGCGCGAGGTGATCATCGGGGTGAACGGCGTCCGCTTCGTGGTGAGGTAGGCGTTGCTGATCGCGAGGTACTTGTCCATCGCCAGGAGGTGCCGCGCCGGGAAGGGCAGGCTGTCGAGGTCGTCGACGTACTTCTTCCGCTCGTAGCGGACCATCTGCCCGTCCTTGATGAAGGCGACGCCTTCCAGCAGCGATTCATCTCCCTGCTCCAGCGCCTTCAGGAGGGACTCGGAGGGAAGCTCGCCCTCGCCGAGGATCGCGAAATCCACATCGGTGCATCCCAGCGGGTGCTCCGGGATCGCCGAGGGGTGCGGGCCGCCGATCATCGTCACGATGGAGGGGTCGGCAGCTTTCACGGCCGTGCAGACCTTGATGGAGTCTTCCGCCGAGGAGGAGAAGAGGTTCGACACTCCGACCAGGTCCGGCTTGAACTCCGCGACGCGCTTTGTGATGTCCTCGTAGGAGAGGCCGTAGCGGATGATGTTGTCGCCGAGCGGCTCTTCGTGGTAGTAGCCCTCGACCACGGAGTCGATGATCCCGACCTCGTAGCCCAATCGCTCCAGGTAGGCCGCGATGTAGGAAATCCCGATGGGCGGGTGGGTTCCCTTCGACTCGGTCGCGTAGTCGGTGTGAGTGGTCAGGGGCGGATAGATGAAAAGAACACGCCCGATCTTCCGGGGCTCGGTGAAGTGACGCATGTGGACTATCTCCCTCCCTCAGGGACTGGCCAAGGCTGCTGTACCGGCAGGGGAAAGCTAAAGAGGACTGGCATAGTACTGTCTATAGGTGCTGCTGCGCAAGCGTAATCGCACGATTCGTCCTTCTGTCGCGCAGGTCGGCGCAGAGATCGCTCGCGCTCGTCGCGTAGAGGACGCGCGGGGTTCACCTCAAGCCCGAACAGACGTAACAAGCTGGACATCCCTCCCGGATTCACTCCTACAGCCAGCCGCGCTCTCGGTACCAGGCCACTGCCCGGCTCATCCCCTCGTCGAGATCCGTGGGAGGGATGAAGCGCAGGACGTCGCGCGCATGGCTCCCGTCGTAGGCCCTGTCGGAGGTCATGAAGTCCACTCGGGCGCGGCTCAGGGGCATGTCGAGGCGTGTGACGAGCCGCACTCCCTCCATCACCCCACCGATGCCGCGTGCGAGCCCGCGGGGGAGGGCAGCCGCAGGGAGCCGCCGCCCCAGGGCGCCGGCGATGGCCTCGCAGAAGCGGCGGAAGGTCACAGGCTCCTTGCCGACCAGGTTGAAGGTGCCGCCGGTCGCGGACGGACTCTCGACGCAAGCCACGAGGCCCTCGACGAGATCGTCCACGAAGATGGGATGGACCAGGTTCGAGCCATCCCCGACGATTCTGAACAGCCCCCTGCGGATGGCCTTGAAGAGGCCCAGCAGGTGGCGATCGCCGGGTCCATAGACCAGCGAGGGGCGGGCCACGACGAGATCGAGCTCACCGCCGCGGGAGTACTCCCTGGCGTAGCGCTCCGCCTCCCACTTCGTTCTCTCGTAGATGTCCCCCGGCTTCATGGGCCCGATCTCCGCGACGGGCGTGCGCCCGGTCACGCCGTAGACGCCCGTCGACGAAACGAGCACGAGCCTCCGGAGCCTGAAGCGGGTGCACTCCTCGAGGAGGTGCTTCGTCGCCTCGTAGTGGACCTTCCAGTAGTGCTCGTCGGGCAAGCCGGGCACCCGGAGCTGGCCCGCCACGTTCACCGCCACGTCCGCCTTGAAGGCCGCGCTGCGGAAGCCGACGGGATCGAGCAGGTCGACGTTGTGGAACTTCAGCGCCGGCCCTTCGGGGATCTCGGGCCTGTTCCTGTGGATCACCAGGTTGATGTGATGCCCGCCCGAGAGCAGGCGTCCGAGGAGGCGCGAGCCGATGAAACCCGTTCCTCCGACGAGCAGGACTCTCACGAGACGCGGGCCCTCACGGCCTGAAGGCCGTCCTCACATCTCCATGACCCGGCGGATGACATCCGCCGGCCGGGGCACGCACCCCGGAACGTGAGGTACTCCATATTCCGTCGCCAGGCGCTCCGTGCAGTCGCCGACCATCAGGAGATGGCCGTGGCCCTCGGGGATCTTGGCGTCGCGTCCCCGGATGAGGTCGATCCTCTCGAAGAGCATGAGGCGCGCGACCTTGGGGATGAAGGTGAACCAGTACTTCGGATGGCTGATTCCCAGCTTGAAGGCATGCTCCACGACGTGCTCGCACTCGGCGCAGGCCCGGTGGTTCTTCCAGCCGTAGAAGTTCAGGATCTTCTTGGGCTCCGTACCCGGGAGCTCGAACTCCGTCTTGCGCGACTGGTAAGCCTCCCCGCTGACCTCACCCTGGTCCGCGAAGTGGCCGCGCTCCAGGGCATAGGCCAGATGGCGGATCTTCAGGGGATCCTGGCCCATGAAGCGGGCGCAGGCGTAGTCGGTCTCGTAGATGTCCGTCCCGAGAACGAGAACCCCGGCGGCCTTGGGAGTCCCCTTCGTAGGTCCCTCACCCTCCATCCCGACGATTCCGTCCACGAGGGTCAGGTGCGGCCTGGCGAGCCGTGCGTACTCCGACAGCGCCGGATGGAGCCTCACCTCCAGGTGGTCGAACTGCTTGTCCTCCGGCAGCAGGAGGCCCTTCTGATTCTTGACGCCGAGCGTGACCGTCGTGTGGAAATGGGTCTTCATCTTGGCGCAGTTGATGTAGAGGTCGGACTCCAGCGCCACGCGCGGGAGGCGGAGCCTTCCGTACATCCACTTCACCTCGCGCCGCTCGACCTCGTTGAGGTTCAGCAAGGGAACGCCCAGCCGGGCGCACATGTCGCGGTAGCCCGACACGCGGAAGGACTCCTCGACGTTGACGCCGACGGAGGAGGCCTCGCCCACGGCGATGTCCGTGACCCCCCTGGCCTTCAAGAGAAGGATCAGGGCCTCGACCACGGCCGGGTGAGTCACCATGGCCGTGTCCGGAGCGCCGGGCCTGACGATGTTGGGCTTCAGGAAGGCCGTACGGGCGCCGCTCGGGTCGAAACCGATGGCTCCGAGGGACCGCTCCAGCGCCTCCCGAATCTCGGGAACCACGTATCGATCGACGGATTCAAAGTGAACGCTCACGAATCGCTCGCTCCCTCGCCCGCTCCGAAGATGACGACCTCCGGAGCGCAGGCGAATCGAACCGGCAGGATGGAGGTCCCAATCCCCCGGCTCACGTAGACGAGGCTGCCTTCCGCCTCATAGCTGCCCGCGACGTAGTCCCCCGGGATCAGCTCCCAGTGGAGAGGCCCCAGCCAGGGGATCCTGACCTGCCCGCCGTGCGTGTGACCCGCGAGGATGAGCTCCAGGGGAGGACCACCTGCCGCAGGCGCCGCCTCGCCAGCCCGATAACGCGGCTGGCCGTCCGGGCCCACCGCTCTGTCGAACTGAATATAGAGTGAATCACTCAGGCCCGAGGAGTCCGGGCTCCTCAGCCGTACCCAGACCCGGTAGGCCGTGCCCTCCGGGGCGTCGAAGATCACCTGGAGCTTCTCGCCTGGATCCGCAAGCGCAATGCTCTGGAGGCGCCCGCTGTCCGGGAGGTAGGTGAGCGCGCAGGCCGCTTCCCCGCTCGGGGCGGGGCGCCAGCCGGGCTCGCCGCCGTCACGGGTGGCCGCGCACAGGTCGATGTCGATGACGCCGGGTTTGTCGAGCGGCGGCCTCCTCCCCGTTCCTTGAAGCCCGCGAGGCGGAGCCGCGACCTGCGCATCCGGATCTACAGGGACGAGCTTGACGGCTTCGATCCCCACACCGTCCTCTCTCACCTGGATCGTCATCGTTCGTGGCCCGGAGCCGAGGAAGCGGACGGGGGTGACCGGCTCGCGGAAATGCGAGCCGTCCGTCCAGAACGAGCCCTCGCCCCACGGGCCATCGGCGTCGCCGGCATTGAAGAGCATGGCCTCCGATCTCTCCATGAGGATCGACGGGCTGTGCGCCAGGAGTATCGCCGGGAGCCCCGCAGGGATGCGCGCCATCACGGCCGGCAGGTCGTCCCGGCCGAAGAAGGGATCGTCGACCCCCGCGATGGCAATGGCGCCAGCAGCGGCCTCGATCGTGGCCACCTCGTTCACGAGAATCCTGACGCCGGCTTCGCGCAGGGCCGCGAAGATCTCGGCCTGGCGGCCGCGGAAGTAGTCGTTGTTCCCCGGAACGGCGTAGATCCCCAGCGGTGCGTCGACCTGGGAAAAGAACTCGCGCAGGGCTTCGATCCCCTCTGGAGTGTCCGCGTAGTCGCCCGTCATGAGGATGAGGGCCGGCCTGATGCGATGCAGGACGTCCAGGAGCCGCCTCTCGCGAAGCCCCATCCCCTTGAAGTGGAGGTCGGAGAGGTGCACGAGACGCTCCCCTGCCATGGCCTCCCGCAACGGCCCCTCGGGGAGCGCCACCGAGGTCGTCGTGACCCTGTAGGGCTCCACCATCGTGGCGTCGGCGGCGGCGACGAGCACCCCGGCAGCGACGAGCAGTCCGCCTCCGCCGGCGAGCCGCCGGACTCGCGTCACGCCCGGCCCCCGCTCTCGGAAGATGCCGTCTCGGCCGACGCGGCCGGCTCCTTGCGCTCTTCCGGCTCCCCTCCGACCATCGCCCTCGCGCTCAGCTTCAGGTAGTTCATCCCGACCCTCGCCATCGAGGAGGGGGACAGGAGGATGTTCGTGTAGGAGGCGTTCGCCAGCGGGCAGGCGCACTCCTTGTTCCGGATGGAGCGGCGCAGCTCGTTCATGCGCGCTCCTTCCCAGACCGTCGGGAAGTCGTAGTCGTGCTCGCGCAGGTTGCCCGCCGACTCGCCGCGGACGCAGCACGGCCAGACGTCACCGTCGGGAGAGATCTGACAGGAGGCCCATCCGGCGTAGCAGTCGATGCTCTGCGTCTTGTCGACCACGGCCCGGCGCGCGAGCTTGTAGTACTCGAGGCGGAAGGACTGGGTCACCCGGCCCATCCCGTGGAACTTGCCCCGGCGCATCTCGGAGAGGAGGAAGTCGATGGCGCGGCCGTACTGGTTCGCGGCTGGCGTGATGCCGGTCCCCAGCGTCTGCAGCTCGTCGCGCTCCTCGGCGATCTCGGTAATGTAGGAGTCCGGCTTCATGGAGATGAGGCCGCGGTAGATGGCGGGGAAGTTCTCCACGTTGAAGCGCGAGATGACCGTGTGGATGCCCACGGTCAGATTCGGCAGATCGAGCGCCTTGAGCGAGTCGAAGGTGCGAGTGGCCAGCTCGAAGTTGTCCTCCGTTCCGCGGATTCGATCGTGGCGGTGACCCAGCTCGTCGAGCGAGACGTTGATGATGATCTCGCTCTCGGGGCAATCGCGCGCCATCTGCTCGACGCGGCCGGCGGTGGTGTCGGGGAAGGTCCCGTTGTGCGGGATGTTGATGACCTTGGGCCGGCACCGTTCGTAGACCACCCGCACGATGTCCACGATGTCCTTGCGGAGGAAGGGCTCGCCGCCGCTGAGCGTGAACCAGTAGGGACGCCTTCCGACCGTCGCGAGGATGCGGTCGTACTCCTCCACGCTGAGGATCTTCACCTTGCGCTCGTACACGTTGCACGTCATGCAGCGGGAGTTGCACGCGTAGAGCAGGCTGAGGGTGAAGTTCAACGGAGCCGGGGCAGGGCTCCCCACGGCCCTGAACGCCCAGTAGGACGGGAGTACCGGAAGAAGACTAGTGATGCCCTTGGACATCCTTGGTGGTCACCGCGATCTCCCAGACGGTGTGAGACCGCCCGGCGATGTAGTGATCATAGGTGCCCAGGAGCCGACCGGCCGCTTCCAGTGCCGCGGCGCCGATCCCGGCGGGAATCCTCTCCGGCTGGGACATGACGTCGGAGACGAAGACCTTCCCTATGCGCGACAGGCTCATGGTCGAGGGGGCGTAACCGGTCAGTTTCCTCGCGTCGAGATGCCCCGCGTGGATCCGCCGGCGCTGCCGGAGGAAGTCCCCCACCGTCTCGGGGCCCTTGTTCCTGATGATGGCCTCGGGCACGTACCGGAACCCGTACCCCTGCTTCGCCACCTCCGTCTCGATGCTCACCTCGTCCACGGCGGTCTCGTCCGGGATGCGACCTACCACGTCCCTGAAGGCGACCATCTCGCCCATCTTCGGGCTCTCCATGGCGATGATGTGGTGGAGGCGCCACAACGTGTGGACGCACCTGCCGATGAACTTGCTCTCGCCATTCACGGGGACGACCTGTCCTCCCGTCATCCCCACCTTCGGATCCTGGAGCATGGGGCGGATCAGGAGCTCCACGGCGTCGTAGGCGGGCAGAGTGTCGCCGCTGGCCAGCACCCTGAAATCTGTCTTGCTCGTCCTGAGGTAGAGGTTGATCGCCCGCGCCTTGCCTTCGCGCCTCGTCTGCTTGATGAGGCGGATGCGGGGATCCCTGCGCGCCGAGGCCTGGACGATCGCCTCGGTCTCGTCGGTGCAGCCACTCGCGACGACCACGATCTCGCTCAGCCTGCAAAGGCGGGTCCGCTGGGCGATCAGAGCGTCGAGGAGCGCGCGAATATTGCGCCCCTCGTTGTAGGCCATGATGCCGACGCCTACGGTCGGAAGCTCGGAGTTGCGCAACCCTGTCTCCCCCTGATGGTGCGAGCCGGTGGGTTGCCACGAGGACCCCCCCCCGGCCGGCCACGTGTGACGGGACCTCCGCAAAGCCCCGGGCTCTATCCCCGGAAAGCCGGGGGCATGGCGCCCGAAGACACGGATCCACGTCTGGCAGGGCTGTTCGGTTCTGAATCATCGCCTTCGGCTCCGGAGCGCGTCTCCTGCTCCGTGGAACGCTCCCGACGACTCCCCTGACACCGGAGCAGTTCCGTTGAAGGCGATTGGGCCAGCTTTTTGCTGTGCGCGCAATATACGCGTATTGCGGCGGGCTTGTCAATGGAAGGAGCCGCGGCGTACGGAGTTGCGCCCGATTCTCACTTTGAATCAGACCAAACGCAACCGATCTCACCCGCGTGTCGCAGTTCGCGCGTGATCGACGTCGGGTCCTAGGAGCCTCTCTCGGAGGGAGGCTCGCCCCCCTCGAGGATCTCGTAGACGATGACGAGCGGGTCCTCGGACTTGCCTGAGCCCGCTGTCAGCACGTGACGCAACGCGGGTGGGGCCGAAGGCGGATCGAGCAGGATGGCGAGCTGGGGGCGCTGAAGGAGGAGCGTCTCCTCGTGGACCACGAGATAGCGAACCCGCCGCTGGCGCGCGTACTCGAGGACCCTCTCCAGGCTGTCGTACGGGAGGAGCTCGAAGGGCAGTCCCGCGTAGAAAGGCACGACGGGGGTCAGCGCCATGACGGGCCGTGAGTCCGGCGAGATCTCGCGGAGCCTCTCTCCGACGCCCCTGTGCTCGCGCCAGAGGTGCTCCGTGCGCTGCGCCGGCGGAATCGCATGCGCCATCGCCGTCACACCGAACAGGACGGCAAGCGCGCACGCCGCGGCGGAGCGAAGAATGGCGTTCCTCCTCCCGGCGGAATCGAGGAAGGTAGCGGAGAGCCACTCCTCGACCGCCACCCACCCTCTCGCCATCCATACCACCGTCAGCGCCATCGAGGCGTATAGAAAACGGCTCTGGACGTACGAGAGCGCCCAGGAGCATCCGGCCACGAGGAACCAGGCCAGGAGCACCTGGCTCCTCCGATCGGCGCCCGGGGACCACGGCTTCGCCACGATGCCGAGGGTGAGGAGCGCGAGGAAGATCGTCGGCAGGACCAGCCCGTACTTGAGCGTGTCGAGGTAGAGAGTGCGGAAGTTCCTCAGCACCACCTTCACGAGGTAGGTCGGCTGAATGACCTCACCGAGCAGATCCGCATCGCGGATGGGGGCTCCTCCCGACGGAAGCAGGCCGAGGGCCCTGAAGGCCTCGGACGACCTCAGATCGTCGCCGGCCGCATTGAGCCCGAACTTGACGCGCTCGTAGAAGACAGCGCTTCCCTCCCTCTCGGGCCAGTTCTCGCGGATCCCCTCGGTCATGATCATGTTGTGCACCTGCGTCATCACGGCCTTGGGCGAGATGAGCCAGTGGCCTGTCCGTGAATGCAGCCAGACGCAGTAGGGGACGGCGAAGACGAGGAAGCCTGCCATCAGGATGCCGGCCCACCGAGCGGCCGACGCGACGCCGCGGCGCATCGGGAGCCATGCCGAGAAGAAGATGAACGCCGCACCGGCTCCTGCGTACGCGAGCCCCTCGGGCCGGGCCAGGAAGGCGAGGCCGAGGAGGGCTCCGGCGAGGAGGCTGCCCTTTCCCATGCCGCGCAAGCTGGAGGCCGCTCCCTGGATCGCAGCGAGCGCGCAGGCTACGAGCAGCCCGAAAACGGGCTCCGTGAGCGCGAGACCCGAGAAGTGAATGAGGAGCGGATAGACCGCGATGAGCCACGCGGCTCTCCAGGCAGCGTTCGCTCCATGGAGCCGCCAGGAGAAGAGCGCGATCGGCAGGACCAGCAGGGCGCCCAGCCCGATCGAAAGGATTCGGGCGGCGGGCAGCGGATCGCGCAGGACGAGGATCGACAGCGCCAGGAGGAAAGGATGGAGCGGCGGCTGGATGATATCGGGGAAGCGCTTGTCGATCCCCTGGAATCCTTCCCCCGCGAGAAGGCCCTGCCCGATCGTGATGTAGCGGACCTCCTGCGGCCCGGCAGGTCCGCAAGAGAGGGCGGAGATCGCGCGCACGACCACCGCCACGACGAGCGAGGCGAGGATTAGCGCGAGAGCGATGCGCTCCTCGCGGCTCATTCCTGGCCGCCCCGGGAGTGCTCTGTTATCCTCGCGCGCCATGGCTCATCTCGCCCCGCGTGAGATCGCCCGCGACTTCATCTACCTCTCCTCGGCAAGGCTCGTCTCCCTGGCCGTCAATTTCGTGAGGAGCCTCTTCATCCCTCGCTTGCTCGGGCCTGAGCCCTACGGGGCGTGGAAGACGCTCGGGATCTTCCAATCTTATATGCAGTTCTCGGATTTCGGGGCGGGAGCAGCGCTGAAGCGGGAAATCCCGCTGTACGCGAGCCGGGGAGACGAGGACGGCCTCAGAAGATCCCGCGACGTCGCCTTCTTCGTCAACAACGCCGTGGTCCTCGTCGCGGGGGCGGCCGCGCTGGTGGGCTCCCTGATCGTCGAATCCCCCGCCTACGGCAGGGCGATCCGTCTTTTCATCCTCCTCGTCTACGCGAGGCAGATCAACGGCTTCCTCGAGAAGCTCCTCTTCTGGCGGAAGGACTTCTCCTACGCCTCCAGGCTCGCCCTGGTCCTCTCCCTTCTGGAGTCGGCGCTGGCCATCGGAGGGACGATGCTCTACGGGCTCGACGGGCTGATCGTCGGGACCTTCGTCGCCTACTCGGCCGTCGTGTACCTCCAGCTCCGCCGAATCGACTTCGGGATCGGATTCACGTTCAGCTGGAAGGCCTGGGCGGAGCTGGTGAAGATCGGTTTTCCCTCCCACGTCAACGGGCTCCTCTACAACATACTGACGAGTATCGACAGGATGCTCATCCTGCCCGTCCTGGGGCTCGCGGGGGTCGGTCTCTATGGCCTGGCCATGACCATCAACGACTACCTGTTCCAGCTCTCCTACGCCTTCGGCCACGTGCTCTCGCCCCGCCTCGTCGAGCGCTGGGGCGAGAGGGAATCGCTCGAGGATGTCCGCCCGATGGTGGAGACGCCGACGCTCGCGATCGCGGTCGTGGCCCCGGTGCTCCTCGGCGCCGTCTACTTCAGCGCGGCGCCCGCCATCGAGATCGTCCTGCCCGACTTCCGTGAGGCCATCCTCCCGTTGAGGATCCTGCTCGTGGGAACATACTTCTCGTCCCTGCATCGCGGGATGAGCTCCTTCTTCCTCGCGATACGGAAGCAGGGGCGCCTTCTCCCGGCTTATGCCTTCGCCATCGTCCTGAACGCCGCGATGGTCTGGCTCGCTCTCGACAACGGATTCGGGATCACCGGCGTGGCCCTGGCGAGCACGACGGCCATGACCCTCTTCAGCCTGGCTCTGATCGTGATGGCGCAGCACATCCTCGGTGAGGGCATCCGGGGCCAGGCCCGCTTCGTGATGCTTCTTGCGGTCCCCCTCGCCTGGGCCTCCGCGGCGATGCTCGCGTCGACCGCGGTGGCCACCCTTCTCCTCGGCGGGCGCGGCGGCCCCGCGGCCCTCGGAGCGGCGGGCCTGGCGCTGTATGGCCTCCTCTATGCTCCCGCGATCTACTTCGGATACCGCTTCATCAGGTCCCGTGGCGAGAGCGGCACGCCGCAAGGCGCAGGGTCATGAGCGCCCGGCGAGTCTCAGGAAAGCCTGCTCGTCGAGCACTTCTATCCCGAGCGCACGGGCGCGTGCGAGCTTGCCTCCCGCGGCCTCACCCGCCACGAGGTGCGTGACCTTCTTCGTCAGCGAGCCCGCCACGCGACCCCCGAGTGAGCGGACGAGGGCGGCCGCCTCGCTTCGGGAGAGAGCCGCGAGCTCGCCGGTGAAGACGAAGACCTTCCCCGCCATGGGCCCTCCCGTCGATGGCTCCTCCACGGGCGCGGGCTTCACGCCGGCTGCGAGGAGCGAGCGGACCATCGCCCGGTTGGAATCGTCGCGGAAGAACTCGAGGATCGCCTCGGAGACCTCGGGACCAACGTCGGAGGTCCGCTCGAGGGTCTCCTGGTTTGCCTCCATCAGCTTCTCGATCGTGCCGAGCTCCCGGGCCAGAGCCGCGGCGACGGATTCACCGACGTGGCGGATCCCCAGAGCGTGGATGAGGCGCGCAAGGGTCGTCGATCGCGACCGCTGGATCGAGGCGAGGAGGTTGCGGGCTGACTTCTCGCCCATCCTCTCGAGCCCGGCCACCTGCTCGAGGGTGAGCTTGTAGAGGTCCGCCGGATCGCGCACGAGGCCCTTTTCGACGAGGCGGTCCACGAGCTTCCCGCCCAGGTGATCGATGTCCATCGCCTCGCGGCGGGCGAAATGCAGGAGCCTCGCCTTCACCTGCGCGGGGCAGGCCCTGTTCGGGCATCGGGCCACCACGGCGTCGCCCTCCGGCATCACGGCCCGGGTGCCGCAGGCGGGACAGGCATCGGGCATCCGGTAGGGCTCGGATCCCGCGGGGCGCATGGCCGCAACGACGCTCACAACCTCGGGGATGACGTCTCCGGCCCTGCGCACGACGACGGTGTCGCCTCTCCTGACGTCCTTCTCCCGGATCTGCGCCGCGTTGTGCAGGGTCGCGCTGCTGACGACGACGCCGCCGATGGGCACAGGTCTGAGCACCGCCACCGGCGTGAGCGCGCCGGTCCTCCCGACCTGCACTTCGATGTCCTCCAGGATCGTCTCGGCCTCGACGGGCGGGAACTTCCAGGCGATCGCCCACCTCGGGTTCCGCGAACGGGCGCCCAGCTCGGCTTGCAGTGCGATGCTGTCGATCTTGATCACGAGACCGTCGATCTCGAACGGGACTCGGTGCCGGGCCTCGGCCAGGGACGCGTAGTACCCGCGCACACCCTCGAGATCGGTGAAGAGGCGGCCTCGCTCCCCCGCCGTCGGCAGCCCCCACGAGCGCAGCGAGTCCATCGCCGCGCTCTGGCTCTCGAACTCCGTGCCCGCGTGCCGCCCCAGCCCATGGACGATCATCCGCAGCGGACGCCGCGCGGTGACGCGCGGATCCAGCTGCCGCAACGAGCCGGCAGCGGCGTTCCGAGGGTTCGCGAAGGTCCTCTCGCCATCGCGCGACGCGGCCTCGTTCAGTCGGGCGAAGTCCGCCTTCTCGATGAAGACCTCGCCACGAACCTCGAGCAGCTCCGGGGGCTCACCCCGGAGGGCCTGGGGCACGTCGCGGATCGTACGGACGTTCGCCGTGACGTTTTCGCCGATCCTGCCGTCGCCTCGCGTGGAGGCGACGGCGAGGGCACCCTTCTCGTAGAGGATCTCGATGCCGGCCCCGTCGATCTTGGGCTCGCACCAGTACGAGAGTGCCTCGTCCCGTCCGAGGTGGGAGATCATCCTCGCGCGCCATGCCTCGATCTCCTCCTCGGAGAGCGCGTTCTCCAGAGAGAGCATGGGGAGGGCTCGCGTGACCTGTTCGAACCCCTGCGCGGGCGGCGCTCCGACGCTGCGGGTCGGAGAATCCGCCGTCGCGAGATCGGGGTAGCGCTCCTCCAGCTCGATGAGCTCGCGGAAGAGGCGATCGTACGCCGCGTCCGTGATCGCGGGATCGTCGTGCGAGTAGTAGCGCTGGTCGTGCAGCCGAATGAGGCGCCGAAGCTCGGCGGCGCGGCTCGCAGCGGATTCCGGAACGGGCATGGGAGAGGTCTTGTGGAGGAGGTGCCCCGGACGGGATGATCAGGATTGCTGGTGGGCCGTGTAGGATTCGAACCTACGACTTCTACCGTGTGAAGGTAGCACTCTCCCGCTGAGTTAACGGCCCACGGCCCTGCACGACGCAGCCCGCGAGGCTTGCGTCGTGCCGACGCGGGGAGCGCGAATATACCACGCCGAGGAGGCACCTCCGCCGGCGGGCGGCCGTCTGCGCGACGGCCGGACAACTCTTTGTACTAGAGTGCGTTGACGCCTCCCGGCGAGTGCACTAGGCTCCGCCGGGCGCGACGGAGAGCACGGAGCGCATGAAGTGATGGCGTGCACCTGGAAGCCAGCCGAGCCCGGAAAACCCGGACAAGCGCACCCTGCTGCACGGGCATCGAGGCGGTCCAGCCGCCTTCTCGCGGGCAGCCTCCTCGTGGCGCTGGCGGGCGGCACCGTGCCCGCTTCCAGCGAGAACCGCGCGCCCGCCGAGGAGATTGATCCGGGCCTGATGCAGGCGATTCAGGCGATCCGCCGGGGATTCTCCATGGAGACAACCGAGCCGATCCTCCCGCTCGTTCCCGAGGCGAGCAAGATCTACCTTGCCGTCGGCGTCATAGCCCACGAGCCGAGCTACTACTCCAGGGATCAGCTCGGCGCGCTCCTCCGCAAGGCATTTGAAACCTACAGGACGGTCCAATTCATGATCCGATTCGATCGCCAGGACGGAGGCGAAGAGGCCTCCGAGATGATCCTCTGCCGGGCGACCTGGATCTACGAGAGCCACGGATCGAGCACCAAGGTAAACCTGCGCTTCATGCTCTCGCGACGCCCCGCGACCTGGACGCTCAAGGAGATCCGCGAGACACTCTGAGTCCCGGATGCCCCACCCTGCCGTCAGGAATGCGAGCCTGCCGGTTCTCGGCGCCCTCCTGCTCTTCGTGCTCGTCGCCGAGGACCTCCGGCGATCCTTCGCGCTGCTGCACCCGGGGACCCTGCTCGTCTGCCTGCTCTTCGCGGCCGGGGTGGCGGCGCGGAAGGGATGGCAGGCGCGGCGCCAAGGCTCGCTGACCCCCGCGGGCCTCGCGCTCCTGATCCTCGCCGCGACGGCGGCAGCGCTCTCCGCGAACGCGGTGACCTTCCACGCCCGCGCCGGAGCGGACGTGGATCTCATGGAGCAGCAGGAGTGGGACCGGCTGCGGGATCGGGCCGGAAGGCTGCAGGAGGAGTTCCGCGGCATTCTCGCGGCTGCCGCCGCTCCCATCGAGCGGGCGCGGACGCTCGACGAGCGCAACCCGCGCAGCGCCGGGCCACGAAGCGCGCCGAGAGCCTACGAAACCATCGACCTCATCGCTCCGGCTTCCAGAGGAGACAAGCGGTCGGGCCTCTCGATCTACGGCCCCGAGGGGAGCGCATTGGCCTGGGCCGGGCAGGTGAGGGTGCTTCCCCGCGAGCTCGTCGTTCGCTCCGTCCCGCGGGAGGCCACGAAGTGGCTCGTGGTCGAGGAGAACGGGCTCTCCCGCCTCGTGGGCCTTGCCCGTCCGTGGCAGGATTCCAGGCTCCTGCTCGTCGTCGAGACCCTGCTTCGCTCCGCCTACGACCCGCGAATCCTCGACGACCTCCTCCCCGAGGCCGCCTTCCGGGGCGAGAGGGACCAGATCGCATTCCTCAGCTTCCGCAGGCCCGCCGTCGAGCTCGAGGAGCTCTTCGAGCGCTTCGGGGAGGCTATGCCGCTTCCCTCCGGGAAGCTTCTCGCCGTCAACGTCGCGCTGAGATCCCCCGAGGGCGCGCTCCTGGGATACGCGACCCTGAGGGGACGGAGCACGGGAGAGATCCTCGATGGGATCATGAGGGATCATCGGAGAGCGGGCCGCGCGCTCGTCGTTCTCGCGGGCTCCCTCCTCGTGGGAGCGCTCCTGCTTCCGAGGCGTGGCTCGACCGCCTCCGAGCTGCGGCGCCAGGGAATCCGCCTCGCAGCCATCTGGGGTCTGCGCGCTCTCCTGCTGGTCTTTCCCCTGCCCACGGGGATCTTCAGCCCCGCGCTGGACGATGCCGCGCTCTTCGCGCGTGAGGGCTTCGGGGGCCTGCTCCGATCCCCGATCGACTTCCTCCTGACGGCGGCGGCAATCCTCGCCAGCGGCATTCTGCTCTCCATCATCATCAGCCGGAGTCTGGCCGGCCCGGTGCTCTGGTGGAGAAGGCACGCCCTTGCGCCTCTGGGGCTCGCTCTGGCCGTCGCCTTCTTCCTCGGCACGCGCCTCCCCGAGGAGGCGCTCCGGACCGTCGAGAACACGCGCGTCGATATCCTCACCGTGCTCCCCACCGAGCCCGAGCCGGCGAGGCTGGCGCTTCAAGCCGCGTGCGCATTCGTCCTGATGGGTTTCGTGATCCCGCTCGTGACGCTCCTGTGGGCCTCCTTCTGGGCGCTGGCCTCCCGGCGCGAAACGGGCCCTCCGCCTCCGCCCGATCCGACGGATCGGACGCTTCGCTGGCTCTCCCTCCTCATCCTCCCATGCGCCGTCCTCGCTTCGTTCATCCTCGAGCTGGCGCTCCAGCCCGCCGCGACGGCGCAGATGCGTGGATTCCTGGAACGAGACCTCGGCGGGACGGTCCAGTGGATCACGGTCCACCGGAAGCTCGACCTGCGGGATGCCCTCTCCCAGGTGAGCGAGTTCACGGGCCTGGGCGAGAGGATCGAGGCGATCCCCCCGGAGGGCGATCCCACGCTCGCCTACGACCTGTGGAAGGCGACCACGCTCGCCGGTCGTGGTTATGCCGGATCGATCACGGTCACCGACGCCGACGGCCAGCCGATCAGCCGGTTCTCGAGAAACTACCCCACCATTCTGGACGCGCGCGCGCTGGAGCCGACGGAGATGCCGGAGAACACGGTCCTCGGATTCATCAGCGTCCTGCGCGGCCGCAGGGTTCCGGGGCTCCACGCGCACACCATCGTGCGCCGCGGAGGCAACACCGTCGGCACCGTGACGATCCATCTCAGGAACGACTTCGGCGACGTTCCCGGCCTCTCGCCTCCGACCCTCCTTCAGGAAGCCATGGACGAGCTGGAGCCGGCGACGAGCCTGCTCCCCGCGTGGAACCCTCAAGTAAGCCTCGCGGTCTACTCCCTGCAGGGCCTCCCCGTCCTGGCCAGTCCGCGGAATCCCCCGCCCCCGCCCCCTCAGGAGGTGCGCGAGAGGCTCCTCGCCGACTTCCACGAGAAGTACTGGCAGGAGCGCCACGAGGGGGCTATCCGCTGGCACGACCTCTTCTTCGGCTCCAACGAGCACATCGTGGCCCTTTCGTTCCCGGAACCGGGCCCGGCCGGCCGGCTTGCACGGGCGATCCGGCTCTCCGTACAGAGCGTGCTGGCGCTCGTGGTGATGGTCACGCCCTGGGGGATCGCCTCCGGCCTCCGCCTCGGGTGGAGCCCGTCACCCGCCCGGCTCGTGGAGGCCCTCACCCGTACCCACTACCGCCGCCTCTTCGCGACCTTTCTCCTGGCCGCCCTCGCTCCCCTCACCCTCCTCGCGCTGGCCCTGGTGAACTTCGTGCGCGCGGAGGTCGTGCAGGATGTCGCCGAGCACGGATGGACGGTCCTCGCATCGATGCGCCGGCAAGTGGAGGATTTCGGCCGCGTCCAGGAGCTCGGCGGGATTCCGGACGACGCCTACCTGTTCAGCCTCACCGAAGAGACCACCGAGGAGCTCAGCCTCTTCACGGAGGGCGTGCTCCGCGCGACGAGCGACAGGGAGATCTACGACCTGGGCGTCCTCCCCGAGCGACTCGACGGCGACATCAACATGCGGATTGAGCTCGAGGGCCGCCGGGTCGTCCTCGATCAGGTGGAGATTGGCGAGAACACCTATCACCGGATCCACGGCGTCGTCGCGCTCGGGCCTCCGCACGACGGGGTCCTCTCGATCCTCCTCTCCGCCGAGAACCCCGAGGTCGCGAGACGGGCACGGCAGATCTACGACGTGATGCTCATCACGTACGCCTCCGTGATTCTCTTCATGGGCCTTGTCGCCTACTTCCTCGCGCGCCGGATCGCGCGGCCGATACGGCACCTCTCGCAGGCGGCGGCGAGGATCGCCACGGGCGACCTCGGCGGCGAGGTGCACGCCACGGCCCGCGACGAGACGGGAGACCTCGTGGAGGCCTTCAACGCCATGGCCCGCTCCCTGAGGCGCCAGCGCGACGACCTCGAGGAGCGGGGCAACTACATCGAGAAAATCCTCCTCAATGCCACGACGGGCGTCCTCTCCGTCGATCTGCAAGGCCGGATCGTCACCCTCAACCCCACCGCCGTCGCCATCCTGGGGATCGAAGGCCTGCGGCCGGGAGTCAACCTGCAGGAGAAGCTGTCGGCGAGGGAAGATTGCCGGACCCTCGCCGCGGCTCTTGCCACCTGCCTCCTCTCGCCTTCGCGGACCTGCGAGGTCGAGGCGGTAATAGGCACCGAAGAGTCCGGGAAACGCCACACCCGCGTCCGGATCGTTCCTTTCACCGAGGGGGCCGGCCTGCTCATTTTTCTCGAGGACGTGACCGAGACCGTCCGTTCCAATCGTCTGGCGACCTGGGCGGAGATGGCGCGCCGCATTGCACACGAGATCAAGAACCCCCTCACGCCGATCAAGCTCTCCGCGGATCACATTCGGCGTGTATACCGTGACGGCTCCGCCGAGTTCCCGAAGGTGCTCGAGGAGTGCCTGCGAACCGTCGACGAGCAGGTCCATAGCCTGCGAACCATCGCGCAGCACTTCTCCGTCTACGCGCGCAACCCCGAGATCCGGAAGGAGCCGACGAGCACCAGGAAGTTCCTCGAGAACGTCCTCAGACCCTACCGGACCGCGCCTCCCCCCGGCGTGAGCATCGAGTGCCACCTGGACGGGATTCCGGAGACGATCGAGATCGACCCCGCGCTGCTCTCCCAGGCCCTCGTCAACATCATCGAGAACGCGCTGCAGGCCATGCCTCAGGGAGGCTCGATCGAGGTCCGCTCGGAGGTCACGGCCGACGGCGACGGGAAGCGGGCCTTGAGCCTGCTCATCTCGGACACCGGCGTCGGGATGGACCGCGAGGCGCTCGCGCGCGCGTTCGAGCCCTACTTCTCCACGAAGGGATCGGGAACCGGGCTCGGAATGGCCATCGCGAAGAGGGCGGTCGAGGAACACCAGGGCACCATTACCCTCAAGAGCACCCCGCGCAAGGGAACGACCGCCACGATCACTCTGCCGCTGGCGTGACCCGGCTTCCCGGTCGGCTCCTACGCCGCGGCGCCGTCCTCGTCATAGTCGTCCTCGTCCTCGCCCGAAGCCGGGGAGCGTAGCGCCTCCTCGTCGTCCTCGACGAGGACGAGCTCGAGGGGGCCCAGGGCCAGCACCTCGTGTTCCGCTCCGCAGGCGTCGCAGATCACCGGCGCACCGACTTCGAGCCCGGCGACTGCCAGCCTCGCCTCGCACGCCAGACAGGATGCCATCCCGGGTACCTCCTCTCGAGCCATCACCTACGAGCCCGCCCGCGGCGCGAGCCGCGATCGGGCTCTCGCCTCGGCTCTCAGGGCTGCGAGCGCGCCCTCGAGCTCGCCCTGCGCGGAGAGCCCTTCCCGGCATGCTTCCTCGAGGCAGATCGAGATCCCCCCGGCATCGGGTCCGCCGGCCGACCCTCCCAGGATCACTCTCGCCGGCTCGTAGATCTTCAGCGCCGTCCGGCGCATCGCAGCGGCCCCGTCCCCGGCGCCGCCGACATGGATTCTGATCGGGCCGTTGAGCATCGCATCGACGGCGAGCGCGAGGCTGGACCCGGCCAGGTCGTTTCCCGAAAGGCGCCTGGCGCTCCAGAGATAGGCCTTCGCGGCCCTCTCGATCAGGGCCTTGTCTCCGGTGTGGTACCCGATCCTCTCGAGGAGCCTTCCGGCCATCACCTGGGGCGACGGCTGCACCGTGTCCAGGAAGGGTTTCCTCCGCAGGCGCACGTAGCCCGCGCTGTCCTTCTGCTCCACGACGTCGTAGAAGGCGCCGTCGGCTGCGTCGAAGAGATCCAGCAGCGTCCTGGAGGTCTGCACGGCGGCGGCAAGGTATCGGGCCTCCCCTGAATACTCGTGCGCGTCGATCAGCGCGTTGCCGAGCCAGGCCTGGTCGGCCATGAGGATGGGCGACTTCGAGGGATCGTCGAGCCTGTGAGGCACGCCGTTTTTCACGGAATGGGCCGCGAGGATCCTGTCGAGCGCCGCCAGGGCCGCCCCGGCCGCCTCTTCCCGACCGAGGACCACAGATGCCTGGATGAGGGCGGAACAGGCCATCGCCGTGCCGTCGAGGTACTCCTTCTCGAGCAATGGCGGCGGGCTCTTGGCCGCGCGCAGCCGCTCGAGCACGCGCATGAGCTCGGCCTCCCTGCTCACCGCCTGGGAGGGGTCGAGACCGGCCGCGGCGAGCGCAGCCCCGCCCACCGGCCTGGATTTCAGCGTGACGCGGGGAGGATACCCGAGCAGCATCTCGCCGCTCTCCTGGTAGCCGAGGAGAGCCGCGGCCCACGCGAGCGCGTCGGGCGCGAGGGCCGCGCGGAGCTCCTCCACCGTCCAGGCGTAGTACGACGCGTCCTCCTCACCTTGTGCGGCCGGAGCCTGCATCGCCAGGAACACTCCAGGTTTCCTCCCCAGCGTCCCGAGCATGTAGTCGACGGTCTTGCCGGCGGCGGCCGCCAGCTCCTCGTCTCCCGTAGCCCGGACCGCCTCCGTCAGGGCATGCAGGTAGACGGCATTGACGGAGAGCATCTTCTCGAAGACCGGCACATTCCAGGCGGAGTCGGCGGCGGCCATGTGGAAGCCCCCTCCGATTCGATCGAAGATCGCCCCGCGCACCGGCGCCCGCAACGCCTGAAGCGCCTGGGCCTGGAGCCCCGCATCGCCGCGCCTCCGCGATGCGAGGAGGACCAGCTCGGCGGCAAAGGGGTTCTGGCGCCTCGGGGGCGTGCCGTATCCGCCGCTCTGGGGATCGCTCCGGGCGATCACGGAATCCGTGATGGAGGAGACGAGAAGGCTGTCGAGGGCGGCTTCGCCGTCTTCATCGGCCTCCTTGTCGAAGACACTCTGCACGGCCAGCGCGTTCTGCCGGGCCTCCTGGAATTCCGTCTTCCACAGCCTGTCCAGGCGAGCGAGGAGGGATCTCAGCCCGGGATGCGTCTCGCGATCCTCCGCCGCGATGAATCTGTCCACCCAGATGGCCTCTCCGCTCGGGAAGAGGAAGGCCGTCACGGGGTAGCCGGCCTGCTGGCTCAGCACCCATAGCGCCAGCCGGTAGCGTGCATCGAGGTCGGGCCGCTCCAGCGAGTCGATCCGGACGGGGATCCAGAGCCTGGATATCAGGTGACGCACGACGGGATCCGCGTAGACCTCCACGTCGGCCGTCGCGCAGGGCTTGCACCAGGGAGTCACGAGCGTGAGGAGCACGCCCTTCTGCTCCTGCCTTGCCCGCGCGAAGAGCTGGTCGCTCCACTCTTCCCACACGACCGGCGGCGGCTCCGGCATCTCCTCTCCGCGCGCGGGGGCCGGGCCGCCCATGGCGGCGCAGGCCAGGACCAACGATCCCAACAGCCTCCTCGAGGTCTTTCGCGTGAGATGCATGGAGCGGGGCTCTCCTGACGGGAGCCTGACTATACGCGCCGGGCCGTTCTCGATGCCACCGCTCCCCTCAGTCGCCGGCAAACCGCGAGAACGATGCCGATCCTTCGACCTGATCGGCGAGCGCGAGGCCGAGAATCCTGTGGCCGACAGGGTTGGGGTGGCATCCGTCCGCGAGATAGACCTCCAGCTCCGGGTGCTCCTGCATCAGAGCGAGCCCGTAGACCGCCTGGACCCGGGCCCGCGCCGCCCCGAGGCTCGGGTCGCGGGCCACCTTCGCCATCCGTGAGCGCAGGAGCGCGCCCGTCTCCACCAGCCGCGCGCCCTCCGCCGCCGCCGCCTCCGTGATCGGCGGGACCATCCAGTCGCTCATGCAGTTCGTCACGACGATGGGATCGGCGCCCGACTCCGTCACACGCTGGATCATGCGCCTCACGTTGTCTCTCGATCGCTCGGGCCCCACGTTGAGGGGCATCTCATCGGCTTCCTTCGAGCCGGCCTCACGGACACGCTCTTTCCAGCCTCCAGAGAGCGCGCGGGAGAGAAGAGCCGCGTAGACCTCGTAGGCCCTGCTCATGTGGAGCAGCTCGCGCACGGAGCCCGACCAGCCCGAGTTCCTGGACAGGGTCTCGTGGAACGGCTCGGGGACCCTCGAATAGTCGTTCGACCCGTAGGAGATCGTCACGAGGTCGGGCTCCCACGCGAGCCCCTCGCGCTCCAGCAGGACGAGGCCCTGCAGGGACGAGTATCCGCAGACGCCGAGATTCACCACTTCGATCGGCCGGCCGGGGTGGCGCCGTCTCAGCTCATCACGCAGGACGAGGGGATAGACCTCTGCGCTCTCGACACCCCAGCCGAAGGTCGAGGAGTCCCCGAGGGCGAGGATCCGGTACGTTCCGGGATGGGGCCCGGGCTCGACGTCGGGGCCCGGGTATCCCCGGGAGTTCGTCCGGAGGATCCAGCGGGTCCTCGGGCGGACGGCGGGAGGCGCGAGGGCGTCGGTGAGCGGCACTTCCACGTTCGGGCGGAAGCGGTAGAAGAGGAAGCGATCCCAGCGATAGGTGCCGTAGTAGGCCGCGAGATCCCCCGGGGCCTCCGACAGGCGCTCCATCCATCGCGAGTCCTTGACCAGGATGTTGCGATCGAGCCACGCGGGGATCGATCCCTCTCCGGCCGGGGCCGGCGTCAGGTCCATGAGCCTCACGCAGCCCTCGACGCAAGCCAGGAAGAGGGCGGGCGTCATGAGGATCATCGTCCAGCCCGCGAGCCGGGCGCGTCCGCTCAAGGAGATATCACCTCGGATGACATGTTCTCATCGGGCGGCCCGATCCCGATCCGGGGGGACTCTCCCTCCGGGCCCTGAGCCGGCGGGCTGCGTGCCGGGCGGCAAGATGGTTCCCGCCTGCGGACCCTCTCTACACGACCGGCTCGATCCGATGGTAGTCTTGCACGGGAGTGAGGGCCGCGCGCTCCGTTGATGGCGTCGGAGTCTCCGTGCGGCGAATGACCCGAACCTATGAATCAGCCCCGGCCCGCCGGCCCCGCCGCCCGGCGCAGGATCCTCCTCATCGAAGACGAGCAGGACCTCGCGGATTCCATCCGGTTCCATCTCGAGAAGAATGGTGCCTTCGAGGTGACCTGCGAGGCAACCGGAGAGCGCGGCCTCGCGAAGGCACGCGCCCAGGCCTTCGACCTGATCCTCCTCGATCTGATGCTCCCCGGGATGGACGGGCTCGAGGTCTGCCGGGCCCTGCGGCATGAACCCGCGACCTCCAGGGTCCCCATCGTGATGCTGACGGCGAGGGCGGAGGAGGTCGATCGCGTGGCCGGCCTCGAGGTGGGAGCGGACGACTACGTCACCAAGCCTTTCAGCCCCCGCGAGCTCCTCGCGCGGGTCAAGGCCCACCTGCGGCGGGAGGCTCGCTCGGGCCCCGAGCCCGCGCTCTTCCGCGACGACCTCCTGGAGGTGGACTACCAGGGCCATCTCGTGAAGGTCAACGGAAGCGAGATCGCCCTGACCCGGAAGGAATTCGACCTGCTCTCGACCCTCGTGCGCCAACAGGGAAGGGTCCTGAGCCGGGAGCAGCTCCTCGAGCAGGTCTGGGGCTACCAGTATTTCGGAGGCACCCGTACCGTCGACGTCCACGTCTTCAGGCTCAGGCAGAAGCTGGGCGAAGAGGCGCAGGCCAGGATCGAAACCCTCGTGGGGGTCGGCTACCGCTACCGGGGCCGCGCGGATCGGTGAAGCTCCGCCACAAGATCCTCTTCATCCTCCTCGCATTCTCCCTCGTCGCAACCGTGGTGATGGACCTCGTGCGGGCCTCCATCCTGCGCGCCGGCTTGCAGAGCCTGGCCGGCGAGCGGCTCCAGATGGAATCAGCGCTGATCGCCGGAGAGTTGGGGCCTGCGCTCTTCTCCCCCGGCGCGGACTTGCATGCTCTCGTGCGCAAGATCGGGTCCCAGCTCGGCGCCCGCGTGAGTCTGCTCGACCGGACCGGGGTGCTCCTCGCGGACAGCGAGATGCCCGCAGCCGAGATGCCTTCGGACAGGAGCGAGCGGGACAGGCCGGAGGTCCGCGATGCCCTCGATCGCGGGATGGGGAGCTCCACGCGCTTCGATCGGGCCACGGGCCGGAGCGTCTCCTACTTCGCGCGGCTCGTCCACGGGACCGATGGGCAGATCCTCTGCCTGCGCCTCGCCGTGAGAGCGGGGACGCTCGAGGAGGGGGGCGGCTCCCTCCGCGTCGTGGCGAACGTGATGGTGATCTCGGCCTTCCTGATCATGACCGCGCTGGCCTATCACCTCGCACGGGGCGCGCTTCGTCCCCTCGAGGTGATGGCGCGCGCCGCGGACGAGGCCGCCTCGGGAGGCTCTACGCGATCCCTCGCGGGGATGGGCGGCGGTCCCGATCTGACGGCCCTCGGATCGAGCATCGATCGGATGCGCAGGGCACTCGTCGCCAGAATCTCCGATCTGGGCCAGGAGCAGAAGCTCCGCGACACCGTCCTTTCGGGAATGCGCGAGGGGCTGCTGGTCGTGGACGTCAACCGGAAGGTCATCCTGGCCAATTCCGCGATCCGGAGCTCCATGGCCCTCGGGAGCGGCGGCCTGTCGGGGCGCACGCTGGCCGAGGTCGTCAGGGATCCCGACGTGGGCAGCGCCTTCGCGCGCACGCTCGCGGATCGCGAGGAGCACCGCTGCCAGGTGGAGATCGCCTTCCCCGCCGAGCGCGTCTTCGAGCTGCTCGTGGAGCCCCTCGACGCAGAGGACGGGAGGCCGCTCGGGGCGATCGGCCTCTTCGTGGACGTCACCCGCCTCCAGGCCCTCGAGCGGATCAGGAGCACCTTCATCTCGGACCTGTCGCACGAGATCCGCACTCCCCTCGCGTCGGCCGGCGCGGCGCTGGAGACGCTCCAGGATCTGAACGACATGACCGAGGAGGAGCGCGCCCGCTTCTTCGCGATCCTCAAGCGCAACGTCGAGAGGATCCGCGCTCTCCTCGAAGACCTGACCGATCTCTCCCGGATCGAAACCGGATCGATCACCCTCGAGCCCGAGCCCATCGAGCTCTCCGAGGTCGTCCGGGAAGTGCTCGCCTCCCTCTCGGGGATGGCGGCTCGGAGCGCCATCTCCCTGACCTGCGACATCCCCGCCGACCTCCGCATCCGGGCCGACCACCGACGCCTGGATCAGATCCTGATGAACGTGGTCGAGAATGCCATCAAGTTCAACAAGCGCTCCGGGCAGGTCCACGTCAGGGCGCAGGCGGAGAACGGCGAGGTCCGGATTCGTGTCGAGGACACCGGCGAGGGGATTCCGGAGGCGGAGCGCGAGAAGATCTTCCTGCGCTTCTACAGGGTGGACCGGAGCCGCAGCCGCGAGGCGGGGGGCAGGGGACTCGGCCTCGCGATCGTCAAGCACCTCATGAGGCTCCACGAAGGGAGCGTCCACGTGGAGGAGCGCCCCGGCGGCGGCACCATCATGGTCCTGACATTCCCCCGGAAGCTCAATGGGATTCTGGTTCCTCGGGGGCCACGCCGGGATGCTTGATGACGCGCCCCTCCGCCATGTAGACGACCTGCTCGCAGATATTCGTGGCCTGGTCGCCCATCCGCTCGAGGTACTTGGCCACGAACGTGAGCCTCGTGGCTCTCGAGATGGTCTTCGGATCCTCCACCATGAAGGAGAGGAGCTCCCTGAAGAGCTGCTCCATGCGGCGATCGAGATCGTCGTCCCGCTGGATGACCGCCCTGGCCGTCTGCGCGTCCCTGCGGACGAAGGCGTCGAGCGCGTCGTGGACCATCTCCTGGGCCTGCCTGGCCATGATGGGGATGTCGATGAAGGGCTTGAGCTGGGGCTCTTCGTTCAGCTCGATGGCTCGTTCGCTGACGTTGACCGAGAGGTCCGCGATGCGCTCCAGGTCCGTGGCGATCTTCATGGCCGTCGTGATGAGCCTGAGGTCCCTGGCCATCGGCTGCTGCAGCGCGAGGATCTCATTGCACAGGCGGTCGATCTCAAGCTCCAGGCGGTCGACATCCTCGTCCTTGCGGATCACCTTCCGGGCCAGGTCCGAGTTCCGGTCGACGAGCGCCTCGAGCGCCTCCCCGATCCCTTCCTCGACGAGCCCCCCCATCTGGAGGATCCGCTCCTGGAGGAGGTCCAGCTTCTCCTCGAAGTGGCGATGGTGTTTTTCCATGATGGAATCTCTCGCCGGCCTCCCGGATCAGCCGAATCGTCCCGTGATGTAGTCCTCGGTCTGCCTGCGCATCGGGTTGATGAAGAGCTTCTCGGTCACGCCGTATTCGATGAGATGGCCGAGATAGAGAAAAGCGGTGTAGTCGGAAACGCGCGATGCCTGCTGCATGTTGTGCGTGACGATCACGAGCGTGTAGTCCTTCTTCAGCTCCTGCATCAGCTCTTCGATCTTGGCCGTTGCGATGGGGTCGAGCGCCGAGCAGGGCTCGTCGAGGAGGACCACCTCGGGCTCCACGGCGAGCGCCCGCGCGATGCAGAGCCGCTGCTGCTGTCCGCCCGACAGGCCCAGGGCGCCCTCGTCGAGGCGGTCCTTCACCTCGTCGAAGAGCGCCGCCTGCCGGAGGCTGCGCTCCACGATGTCGTCCAGCTCGCTGCGGCGCCGGACTCCGTGCGTCCTGGGGCCGTAGGCGACGTTGTCGTAGATCGACTTGGGGAAGGGATTGGACTTCTGGAAGACCATCCCTATCCGGCGGCGGAGGTTGTTCACGTCCAGCTCCGGGTCGGTGACGCTCCTCCCCTCGAAGAGGATGTCCCCCGAGACCCTCACCGAGTCCAGGAGGTCGTTCAGCCGGTTGAGAGAGCGCAGGAGCGTGGACTTCCCGCAGCCCGACGGGCCTATGAAGGCGGTGATCCTCTTCTCGGGGATCTTCATGGTGATCTCGTGGAGGGCCTGCGCCGCCCCGTACCAGAGCGAGAGGGATTCGATCCTGATGATGGGATTCTCGATGCCGGGATCGAGGGCGCGAAGGTCCTCCTCGGGGACCGGCGAGGACGTCTCTCCCCCGGGCGTCGAGGGATCGGAAGCGCGCCGGGGCGGAGCCCCGTCTTCTTCCGCGGCCTTCCTCCACGCCACTCTCATGGTCAGGCTCGATTCCAGGGCCGACATGGGGCTCCCCTCAGAATACGCTGGAGGCGTACTGCTTTCTCAAGTGATGGCGCACGCCGATGGCAACGAGGTTCATCGCGGTGACCAGCAACACTAGCAGAAGGGCCGTCGCGTAGACCAGCGGCTTCGTCGCCTCCACGTTGGGACTCTGGAACCCGACGTCGTAGATGTGGAACCCCAGGTGCATGAACTTGCGCTCGAGGTGGACAAAGGGGAAGTGGTGATCCACCGGCAGCGAGGGCGCCAGCTTCACCATGCCCACGATCATGAGCGGCGCCACCTCGCCCGCGGCGCGGGCCATGGCGAGGATGGTCCCGGTCATGATGCCGGGGGCCGAGGCCGGCAGGACCACCCTCATCGTCGTCTCGAACTTGGTCGCGCCCAGGGCCATCGAGCCTTCCCTCATGACGCGGGGGACCGCCGAAAGCCCTTCCTCGGTCGCGACGATAACGACCGGCACCGTCAGAAGTGCGAGGGTCAGGCTCGCCCAGAGAATCCCTCCGGTTCCGTAGGTCGGGGTGGGCAGCGCCTCGGAGTAGAAGACACGGTCGATCGTTCCCCCCACGAGGTAGACGAAGAAGCCGAGCCCGAAGACTCCGAAGACGATGGAGGGAACTCCCGCGAGGTTGTTCACGGCGATCCGCACCACGCGCACCAGAGGCCCCTGCTTCGAGTACTCGCGCAGATAGAGGGCCGCCAGGACTCCGAGGGGCACCACCGCGATCGACATGAGGAAGACCATCATCACGGTGCCGAAGATCGCCGGGAAGATTCCCCCTTCGGTGTTCGACTCGCGCGGATCGGCCAGGAGGAACTCGGCGAGGCGCCGCGCATAGAGGCCCGCCTTCGACGGCCAGCCCATGGCGTTGGGCTGCACGGCCCTCACGATCGCGCCGACGGGGATACGCCGGCTGGCCCCCGCGGCATCCTGGAGGAGGACCGTCTCCGCCGCGAAGGATTCGCGCAGCTCGAAGAGCCTCCCGGCCAGCGCCTCGTAGCGCCTCTGCAGCTCCGCCTCCTGGACGCCGATCTCCGCGAGCGCGCCGGCCGCGCCCGCCTCACCGGAGCCCGCGGACTCGAGCTGTCGCCGCTCGAGGCGCAGCCTCTCGAGGCTGTAGTTCACATCTCCAATCTCGCCTGTCTCGAGCTCCCGGATGCGCTCCAGCTCCTCGAGCTTTCGGGGATGCAGCTCCGCGAAGCGCGCGCTGACCTCGGCAGGGCCGGTGGCCAGGATCTCGTCGCCCCGGCGCAGCTCGGTCATCCAGCCGTAGAAATTCCCCCACTCCAGGCGCTCGAGGACCATGGCGTCGGCCGGGCGGCTCGTCGACTGGATCGCGGCCTCGTCGATCCAGCGGAAGTCCACGCCGGTCAGGTCGCGGTTGCCCACCTTGAGGAGGATCCGGCTGCCGCCGGTCGCGACGCCCTCGTGCGACGCCGGCTCCCGGTCGTGCACCTCGCCGAGGGCCTTCCCCCCGTCCTCGAGCGCCACCAGCACGAGATCCCGCTGCCAGAAGTAGCCCATGCCGTTCACGCTGAGAAGGCCCAGCAGGCAGGTGATCAGGAAGAGATTGAGCGCCAGCGCGCCTCCGCAGAGCCACGTGAGGGAGCGCGCCTTCCAGTCCCGCACCGGCCGCCTGCGGCTCATGCGCGCGTCACAGCTGGGCGTACCGGCGCCGGAGCCGCATCCGCACGAGCTCCGCGGCCGTGTTGATGATGAAGGTCACGATGAATAGTAGAAGACCGGCGAGGAAGAGCGTCCGGTACAGCGTGTCGCCGTGCGGGGCCTCGGGGATTTCTACGGCGATGTTCGCGGAGAGCGTCCTGAAGCCGTTGAAGGGGTTCCAGTCCATGATGGGCGTGTTGCCCGTGGCCATCAGGACGATCATCGTCTCTCCGACGGCCCTGCCGAACCCGATCATGACGGCCGAGAAGATCCCGGGGCTCGCCATCGGCAGGACGACGCGCGTCACCGTCTGCCACTGATCCGCTCCCAGAGCCAGGGAGCCCGAGATCAGGTTCCTCGGAACGTTGCTGAAGGCATCCTCGGCGATGGCGAAGATGATGGGGATGACCGCGAAGCCCATCGCCAGCCCCACGACGACGGCATTGCGCTGGTCGTACTGGAGGCCGGTCGCCTCGTGGAGCCAGCCCTGGAAGTCCCCCCCGAAAGCGGCCCCTTCGAGCGCCGGACCCGCGAGGATGGCGGCGGCCACGGCGGCGGTCACGACGGCGGTCAGCATCGCGACCTCGGCGCCCTTCGGCAGCCTGCGCCTCAGCGCTGCGAGGGGTCTGTCCCAGAGCCAGCCCGCGGCCACGACCGATGCGGGGATCAGGAAGACCATCAGGATCATCGAAGGCACGATCTGCTCGATCCTGGGCGCCAGCCACAGACCGGCGATGAAGCCGATGACGACGCTCGGCAGCGCCGCCATGATCTCGACCGCGGGCTTCACGTACTTCTGGAGGCCCGGGTGCATGAACTGGGAGGTGTACATGGCACCCAGGACGCCGAGCGGGACGGCGAGGATGAGGGAGTAGATCGTCCCTTTCAGCGTGCCCACGGCCAGCGGGGTGAGGCTCAGTTTCGGCTCGAAGTCGTCGGTAGCGCCGCTCGACTGCCAGACGTACTCCGGCCTTTCGGAGCCCTCGTACCACAGCTTTCCAAAGAGCGACCGGAGGCTCGTCTCCGGGTGCGGGTTCACGATTTCCACCTCGGCGAGCTGGGTTCCGGAGGCCAGGATGGCGCCGTCCGCCTTGGGGGCGTAGGCCAGCGCCGAGGCATCCGGAAGCGGCGACTCCCCTCTCCACAACACCCTGTTCGACGTCGAATGGTAGAGGCCGAGGGTGCCGCTGCGATCCTGGGCGATGAACCCCTTGGTCCTCGCGGAGGGCTCCAGGAGGTGAATCGCGCCGGGGTGCGGCGGAAAGTCCCGTACCCGCGTGAGCGTGAAGGTGTTCTCGGCCCCCCTTATCGGGAACCAGACGCTGAGCGCACCGTTCTCCTGGCCCACGACCAGCGATCGATCGCCGATGAGCAGGGTCAGTGCCGTGATCCCCGACGTCCCGGCGGAGAGGACTCCGGGCTCGGCGGAGAGGCCTTCGCCCAGCCTCCACCAGAGGATCTCTCCTCCATCCGTGGATCCGTAGAGATTGCGCTGGTCCTGGTCCAGCAGAAGGCGCGTGACGGCCCTGGGCGATGGAGCTTCCTGCCGCTCGAGGATCTCGCGGACTTCACCGGTGAGGAGGTTCTCTCGCACCTCTCTCCTGACCAGGGCGAGGTTCCTGTCGGCGAGAAGGGCCGCCGCGGAGGCGCTTCCGTCCTCGCCGAGCCTCGCCGTGTAGGCCGCGAGAGGTCGCCCGGCGGGATCCATCGTCAGAACGACGGGCTCGGAGATCGCCGGCTGGACACGGCGCTCGCTACCCTCGAAGACGACGTTCCAGGCGATCGGCACGATCACCACGCGGCCGTCCTCGGTCGCAGCGCTCAGAGCGGGAGGCCCGGGGAGCGCCCGCGCGCTCGTGAGCCGCAAGGGGGCCGGAGGCTCCTCTCCTTCCCTCGCCGCCCCGGAGAGATCGAGCACGCGCTCGAGAATCGTCTCCCCGTCCTGGATGCGCGCCACCCTGACGCGGCCGTCGAGGGACAGGCTCGCGACGTGGGTCCGGTGCTCGTCCACCACGAGGGCCTCCGGCTCACCTCCGGAAATGGCCACCATCCGGAGCGGGTGCGCATCCGGGCGGCTCAGAAGTGGCCAGACCTCCCAGGCGATGAAGACGAAGATGCCCAGAACGCTGACGATGATGGCGAGGCCGCCGGCGTTGATGAGCCACCTGCCCAGACGGTCGGCGAGGATCCTCCCGGGGCTCGTCCTCCCCTCGCGGGCGCGCGCCCGCGGGGTCGCCTCGGCCGATGGGGCCGTGTGAGATTCGATCACATCCGCCACGCCGCCGCCCCCCCGGCCGGGGGTCGGCAGAAAGACCACGATCCGGCGGCCGCGAGGGCCGCCGGGTGAAACCGTGGAGGCCGTTCCCTCAATTGAGACCGGCTACTTGCGTGTTGATCAGCCGCCCGGAGAGCGGGAGGTAGCCGTCCTTGACGACGATTTCCTGGCCTTGCCGGCTGAGCGTGTATTTTACGAACTCGCGCACCAGCGGATCGAGGCCCTGGTTCGGGGCCTTGTTGATGTAGACGTACAGGAACCGCGCGAGAGGGTAGTCTCCCGAGGCCACCGCCTCGTAGGAAGTCTCGAAAAACGTGGCCCCGTCCTTCGCGGCGATCTTGACGGCCTTCACCCCCGAGGTCTTGTAGCCGATGCCGCTGTACCCCATCCCGAAGCGGTCCTCGGTGACGCCCTGGACGACCGAGGCGGACCCGGGCTGCTCCTTGACGGTGTCCTTGTAATCGCCCTTGAAGAGCGCGTGCTCCTTGAAGTAGCCGTAGGTGCCCGACGCCGAGTTGCGGCCGTAGAGGCTGATCGGCTTGCTCGCCCATTCGCCCTTCAGGCCCAGGTCGCCCCAGGTGAGGATCTCGCGAGCGTATCCCCCATTGCGCGACTTGGAGAAGATGGCATCCATCTGCTGGAGGGTGAGCTGCTCGAGAGGATTGTCCTTGTTGACGTACACGGCCAGCCCATCGAGGGCGACCGGTATGGCCGTCGGCTTGTAGCCGAATTTCTTCTCGAACTCGTCGATCTCGGTGGGCTTCATCTGCCGGCTCATGGGGCCGAGCTGAGCCGTGCCGGCGATGAGGGCGGGCGGAGCCGTGGAGGATCCCTTGCCCTCGATCTGGACCTTGACGTTCGGGTACTCCCTCTTGAACCCCTCCGCCCAGAGAGTCATGAGATTGTTCAGCGTGTCGGAGCCGATCGAGCTCACGCTGCCCGACACGCCGCTCGCCCGGGCATAGGCCGGGATCGTGGCGTCCAGCTCGATGTGCTGAGCCGCCACGGGACCCGCCAACAGCCCCGCGAGGAGCGCTGCACCCAGGATGTTCCTTCGCTTCTTCACGTCATGCCTCCATTGAAGCGGCTCTTCCTTCGAGCCGCTCGTGTGTCATCGAGTCAGAATGCCACCTGCATCTGGACGCGGTAGACCTTGTCGGTCAATTCCTCCCCTGAGACCAGGCGGTTGCCCAGAGAGGGGAGATTGCGCCTTGCCGCGGAGAGAACCCCGCTGAAATTCTCCCCCCACGTGATCGTCCCCGCGTCGGCCTGGAGCTTGAGGCTGTGCCTGTTCCAGTAGTAGCCGAAGACAACGCGCGCCTCCGTCACGTCATCGTCGCTGGTATCCCCGTCCGGATCGATCTGCGCGTAGCGCACGCCGATTTCGACCTCTTTCGGGACCACCATGACGCCGACCTGGGCGAGCAGCCCGGTGGAGTCGACGTCGGGCCCGTCGGTGACGAGCCCGAAGGTGTTCGGATCGTTGGGGTCCACGGCGGAGAGGTCCAGCGTCTCATTGGTCATCGTGAAGTACTCGCCGGTCGCGAAGAGCCTCTGCCATTTCCAGGCGGCCTCGAAGCCGAAGGCGGTCTCGTTGGGAGGATCCTCGAAGATGCCCGGATCGATGAGCCCCCTCGTGGCCTCACCTGTCCTTCCGGACAGGCCGAAGTGCAGAACGGCCTTCTCCGGGTTGTCGTTGGCGGACTCCGAGAGCTTGTATTCGCCGAACGGGTCCCAGACGACCCGTCCCACGTACATCAATCCCTGATCGTCCTGAGCCCGGCTCTCGGCCGATCCATTGAACGCGCCGACCTCGTAGCCGAAGAGCTTGCTCTCGATGCGGCCGTGGAGCACGACGCCCTGATCGCGGCCGGGCGCGAACTTCGGATCCGTGATGGCCCTGTCGACGAACTCCTGGTTGCCCGACGAGGTCAGCTGCTGGAGGCTGAAGGGGACCTTGAACTGCCCCACCCTCACGCTGGCCAGGTGGTGGCGGTTCACCTCGATGATCGCGTCCTTGATCTTGTTGTCGTCCTCTCCGGCGGTATCGGCGAACTCGAACTGGAAGTTGTATCCGAGCCAGGGCTTGTAGACCGTTCCATCCAGCTTGAGGCGCATTCTCTTCGCCTCGAACTGCTGAGAGAATCCGTCCTCCTCGTTGAGGCCGCCGCCGATCACGTCGGAGTCGAACTCATCGGGGTCGATACCCGTCCATCTCACCTGCGCCCGGGCGCCGATGTGGAGGCTGTAGTCCCCGGACTTGAACGTGACGCCTCCCTTCGACATGTCCGTCTCGACGGGATCCGCGGCGTGGGCGGGCCCCGCCATCGCCGCAACCAGGACTGCACACACTGCTGCCTTCCTCGTGAACATGGCTCCTCCGCTCCTTCGATGGGGGCTCACTCTCGCCCCGGCCTCCGGGAGGTCTCCTCCTCCCGGCTCGTGACGGGGGCATTGGAGCGGTCCGGGAGCAATTCCCGGTGAACACGGAGTTACCTTTCAGTAACATTTCGGGGGCAGGGGATCCGTCGCCGCCCGCAGGCCCATCTTCCCGATCCCGCCAGGAGATCCAGGAATCTCAAGACCTGACGGGGAGATCCGAGCCGCCGCGTGGCGGCGCGGTTTCATGCGTGCGTGCCCATCCTCACCGCCCAGGATCGGCGCCCGTGATGCTCTCCCGTTCGCCCTCCACGACGAGCCTGAGCCGCTGGTTCCGCTGCTCGTCGCCGATGTACATGGTCATGTGCGGGGAAGGGATCTCGATCCCTTCGGCGTCGAAGGCCTTCTTGATCCTGCGCCGGAGCTCCCGCATCACGTTCCACTGCTCTTGGGGCCTCGTCTTGACCATCACCCTGAGCTGGACGGCGGAGTCACCGAGGCTCTCGACGCCGGGGTACTCGAAGCGCCCCGCCAGACGAGGCCCGTAGTCGGGATCCGTCTCCATGGCCGCCCCGACCCCGCGCAGGACCTCGTAGCACCTGTCGGTGTCCTCCTTGTAGGCGACACCGACGTCGAGCAGCGCCCTCGACCATTCACGGGTGAGGTTGGAGACGACGCTGATCGAGCCGTTGGGAATCACGTGCACGCGCCCCTGGACGTCCCTCAGCACGGTCGTGCGCAGATTGATGGCTTCCACGAGCCCCGACACGCCAGCCGTCTCGATGACGTCGTTCACGCGGAACTGGTTCTCGAAGAGAATGAAGAAGCCGCTGATGATGTCCTTCACGAGTGTCTGGGCGCCGAAGCCCACGGCCAGCCCCGCGATGCCCGCTCCCGCGAGAACCGGCCCGAGGTTCAACCCGAGCTCGCCCATGATGAGCATGATGGCCACGCACCAGACCCCGACGGAGACCACCTGCCGCGCGATGCGCCCGAGGGTCCGGGCCCTCTTCTCGGCCTCGCTCGTCGTCGTTGCGTCGTCGTCCTCCGCGAGGCCCTCGAGCCGATGGATGAGGTGCACCCCGATGCGGATGAGGATCAGCGCCCCGATCAGGATGAGCACGATCCGGCTGGCATTCGGGAGGTTGGCGCGCAGCCACCCCTTCGCGGAGCCGAGGAGATCCGTCAGCACGGGCCCATCCTCCCGCAAGGGTCTCTCCGGGGCGGAGCCGTGGGGCGTTTCACGGGCCCGTCGCGGCCCCCGGCTCCGCGAGGACGTCGTACACCTTCCCCTCCACGAAGACCCGGAAGAGCTCCGGGTCCACCTTGCCCTCCTTGACCTCCCACGAGAGGATGTCGAGGGCCCGGCTCGTGGGGATCGCTTTCTTGTAAGGGCGATCCCTCGCGGTGAGGGCATCGAAGATGTCCGAGATCGTCATGATGCGGGACTGGATCGGGATCTCGGTCCGGCGGACGCCATGGGGATACCCTGACCCGTCCAGCTTCTCGTGATGCGCTCCCGCGATCCGCGGCACCTGCGAGAGCTCACGCGTCCAGGGGATGTTCGCCAGGAACTCGTAGGTGTGGGACACGTGCGATTCGATCTCGCGCCGCTCCGACTCGCTGAGGCTGCCTCGCGCGATCGCGAGGTTCAGGGCCTCTCCCGGCTCGAGGAGCGTGAATTCCTCCCCGGCGAGCCCCTCGATCCGCGCGGCGGCGATCTCTTCCAGCAGCGAAGAGGCCTCCTTCGCGAGGACGCTCGGCTCGTTGGCCTCCCGCACGAGCTGGAGGTACCGGTCGATGCGGTCGAGCTTCGCCGCGAGCTCCGCGTCCAGGACCGAGGCCGCAGCGGCGGCATGCTCCCGCCCTCGCTGCTCGAAGATCGCGAGTTTCTTTCTGCTGTACTCCAGCTCGAGGGATCGCCGGATGAACCTGAATCTGGCCTCCACCGCCTCCATCTCGTGCGGGTAGAGCTTCTTGCTCTTGAGGAGCACGTGCTCGCGGACGCCGATCTTCCCGAAGTCGTGGAGGAGGGATGCGTACTTGATCTCCTTGAGGTCGTCGCGGCTGAACCTGACCTGTGCCAGGGGCCCCGAATCGACGCGGTCGACCTTCTCCGAGAGCCCCACCGTCAGTTTTGCAACTCTCTCCGAGTGGCCCGAGGTGGTGGGGTCGCGGCTCTCGATCGCCGTCACCGACGCCTTGATGAAGCCTTCGAAGAGCGTCTGGATTTCCTGGTAGAGACGCGCGTTCTCGATGGCGACGGCCGCCTGGCTCGCGAGGGAGGAGGCCAGATCGGCCGTGTGCTCGTCGAAGGGTATGACCTGGGCCTCCGCGCGGTCGCGGCTGCTCAGCCGCACGGCCCGGTCCCGCTTCCGGTTGATGAGCTGCAGGGCACCGATGACCTCGTCCTTGTGGTTCCGCATGGGTATCACGAGGAGGGATCGCGTGCGGTACCCCGATGACTCGTCGAAGCTCCGGTTGAAGCCGTACTCCCTGTCGGCCGGGATCGCGTAGGCGTCATCGATCGCGAGGGTCTCCCCCGTCAGGACCACGAATCCGGCAAGGGACTTGCGGCTGATGTCCATCCGGAAGGCGCTGAGGGAGACGTCCACGCTGTCGTTCTGGGCGAGGCGGAAGGCGAGGTCCTTGTCCCGGAAGAAGTCGGCCTCGTCGGGCTCGGCTCCGCTGCGGCGCTCGACGAGGTAGAGACTGCCCGCGTCGGCCGAGGTGATGGCCCGGCACTTCGAGAGGATGAGCTCCAGGAGCGTGTCGATGCTCCTCTCGGCCGACAGCGCGACGCCGATCCGGTTCAGCTCTCGCAGCTCGTGGCCCTGCTCCTCGACGCGCGCGCGCAGGGAGGCGACCTCGGCGAGCAGCCGGGCGTGCGAGGCGGCTCGCTGCAGAGCCTCGGCGATCTCGGGCTCCCGGAGGGGGCGGCCGACGACCGCGGCGAGCCACTCGTCGGAGCCTCCCAGCCTCGACGGCTCGTCGCCGGCGTCGGCGAGGGCCACGAAGGAGACGCCCGGGGGGGGCCCTCCCAGTGCCGCCACGGCCGCGGAGGGTCCGACGACGACCAGAGCGGACGCGCCGGGCTGGAGCTCGAGGGTCGAGGAGCTCGAGAGGGGCTGCCAGTCGACGGTTCGCAGGCTGGCCCCGACCCGGCCTGCCGCGGCGCGGATCGAATGCTCCTCGGCCTGGGGGGCGCCGCTGGAGCGCAGGTAGATGACGGCCAGGGGTTGGGTGGACCTCATGGAGCGCCTCGGTCAGGAGGCGGGAGGATAGGCCCGCGTCTCGCGGGCCGTCAATCGAGGCGATCCGGGGTCACGCGGAGAGCTCCGGACGCCCCCCGGCGAACTCCGCGACGGCATCGAGGTAGTTCGACATGAGCATCATCCCGCAGGTGGTCAGGATCGATTCGGGGTGGAACTGGACGCCCTCGAGCAGGGCTCCCGCGCCACGCCGCCGCAGCCCCATCACGAGCCCCCCTGAGGTCGCGGTGATCTCGAGATCGGACGGCACAGATTCCCGCTCCACGACGAGCGAGTGGTAGCGGGCCGCAGGGAAGGGGTTGGGCATGCCGCGGTAGATCGAGGCTCCATCGTGGTGAATCTCCGAGCTCTTGCCGTGCATCAGCACGGGCGCGCGGACGACCCTGCTGCCGGCCACGTGCCCGATGGCCTGGTGGCCCAGGCAAACGCCCAGGATGGGCAGCTTTCCGCCCAGATCCCGCACGACGGCCTCCGTCACGCCCGCCCGCTCGGGGCGCCCCGGGCCGGGCGAGATCACGATGCCGGCGTACCTGCCCGAGGCCGCTTCGCGCGGAGTGACGGCATCGTTGCGACGGACGTCCACTTCCGAGCCGAGCTGCCTGATGTACTGGACGAGGTTCCAGGTGAAGGAGTCGTAGTTGTCGATGACCAGGATCGTCAGAGCGGGACCTCGAAGACGACGAAGATATCTTGAGGGAGCTGGCGTGCTTCGAGGTGCAGCTCGAAGACGCCGCCCTTGAGCTCGCCCTCCGGGCGTGGGAAGTAGAGGATGTCGGCCAGGTAGCCGAAGGTCGGCAGGTCCATGCGGTCCGTGAGGATGCCGCCCGCCTCCGGGTTGATCAGGTCCGTGGAAAACGGGAAGAACGCGGTCCGGTAGAACCTGAAGCCGTCGAACTTGGATGTCTGGAAGCTGATTCTTGTCAGGTGACGGTCCTGCGCGAGCCCTCGCTGGAGGCGCTGCACCTCTCCGACGCCGGCCATCCCGTAGCGCCGCCCGAAGGCATCCATGAGATAGAAGGACTCCCGGCTGATGGAGAGGTAGGGCTCGACCCGCTTGTTCCCCAGCGCCACGGCCACCGGCACGAAAGGGCTGTCCTCGTGGAACCGGGTGGCGTTGACGTCCACCGTGAGGATCACGAGGCTCCCCTCTTCCTTGAAGGTCATCGGCCCGAGAGTCGGACTCAAGGTGTCCGTGCTGACGGCCCGTGGCCGCTCGCGGGAATAGGTGCAGCCCGCGGCCATCACTCCTCCGGCGGCGAGGATCCCGATGAGCAACGCGAGCACAGCCGGCCGCCCGCACCTGCCGCCATCGTATCCCGGTGGCCTGTCCTGCAAGTCCATGGCTTCCTCTCCTCTCAAGCACCCAGCCTCGCGGCGAGACCACGAAGGTCGGGGACCTCTTCGTCCGCGGCAGCGCTCACGGGAAGTGAGACCCCGAACCGGCCGGCCAGGGAGGCGCGGCGGACCCAGACCGTCGCGAGGCCGAGCGCCGACGCGGGGACGATGTCGTGGTAGAGGCTCTGGGCCGCGTGGAGAATCCTCCCGCCCGGCATGTCCATCCTGGACAGCGCGAGGGAGAAGACGGCCGGGTCGGGCTTGTAGCAGCGGGCCTCGGAGGCCGTGGTCACCCAGTCGAAATCCACCTCGAGCCGCTGCCGCGTGAGCGCGAACAGGTCGGTATCGACATTGGAGATGATCGCCAGGCGGTAGCGCCGGTGAAGGGCCTTCAGCGATTCCACCGTGTCCGGGAAGGGCTCCCAGCGGGCGAAGCCCTCGACGAGGATCTCCCTCTCCGTCTCCGTGGGCTCGAAACCCCATTCCCGCGCCATCGATCCCGCGACGATCCGCAGCACCTCCCGGTAGCTCCGGTAGGGGGCCTTCTCGGCCTCGGCCTCCAGGCGGGCATAGGCCTCGAGGATCTCGCCATCGGTCGCCGCGATGCCATGAGCCCGTGCGAGCGGTCTCAGGGAGCCGAGGATGCCGCTCTCCCAGTCCACGAGCGTCCCGTAGCAGTCGAAGGTGATGGCCTGGAAGCGGGCTGGATCGAAGACCACGGAGCCTCTTTCACCCTGCGATGCGACGCACCGCGTTGACGAGCCGGTCGATTTCCTCCGGCGTGTTGAAGGGCCCCGGGCTCACCCGGACGGTGCCCGCGGGGAAGGTGCCCATCTGCCGGTGCGCGCCGGGCGCGCAGTGCAGCCCGGCCCGGACGCAGATTCCGAACGAGGCATCCAGGATTCCCGCCACCTCGTCGGGAGGATGCCCCTCGACGTTGAACGAGACGACGCTCACGCGGTCGGCTCCGACCGGCGGGCCGTAGAAGCGCACCCTGCCGAGATCCTCGACCGACTCCACGAATCGGCGCACGAGCCCTAGCTCGTGCGACCGGATGGCCGGCAGCCCTCTCCGCTGGACCCAGCGGATGCCCTCGACCATCCCCGCGATGCCCGGAGTGTTCAGCGTTCCCGCCTCGAGGTGGTGGGGGTACTCCTCGGGCTGGAGCGGGTAGGAGGAATCCCCGCCCGTCCCACCCTCCCGCCAGGGATCGACGGCGACTTCCCCCGCGATGATCAGGGCACCCGTGCCGGCCGGTCCGAGCAGGCCCTTGTGACCGGGCACCGCGAGCAGGTCGATGCACATCGCCCGCACGTCGAGCGGCCAGACCCCCGCCGTCTGGGCGGCGTCGACGAGGAAGAGGATCCCGCGCTCCCGGGTCAGCCTGCCGATCTCCCCCACCGGGTTGAGCGAGCCGCTCACGTTCGACCCGTGCAGGAGCGCCACGAGGCGGGTCCGAGGCCGGAGCGCCTCCGCGACCGATGCCGGCGTGACGGCGCCGAGAGGGTCCGGCGCCACGCGGGTCACCTCGATGAGGCCGTCCCTCTCCATACGGTTCAGAGGGCGGACGATCGAGTTGTGATCGGCGACGCCCGTGATCACGTGGTCCCCCGCTTTCAGGACACCGTTCAGGGCGATGTTCAGGGCGTCGGTGGCATTGAGGGCGAAGATCACGCGGGAGGGATCGGGCGCGTTGAAGAAGGAGGCGACGACCCTCCGCGCCTCCGCCATCTCCCCTTCGACCTCGTGCACCAGCCTGTAGGAGCCCCGGCCCGGGTTGGCTCCGAATTCCCTCATGAAGCGGCCGAACCTCTCATGCACCTCCGGGGGCTTCGGGAACGACGTGGCGGCGTTGTCGAGGTAGAGGCTCTCCGCGCTCAAGGGTCAGGCTCCGATGTAGCGCGAGTAGAGCGAGCGGGCGGCAGCCACGTCGGTCGTTCCCGCGACGATGGCCCGACCGTCGGGGAACACGCTCAGGGTGCAGCCGTCGACCACGAGCCTGAGGAGGAAGGGCGAGCGCTCGACGTTGCCTGCCGCTTCGAGCCTCCGCGCGAGCGTCTCGAGGTCCAGCGTCGTCCTCGTCGAGGGCATCACCTGCACGGCGTCGCGACCGCAGAGCGCGGCCGGGCGCGTCCCGCGGCCCGAGAGGAACTCGAACTCCAGCCCATCGCAGGCGGCGCAACGGCGGCGGCCGCCGCCGCGCGGCACCTCGACGGAATGAACGCGCCGGCTCCAGAGATCGACGCTGAAGAGCCCGTCGATCATCTCCTCGGAGCGGCCGGCCAGCAGCTTCATCGCCTCCGCCGCCTGCACGGAGGCGATCAGCGTGACGATGGGCGCGATGACACCCGCGGTGTCGCACGTGGCGGTGGTGCCGGGAGGCGGCGGGCTCTCCATCAGGCAGCGCAGGCAGGCGGTCTCTCCGGGAATGATGTTCATGGAGACGCCGTAGGCACCGAGGCAGGCGGCGTAGATCCAGGGGATGTCGTGGCGGATGCTGACGTCGTTGATGAGGAAGCGGGTCTCGAAGTTGTCCGTGCCGTCGACGATCACATCGTGTCCCGTGAGGAGGTCCACCGCGTTGTCGGGGCCCAGATCGGCCACGACGGCCTCCACCGCCACCGAGCCGTTCGCTTTTCGGAGGTGGTCCCTGGCGGCGATCGCCTTGGGCTTCAGCGCGAGCAGATCCTCCTCCGTGTAGAGGATCTGCCTCTGGAGGTTGCTCTCATCGATCACATCACGGTCGATGAGACGGACCCTGCCGACGCCCGCCCGGACGAGGATGGAGGAGGTAACGGCCCCGAGGGCGCCGCACCCCACGATGACGGCGGAGGAGCGGCCCAGGCGCTCCTGTCCCGCCTCTCCGATGCCATCGAAGAGAACCTGGCGGGAGTACTTCCCGCCTCTGGGGGGAGTGGACAACCGGGGAGGCTCCTGGCGCGCCTGGAGGCGACGGAATCGCTCGAACGACGCGATCATATCACTCGATCCCCTCTCCGGCCCTCCGCGAGGCACGCGCGAGCGCCGACTGCATGATCCGCCTGGGCGCCCTCCTCCCCGTGAAGAGACGGAACTGCTCGATCGCCTGATCGAGCAGCACCTCCTCCCCGCCGAAGGCGGCGATGCCCCGAGCGCTCGCGGCGGCAACGAGAGGCGTCCTCCCCCCGGCGCGATAGACGAGATCTCCGACGAGGGCTCCTCGAAGGGAGGCCCGCGGGATCGGGAGCCGCCTGCCCTCGCGTCCCACCGGCGTTGCGTTGATCAGGATCTCCCAGCGCTCGCGGCGCGCCTCGCGGAACGGAATCCAGCGGCCCCCCGCGAGCCTTGCAACCTCCAGCCCTTCCCGGCGCCGCCGCGACGCCACGACGATCCGCGCCCCGAGATCGCCCAGCGCGACCACCGCGGCGCGCGCGGCGCCTCCGGCGCCGATGATCAGCGCCACGCGCCCGGCGGGCTTCAGGCGCCGGAGCACGGCCTCCGCGATCCCGTGGATGTCCGTATTGAATCCTCGGAGGCCCGCTCGCTCCCTCACGATCGTATTGAGGGCCCCGATCCTCCTCGATCGACCGTCCAGCCTGTCCATGGGTCGCAGCAGCGCGACCTTGTGAGGAGCGGTGACGCTGACGCCGGACAGCGCGAGCCCGCGGAAGAGGTCTGGAAGGCCGGCGGCCCGATCGAGCGGGAGCGGAAGGTAGCGCCAGTCCATTCCGAGCCTCGCGTAGGCCGCGTTGTGAATCACCGGAGAGAGGGAATGGCCGACCGGGTCGCCCACGATCCCCGTCAGCCGCGTCGAGGAGCGGATCTCCGCGATTCTGTATGTCTGCCGGGCATCTTCGAGCGTGATCTGGCCCGGGGCCGTCCCGCTCGAGCGATCGAGCGCCACGTAGGTCGCCCAGCTCCCCCAGGCGGACCCGAGCAGGCGGCTCGCCACGCCGAGGGGCCCCATCGCGAAGGCGACGAGGGGCTTCCCCGTCCGCCTCGATCCGGCCAGGAGCTTCTTGATGACCAGGATGTCGAGGGACCGCCGCGCCGTGGTCACGATCTTGACGACCGCGACGCCGGGAATGGCCGACATCCGGCGATGGAGAGCGAGGAGAGCGCGTGCTGGTGGCGTCCGGCGCCCATCGTGCGAGGAGAGAATCACCCGGCCCGGGGCCTCCGCGAGGAGCACCCGGGCTACGGAGGTCCCTGCCTCCACGTCCACGTAGTCGAACCCCGCGGCCGCCGCTGCGGCGAGGAGCCGCGCCCTTCCCAGCTCCGAGCCGGTGAAGCCTCCCCCGTGCCGGGCACTCCTGCACGTGGCGATCCGGGGGATCGACGGGTGGCGCCAGTCAGCGGGGTCGAAGGGTGCGAGGGAGGGACGCCGGAGCAGGTCCAGCCTGAGCTCGACAGCCTCTGCACCCCGCGGGGGATCCGCCAAGATCCGCGCGGCGTGCCGTGGATCCGGCCCGCCGAGCGAGAGGATGATCACCGGCCCTCACTCGCGCCGATAGAGCGAGGTCGAGAGGTACTTCTCGCCCCGATCGGGAAGGATGGTCACGATTCTCGGCGCCCCGTCGCGTGCTGCGATAGCCATCGAAGCCGCGACAGCCGTGCCGCTGGAGATGCCGCCGAAGATCCCCTCCCTGCGGGCGAGCTCCCTCGCCCAGTGGAAGGCTTCCTCGTCGGTGACGCAGATCCTCTCGTCGACGACACCCGCGTCCCAGATCTCCGGCACCCGGGACTCTTCGAGGTTCCTGAGCCCCATCTGATGGTGGCCGCGCTCGGGCTCCGCCGCCACGACCCGGATGCGGGGCGCGAGCTCCTTGAGCTTCCGTCCCGTTCCCACGATGGTGCCCGTCGTCCCGAGCGTGACGACGAGGACGTCGAGGACGCCCCCGCACTGATCCCAGATCTCGACGGCGGTGGTAAGGTAGTGCGCCCGTGGATTCCCCTGCGACTCATATTGCGCGATGCGGAAGTAGCGTCCCGGGTGGCGGCAAGAGAGATCGTCCGCCATCTGCCACGCCGTGTCGGAGGTGCCGCCCTCGGGCGTCAGGATGACTTCGGCGCCCAGTGCATCGAGGATCCGGCGGCGCTCCACGCTCGCGCTCGCGGGCATCGTGATCGTGACGGGATAGCCCCGGGCAGCTCCCACCATGGCAAGTCCGATTCCCGTGTTGCCCGAGGAGGACTCGAGCAGCGTCATTCCAGCGCGCAGCCGGCCGTCCTTCTCGGCCTCGTTGACGATCTGCAGCGCGATCCGCTCCTTGACGCTCCCCATGGGATTGAAGCCCTCGAGCTTGGCGAGGATTTCCGTGCCGGGGGGAGCCCCGATCCTGCTCAGGCGCACGAGCGGAGTGTTCCCGACGGTGTCGAGGATGCTGTCTCGGATGTCCATCAGGATGGCGGGGATTCAGGAGCCCGGGCGATCCCCGGAGCCTCTGCGGACAGAGACTAGCACGCGCTTCCGGAGGACTGTCTGCGCCCGGGCCCCGTGCCTCCGCGGGCCGGGCCTCGCCTCGCACGGGAGGTGCTGCGCCCGGAGGGCGGGCGCCGTTCCACCGGCGCGTTGCAGTCGCCACGGCGGCCCCTTAATATGGGACCGATTCAGTCCTGTAAGGATTCAAGCTACGAGCCAGGAGAACATGGGCAACACATCCGACTTCAAGCTGACGAGCTGCGCCAAGTCCGGGGGTTGAGCGGGGAAACTGAGTCCGGTGGACTTGGGATCCCTGCTGAAGAACCTGGGGCGCTCCAGGAACCCTGACGTGCTGGTCGGGTTCGAGACCTCCGACGATGCCGGTGTCTTCCGGCTGAGCGGAGATCTTGCGCTCGTGCAGACGGTGGACTTCATCACGCCCGTCTCGGACGACCCCTGGGCCTTCGGACAGATCGCCGCCGCCAACTCCCTCAGCGACGTCTACGCGATGGGGGGAAGGCCCCTTACGGCGCTGAACATCTGCTGCTTCCCGCCCTCGGGAGTGCCGCCCGGGATCTATGCGAGAATCCTCGAAGGGAGCCTCGCAAAGATCACCGAAGCCGGCGCCGTCCTCCTCGGAGGCCACACGGTCAAGGACGAGGAGCTGAAGTACGGCCTCTCCGTCACGGGGGTCGTGCACCCGTCGCGTATTCTCCGGAACTCCGGGGCACGGCCGGGCGACGCTCTCGTCCTGACCAAGCCGGTCGGCACGGGGGTGCTCATCACCGGCTCGCGCCGCGGCCTCGTCGGGAGCGCGGTCTTCGACAGGGTCATCGACCGGATGGCCAGGCTCAATCGCAGCGCGTCCGAGGCCGCGCTCGCCCATTCCGCCACCGCCTGCACCGACATCACGGGCTTCGGGCTGGCCGGGCACGCCATGGAGATGGCCCGCGGGAGTGGCGTGGGAATCCGGCTCAACTTCGCGTCGATCCCCCACTACCCCGAGAGCCTCGACCTGATAGCCCAGGGGGTCCGAACAGGGGTGACCCACTCGAACCGGGAGCTCGTGGGCGAGGCGATCCGATTCGCCCCCGGCCTCGACGAAATCCGTCAGTGGCTGATGTTCGACCCGCAGACCTCCGGTGGCCTCCTCATCTCCCTCCCTTCCGGGGAGGCCCAGGGGCTCCTCGACGATCTCCTCGCCCGCGGGGAGGGGGAATCCCGGATCATTGGAGAGGTTTTTGCTTCCCCCACCCCGGTCATCTCCGTCGAACCCTAGGACCCAGACCCGCCCACGATGGCGTCCCGGGCGGAATAGCGCTCTAATCGGTCTCTCCGCCGCCCCGCAGCGCCCGGAAGGTGCTTCGCCTCGTATTCCCCCTGCCCGCCGAAGGGGAGTGGCCTTCGGGCGCCGGACGCCGGATACTTGAGGCCTCATTCAGGCGCCTGGCCCGCCGTTCGCACCGGTTTCTTCGGACCACTTGGGGATGGACTCATGAGCAGGACCCTCGCCTTCCTCGCCCGCGCCGCTTCGCTTCCGGCGCTGGCGCTTCTCTTCGTCGGCAGCTCCGCGGCCCAGCCTCCTGCGCCCGCCTCGCAGCCGGTGGACGACCGCGAGGCCGCCACGAGCGCTCCGCTGATCGAGGCCACGGTCGCGGAGGCGGTGGCGGGCGGCGCTGCCGTCCGTGTCCACGTCGTCTTCAAGGGCGCGAGGCCTCTCCCGCCCCGGGCGACCCACGCGCAGGAGGAGGCGCTCCTCAATGAGGTTGCGGCGGCTCACAGGAGCTTCCGCGCCTCGATGCACGCCCAGGGCTTCCGGATCCTCCACGAGCACGCCTGGACCCACGGAATCGTCGCGGAGATCGATGATCGAGGATTGGAGGCTCTCACCCGCAACCCGCGCGTGGCTTATGTCTACCTGGACGGCGAGGTCCACGCCTCCCTGGCCCAGGGGGTTCCGCTCATCGGAGCGGACGCCGTGCAGGCTTCCGGAGCCAACGGCGCGGGGATCACCATCGCCATCGTCGATACGGGCGTCGACTACAACCACAGCGCGCTGGGAGGCTGCTTCGGTGGAAGCTGCAAGGTCGCAGGCGGCTTCGACTACGTCAACAACGACAGCAACCCCATCGATGACAACGGACACGGCACGGCCGTGGCGGGCGTCGCAGCCTCGAACGGCACGGGCGCGTCCCTGGGGGTGGCTCCCGGCGCGAGGCTGGCCGCTCTCAAGGTGCTGGCAGCCAGCGGCAGCGGGACCTTCGCCGCCGTCGACAACGCCCTGAACTGGGTGCTGACGAACAGGGTCGCCCTTGGAATCCGCGTCGTGAACATGAGCCTCGGCGACGGGGGGCAGTACGGCTCATCGGGGCTCGCCCTCTGCAACACCAGCAGCACCGCGAACCTCATCGAGAGCCTCGCGAACGCGGGAGTCGCCGTCGCCATCGCCTCGGGCAACGAGGGATACGACGCGGGAGTCTCCTTCCCCGCCTGCGTCGCCGAGGCGACCTCGGTCGGCGGCGTCTACGACGCGAACGTGGGCTCGGTCTCCTGGTGCGGCAACTCCGGCTGCACGACCATCCTGTGCACGGACAACCCGACCTTCGCGGACAAGTTCGTCTGCCACAGCAATGCAGGGTTGACGCTGGACGTCCTCGCGCCCGACTGGCGGACGACCACGACGAGGCTGGGCGGAGGCACCACGGACTTCGGCGGCACCTCCGCGGCGTCCCCTTACGTCGCGGGGGCCTATGCCCTCATCTTCGACATCATGCCGTCGGCGACAGTCGCCAGCGTCGAAGCGAACTTCAAGAGCACGGGCCACCTGGTCACCAACCCGGGCAACGGCCAGTCCTACCCCAGGATCGACGTCGCGGCCGCCGCCATGGGCTTCGACGCCGACCTCGATGGTGAGCCCGACAGCACGGACAATTGTCCCGCCGTCTACAACCCCGGGCAGGAGGACGGTGACCTCGACGGGCACGGCGACGTCTGCGACAACTGCCCAGCCGTCTACAACAACACGCAGGCGGACGCCGACTCCGACCCCTCGGGCGACGCCTGCGATTGCAACAGCGCGAACGGCGCCGTTTATCACGGCGCCCCGGAGGTCTGCGACGGCGTCAACAACAACTGCAGCGATCCCAACTGGCCCTCGCTCGCGCCCGAGATCGACAACGATCTGGACGGCATGGCTGAGTGCGGGGGTGACTGCGACGACGCCAACCCGGCGCGCTTCGCCGGAAACCCCGAAGCCTGCGACGGGATCGACAACGACTGCAACGGCAGCGTGCCCATCACCGAGAACGACGCCGACGGCGACGGAGTGCGCATCTGCGGCGGCGATTGCGACGACGCCAACCCCGCCCGCTTCCCGGGCAACCCCGAAATCTGCGACGGCGTCGACAACGACTGTTCGGCCGGAGTGCCCTCGGGCGAGCTCGACACCGACGCCGACGGCTTCAGGCCCTGCAACGGAGACTGCGACGACTCGAGTCCGGCCCGCTTCCCCGGCAACCCCGAGATCTGCGACGGGCTCGACAACAACTGCGATTCCGTCGTGCCCGGCGGGGAGTTCGACCTGGACCTCGATGGATCGATGATCTGCGAGGGAGACTGCCAGGACAGCGATGGCGCGATCTTCCCCGGAGCGGCCGAGATATGCGACGGCAGGAACAACAACTGCCTGCACCCGGCCTGGCCCTCCCTCTCGGTCGAGAGCGACGACGACGGCGACGGGCTGGCCGAGTGCGCGGGAGACTGCGACGACACCACGATCGCCGTCTTCCCGGGTCACGCGGAGGTCTGCGACGAACTCGACAACGATTGCGACGGCCGCACCGACCCCGGCTATCCCTTCATGATCGAGGGGAATCCGCTGCCCACGATCACGCAGCCCGGCGCGGCCCTGGCGGACAGGTTCGGCGGCGCGATCCTCTCGCTGGCCGACGTGGATCTGGACGGGACTCCCGATTTCGCCGCCGGCTCGCCGGGATCGCCCTCCGGCACCTCCACGCTCGGCGCCATACGCATCTTCTCCGGGGACGACCGCTCCTCGATCCGGGTGCTGACCGACCCTAACGGCACCACCCCCGCCGAGCTGGGCACTGCGATGGCGAGCCCGGGTGACGTGGACGCGGACGGCGTGCCCGAGATCGCGGGCTCGGCTCCCACCCAGACGGCGCAGGGGCCGAGCTTCGAGCAGGGGCGCGTGATCATGTTCTCGGGCGCAACGGGCAGTGTCCTCTGGTCCTACCAGAAGACGACGGCGGCCAGCCAGGCGAGGCTCGGGACCTCGATCGCGGCCATCGCCGACGTCAACGGGAACGGCGTCCGCGAGATCGTGGCCGGGATGATCATCGGCTGCCAGAGCGGGCCCGACTGCGGCGGTACCGCGACCATCCTCGACGGCCTCACGGGGGCTGCGATCAGGACGCTCTGGGACACCACGGGCCTGGCCGGCGACAGGTTTGGATCATCCATGGCCAGCCTCGGCGACCAGGATGCGGACGGCGACGACGAGCTGGCCATCGGATCTCCTTCGAAGGCGGTCTCCGGAACGGGGGGCGCGGGACAGGTCAGGCTCTACTCGACCGGGAACGGCGTCCTGCTCCGGGCGATCTCCGACCCGGACCCCGATCCCAATGATGGACTCGGCGAGGCCATCGCGGCCATCGCCGATCTGGACGGCGACGGGAAGCTGGATCTGCTCGCCGGCTCACCCGGCCGTGACACCGGCGCGGGGCCCGACGCGGGGCAGATCCTCGTCTTTTCGGGGGCGACCGGGGCTCTCATCCGGCGGCTGGAGGATCCCGCAGGCGCGGCAGGTGACCGGTTCGGGTCAGCCGTGGCCGCCATCCCCGATTTGAACGGCGACGGCACCGCCGAGATCGCGGCCGGCGTGCGCAACGCCGACACGATCGCCGGCGCCGACGCGGGGAAGGTCGTCGTCTTCAGCGGCTTCGACGGGGCTCACCTCGCGATTCTCGTGCACCCGAGTCCAGGCGTGAGCGATCACTTCGGCACCTTCGTGGCGGCGGTGGGGCCGGTGGATGGAGATGGCAGAGCCGAGATTGCCGCCGGCGCCCCCGAGGACAACGGAGTGGCCGCCGACACCGGCAGCCTCGTTCTCTTCTCGGCCTTCTCGATCGGGGACTGCGACGGGGACTCGATCGGCAACCCCGTCGATACCTGCACGGACGCCGATCTCGACGGCTTCGGGACGGACATCTTCCTTCCTCAGGCCTGTCCGGTTGACTGCGACGACTCCAACGGGAACACCTACCCCGGCGGGGCCCAGATCTGCGACGGAGCCAACAACGACTGCGGCGATCCCTCATACCCAGTTGTCTCTCCGAACGAGTGCTTCCAGGTGCTCAATCTGACGGCGCAGAGGGCGGGAGCCAATCTCCTCCTCCAGTGGGCCGTCCCCTCGGGCGGGGCGGACCTCTACCGCGTCTACCGCGCCCTGGGCGCGGATCTGCAGGCGGGCACGAGCGGAGGCTTCTGCTTCGCGACATCCGTGCCGGCGTCAATCCAGCTCAGCGATCCAGCCCCGTTTGGGACCATCACCTACTACCTGGTCGCCGGCGTCAGAGGGAGCCTGGAGGGCTCCCGGGGGAACATGTTCCCGGTGCAGGAGCGCCCCCGCGGCGACATCTGCCCCTGAGCGAGAGCCCGCGATACTGAAGCGCCTTCGTGAAGAGGTCTCAGCGCGGGCGGGAGGGTCGCCCTGAGGCTCGTCGCTCAGCGCGGGGCGGAGGGTCGCCCCGCGCCGACGGCACTTCGGGTGCCTCCAGCCGCCGAAGGGCGACGCTTCGTCCCGCGCAAGGTCATCGTAAGCGCCTCTGCATGGAATAGCAGCCACATCGCTTGACTCGGCACCTGGGACGCCTCTCCCGTCACTCCGTCCTCCTCGCCTGCTAGTATTGCCCGATGTCCGTGTCGGCAGCACCCTCTCGCAATCCCACTCGCTCCGTCCGCATCGGGCGCGTGAGCGTGGGCTCCTCCCATCCTGTCGCCGTGCAGTCGATGACGGCCACCCGCACGACCGACGTCGAGGCGACGATCTCCCAGGTTCTCGATCTGCAGCGCGCCGGGGCCGACATCGTCCGGATCGCCGTGGATTCCGCGCGCGACGGCGCTGCCCTGGAAGTGATCCGCGATCGGACGGAGGTCGCCCTCTCCGTGGACCTCCAGGAGAGCTACCGGCTCGCGGCGACGGTCGCCCCCTGGGTCGACAAGATCCGGTACAACCCCGGCCACCTGCACCACCACGAGAAGAGCCGGGCTGTCCGCGACAAGGTGGCCTGGCTGGCCGAGGTCGCCGCACGCCACGACTGCGCGCTCAGGGTAGGTGTGAACTGCGGCTCGGTGGACCCTGCCAAGAAGGGAACCTTCGGCGACGACGATGTGGGCGAGATGGTGGCCTCCGCCCTCGAGCACTGCGAGATGCTCGACGAGGTGGGCTTCGATCGCTACGTCGTTTCCCTCAAGGATTCGGATCCCAACAAGGTGATCGAGGCGAACGAGCGCTTCGCCTCTCAGCGCCCGGACGTCCCGCTGCACCTCGGCGTGACGGAGGCGGGCCTGCCGCCGGAGGGAATCATCAAGACGAGGATCGCCTTCGAGCAGCTCCTCTCGCGGGGGATCGGGGACACGGTGCGGGTCTCCCTGACGGTGCCGAACGACCGCAAGGGCGAGGAGATCACCGTGGGGCGCGCCATCCTGGACGACATCGCGGCGGGAAGGTTCAGATCGGTCCCCCGGTTCGTCCGGAGCGGTCTCAACATCATCTCATGCCCATCCTGCTCCCGCGTGGAGAACGAGGCCTTCGTGGACCTCGCCCGCGACGTCCGGGAGATGACCTCCTGGGCGAAGGACCACGACATCACCATCGCCGTGATGGGCTGCCGGGTGAACGGCCCCGGTGAGACTGACGACGCGGACCTCGGGCTCTGGTGCGGCCCCAGGAGCGTCAACCTCAAGCGGGGGTCGGAGACGGTGGGCACCTACCCCTATGCCGAGGTCCTCGACGTCCTCAAGCAGGAGCTGGAGCGCTTGATTGCGGCGAGGGCGCCCGCAGCGAACTGACCGGGAGGCCGTACCTCGCGCGCGGTGCTCCTCCGGGCCGGACGCTTCTCCGTTGACACGGCATCGCTGTCGCGCGTTCAGAGCAGCGAGGCCGGATCCACGTCGACCTGGATTCCCTGCGCCGGCGTGCGGCTCTGCTCGAGGCGATCGAGGGCCTCGTGCAGGGCGTCGGAGAGGAGCCTCCTCCGGACGGCCCGGACAATGATCTGGAATCGGTGGCGCCCTTTGAGCCGGAACAGCGGCGCAGGAGCCGGCCCGAGGATCTTCACGTCGCTCCCGGAGCTGCGGCGCAAAGCGTCCGTGAAGTGGCCGGCCCTCCGGCGCGCGCTCTCGAGCGAAGCCCCGGTGGCCGTCACGCAGGCCAGCGCCGTGAAAGGCGGATAGCCCGACAGCCTCCGGTAGCGGCTCTCCTTCGCGTAGAAGGCTTCGTAGTCCTGCATCTGCGCCGCCTGGATCGCGTAGTGATCCGGACGCCAGGCCTGGACGATCACCTCCCCGGGCCGATCACCTCTACCGGCACGGCCCGCCACCTGGGTCAGGATCTGGAAGGTGCGCTCGGCCGCCCTGAAGTCGGGGAAGCCGAGCGTGAAATCCGCGCCGACCACTCCGACGACCGTGACCCTCGGGAAATCGTGGCCCTTCGCCACGAGCTGGGTTCCGACCAGGATGTCGTGCTCTCCCCGCTCGAAGGCCTCGAGGATCTGTCCGGACGCCAGCCGGCCCCGCGCGACGTCCCTGTCCAGCCTCGCCACCCGGGCGGAGGGGAAGAGGGCTGCGATCTCCTCTTCGAGCCTCTCGGTCCCTGTCCCGGTGAGAAGGAGCCTCTTCTCTCCACACTCGAGGCACCTTCCCGGGAGCCCGCGCCTGTACCCGCAGTAGTGGCAGAGGAGGGTGCTGTCCCGCTGGTGCCAGGTCAGGGAGATGGAGCAGCGGCGGCACTTCATCGTCTCGCCGCACTTCCTGCACAGGAGCGAGGGCGCCCATCCTCGCCTGTTCAGGAGCACGATCGCCTGCTCGCGCCGCTCCACCGCGCCGCGCAGCGCCTCGAGGAGCCTCCGCGAGACGGGGTCCCGGCCCCCGGTTTCCTCCTCCTCGCGGCGCATATCCACGAGATGCACCGCCGCCATGGGCCGGGATTCGATCCGCCTGGTGAGCCTCAGCGTTCCGTGCCGTCCCCTCAGAGCCGAGGTCCATGATTCCATCGAGGGTGTGGCCGAGCCGAGGAGCGCCACCGCCCCCTCCTCCCTGGCGCGGACGAGAGCCAGGTCACGGGCGTTGTAGCGAGGATCGCTCTCCTGCTTGAAGGAGCTGTCCTGCTCCTCGTCCACGACGACGAGCCGGAGATTCCGGACGGGAGCCATGAGGGCCGAGCGCGCCCCGAGGACCAGGCCTGCCCTCCCCGCCCGGATGCGCTCCCATTCGTCGCGCCTCTGCGCCGGTGTGAGCGACGAGTGCATCACGGCGAAACGCTCGCCAAACCTCTCGCGGCAGCGCCTGGAGAGCAGAGGGGTCAGGGCGATCTCCGGAACGAGGTAGATAGCCCCGCCACCACCTTCGAGCGCGCTCTCGATCGCGGAGAAGAAGACCTCGGTCTTGCCGCTCCCCGTGGGGCCCACGAGGAGGAAGGAGCGGAAGTCCGCGGATGCGATGGCCTCGGCGAGCTGCCGCGCGGCAGACTGCTGCTCCTCCGTGAGCGCATGCCGCGGCGGGGGCGTCCCGGCCCGGGGAAGATCGGGAGTCGATTCCACTGGACGGCGCTCGACCCGCACCAACCCCTTGCTCCTGAGCGCGGCGAGCGAGGCAGCGGTCGCCCCGACGAGGCCTCGAAGCTCCTCGGTGGAGAGCGGCCGTCCCTCGCGCCGGAGGAGATCCAGGATTGCCCTCTGCCTCGGCGCTCGCGCGGTCGCCGCCCGCTCGGGATCGGGATCGAGCGCCGGTGTGTAGAAGGAAGTCGTCCTGGGGGAGGAGCCGCCCCGGGGAGGAAGGCCGAGCGCGAAGGTGGGCCCGGGCGCCGAGACGTAGTAGCGGGCGGCCCAGGAGAGCGTTTCGAGAAGGCCGCGGCCGATGGCGGGAGCGGCATCGGGCAGCGCCGTGACGCCGCGGATCCGATCGGGGGCGACGTCGGAGCTCTCCTCGAGGGAGGCGATGACTCCCGTGAGGCTGCGCCGGCCGAAGGGGACCCGGGCCCGGCTGCCGGGCTCGGCGCTGCCTTCGAGCCCCTCCGGCAGGAAATAGGTGAAGAGCTTTCGCACGGGGACGGGAAGCGCGATCGAGGCGTAGCGGCTCTGGTAGGATGGCCGCGTGGCTGATCCTGGGCTCCTGTCCCGCTTCACCGTCGTCCTCTGGAGGCCCGCCAGCCCCGGCAATGTCGGTGCCGTCGCGCGGGCGATGAAGAACATGGGCTTCACGCGCCTCGCTCTCGCCGAGCCGAGGCCCGTCGACGACCCCGACTGGTTCGAGGGCGAAGCGCGCAGGATGGCATGGGACGCCGCGGACGTCCTGGCCTCCCGCACCCTTCACCCTTCGATCGAGAGCGCCGTGGCGGGATCCGCCCTCGTGGCGGGGACCACCTCGAAGCCCCCTGCGGGCTTCGAGGTCCTCGCCCCGCGCGCTCTGGCGCTCCGCCTCCTGGAGGCAGCCACCTCCGGGCCCGTCGCCCTACTCTTCGGGCAGGAGAGCATCGGCCTCACCCGAGAGGCCCTCTCGCGGTGCCAGCTCCTCGGGAGCATTCCCGCATCGGACCTCTACGGATCCCTCAACCTCGCGCAGGCCGCCCTTCTCTTCCTCTACGAGATCCGGGAGGCCGCCGTCGCGCACGAGCCGGAGGCCCCGGACTCTCCCGCACCGGCAGCGTCGGAGGAAGAGCTCCCTCCCAGCCGCGAGGAGGTGGAGGCCTTCTACGGCCGGCTGATCGAGGCCCTGGACTCCATCGGCTTCTTCGAGGGGTCGGGACGGGCCCACATGGTGCGGGAGCTCAAGCGGATATTCAACCGGAGCCTCACCACACGGCGCGAGCTGGCAATCCTCGAAGGGATCCCCCACCGGATCCGCCTAGAGCTGATGCGTGGCAGGGAGCCGCGCGAGCGCCCGACGAGTGGCTGAAGTGGAGACGTGGACTGAGTCTCCGCCAGCACGACTGGGAACCTACTACGTGGCGGCGGCGCGGGACGGAGGGTCGCCCGGAGCGTACGTCTGGAGCCGGTCGAGATGGTGCCCTTGGTATCGATGTCACCACGGCGGAAGTAGGAGCGCAGGGCGACCCTCCGTTCCGCGCAGGGCAGCGATCGTCTCCAGCGGCTCCCGCGAGCGACTCACGGCGCGAGGCGCGCCATGACGAGCTTCATGTCTTCCCAGACCTCGCGCTTCTTGGCCGGGTTTCTCAGGAGATAGGCGGGATGGTAGGTGGCCATCACCGGGATGCCTTCGTACTCACGAAACTCCCCTCTCAGCTTCGTGATGCCAATCGTGGTGCCGAGGAGCGCCTGCGCGGCCACCGCGCCGAGACAGACGATGACCCCCGGCGAGATGATCGAGATCTGCCGCTTGAGGAAGCCCATGCAGGCTTCGATCTCCTCGGGCAGGGGCGTTCGGTTGTCAGGGGGGCGGCATTTCACGACGTTGGCGATGTAGACCTGCCCCCGCGTGAGCTTCATCGCGGAGATGATGTCGGTCAGGAGCTGGCCCGCCCGCCCGACGAAGGGCAGGCCCTGGATGTCCTCGTCGCGTCCGGGTCCCTCGCCGACGAACATGAGCCGCGCCCCGGGATCCCCCGAGCCGAAGACGATCGTCTTCCTCGCCTCGCAGAGCGCGCACCTGCGGCAATCGCCAATCTCCTCGGCACGCAGCGTCTCGAGCGCGGCGGCCGCACCGCCGGGCGCTTCCCGCCGTGAAGGCTCCGGCCCCCGCTGCGCCCCGCTCGGCAGCGGGGCCTGCATCTCGAGAGATCCGGGGCGGCTCCAGGAGGTCACGGGCGCACTCTCCTCCATCCGGTGCGCTGATCGGCTCTCTGAGGCAACGGGTGAGTGCAGCCGGAGACCCGTGAGGCCGATCTCCCGGAGGAACTCGAGGTGCTGCGCGAGGAGGAGGCGGGCCGGGAAGCCGCCGGCGGGATCGTCGGGCGGGCTCACGCAGCCAGCTTCTCTTCGACGAGGTCGAGGAGCCGCTCGGCGATCTCGGACTTGGATGTCTGCTCCAGCCGGATCTCTCGCCCGCCACGGTCCAGGATGACGCAGTCCCCCTCGTCCTTGCCGAAGACCGCTCCACCGCCGACGTCGTTGGCCACGACGAAGTCGAGCCCCTTCGCCAACATCTTTCCGCGTGCGTTGGGAATGAGATCTTCGGTCTCCGCTGCGAAGCCCACCAGGATCCGCTTCCCCCCGAGGGCGGCGATGTCCTTGAGGATGTCGCGCGTGGGGATCAGCTCCAGCCGGACCGGCCCGCCCGTCTTCTTGATCTTCCGGTCCACGGGTTCGGCGGGGGCGTAGTCGGCGACGGCGGCCGCCTTCACCACGATGCCGGCCTCGCCGACCCGTCGCATCACCGCCTCGTGCATCTGGGAAGCGCTCGTCACCCGCACGACCTCGGCTCCTTCGGGATCCGGGATCATGCTGGGCCCGCTCACGAGGATCACGCGCGCACCGCGGCGCACCGCGGCCTCGGCCACGGCGAAGCCCATTTTCCCGGACGACGGGTTGCTGAGCATGCGGACGGCGTCAATCGGCTCCCAGGTCGGGCCGGCCGTGACGAGCACGGTGCGCCCCTCCAGGCTGCGCTTCCATCCGAGGAGATCGACGGTCCGCTCGACGATGGCCTGCGGATCGGCGAGGCGTCCGATCCCCCACTCGTCCTCGGCGAGAGCGCCCTCGTCGGGGCCGATGAAGTGGACACCTCTCTCTTTCAGGATGGCGGCGTTCTCCCGGACCGCCTGGTTCTCCCACATGCGCGGATTCATCGCGGGCGCGACGAGGATGGGGCACCGGACCGCCATGGCGAAGGTCGACAGGAAGTCGTCGGCCAGGCCGCGTGCGAGCTTGGCGAGGAAGTGCGCGGTGGCGGGGGCGACGACCAGGGCCCCGCACTCGCGAGCCAGGGAGATGTGCCGGATCTCCGCCTCTCCCCCGTCGAAGAAGGTCTGGATCACCTGGCGGCCGGAGAGGGCCCTCAGGGTGGTGGGCGTGACGAATCGCCGGGCCGTGCGCGTGAGGGCGACTGTCACCGAGCACCCTCGCCGCCGCAGCCCGCGCACGACCTCGCAGGCCTTGTAGGCCGCGATGCCCCCGGTCACCCCGAGGACGACGGTCAACTGCCGGCCTCCACGGCCTCCTCGACCGGCTCCGCGCCGACGACGGCCTCCTGGGCCGCGGAGATCTCCTCGTTCGTCATCTCGCGGACCACCCCGGCCAGGACCTCTTCCTGGGCCAGGATCGTGTGCTTCAGCGATTTACCGGTGACTCGCGGCTTCGCTCCCTTCTGGAGCTGGTCGCACCGGAGGGAGGCGAGCGTGACGAATCTGAACTTGCTCTCGAGATCGTCGGGGTACTGGATCGTTCTCAATTTGCACTCCTTTGCCTGCGTGGGGTGTCCACTGCGGCTTCGAAGCCGCGGACGATTTCACGAACGGAATCGGGCATGCGATCTCTCTGGAGGCGCCGGGCCCGCAGAATCGCCAGCATGTCGGCGAGGGCGCTCTCGAGAGTGTCATTGACGACGCAGTAGTCGTAGATATCGAGCGAGGCCACTTCCCTGCCGGCGCCCTCGAGGCGCGAGCGCATCTCGTCGGGGGCCCCCTCGCCGCGCGACGCCAGCCTCTCCCGGAGCACCTCGACTCCGGGCGGCAGGATGAAGATCAGGATGGCCCCGGGACGCAGCCGCCTCACGATCCTGGCACCCTGGCTGTCGACGTCGAGGAGCACATCCTCGCCCCGCGCCAGGGCACCGTCGACCTCCACCAGGCTCGTGCCGTACCTGTTCCCGTGAATCTCCGCCCACTCGAGGAAGGCGCCGGAGGCAGCCATGGCGTCGAACTCGGCGCGGCCGGTGAAGTGGTAGTCGATCCCCGCGCGCTCGCCGGCCCGGGGCTGGCGAGTCGTGTGCGAGACGGAGAAGTGAAGGCCATGGGCCTCCGGGAGCAGCCGGCGGATCAGGGTGGTCTTCCCGGCCCCGGAGGGCGCCGATACGACGATGATGTCGGCCTTCGACAAGGCTTCTCCTACTCGATGTTCTGCGCCTGCTCGCGGATCTTCTCGATCTCCGCCTTGATCGCGAGCGCGTGGCGGCTCACCTGCATGTCCTCGGACTTGGAGTTGATGGTGTTCGCCTCCCGGTGCATCTCCTGGAGCAGGAAGTCCAGCTTCCTGCCCGCGGGCTCGCCATCCTCGTCCAGCAGCTTCCGTGCCTGCACCACGTGACTCTCCAATCTCACCAGCTCCTCGGTGATGTCGCTCCGGCTGGCCAGGAAGGCGACCTCCTGCGCCAGCCGGGCGGGATCCACCTCGAGGCCGCGCCCGATCTCGGCGAGCCTGCTCTTCAGCCGCTCCGCCCACCGGCTCGCCGAGCCGGCTGCGCGCCGCTGGAGCACCGCACGATGCCTCTCGAGGCTCCGCAGCCGCCGCCCCAGGTCCCCCGCGAGGTGTCGGCCCTCACGGGCCCTCGTTTTTTCGAACTGGCTCACCGCGTCGTCGAAGGCGGCCTCGACCGCCTTGCGACCTCCCGCGGGCAGCTCCGCACCGGCGCTGCGCAGTGTGACGGCGCCCGGCAGCGCGAGCACGGACTCCAGCGTCACGCTCCCCGTGAGCCGGTGCTTCCGGGCCACTTCGCCGGCCGCCACCAGGTAGCCGCGGATCAGCGCGTGGTTCACCTCGACCGGAGCCGACATGTCGAGGCCGGAGACCGTGACGCTCGCCTCCGCCCTGCCGCGCCGCACAGCCGCTCCCAGCCTTCGGCGCAACCCCTCCTCGAGAGAGGCCAGCGGCGAGGGGACTTTCACTCTCACCTCGGCGTGGCGGTTGTTGACCGATCGGATCTCGACGCCTACCCGAAGCGAGCGCCAGCTTCGCTCGGCGCGGCCGAATCCCGTCATGCTGCGAATCATGGGCGCGGGTCGGGGTCCGGGCGACCAAGCCCGGAGGAGAGGTGCAAGGCCTCATGATGGCCGATCCGGGCCTGTTTTTCAACGACCCGGGCAGGATGGGGCTTCCGGGCCCGTGCCTCGCCGCTCATGCGCCGGGGCACCTAGCGGGCGCGGCCGGTGAGAGCCGCGTGCTGGGCGGGCGTCATCCTGGCATCCGCGGCGAGGGACATGTTCTCGCGGACATGGCCGACGGACTTCATCCCCACGAGCGCCGTGGCCAGCCCCGGCGCCGAACGGACCCACTGGATGGCCTTCTGGGCCTGCGTCGTGCCTCCGGGAATCCTCTCGGCCATCTCCGGGAGGATCTTCGCGGGAAGATGGCCCTGCAGGATCGAGGCGCTCGCCATGACGATGAGACCGGCGGCCGCGGCCGCTTCGAGCGGGGTCCGCCATGACGCGGCCTCACCACCGCGGGCCGAGGGCTGCGTGGGAGCGAGCAGGGCCTCGGGCATGGCAAGGCTCAGGGGAAGCTGGATGGCTCCGAAGTGGTGCTCCGGCACTCCCACATCTTCCGCCGCGGCCCGGGCGGCGTCGAGGATATCGATGAGAGCCATGTGATCGGCGCTCCCCGGCGCCCGGCGGTAGCCGTCCCACGTGGCCGTTCCGTAGCAGGTCAGGGCTCCCACAGCGACCTTCTCCTCGAGGACCCTGAAGGCGGCGCGCAGGCGCGCCGTGAAGGTCTCCCGATCGACGGCGCCGAGCTGGGTCTCGGGGTTGTGGATGTAGTAGATGTCGATGTGGTCGAGGCCGAGGTTTCTCAGGCTCGTCTCGAACTGGTGATCGATGTAGGCGGGCGCCATGCAGTGGCAGTCCGCGGCGATCTCCTCGGGCTCGATGATCCCCGGCCGGATGAAAGTGTCCACGACCCATGCGCCTGGATCGGCCGGGTATCCTCCATCGAAGGAGAGGAAGCCGCCCTTCGTGGCGACGACGATCTCGTCGCGCTTCGCCTGGCCGCCCTCCACGAGAGCGGCCAGAGCCCGTCCGATGCTCCTCTCGCTCCTCTGGAAGCGGTAGTTGATGGCACCGTCCAGCACGTTGCAGCCGGCGCCCACGGCCTCCCGTATCGCGCCCTCGTAGGCGGCATCGTGCTCGGCCGTGGGTTCCCCGAGGTAGGTTCCCAGCCCGATCGAGGAGAGCCACAGTCCGCGCACCTGCCGGAAATGGTCGGGCGCGATCGGTCCGGCGAAGCGCCGGCTGTAGCGAGCGGTTCCTTCGGCTGTGGCGCCTCCGGTGAGCATGGGAAGCCAGCATAACCGCCCGCGCCCCGCGCGTCGAACCCGGGCACGTCGGCGGGCTCACCGGACCACCTCCATCGGGCCGAGCGGACGGTCGGGGCACCGCGCGCGGGCACGACTCGGAAGCAGGCGCTCTCCTACAGCCCACGATGCCCCTTCGTGTAGAATCAGCCCCCATGAGTCTCGATCTGCCTCTCCACCCGATCCTCGTGCACTTCCCGATCGCGCTGCTCGTCACGGGATTCCTGATCGACCTGGCCGGAGCGATCCTGAAGCGCCCGTGGCTGACGCATGCGGGCATGCTTCTCCTGGTCATCGGCTCGCTCGGGACGATCGCCGCCACGCGCAGCGGGGATGCCGCTGAGGACGAGATCCTCGAGACCCCGGCCATCCACGAGACCCTCGAGGAGCACGAGGAGGGCGGGAAGAGGACGATGTGGCTCTTCCTCGTCCTCACGGCCGTGAGGGGCGCGCTGACCTGGTGGGGGCGGTTTACCCCCGTGATGAAGTGGGTTTTCCTCGTGCTCTGGGCGGCCGGCCTCGCGCTGCTCTTCGAGACGGCCTATCACGGCGGTGAGCTCGTCTACCACCACGGCGCCGGCATCAGCGCCGCACCGCGCCCCTCAGACTGACCCCGCGCGTCAGCACGACCCTTGACATCGACGACCCGGTCCTCAAGAAGGTCAAGAAGCTCCAGAAGCGGGAAGGCAAGTCGCGCGGCCGCCTCGTCTCGGATCTGCTCGCCCTCGCGCTGGGCAAGCAGCGTGGACGACCCGGGGCTGACGTCTGCTTCACCTGAAATGCCCGGGCCATGGGCGCCCGGGTCGACCTCGACGACAGGGAAGCTCTCTACGCCGTGATGGAGGAGCCGCCGGCCGATGCGCCGCCTCGAGGACGCCGCCGGTGAGCTTCGCCATCGACGTGAACGTGCTTCTGTACGCATCCGACTCGGCGAGCCCGTCGCACGCCCCGGCCCTGAAACTCCTGGATGGATGCGCGGCACGTGGGGAGCTGTTCTACCTCGGCTGGCCGACCATCATGAACTACATCAGGACCGCGACTTCCTCAAGTTCGATTTCCTCGACGTGCGCGACCCCTTCGCCTGAGCCCAGAGAGCCTGATAGCAAGACGAGAATGTCGGCTGATGCGTCGTTGTCCCTCTGCTGTCTCGCGATGCAGCTTTCTCGGAGTCCCGCAGGCCTCGTGGAACGTCCCGGGTCCACTCCACACGACCCATCCCGCGGCTCCCGGCCCCCAGTATCCGACGGGCCTCACGGAATCCCCGTCATCGAACCGCACGCTCACGCGGCTGGGATCGAAAGAGAAGGAACCCCCCGCGGGCGTGATGTTGACCCAGACCTTCAGAGGCGGTCCCGGATCACGGACGTGGCCCGGTATGGGGAAGATGGGAAGCAGGAGAACGACCTGCGTCCACGTCCACCAAACGTTCTGGACCTGGATGTCAATGTGGGCCTCATTCAGATTCACGCTGGCCAGCTCTCCCGCATGCGATTTCGGGGGAGCCGCCGGGGATCACGCGGGATCGAGCGGAAATTGTGATCTGCGGTCCGACCCGGTAGAGTCCTGTCCACATGACGCACATGAAGATCACTTCCCACTCCGGGCCCGCACCGGATGGCATGCAGCCACGCGCGGCTGCGGGAAGACTTCGCAGGAGCGCTATCCGGTTGCTCCTCCTGGCCACTTCGAGCGCCATCGCCCTCGGGTTCGGCGAGACGGTGATGCGCCTGGCCGGGCATCACCTGCTTGGGGAGGGTGAGGAAGTCAGCATTGGGAGCGTGTTTAACAGGCAGGATTCCCCGCTGGGCATCAGTTTCATCCCCGACGCCAGGGGAATGCACTTGTCCGGGGGCAACTTCGCCGTGAGCGTCCGGATCAACTCCGCCGGGTTCCGCGACATGGAGCACCGCGAGGAGGCGATCCCGGGCAGGAAGAGGATCCTCATCCTGGGCGACTCGTTCATGTACGGGCAAGGGGTCCGTGATACTGAGATCCTGGCGCGACGCTTGGAGGGGCGGATACCCGGTATCGAGGTCATCAACACGGGCGTGCCCGGGTACGACCTCGGGCAGGAGTACCTTTACTACAAGAATCGCGGCTACCGGTGGCACCCGGACCTCGTCCTGGTGGCCTTTTTCGTCAATGATCTCCTCGTTTTCCACGAGCTGGATGCCACCTACGGCCCCGATGGCCTTCCCGTCTCCTACTCCAGGCGATCCGATCTCGTGGAGCGCGACCGGAAGAGGGAGGCTTCCTCAAGCGGTCCAGGGCCGGCGGTGCGCGAATGGCTCTTGTCCCACTCGCTCCTCTACACTTTCGTGAGGTCCCGCCTCATGGAGGTCCGCACCCGGCTCGAAGGCGCTCCTCCCGTCGAGGCCGGCCCGCCGAAGATCCCGTACCTGCCGTACTTCCTGGCCGAGCCCGACGAGATCACATCTCGGGCCTGGGAGCGAGCCTACCTGATTCTCGATGACCTCACCTCTCGCGTTTCCGCCACGGGATCCAGGCTCGCCGTGATTCTGGTCCCGGCGGCATGGCAACTCTCGGAGTCGAGGTGGCGATCATGGTCGGGGCGGGCGAACCTGCCCGAGAAGTCCCTGTCAAGGTGGGAGCCCCAGGAGAGAGTCGGCGCCTGGTGTCGGCGGACGCCAACGCCATGCCTCGATCTCCGGGAGGCGTTCCTTCCGAAAGACACCAGCCGGCTCTACTTTCTCCACGACGGTCACTGGACGGCGGAGGGGCATGACCTCGCAGCCCGCGCCCTCGCCGACTTTCTCGAGGCGCAGGCACTCCCCTGAACCCGGGGCGGTTCAAGTCGGGCAGTTGACTCGGCATCTTCTGTCGCAGAACTGCCTCGCATGGGGCATCCCCTGCCCGAACAGGGCGCAAGATGCTGCATGGCCCCTCCAACGCGTGCCCCTAAGGAAAAAACCTCCCGGCCGCCTTGGGAGGCTTCCGGGAGGTTCATGAGGACTTGGTAGCGGGGGCGCGCTTTCAGCCCACGACCTCGCGGATCACCATGAAGGCTTCGGCGGCCTCGAAGCCCACGGTCACGCCCCGCAGCCGGGCGAGGGCGCGGATTCCCTCGAAGCTGCGCGAGTGGGGGAAGGGGCGCATCTCGGAGCCGTAGGCCTCCAGCGCTTCCATCTTCCTCTCGAGGGTGGTCTTGATGTCCACGAAGCGGGTGGGCAGGAAGCACTCGCCGATGGCCGAGGTCGACCACTCCGTGCTCGAGAGCGTCTCGAAGGTGTAGATGAAGCGCACGGGCTGGCCCGGCATGGGGCGACAGGCCGTCATCACGGCCTGGTGGATGAGGCGATGATCCATGTTGAGGTCGCCGCCGTGGTGCGTGTAGACGACCTGTGGAACGAAGCCGGCCAGGACCTTCTCCATCTCCTTCACGAGATCGAGGAGGCCGATCGTGTCGAGCCGCTCGTCGGGAAGCCCCAGGAAGATCGGTGATTTCGCGCCGATGATCCGCGCGGCCTCCCGGGCGGCCTCCTTGAGGGCGATCACTTCGGCCGGAGACGCGGCAGCCTCCCTGCGCGCGCCTCGTGCCGTCGCTCCTTCGCCCACGACGAGGGCCTGGACCTCCTGGCCCGCCTCCGCATGGCGCGCGAGCGTCCCGCCGACGCCCAGGATCTCGTCGTCGGGATGGGCCCCCACGACGAGGACGCGCGTTCCGCGCGGCAGCGCCCAGGCGCCGTCAAGCATGGGGAGTCTCCTGCGGCCCGCGATAGCGCCAGTGGATGGGCTTCAGCCGGATTCCGCGCCGCCTCAGGAAATTGCGCACCTCGTCGCTGTGCGCTCCCTGCTCGCCGATCACCTCCCGGGCTCCGAGATCGAAGACGACGCAGCGCCCACGGAGAGCCGCGCGGTCGCCGCGGCAGGCGAAGGTGAGGACGATGCCTGCGAGCGCGGCGTCGGCCAGGTCGATCTCCTTCGCGTAGCGGACGGCCCCCTCCGGAAGGCGACCCGCCAGCTCCTCCTTCATCTCCTCCATCAGCCCCAGCAGGATTCGTTCCCTGCGCTCGGGGGAGACGCGCGTGTCGATCCTCCCGACGGGGCGCGCCGGGTTGCCGGAGACGAGCGTGTAGGGGGGCACGTCGGCGCTCACCGTCGAGTTGGCCAGGACCGTGGCCCCCTCGCCAATTCTCACGCCGGGCACGACCAGCGAGTCGCCTGTCAGGTAGGCTCGATCCTCGATGACGATGGGGCCGAAGTTTGCGTGGTAGCCGTCGAGCACGCTCTGCCAGAAGTTGTGCGTGTAGAGCTTCACGTGGGGGCTCAGGCCGACCTCGTCGCCCATCCTGATCCCGCCGGCCGGATTGAGGATGCAGTCGTGCGAGATGAGGCAGAGATTGCCGACGACAAGTCTCGAAGCCGCCCCCCGCGCTCCTCCCCCCCCGATGAGGATCCGCTCGCCGCCGTAGAGCACATCTCCGATCCGGACGTGGCGGGCCGTCACGCCGGCGCCGTCCCCGAGGATCGACATGCGGCCCAGCGAGAAGGAGCCGGCCTCGATGCGGCAATTCCTGCCGATGGCGGCCTCGTCCTTCAGCTCGAGGTGGGAGGCGAGGATGATCGATCCGGCGCCGATCACGACCCCCTCGCCGATGGCGGCCCCGTGCGCGCGGTAGGCGGCAATCTTCTCCCCGGAAGACAGCGCGGCAAAAGCGGTATCGGATTGGATGCGGGCGAGGAAGGCAGGGTCGACCGCCCCGCGCAGCGCCGCCGGATCGAAGGGATCGGGCCCTTCCTTTCCGGCAGCCGCAAGCACGTCGCGCTCGCGCACCATCGCCCCCGGCGCCGCGATCCGCTCGACGTCGATCCCGAGCCGCGCTGCCAGGCGGCGCGCCTTCTGCGTCACGACGGGGCGTCCTCCTGCGGGGGGCTCCGCGCTCAGGCCCCGCAGCTCCTCCGCGCTGTCGCCGATCCATGCGATGAGGGCGCCCACGTCGAGATCCTCTCCGGCGACCGCCCCGCGCCGCAGGGTTCCGCTCCGCTCCGCCTCCAGCTCGGCGGACGCCTTCGTCGTCTCCACGGCGCAGACGACATCCCCTTTCGAGACCTTCGCGCCATCGGCCGCGAGCCAGGCCACTAGGCGCACGGTCGTGTCGTTGGCGTTGAGCCGCGGCAGCCGGATCTCGGTGATCACGAGCGCGCCAGCCTCTGGATGGCGCTCTCGATGGCCTCCACCGAAGGGAGCACCTCGCGCTCCAGGTGCGGCGCCGCGGGGATCGGCTGGCGCGCCGCTCCGATTCTCTCGATCGGGGCGCGCATCGAGGCGTGGGCCGCTTCGTAGAGACTGCTCGCCACCTCGGCCCCCCATCCCCACGCGCGGGGGCCTTCCTCGATCACGATGGCCCGGCCGCTGGATCGGACCGGGGGCGCGAGATCCTCGATCGGAAGCGGCGCGATCCTCGCGGGAACGAGGACCTCCGCGAGGATCTCATCCTCGACGAAGGCCCGGCCCGCCGCCTCCGCAGCGAGAGCGGCCATCCCGCCGTAGGCGATGAGCGTGACCTCAGGCTCCTCCTCGCGGACCATCCGCAGCGACAGCGTCGGGAAGCCCGGGATCGACTCGCCCGCGACGGCCACGCTCATCCGGGTGGAGGAATCGGTCTCCCCCGCGGGAACGAGGGCTCTCGGGTAGAGGAGCTTGTTTTCGACGAAGAGCACGGGCTCCTCCGCGCCAAGGACCGCCCGCTTCAACAGGGCTCCAGGGTCGTGATAGGCGCTGGGGGCGACGATCGTCAGGCCCGCGACGCCCGCGACGAGGGACTCGAGGCTCTGGCTGTGCGTGGGGCCGTAGCCGCGGTAGCCGCCCATCGGCACGCGGATGACGAGGGGCACCTTCACCCTCCCGCCGTACATCCAGTGGAACTTGGCCGCGTGGTTCACGATCTGGTCCATGCAGAGCGTCAGAAAGTCGCCGAACATGATCTCCACGATGGGGCGCATGCCGCGCATCGCCAGGCCGATCCCCGCTCCTGTAATCCCCGCCTCGCTGACCGGCGTCGGGATCACGCGCTGCGGCCACTTCGTGGAGAGGCCGCGCGTCACCTTGAAGGCCCCGCCGTAGGGATCGAGTAGATCCTCGCCGAGGAGGATCACCTCGGGATGGGTCTCCATCAGATCGTGGAGCCCCCGGTTGAGCGACTCGACGTAGCGCATCAGGCCCTCTCCGGGATGGAGCAGCCCGCCCCGGCCCGCCCCTCCATCCGCGCAGGCGCCATGCGCTCGACCTCTCGCTCCGCCCCGGCGAGCAGGAGTCGAGCCTCCTCCTCGAGGACCTTGACGCGCGCGGCGTCGAGCCCCCGGGCCGCGTCGATCAGCGGATCCTTGCGTCGCCAGGCTTCGATCTCGGCCTCGCTGCGGTCATCGTCACCCTTGCTGTGCGCGCGGAGCCGGTAGGTGTGGACCACCGCCATCCTCGGGCCGCCTCCGGCCCTCACCGCGAAGACCGCGGCGCCGAAGAAGGGGTGCAGGCGCGCGACGTCGTTGGATTCGATTTCCTCGGCCGGAATGCCGAAGGCCGCGGCGCGCCCCGTGATGCTTCCCGCGAGGTTCAGCTCGATGGGCGTCGTCTGGGCGTAGCGGTTGTTCTCCACGACCACGAGGAGCGGAACCTTCCAGAGCGAAGCCATGTTGAGCGCTTCGTAGAGCGCCCCCTCCCCCATCGTCCCGTCGCCGATGAAGGCGGTGACGATCGACCCGCTACCCCGGATCTTCTCGGCCAGGGCCATCCCCGTCGCGATCGGCATGTAGCCCCCCTGGACGCCGGAGCTGAAGAAGCTGTCGCCGCAGAGGTTTTGGCTTCCGCCCCGCCCGCCGCTGGCGCCGCCCTCTCTGCCCATCAGCTCGGCCAGCAGCGGGACGGGATCACCGAAGCGCGCGAGGAAATGGCCGTGGCACCTGTGGCTGGAGAAGATCAGATCGCGAGGCCCCAGATGGGAGACGGCGGCGACCGCGATAGCCTCCTGGCCCACGTACGTGTGCGTGGTCCCCGAGAGGCGCCCCTGCTCGAAGAGCTCGAGGATCCGCTCCTCGACGATGCGGATCAGGTAGATCCTGGAGTAGAAGCTCTCTCGCTGGGACTGCGTGAGGGCCGGCGCGCCGGCGGCCTTGTCGGCATCCATGGATTGGAGCGCTGCTGCCGGCGCGGACGACCGCCTGAGTCCGGGCTCGGTCGGCTCGCTGGCCGCAAAAGGCCGATCCGGTGCGAGGATCGGCGTTGATTCAAGGGGCGCCGCGAATATAGCCCCCGCGCTCCCACAGGTCCACAGGGCGCCACGATCGAAGGGTCGAGCCGCACGGCCGCGACGACTGCCTCCCGCGAGTCCGGATTCAGCCGGGCAGCTCGACGACGCCCTTCCAGCCGGCGGGGGGCGCGAAGGCGAGGCTCTCGGAGCGGCGGAGCTCGAGGAGCCGCTCCCACCTGGGCAGGTTCGATCGGATGGAGAGATCGGCCGCCGCCTCGAGCGGGGGGTGGAAACCGTCGCCGAGAGCGTAGGCCAGGAGCGGGATGCGCCTCTCGTCGAATCCCATGAGGCGCGCGCAGGTGACGTCGGCCGCCAGCGGGCTCCGCGAGGCCACGAGGATTCCCGCCCGCCGCGGGGTGGGGCGCATCGGCCCTTCTCCCTCACCCGCCACGACGCCGTCCACCAGCGCCAGGTAGCGCCGGCGCGGCTCGCGGCCGAGACGCCCCTCCTCGTCGGCGAAGAAGAGCGCCCTGTGAAGATCGTGGACCGTGCGCCAGATCGTGTCGTTGCCGTACCAGGAGCCTTCGAAGAAGGGGTCGGGAAAGGGCCAGAGCCGCCCAGAGCGGACGAGCGCCCGCTCGGCCGCCCAGAGCGTCCTCCTGAACAGGCCGCCTGTCGTCTCGATCCTGTCGCGGAGCCGTGAGATGGCGCGCTTGCGCAGCGACGGGATCAGGTACTCGTCGCCCCCCTCCGCGGCCGAGCCGAAGGTGTGGTGGGGCAGCCAGTCCTTCGAGCCGTTGATCCCGACGAGGTTCTTCATGGCCGCCGTTACCCCCGCCTTGCCGTGCGTCTTCAGCTTGGGGATGTTGAGGATCACGTCGGCCTGGAGAACCGTCGCGGGGAAGAGGTAGGCGTGGCTCGAGCCGTGGTGACTCCGGCTCATGACCTCGGGATCGTACTGGGTGACCCTGAAGCGCGGGCAGCGCTCGTCGAGCCCGCGGAATCGGCTGGCTCCGTCCATCTCGACCCTCTGGTATCCCCTGGGGTCGCCGTCGTTGGGGATGCGGCTGACGATGACGCCGCGCCGCTTCTCGGATCGCTCCTTGCGGAGATCCACCGCCTCGACGTCGATGGTGGTCCGGCTCCGGGCCTCCTCGATGACAACGTCGGCGCCCGTCAGGCCCAGGGCCCGATGGAAGTCGGCGTACTGGAGGGGCGAGTCCCCGACGGTGATCCGGCCTCGGCCCTTCAGCGCGAGCACCGCGTAGTCGAGAACGGGTCTCAGGACCGACGCGTGCGTCACGAGGGACTCGGTGTCGAGGCCGCCCCCATGGAAGTGGCGCACGAGGTTGGGCTTGATGAGCACGCGGTCGCCCGGCTGGATGAGATCCCCCAGCGGATTCCACTCCCCGCTCCCGAAGCGCTCCGCGTCGAGCCCGAGAAGACGGAAGCACTCACGGACGGCGGGATAGATCCCGTTGGAGGGATCCTCGCGCGGGGTGAGGCCCGAGAGCTCGGGGTAGCGCTCGGGCGGATCGTAGGGCGCTCGCTCCGGGTAGCGAGGCTCCTCGACCTGCACGATGGAGACTGCGTTGTCGCTCACGATGCAGGGGATCCAGGTCGATGGCGCGGGACGTGGGGTCGCCCGGAGCGTACGTCTGGAGGCCGGCCGTGATGTGTGATCTGGCCTCGACGTGGGTCCGGCCGGAAGTAGGAGCGCAGGGCGACCCCACGTCCCGAGCTGAGAACTGGCGCCGCTCGAGTAGCGGAGGGCAGTGCCGCGCGCTCGAACGCCACAGAATCGTGGTGTTTCACTCAGCCTCCCGCGGCGCCGTGCGCGGGAGCCGGCTCGGCGCTTCGTGCGGCGCCGCCCCTCCGCGCTTCCAGGAACGACACGAGGCTGCGCGCCGCGTTCGCGTACGCATCGCCCTTCCCCAGCATCGATCGAACCTCCGCGAGTCCGGCGACTGCGGCGGCGTGATAGGCAGGATCCGCGAGGTAGCGCTCGGCCTCCCGGGCGATGGCCTGGGGGGTGCACTTCTCCTGGATGCACTCGGGCACGAGCCGGCGCCCGGCGACGATGTTCACCATGGCGAAGGTGTCGGTGACGGTCAGCCGGCGGGCCAGCGCCGCCGTGAGAGGATGCAGCTTGTAGATCACCACCATGGGGATCCCCAGGAGCGCTGTCTCGAGCGTGGCCGTGCCGGAGGCGACGATCGCGGCGCGGCAGGCGGGGAGCACCTCGTTGAGGGGACGGCGGGCGAGCGTGACCTCGAGATCCGGGTGGGAGGCGAGCAGGGGCCGGATCTCGTCTTCGGTGATCTGAGGGGCGACGGGTATCACGAGCTGGAGGTCCCTGAAGAAGCGCCTGAGAAGGCGCGCGGCTCCGAGCGCGGGAGGCAGGTTGCGCCGGATCTCGGAGCTCCGGCTGCCCGGGAGGATCCCGAGGATGGGGCGTCTCGGATCGAGCGCCAGCGCCGCGGCGACGTGCGCGGGCTCGAGCACGGGGCGGGCCTCCTCCACGAGGGGATGGCCCACGTATTCCACGTCCACGCCGCGCCCGCGGTAGATCGCCTCTTCGAAGGGGAAGACGACGAGCATCCGGTCGACGACGCGGGCGATCTTCTCGATGCGCCCCGGCTTCCAGGCCCACACCTGAGGACTGATGAAGTAGATCACCGGCATGCCCAGGGAATGGGCGCGCGCCGCGAGGCGGAGGTTGAAGCCCGGGTAGTCCACGAGGAGGAGAGCCTCCACGCCATCCCTCAGGGCGCGCACGCAGGCGGAGAAGGCGCTCCTCAGCTTCGGGAGGTGGCGGATCACCTCGAGGAAGCCCACGACGGAGATCGACTCCGCGTCGAAGAGGCTCGAAAGCCCCGCGGACCTCATCGCGGGCCCACCCACGCCTGTGAATTCCAGGGAGGGATCGAGACGCCTCGCCTCGAGCATCACGCCCGCGGCGTGGCGGTCGCCGCTCGCCTCTCCGGCCACGACGAGGATCCTGCGCGTCGCTCGCGGAGCAGCCTGGGCGATCACCCGGAGAGGCTCCGCGGATCCGGCAGGTGCGCCAGCGTCCTGAACCGGCCGGGATCCCCGGCGAGGTCGGTGGCCCGGCGCGCACACTCGCTCAGTGCCGCCTCGACCCGCCTCCGCGCCTCCTCCATCTCCTCCGCCCCTGCTTCAGGGGCCACGAGGAGGGGCTCTCCATAGACGAAGACCCCTCGTGAGAAGGGCCATGGGACGATGAAGCCGTCCCACGATCCGAGGCGGCGCGCGGGCCGGGCCGAGAAACCGACGGGCACGATCGGCAGCCCGGTCATCCGCGAGGCGGCGACCACGCCCATCTGCGCCTTGTGGCGCGGACCGCGCGGGCCATCGGGCGTGAAGCCGAGATCGTAGCCGTCGCGGGCCATGCGCACGGCCCCTCGCAGCGCAGCGGCGCCCCCCGAGGTGGTCGATCCCCTGACCGAGGTGTGGCCGAAGCGCTCCATCGTCCTCGCGATGTGCTCACCGTCACGATGCTCGCTGATCAGGATGGCGATCTTCCCTCCCGGATAGGCGTAGGGCATCAGGAGCAGGTCTCCGTGCCAGAAGGCGTGGATGTACCGGCCCCCAGCCGAGCGGAGCGCCTCGAGCCGCTCCCGCCCCGCGCACCGGATCCGCATGGTGGCACGGAGGATCCGGATCAGGAGGGCCGCGAGACGGGGCACGATCCAGTGGAGCACGCCGCAACCTCCCTCTCCGAGTCATGGCCCGGACAGGCTCCAGGCCGGATCGGGCGCTCGCATTATAGGTGCGAAGGGGCCGCCGGACTTGACTCCCCGGGGTTGCGGGGGTCAAATGGTCCGCCCTGAGCCGCAACGCCGCACCTTCCATGGAGACCGTCCCACCGATGAGCCGCAGGGGTCCGAGGAGCGTCCTCATCACGGGCGGGGCAGGCTTCATCGGCTCGCACCTGTGCGAGCGCCTCATCGAGTCCGGCGATCGCGTCATCTGCGTGGACAACCTCCTGACGGGCTCACCGGACAACGTGGCCCACCTGATGGGAGTGCCCGGCTTCTCGTTCATCAACCTCGACGTCACCGGCTACATCTACGTCGCCCAGGACGTCGACGCGATCCTCCACTTCGCCTCCCCGGCCAGCCCTATCGACTACCTCGAGCTGCCCATCCAGACGCTCAAGGTGGGATCGCTCGGCACGCACAAGGCGCTCGGCCTGGCCAAGGTCAAGAAGGCCCGCTTCATCCTGGCGTCGACCTCGGAAGTCTACGGCGACCCGCTGCTGCATCCCCAGAAGGAGAGCTACTGGGGCAACGTGAACCCCATCGGCCCGAGAGGGGTTTACGACGAGGCGAAGCGGTTCGCCGAGGCGCTCACGATGGCCTACCACCGCTACCACGGGGTCAACACGGGGATCGTCCGGATCTTCAACACCTACGGCCCGCGGATGCGCATCCGGGACGGGCGCGCCATACCGACCTTCATGGCGCAGGCGCTGCGCGGGGAGCCCCTGACGATCTTCGGCGACGGCTCCCAGACCCGCTCGTTCTGCTACATCTCCGATCTGGTCGACGGGATCCTGCGCCTCCTCGACTCGTCCATCCACGACCCCGTCAACATCGGCAATCCGAGCGAGATGACCGTGCGGCAGCTCGCGGAGGAGATCATCGCGATCACGGACAGCTCGAGCGCCATCGAGACCCGCCCGCTCCCCGAGGACGATCCCAAGGTCCGCCAGCCCGACATCGCGCGCGCGCGCGGGCTCCTCGGGTGGGAGCCCTCCATCGGGCTCGATGAAGGACTCCGGAAGACGATGGAGGATTTCAAGGCCCGACTGAAGATCTAGACTCGGCTCGTAGCCTCCAGGGATACCTCGATGCCTTCCTCCGGCTCTCAGCCCTTCGAATCATGGCTCGGCCCCCTCGAGAGCGCCGTCCGCGATCGACTGGCGGCGCTGACGGCCTCCGACTTCACCGCCCGTCTGTGGAAGCGCGACCCGGCGCTGTGGAGGCGCGAGGAAGATCACCAGAGGGTCGCGCGCACCCGGCTCGGCTGGCTGGGCTCCGTCGGCCCGATGCAGGCCGCCGCCGCCGACCTGCGTGCCTTCGCCGCTGAGGCTCGCGCTGAGAAGATCGAGAGCGCGCTCCTCCTCGGGATGGGTGGGTCCAGCCTCTGCCCCGAGGTCTTCGCGCGGGTCTTCGGCGCCGGCGGAGCCGGCATGGACCTCCACGTGCTGGACTCGACGGATCCCGGCGCGATCGAGGCCGCGGAGAAACAGATTGATCTGAGAAGGTCCCTCTTCATCGTCTCGTCGAAGTCGGGCACCACACTCGAGACGCTCTGCCTCTACGAGCACTTCCGGGAGCGGATCGCATCGGCACGGATCGAGGAGGCGGCCCGGCGCTTCATCGCCATCACCGATCCCGGCTCCCCGCTCCAGACGATCTCCCGCGAGAGGGGATTCCGGAAGTGCTTCGCCAACGCTCCCGACATCGGCGGCCGCTACTCGGCCCTCTCCTACTTCGGCATGGTCCCCGCCGCCCTGCTCGGAGTCGACCTCGACAGGCTCCTCGTCCGCGCTGCGAAGATGAGCGCCGGCTGCGGGCCCTCCGTGCAGCCCGGATCCAATCCCGGGGTGAAGCTCGGGGCCGTCCTGGGGGAAGCGGCTCTCGCGGGGAGGGACAAGCTCTCACTCATGATCACGCCGGAGATCGCACCCTTCGGCTTCTGGCTCGAGCAGCTCATCGCGGAGAGCACGGGCAAGGAGGGGCGGGGCATCCTCCCTGTCGAAGGTGAGATCACGGGCCGGCCCGATGGCTACGGCGGGGACCGCCTCTTCGTGTATCTCAGGCTCAGCGGCGGAAAGAACCAGGATCTGGACGCCGCCGTCACGGCCCTCCGGGAGGCCTCCCACCCCCTGGTGCGGATCGACCTCGACGAAACCTGGGACCTCGGCGGGGAGATCCTCCGATGGGAGATTGCGACCGCGGTCGCGGGAGCGATCCTCGAGGTCGATCCCTTCGACGAGCCCAACGTGAAGGAGAGCAAGGACAACACGAGCCGGATCCTCGCGGAGGTCGAAGCGCGGGGGCGCCTCGAGCGCCTCGATCAGGTCGCTCCGCTCTTCGCCAGCGACGCACTCGAGATCCATGCGGAGGGCGCTGCCGCGGCCGCGCTCCGCGCCGAGGTGGAGCGCCGGCGGAGGCCGCCTGGAGCGGCAGGGTGGATGGCCGCCCTTCTCTCGGGCGCGAGCCCCCCGGCCTACATCTCGCTCCAGGCGTGGCTCCCCATGAACGCCGGCAGCGACGAGGCGCTCGGCGGCATCCGGACGGCTCTCCGCGATGCACTCTCCGTCGCCGTCACCACGGGGTACGGCCCGAGGTTCCTCCACTCGACAGGCCAGTATCACAAGGGCGGCCCGCCGCGAGGGATCTTCCTCCAGGTGACTGCCGAGGCGCAACGCGATCTCGCGGTGCCCGGACGCCCCTGGACCTTCGCGACTCTGGAAGCGGCGCAGGCACGCGGTGATCTCCAGGCGCTCTCGGCGCGTGGGCGCCCCGCCCTCCGGGTCCATCTCCGACAGTCCCCGGCCCGCGGCCTCCCCGCTCTGCGGCGCCTGATCACCGAGGCGCTCGAGCTTCTCGCCCGCGAGCGGTGATCGACATGGACGCGGGAGGGCCGGAGAAGCCCGGGAACCCCTTCCGCGCCGGCCTCACCGGGGAGCGCGCGGTCTCCCCGTGCACCATGGTGATCTTCGGCGCGACGGGCGACCTCACCTCGCGCAAGCTCCTCCCCGCTCTCTACAACCTGGCGCTGGACGGCGTGCTGCCCGAGGCCTTCTGCGTGATCGGGTTCGCGCGGCGCGAATGGGACGACGCGAGCTTCAGGGAGACGGGCGCCACCGCCGTGGACGAGCACTCGCGCCGTCCGCGCGAGCAGGCGCACTGGAGCAGCTTCGCCGGGGGCATCCGCTACGTTCAATCTTCATTCGATGATCCCGAGGGGTACCGCCGCCTCCGCGGCATGCTCGAGGAGGTCGAGAAGGAGCGCGGCGCGGGGAGGAACAGGATCTTCTACCTGGCCACGCCCCCCGAGGCCTACGAATCCATCATCGAACGCCTCGGAGAGGCGGGCCTCGTCTACGCGGGCGGCGAGAGCCCCTTCTCCCGGATCATCGTCGAGAAGCCCTTCGGGCGGGATCTCGCCTCCGCGCGCCGGCTCAACGACGCCCTGGCCGGGGTCTTCGTCGAGGATCAGGTCTTCCGGATCGATCACTACCTGGGCAAGGAGACCGTCCAGAACATCCTCGTCCTGCGCTTCGCCAACGGCATCTTCGAGCCGATCTGGAACCAGAAGTACGTGGACCACGTGCAGATCACGGCCGCGGAGACGCTCGGCGTGGAGGGGCGCGGCGCCTACTTCAGCGCGGCGGGCAGTCTTCGCGACATGGTCCAGAACCACATGATGCAGCTCCTCTGCCTCGTGGCAATGGAGCCGCCGGTCTCCCTGAGCGCCGGGGCGGTGAGGGACGAGAAGCTCAAGGCGCTCCAGGCCATTCCCCTTCCGGCCCCGGCGGACGTTCCCCGGATCGCCGTCCGCGGTCAATACGGCGCTGGCTCGATGGACGGGGCCGGCGTGGCGGAATTCACCGCGGAGAAGGGCGTCCCGGCCGGAAGCCGCACGGAGACCTTCGTCGCCCTGCGGCTCGGGATCGAGAATTGGAGATGGGCTGGGGTCCCCTTCTATCTCAGGACCGGCAAGCGCCTGCCCCGCCGCGTCACCGAGATCGCGATCCACTTCAAGTCCGTCCCGCACCTCCTCTTCAAGGGACCCGGCAGCGAAGGGATCCGGCCGAACGTGCTCGCGCTGAGGATCCAGCCCGACGAGGGGATCTCCCTCAAGTTCTCCTCGAAGGTGCCCGGGGCCGCCGTGAGGATCCGCCCGGTGAAGATGGACTTCCGCTACGGAACGTCGTTCGGTGAGACGCCCCCCGAGGCCTACGAGCGCCTTCTCCTCGACTGTCTCGTGGGAGACGGCACGCTCTTCACGCGCCGGGACGAGGTGGACGCTGCCTGGGCTCTGATGACGCGCATCCTGGAGGGATGGGCGGCGGATTCGCAGACGCCCGTCCCGCGCTACGAGGCCGGGAGCTGGGGGCCGACCGACGCTCACGTCCTCATCGAGGCGGAAGGTCGAGCCTGGAGGCGGCTGTGACGCTCGAGAGCTTCGCATCCGGCCATCCGACGAGCGTCCAGGTCGCGGCGATCGAGCGGGAGCTGACGCGCCTCTGGAAGGAGGCCGCCCGCGGGAGCGGCGGCGAGGCCGGCGCCGTGACCCGGGCCTGCCTCCTGAACCTGCTCGTCCTCTCTCCCACCGGCGGAGGGCCCGAGCGGGATCGGATCCTGGCGGAGGTCGTCCAGGCCCGCCCCGCCAGGGTCCTCCTCCTCGAGCTCGATCCGGCACTCGTTGGCGACGTGCTCCAGGCATGGATCAGCGCGCACTGCACGCTCCCCCGCGCCGGCGGCCGCCAGGTCTGCTCAGAGCAGGTGACGATACGGATCTCACCGGGAGGCACGACCCACCTCCCGGCGCTGGTCTCCACTCTGGTCGCCTCGGATCTTCCTTCGTGCCTCTGGCTTCCGGAGAGATTCCCCCCGGATCCGGCGCTCCTCGATCGGCTCGGCCCTCTCGCGGATCGCATGGTCGTCGACAGCCTGCACCTCGGAGTCCCGGATCTGGAGATGCTCGCCCGGCGCGCCGTCTTGCCGGGCCATCCGATGATTAGTGATCTCAACTGGGGAAGGCTCCTCCCTCTACAGCTCGGCATCGCCGGCCTCTTCGACTCTCCGCTCATGCGGCCGCTGATCGATCGGATCGACGCGGTTCACACTGCGGGCGGGCCCCGCAGCTCCGCCGCCGGAGCCCTCCTGAGCGCATGGGCCGGTGCGGCCTTGCGGAAGGGTGCCTTCCGAAGGCATCACGAAGAGCTGCCAGGAGTTCCGGACGGGAGGATCACGCAGCTCGTCCTGGAAACCTCCGACGGCTCCCGCGCTGTCGTCGAGTCGGAGGGCGCCGCCGGGATGTGGTCCTCCCGCGCCGAGCTTCCCGGAGCCTGCCCTCTCCCCCGCCGATCCCGCTTCCGCGAGAGGAGCACGGCCGAGCTGCTCTGCGAGGAGCTGGATCGAACCGGCCGGGATCCTCTCTACGAGGAATCGCTCGGGCGAGCCGCCACTCTCCGCAGGTAGCATCAGACGGAGCCCCCGCACCTCGCTCGATCGAGTTTGAGCCGGCCCGACTTCGACCCTGAGCCAAGCTACCACCCAATCCACGATCATCATTGATTGCGGAGCCTCTTTTCGAAGCATTCGCGCCCTCCTGCTATCCAGTACACCCGGGCTCGCCCTTCCTGATTGACAATACTCGCGGCTCGGCCTGATAATCCGCGCATCTGTCGGGATCTCGCGCCAGGCTGCCCTCCGACAGGAGGATCCCCCGCACATGGGCACCTTGCTGATCTCGCTGGGCTCGCTCCCCGTGCTTGCCCTGAACGTTAGAGGCCGGGAGTTGCGACTTGGGCGAGCGCCGGGCAATGACGTCATCCTCCCCCTGCCCGACGTCGCCGATTCGCACGCCCTGATCGTCCCATCCGCCTCGTCGACCTCCATCCAATCCATCGGAGGCGAGTCGCTCCTCGTGAACGGCCGGGCCGTCGAGCGGGCGGAGCTTTCTCCTGCCGACGTCGTGATGCTGGGGGGCTACAGCCTGCGCTGGCTGGGAGACGAGGGCTCGGTCACCGGCGGAGCCGCCGGGGATGCCTCGCTGAGCCAGGAGTCACACGCGACGAACCCCGTCGATCCGCAGCCTCATCCGCAGGCCGATGACGGGATCGTCGCCCGGGTTCGAGTCGTGGTCGGCCGCGATCTCGGCCTCGAGTTTCCCTTCGAGCAATCTTCCCTCCTGATCGGCCGATCTCCCGACTGCGATCTCGTCCTCGCCGATGACACGATCTCGTGGCGACACCTTTCGCTCGAGCGCACGCCGGAAGGCGTGCGTGTCCGCGATCTTGGAAGCAGGAACGGCACGTTCGTGGATGGCCAGCGGATGGAGTCTGCCGTGGGCAGGGCGGGCAGCCGCGTCCGCGCGGGACGCACGACGCTGGAGCTGCAGCCGTCGGGGCCGGCCAATGCCCCGAGCGAAAGCCTGGCGCGCGGACTTGCGGAGATGACCGGCCGCAGCGCGGCGATGCGGAAGGTCTACGCAAGGATCAAAGAGGCCGCCATCAGCCGGCTGCCCGTCCTCCTGCTCGGCGAGACCGGTACGGGCAAGGAGCTGGCCGCCCGCGCCATCCACGCCCTCGGCCCCAGGGCCACCCACCCCTTCGTCCCCGTCAACTGCGCCGCCGTGCCGCGCGAGATGATTGAAGACGCGCTGTTCGGCCATGCCGAGGGCGCCTTCACGGGCGCCATCGGATATCGGCGTGGAGCTTTCGAGGCGGCCGACGGGGGCACGATCTTTCTCGATGAGATCGCCGAGATGCCTCTTGATCTGCAAGCAAAGCTGCTCCGCGTCGTGGAGGACGGTGTCGTGCCTCGGGTAGGTGGCGAAGAACGGCGCTTTGACTTCCGGGTCCTCGCGGCGACCAACCGGAGCCTCCCGAATGCGAGGGATTCAGGGTCTCTCCGGCCTGATCTGTATTTCCGGCTGTCTGCCTTCGAGATCCCGCTGCCGCCTCTGTCGGAACGGATCGAGGACCTGCCCGACCTCGTGCACTCGGTGCTCTCCCTGGCGGGGCCGCTTACCGGCGTGGCCGGTGCTGGCGACACCAGGTTCGAGGAGAGCGCCTTCATCCCGCTCAGGGAGTACGCGTGGCCGGGCAACGTGAGGGAGCTGCGCAACCTGATTCTCCGGGCCGTGGTACGGAGGCCGGGCGGTCTCGTGGATCGCGACCTGATCGAAGAGCTGCTCGCCGAGATTTCCTCGCGTGATGCTCGCGACGAGGTGCGGCCCCTCTCGCTCGAGGATGCGGAGCGACGCGCGATCAGGAACGCGCTGCGGGACTGTAACGGACAGCGCCGGGCGGCGGCCCGGCGCCTCGGGATCGCTGAATCAACCCTCTACGAGAAGATCCGCCGCTACGGTCTGGGGCGGGAGGGATCTGAGGCCTAGGGCCTGACCGAATCATGCAGGAGTCCTCACCATCTCCCCGCTATGAATTGAGGCACCGCCTCGGCTCCGGCGGCATGGGAGACGTCTACCAGGCGTGGGACCACGTTCTGCAACGGGAGGTCGCGCTGAAATTGCTTCGCGACGACCTGCCCGCCGGCAGCCAGGGCCGCGCCCGCATGCTGCGCGAGGCACGAATGGCCGCCACCCTGGCGCATCCCAATGTCTGTGTCGTCCACGACGTCGGAGAGATGGACGGTCGCCCCTTCGTGACGATGGAGATGCTGCCCGGCGAGACCCTCCGTCGCGCCCTCGCGCGTCGCGGAGCGCTGGATCTGGCCCAGGTGGGACAGGTCGCCCGAAGCGTGGCCGCAGCTCTCGCCGCGGCCCATGGGCGCGGGATCATCCACCGCGACATCAAGCCCGAGAACATCATGCTGCGGCCCGACGGCCGCGTGAAGGTCCTGGACTTCGGGCTCGCGAAGCCACTCGAGACCCTGTCGCCGCCAGGACCCAGAGTGCCCGTCGACACCGCTCAGACAACCATCACTTCCCTGGGTCCCACGATCGACACCTCCGAGCTGCCGGATACATCGCTGACGACTCCGGGCGTGATCATGGGGACCTACCACTACCTGTCGCCCGAGCAGGCCGAGGCCCGGCCCGCGGACGCGCGCTCCGACATCTTCAGTTTCGGCGTCGTGCTGTACGAGATGCTCACTGGCAAGCGCCCCTTCGAAGGCGAGACGTTTCCTGCCCTCGTGGCGGCCATTCGCACGGGCGAGCCCGTCCCGGTGAAGGCCATGCGACGCGACACGCCCGGGCCTCTCGTCTCGATCGTCGAGGGTTGCCTCAAGAAGCAGCCCTCGGAACGGATCGAGGACGGGCGCTCGCTGCTGACCGCTGTCGAGGAGACGCTCGAGCCACCTCGGCGAGGGATCGCATTCAAGTGGAGCGCAGCCGCCCTGGTTCTCGCCGTCGTCGTGGCAACGGTCCTCGTGATCCGGTGGGAGAGGGTTGCCGGCACGTCGGATTCATCGACAGCCCGGACGGAGGCTTCACTGCCCTCCCTGAGGCGTCTGACCTTCGACGGCCGATCTTTCTTCCCCCACCTGTCCCCCGACGGCGAGACGATCGCCTTCTTCCGCATCGTCGAACCCGGCACCCCCTGGCAAGTGATGCTGATGCCGAGCCGGGGGGGAGCGGCGCGGACGCTCAGCGACTCACGATTCGGCCTCCTGGCATGGAGCCCTCGCGGCGATTCCATCATCGGGGGCGGTCGCGACGGAAACCTCTGGGAGATACCCATCACCGCCGGGCAACCCCGAGTTCTCCTAGAAAACGCAGGCTTCCTCGATTTCGATCCCTCGGGCAAGCAGATGGTCTTCACGAGGCTCGCGTGGGAGACAGGCAGGAACATCCTGGTGCGGGACATGTCCAGCGGCGAGGAACGAGTCCTCTACACCGGCGCCGATAGAAAGGAGGATTGCTACAAGCCCGAATGGTCGCCCGCTTCCGACCTGATTGCCTTCCATTGCTTCGATCTCACACTGGGCCGCACGCGCCTCTACGTCGCGCGCGCCGGAGGCGGCCCACCCACGCTGGTGGAGCCCACGGGATTCGAGTTCCACGGCACCTTTGACTGGACTCCGGACGGCAAAGCGATCATCACGGGAGCGCGCCGGGGGCATCTCAAGAACCTCTGGAAGATACCGATTGACGACAAGGAGGTGCCGCGGCAGCTCACGGCGGGCGCGGACGAGGATGCCTATGCCACCGTTCACCCATCGGGAAACATGGTCGTCTTCGACCGGCGCAGCGACAAGTCCGAGATCGCTTTCGTGGACGTTGCGGGTGGGACGGCCCGTGAGTCGCTCGCCTCTCTCACCGGCTCGAGAGCCGCCGCCTTCTGGCCGGAAGGCGACGGCCTCTATGTCTCGGAGGTGCGCAACGGCATGGGCGTGATTCTCTCCCATCCTCTCCGGGACGGTGAAGCAACGCTCATCACGGATGAAGCAACCCTGTCCTGCGAGGAGCCGCTGACCCTCTCCGATGAGGATCTCGCCTTCGTCTGCGAGGATCGACTCGGCGATCCACAGGGCGGCGCCGCCCACACCGGCACCTGGCCTCGGCACATCATGACGTCCCGGCGAGACGGCGGGCTGCCAGTCAGACTCGTCAGTGAGACCGGAGAAGTCGACCTCCTCGCCGCATCTCTGTCGGCCGGAGCCATCCTCTACCAGGTCCGGGAGGAGTCCGCGCCTCCCCGATTGCGGCTCCTCGATCGAGCAGCCCGGCTGAGCAGGACCATTCTCACGGGCGACGCCGGGGAGCGCTTTGTCGCGGCGGCCTTCGAGGGCGAGGATCAATCGATCCTCCTTCTCAGGGCGCGGGATCCGGGAGGCAACCAGGGATCGGAGAGCCGCCTCGAGAAAGTGGTGCTCGCGCGCGGAGAATCGAGCCTGGTCAGGGTTCTCCCTCGAGGCGTGGAGTGCGCCGCCTTTTCCCCGGACGGCTCAACGCTGGCGGGCTCGTCTCCTGCCGAGGGGGGGCGGGAGATCTGGACTCTCTCCCTCCGCGCCGCCGACCCCCCGCGAAGTCTGACGCGGTTCGGAGGCCGGCGGCGCGTGAACCACCTTGCCTGGTCCCCGAACAGCGGAACCCTAGCCGTCGAATTGGTCACGCGCGAGATGGACCTCTACCTCCTCGAAGGGCTCTGACGAGGAGCCACCGCACCGCGGACCCCCGGAACGTGCATTCCATGCCGTGCGTGCCCGCGGCGCGTAGGGGTCTGGCGCCCTACATGCTCCCCGTCACGACTCACCGGCTCGACTGACACGGCTCTCGCAAAGCCGGAGATCGGTGCCTCCGAGAATCAAAGCCTTTTGGCTGCCAGGAAACACCCCCTTCCGTCATTCACGCGTAACCGCTTGAGAACGCTGGATCCCCATCGGCGGAACTGCGAGCACAATCGATGGCAGAGGCCGTGCATAGCAACTCGCCTTGAGAGCTTCGAGCCACGCGTGGCATGGCAGACGTTTGGATTCTGATCTGAGTAAACAACGGGGGTCGGAACGAGATCACGATACGCTCGCTGACTTTCGTCGCCCCCACGTGGACATAGGAGGGATTTCGATGCGAACTCTTGCGCGCTTTCTCGTTGTGGCTTTCCTAATCGTGTTCTCGACCAGCGGACACGTGCCCGCGATCACCAACGGCGTCCCGGACGGATCGGATCACCCAAACGCAGGCTACGGACTGGCATACTTCGCCTCCCTCGATCGATTCGGCCGCGCTCAGAACGGTGTCCTGGTTGCTCCCGATGTCGTCCTCGTGCCATGGTGGCAAGCAAGTGGTTTTCAAGCGTTTCTCCAGGGGGGTTTCCCCTCTTTCATTGGATTTGGCTCCGCGGTCGATCCCAACGGGACGGATCCCCTGCTTTTCGAGATTGATCATGTCGTTTTCGACATCCCCCACGGGAACCTCGGTTCCGGCCTCGGAGTCCTGATCCTCAAGCAGGCCGTTTCCGGCATCACGCCTGCGCAGCTTCCACCGGTCGGACGCCTTGACGATCTCAGGGACCACAATGGCCTTCACGATCAGGCGTTCACCGTCGTCGGGTACGGGTCCGAGGGAAGGCTGTTTGACGGAGCCGGGATGCCCGTCTTTCAGTTCACGCGTGCGCAGCTCAGGATGGAGACGACAGCCGGGTTCATGGCTCTAGGCCCCCGGGATCTCATCATCTCAACCAACTCCACCTTGGGCAACGGCGGAGGCTGCCACGGCGATGGCGGCGCTCCGATGTTTCTCGGGGCTTCCAACGAAGTCGTGGCCGTCTGGGCCGACATCTTCGACTCGGCCTGCCGGGCGATGAATGCGGGATTCCGCACGGATACGCCCGCGGCTCATGCGTTCTTGAGCCAGTTCCCGCAGATCACCCTGCCCTGACATGCCGTAGGCTGCCGCCCGTGGAAGGCAGTATGGATGGCGACGCCGGTAGGCTGGCCAACTGCGTTCGCAACGGTGGCGGCGCTCCCCCGCGCCGCCACCACCTCAGGTCGGCTTGCCGACGCCGTGATCCACAAGATTGTCCGTCAGGAGATCCGCAAGAGCAGCGCCTGGGCCGCTTGGCGGCACATCAGCCCGAGCTTCGGCTTCTCCGACAACATCCTGCCCGGCACTCTCGCACTCTTTGTCCCCTCGTCTCCTGAAAGCGAAGGCCGCAACCTCCGGATTCGGGAGACAGCCCGCCCTCCTGGACGCCCCTTGGAGTGTCCCGTTGCGCTTGATCTCAGCGTAAGTCCCTGCTTGCGTTGGATCGCGGCTGTCGACCGCCTGACCCCCTCACTTGGCAGACCCCTTGCACCTCTCGGCGCTCAGGCTGGAGCCCCCGTGCCAGCAGCCACGCTGCGGGCTATCTCGGGCACTTTGTGGATGTTGGTCAGCACAGAATCAAGGAGAGTCAGATGCGCGAACGTCTTAGGTTGCTCTTGCTCCTGGCAGTACTCCTCTTGGCAGCCCATGACGGAGCGACCCTGCAGGCCCAGGTTTGCACGTCTGCCCCGTCCGGGCTCACGGGCTGGTGGCCGCTCGACGGGGGAGGACAAGAGATCGCGGGCGCCAACCCCGGCACTCTACAGGGCTCGGGAGCCCAGTTCGTCCCAGCTGTCGTTGGCAGCGGATTCAAGAGCGGGGGCGGAGGGAGCTTTCTCCTCGTGAATGATGCGCCCGCTCTTGATGTGACTCAGTTCACCATCGACGCATGGATCCGCCTCGACGCCGTGAACACCCACAACATGTCCGTCATCTACAAGGGCAATACCGCGGGGGCAAACATCTCAACTCCCTACAATCTCTTCGTCACTGGCAACACTCCCACAAGCGTTACCCCTGGCGGAACGATCACGGGCACCTACGCTCCCAGGAAACTGGCGATACTCGTCAGCAACAGCGCGGTCGAGCACATCGTCCTCTCAAATGCCGTGTTACCCCTTGGGGTTTTCGTTCATGTGGCTGCCACAGTGAGCGGATCCCAGGTTGCACTCTACATCGACGGTCAACTGGACCGCATCGCCGCGCAGATACTTGTGCCCTTTGCCAATCCCCTGCCGGTCAGCATCGGCAGCTATAGCGGGACGGTCGCATACTTCAACGGAGTCATCGACGAGCTAGAGCTGTTCAACCGCGCCCTCACGTTGACGGAAATCCAGGCCATCTTCGACGCCGGTAGCGCAGGGAAATGCCGCCCAGAGTGCACTCTGGCGCCATCAGGAATGGTGAGCTGGTGGCCGGCTGACGCACACAGCTCTGACATCATTGATAGCAACCACGGATCGCTACGCAACGGCGCGACATTCGGATCAGGCCTCGTCGGGCAGCAGTTTACACTCGATGGAGTGAACGACTACATCGAGGTACCCGACAGCCCTAGCCTCACACCACCCTCCATGACGCTCGATGCCTGGGTGAACCCGGCCACGGTGAGCACAGCTGCCGAGGGTCGTGTCATCCTCTCGAAGTACAACTCGAACAACCCTTCCATAAACGGTGTGAGCTGGGTGCTGGTCATGCTCAACACCGGCCGGTTGCGATTTGTCGTCTACCAGGACACCCCCGGTAGCATTGCGCGTGGCGTCGACACGAGCGGTTCTGTGCTGGCGGCCGGCGTCTGGACTCACGTGGCGGCCACCTTCGACAGCGGTACGCAGGTAATGACCATCTATGTCAACGGCTCGGCAGTCCCAAGCTCACTGATCCCAGGAGCTGGGTCTACGGTGACATCGATTGCCGATAGCGCGACGCCCCTCCGGATTGGGACCTACGTGAACGGGGTCGGTCAGTTCGTCGGATTCTGGAGCGGGATGATCGACGAAGCGGAGCTGTTCAACCGGGCTCTTACAGCATCCGAGATCTTTGCCATCTTCAGCTCCGGGTCCGCAGGCAAGTGCAAGCCGAGCTTCATGCCTTCGGCCGCAACCTTCACGTCCGTCTGGAGCGGCTCCACGGGGCTTTTCCCAGACGGTGCCTGCCCCACTTGGGCCCTCACGGACGACGCGATGCCACAGGATCCGACCCTTCAGGGGGGGCAATTATCGATCAGCACGAGCGGTTCGTTCACGCAGAACATGTCGTACCGACAGGCCGACCAAGAGCTCGCGATCCCTGATCCGTTCGTCATCGAGTTCAGCGGCCGATTCGTGTCGGGAGCATCGGGCGACTCGAGCCGGTCCGCAATGCACGTACAGTTCCAGACGGGGCCCTTCGTCGGCAACCTGTTCAACATCGGTCCCGACGAAATCTTTCTGAACGTCGGCGACCTCGTGAAGGGGCCGTCCGCTGTTCTGGATACGGACGGCACAACCCATACTTACCGGATCGAGACGACGGGAGCTGGAGCCGTCACGATCTTCTATGACGGTGCTTTTGCTCTGGCAGGCTCCACCTTTTTCAATGCAAGCACCCAGCCCTTCAAAGTGATCATCTGGGGCGAGCAGAGCGGCTTTGCCTATGGCGCCTCGGAGTGGAAGTTCCTCCAGCACAATGCCCACGTAGACACAGGCACGACCCTCTGCGGGCTCGGCATCTGCCAGCATGCTGTGGCCAACTGCGCCGGGGGAGTATTTCAGTCCTGCGACCCGTTGGAGGGAGCCTCGCCGGAGATTTGCAACGCCCTCGACGACGACTGCGACGGGACCACCGACGAGGAGTACGCCTCCGTCACGACATCATGCGGCGTCGGGACCTGCGCCGCGAGCGGCTCGACCTCATGCCTCGGAGGCTCGGTGGTGGACTCGTGCGCCCCCGGGACGGCAGCGGCCAACGACTCGGCCTGCAACGCCCTCGACGACGACTGCGACGGGACCACCGATGAGGAGTACGCCTCCGTCACGACATCATGCGGTGTCGGGACCTGCGCCGCGAGCGGCTCGACCTCATGCCTCGGGGGTTCGGTGGTGGACTCGTGCGCCCCCGGGACGGCGGCGGCGGACGACTCGGCTTGCAATGCCCTCGACGATGACTGCGACGGGACGGTCGACGAGGAGCACGCCTCCGTGACGACATCGTGCGGTGTCGGGGCCTGCACGGCGAGCGGCTCGACGGCCTGTGTCGGTGGATCGGTCGTTGATTCGTGCGCGCCAAGGACGCCCGCGGTGGATGACTCGACATGCAACGCCCTCGACGACGACTGCGACGGGGCGACCGACGAGGAGTACGCCTCCGTGACGACATCGTGCGGTGTCGGAGCCTGCATGGCGAGCGGCTCGGCGGCCTGCGTCGGAGGATCGGTCGTTGATTCGTGCACGCCTGGGATGCCCGCGGCGGATGATTCGGCCTGCAACGCCCTCGACGACGACTGCGACGGGACGACCGACGAGGAGTATCCCTCGGTCACGACCGCATGCGGAGTCGGGACATGCACAGCCAGCGGCTCGACGGCTTGCATCAGTGGCTCAGTGCTGGACTCGTGCACGCCAGGAACGGCAGCGGCGGACGACTCGGCCTGCAACGCTCTCGACGATGACTGTGATGCCCTCACGGACGAAGAGTACGCACCCGTAACGACCTCATGTGGAGTTGGAGCGTGCGCGGCGAACGGCTCGACGTCCTGCATCACTGGCTCAGTGGCGGATTCGTGCACGCCAGGGACGCCGGCGGCAGACGACTCGGCCTGCAACGCCCTTGACGACGACTGCGACGCGGCGATGGACGAGGACTACGTGTCTGTTGCGACCGCGTGTGGGTCGGGGACGTGTGCCTCGACGGGAGCGACCGCCTGCGACGGCGGCATGGAGATCGACACCTGCGAGCCTGGGGTGCCCGGCGCCGAGGATGTCTGTGATGGCGGCGACAACGACTGCGACGCCGTCACTGACGAGGGGTTCCTCACAGTGACTGCAATCCGTCACACGACCGGGCCAGGGAGCCACCCGCCTACGAACACGGCCCCGATCAGCGATCTTCGGGTGAGTGTCTACGACCGCGCCCTGAACGGCTGCTCGGGGAGCTGCGGCCCGTCGGACTACGCCTGCTGGGTGACCTCGCTCGGCTGTGCGCAGGTGGCGCAGGGGACGACGAACGCATCCGGCCAGGTTTCCTTCGAGCTGGAGCCAGGACTGTACCTGGCGATCGGCGACGGGGGGGCGACGAAGAAGATGGGCAAGCTCGTAGATCTGGCGTGCGGGGAGTCGAAGACGCCGGACCTGCGGGAGATTGTCACGGCCAACGGCAAGGTCCACGCGGGCAAGTCTTCGGTGCGGACGGGCTCGTATCTGCTTGTCATCGAGCCTGAGGTGGTCGAGTGGAGCGGGGAGGCGGAATACTACCCGTTCATCTTCGAGAGCCTCGGGGACTGGGGTGTGATGACGAGCGTGGCGCCTCCCGAGGGTTTCGTGGCGGACCATGAGAGCCTGTCGGCAGAGGTGACTTCGGAGACGGAGGTGCTGCAGTTCGTGATCACCGACGTGGGGTCGGACTGGGTACCCACGGAGGTGCAACACCGGCTGAGGCACGGGGCGCGGCGGGAGGTGATGCGCTCGAGGGTCGGTGTGAGGCTCGACCCGGAGGTAGCCCGGCGGAAGGGCCTGGATCCCGAAGGCTATCGACTTGATGGGCACGGACGGCGGATCCCTGAGGGGAGGCCGGATCCAAGATTCGAAAAGCCCGCCGAGATTGTCGGCTGGGTGGAACCCTCGGCGGCGGACCCGGAGTGGCTGATCAAGGTCGACGTGAATGTCGAGGGCCCGGTCGTGGTCAGGCTCGAGAGCGGTGACGGCCGCCCCATTCGGACGCTGGCGGAAGGGAGGCTGGAGCCAGGGGAGCACGTGTTCGCCTGGGACGGCAACGATGCTGCCGGGAAGGCTCCCCGGGCAGGAGGGGTACAGATCCGTCTCACCGCGGCCGGCGTCGAAGACCGCGTCTCGATCGTGCCATCCGAGGGAGGATTCGCTGGCGATCCGGCCAGGAGCCGAGGGCCCAAAGTGGATCCCGAGCAGCCTGGTCCAGGCGACGTGCTCAAGCCCCGCCCATGAGCGTGCGAGTGGGGGTGGCCACAACCACGATGGCCTGACTGCCCTCGGAGAGTCCTCGGCGCGGCTCGTCTCGGCAGAGGCGGGCCGCGTCTTCTTCGCCTTCCTCAACGCAACAGGCAGCGGCCAGGCTCGCCACGGGGCCTGCTACGGATCGAGCCCCATCTCCGCTCTCAGGTCCGTCGCGAGGAGGCGGTGGAAGTGGTGCTCGCCTGCCTGGCGCTTCACGGAGTAGCGGCCTGACACGAACGACGTCGAGGTGAGGCCCGCCTGGACGGACTCGCAGATCTCGACGTCCTCCTGTTGGACCTCGTCGCTGGCCTGGAGGCTCCGGTCGATGAAGTCGCCGGCCTCCTCTCCCTCGGTCGTCTCGAAGTAGTAGTCCATGTGGATACGCGTCCGGTCGGGCGCGAGGGGGATGACCCAGTTCGTGTCCATGATCGGGCCGTAGCGGTTGATCATGAGGTTCGGGTAGATCCACGCGTAGAGGGCTCCCCCACCGATCCGCTCAGCGAAATCGCCCCCACTCCCGCTGCCTCGCTCGCTCCCGCCTTCGCGTCCACTCTTCCCGCCTCCCCCACCCGCCTGCCCGCCGGCGCCCCCTGAGCCCGAAGTCGACTGGATCGAGAAGCGATCGAAGACCTCTGTCCTGTACGAGTCGAGGTCGAGCTGCGCGGCCAGCCCCTTGTGCAGGTGCGGGACGTGGTAGCCGCCGTCGAGGTAGTTGTCCACGAAGACCTTCCAGTTGCAGCCCAGATCCCAGGAGCGGCGGGTCACGAAGCGCGCGCGGGCATACCCCGTCTTCGCGAGCTGCTCCGCCAGCGGAGCGAGGTCCGCTTCGAGAGGCCTCGGCCGCGCCGCGCGGCAGATGAAGACGAGAGGCCCCCATTCATGGACGGCCAGGGGCAGGAGGCCCATCTCCTCGCGTACGAACCCCTTGACCCCCCCGAGCTCCGGGGCGGCGAGGAGCTTCCCGTCCAGCGCGTAGGTCCACCCGTGGTAGGGACAGACGAGCTTCTCGCCGGTGCCGCACCCCTTCGCGACGGCCGAGGCTCGGTGGCGGCAGACGTTCACGAAGGCGTGCAGCGACCCGCCTGCGTCCCGCGCGACGACGAAGCGCTCGCCCGCGGTCTCCCCGGTCGCGTAGCTGCCTGGGCGCTCGACCTGCTCCGAGCGTGCCGCGACAATCCAGTTCCGCGCGAAAACCCCCTGCTGCTCGGCGGCGGAGATGGCGGGGTCCGTGTACCAGCTCGCCGGAGGGGTTGATGCCTCCTCGAGGGGCAACGAAGGATCGAAGCGGGCGATTTCCCTGTCGGGTGGGATCCTACTCATGTTCCCCCTCGTGACGCGCCGGCTCTCACGGGAAGCCGCCCGCGAGGATCAAGGTCGTGTTCCGGCCGGGCGCCACGACCGCGGATCACGAGCGTTCCCTCAATTTGCCCTGACCGTCCGGCCTTCGGCCCACGCCCGCAGCTCGTCGATCTTTTCGGGCATCGTGCGGGAGAGCGGTAGCGTGGAGGCCGCCTCCTCGAGGAGCACGCGAGTCGTCAGGTCGGCGGATTCGGCGAAGGTGGAGTAGAGGGCGGAGATGATCACCTGCTCCACGTCCGCGCCGCTGAAACCCTCCGTCGCGCGGGAGAGGGCCTCGAGGTCGAAGGCCTCCGGGAGCCGCCCCCGGCGGGTCAGGTGGATCGTGAAGAGGGCGACCCTCGCGGTGCCATCCGGGAGATCCACGAAGAAGATCTCGTCGAAGCGCCCCTTTCGAAGCAGCTCCGGGGGCAGCTTGGTGACGTCGTTGGCCGTGGCCACGACGAAGACGTCGCCCGAGCGCTCCTGCATCCAGGAGAGGAAGCTTCCGAGGACTCGTGTCGAGACGCCTCCGTCCTGGTCCGTGCCGCCGCTGGCGAAGGCCTTCTCGATCTCGTCCACCCAGAGGACGACAGGCGCCATCTTCTCCGCCGTGGCCATCGCGGACGCGAAATTGCGCTCGGTCTCGCCGACGTACTTGTTGTAGAGACGAGACGGATCCAGCTTCAGGAGCGGGAGCCCCCATTCCATCGCCACGGCCTTGGCGGAGAGGCTCTTGCCCGTGCCGGGCACTCCGGTCAGGAGGACGCCCTTCGGGAACGACAACCCGAAGGCCTTCGCCTCCCCGGGCCTCTCGATGAGCATCTTCCGCTTCCCGAGCCACTCCTTCAGCCCGGCGAGATCCGCGATCCCCGCCAGCGTGGTCTCAACAGGGTAGTACTCGAGGAGCCCGTCCTTCTCGACGATCTCCTTCTTCGCCTCGATGACGCGCCGGATGTCGTCCGCCGTGAGGGCCCCGTCCACGATGAGCGCCTTGGTGAGGATCTTCTCGGCTTCCATCAGTGTCAGCCCTTTGAGGTTCGTGAGCAGGCGCGTCAGATCCTCGTTCGAGATGTTGATGTCGATCTTCGTGCGCTCCGCCGTATCTCGCAGGATCCGGCCGAGGAGGATGCGGTAGTCCTCGATGCGGGGCGGCGGAAGAGAGACGAGCGCGGAGAAGAGGCGGAGGGCCTCCGGGGGCCGGGCACCCGGGCCCGTCATCACCAGGGCCCCGGCGGCGCGGGTGAAGTGGCGCGCCAGCTCTCGGATCTGCTCGAGGATCGTGGCGTTCTCGAGGTCGGGGCCGACTCCCCTGAACTGGTAGATGGCGCCGAGCCTCGAAGCCGCGATGTGCGACAGCGCGGCCGAGGCCGATTGAGTGCCATAGATGGGCTGGGGCTCCGTGTCACGGCTCAGGCCGCGGGTCCGCGTCCAGACGAAGAGCGGCAGCCCGAGCTGGTCGGCCAGGTGGCGGATGAGCGACTCGAGCCGATCCTCTTCGGGGGTGTCGACGAAGATCAGCCCGTAGCGGGAGCGGACGAGGAGCTTGAGCTCTTCGAGGGGGTCCCGCTCGGTCATCTTGGACGGGTGCCCTCGAACGGCGCGGGGATCCGGGGCGACATAGGGATTCGGAGGTTACATCCCTGCCTTCTCCGGTGTCGAGCATGGGAAGGCGAAGCGTGTGGCGTCCTGGGCCAAGAGAGCGGAGAGATCTGTCCGGCAGGGGGCCATACATTGAACGAGGGAGATCAGGCCACGGATCGAACGAGGAGGATCAGGTCACGGGCGGAGTGAGCCCCCCACCGTCCGGAGGGCCGGTCCCGTCAGGGTGCCGGATGCGTTGTCGCGGGCACCGCTCCCGCCGAAACGGTAATAGCCGCAGCCGCGCGCGCCGGTTCGGAGAGCCGCCAGAGCCGCTTCAGCCAGTCCGAGACGGCTTCGATGCCCAGGCTGATGTAGGGAAGCGCCAGCAGCGTCAGGAGAGAGGACGAGGCGAGGCCACCCATGACAACCCTGGCCAGTGGGAAATAGAAGAGTCCTCCCACTGTCGAGCCACCGACCGCCATCGGAACGAGCCCGACGATCGTCGTCCCCGCCGTCATGAGGATGGGCCGCAGGCGGTCCCTTCCGGCGTTCATGATGGACTCTTCACGGCTCTGCCCCTGCGCACGGTACTGGTTCACCCGGTCGAGGAGGACGATGCCGTTGTTGACCACGATCCCCATGAGGATCAGCAAACCAATCTGGCCCATGAGGTTGAACGGGGTTCCCGTCAGTGCCAGGGCCCAGGCGGCGCCCGGGAGCGCGAAGGGTATCGAGAATAGGATGGCGAAGGGCTGCGCCAGCGACTCGAAGAGAGCGGCCATCACGAGATAGACCAGGACGAGGGCCAGGAGGAAGTTCATCCCCATCTGGGCAGTCTGCTGGTCCTGCTCGAGGATACGGTCGTTCCATGACCAGGCGTACCCCGTTGGCATGTCGAGCGAGTTCGCCAGGGACTCGATCTCCTTCCGGGTCTCGTCCCACTTCTTTCCCTCGTAGGTAGCCCAGACGGATGAGCGGACCTTGCGATTCTCGCGCTCGATCTCCTCCGAGCGCCGGACGATCTGGAAGGTGGCAATGTCGCTGAGCTGGACGGGTCTTCCCCCATCGCCGATGAACTGGAGCTTGCGGAGGTCGTCCAGGTTCTCGCGATCCTCGAGGCGAAGGGACAGCCAGGTCTCGACCTCCTTCTCCCCGGCGTTGAATCGCCTGAGGCGCACCCCGCCGAGCGTGAAGGAGAAGATGTTGGAGACATCCTGGGGACTGAGCCCCATGCTCAACGCCTTGTCCCGGTCGACAGAAACCTGAATTTCCTGCCGCCCCCGCTTGAACGAGGTCGAGATGTCCTGAACATCGTCGAGCGTGTCCAGGCGCCGCTCCATCTCCTCGGTGAGCTTCATGAGGACCCCGGCATCCTGCCCGAAGAACTTGACGGCGAAGAAGGTGCTCTCTCCCCCTTCATCGGCGTCTTCGTCGAAGCTGAGCTTCACGCCGGGGATCTCCGGGAACCCCTCGCGGATCTTCTTCCGAAGCTCCTTGATCGCGTCATCGCTCAGGTCCTGCCGCGTCAGGACGACGGTGCTCTCTGCCCGGTTCTCCGCGTAATAGCTATAGACCTTGTCGACGAGAAACTCATCCCTGTGGGCGTAGAGGTACTCCTCGAGCTGGGTGATGACCTTCTCGGCTTCGGACTTGTAGTGGAAGTCGTGGAACTCGCACTGGATCCGCAGGCGCTTGTTGACGGTTCCCGTGAAGATGGCCGACTCCACCATCCCCGCGAAGAAGGGTGTCATCCCGATGCCCATGACCCCAATGAGGATGAAGAAGCTCGCGAGCCGGTGCCTGAGGGTCCAACCGAGCACACGCGCGTACCTCTCCTCCATCCACGCGACCGACTTGACGGGAACCGGCTTCTTGGCGCGGAGGAAGTGCGCGGAGGCGAGCGGTATCAGCGTCAGAGAGGAGAACAGGGAGCAGGTCAGCGCCAGGCAGATCGCGATGCCCACCTCCCCGAGCCACGTGGTCAGGTCGTTGCTGGCGCCGACGATGAGAGGCAGGAAGACGATCAGGGTCGTCGCCGTCGAGGCGGTCACGGCCAGGACGACCTGGCTCGTGCCTTCCAGCGCCGACTTGAGCCTGTCCTGCTCGTCCCGGTGGCGCCTGTCGATCGACTCCAGGACGACAATGGCGTTATCCACGAGCATCCCAACGCCGACCATCAGCCCCATCATGGAGAGGACGTTGAGGCTCTTGCCCATGAAGTACATGACGCCGCAGGCAGCGATGATGGAGAAGGGGATGGAGAGCGAGACGATGAGGGTCGAGTCGAGGCGCCGGAAGAAGAAGTAGAGCGTGAGAACGGCGAGAAGGCCTCCAATGGCGCCACCCTGGGTGATGCCGTTGATTCCCTTCAGGATCTCGTCCGCCTGATCCTCCCAGACGAAGACCTCGATGCCCTCGAGGAGGGGATCCGCGCCGATCTCGTTATGAATGACGTCCATGACCGCGTGCACCGTATCCACGGTGTTCGCGGTGGACTCCTTATAGACGTCCAGGGCGATCGCGAAGTCCCTGTCCAGGTGCCTGCCAAACCCTATCGGCGGTTCCTCGTAGGTGACCTCCGCGATGTCGGAGAGCTTCAGCCCCCGCTCATCCACGGCGAAGCTCTTGATCGCGTCGAGGGAGCCGAAGTTCCCGATCACCCTCGCGGTGTAGCGGAGGCCCCCCTGATCGACCTGGCCGAGCACCATGTTCGACGCGGCCCCTTGAAGCCTCTGGATCAGGGAGCCGATGTCGACACGGTGCTCCTTCACCTTGTCCAGGACCAGGTCGATGTTGATTTCCTTGGGCGCCACCCCGCCAAGGTCGACCCGCGCCACGCCCGGAACGCGTCGTAGTGGATTGATGATCCTCGACTCCAGGAGGTCATAGCTCTCCGAGAGATCGACCCCCTTGGCGGAGACACGCGCCTGAACGGCCGGGATGTCGTTGGTGTTGAAGGAGAAGATGATGATCTCGCCGATCCCCGCTGGAAGATCGGCCTTGACCTGGTCCATCTTCTCGCTCACCTGCATCCGCGTCACGTCGAGATCGTGTCCCCAGGTGAACTCCATCACGAACTCGGCGCTGTCCGCCGTCGAGGTGGACCTGAGCTGCTTGACGCCTGAAAGCGTGGCCAGGACCTCCTCGACCGGCTTCGTGATCTCCTTCTCGATCTGGGTTGGGTTCGAGTTCGGGTAGGGGATCTGGACCGCGATGAAAGGGATGTCCACCTGCGGCAGGTAGGCCAGCGGCATCCTCACGAGGGCGATTCCGCCGACGACCAGGATCGAGACGAGGATCATGACCGTCGTGATGGGCCGCCGGACTGCGAGTGAAGGCAGGTTCATGGCGCGGCCTCCGTGCCTCCCGATATCAGAGGTACGGCATGAGCTACGGACTGCACGAAGCGGCTCGCTGGCTGGCCCGAAACTCTCGCGGCCGCTGCGGCGACATCCGCCGCGTAGGCCTTGCGGTCGAGCAGGACGTAGAGGACCGGAATGACCAGGAGCGTCAGGGCCGTGCCCACCGAAAGCCCCCCGATGACCGTGATGGCAAGGGGCGCCCTGAGCTCGGCCCCCTCCCCCAGCCCGAGCGCCATGGGAACGAGTCCGAGAACCGTGGTGATCGTCGTCATGAGGATCGGGCGAAGCCGGGTCGAGGCGGCGTCGAGGATGGCCGCAGTCTTCTCCATTCCCTCCTCCCGGCGCTGGTTGATGGCGTCGATGAGGACGATCGCGTTGTTCACGACGATCCCGGCCAGCATCACCATTCCGATCACGGCGACGACGTTGACCGTGCTCCCCGTGAGCAGGAGCGCTCCTACGACGCCGATGGCTCCCAGCGGGAGCGTGAAGATGATGACGAAGGGATGAAGGAGCGACTCGAACTCGGCGGCCATCACCAGGTAGACGAGGAAGATCGCCAGCCCCATCGCAAGGAGCAGGGACTGGAAGGAGCGCGTCATCTCCTCCTCCTGCCCGCTGAGCGTTACCTTCACGCCGGCCGGGAAGGCGGCCGAGGCCAGGGAGCTCCGGATGTCGGACGCGACCGCACCCATGTCCCGTCCGGAGAGGTTGCCCGAGATGACGGCCGCCCGCTGCTGCTTGATCCGTCGTATTTCCGTGGGCCCCTCGGTCACCGTGACGTCGGCGACGGACTTGAGGTAGATGGGAATCCCGTCGCGCTGTCCGACGATCATGTCCTCCACGTCGGATACGGAGGCACGGCTGACGTCCACCGAGCGGACCATGATGTCGATCTCGCGATCATCCTGCATGAACCGGGTCGCCACTTCGCCCTGCACCTTGTTCCTTATCGTGGTGGCCACCTGAAAGACGTCGAGGCCGAGCCGCACGAGGGCATCCCTGTTGAAGGTGACCTGGAGCTCCGGGTTGCCCAGCTCCGCCGAGGACTTGACGTCGACCAGGCCGGGGACCCGCTCCAGGCTCGCCCGGACGACCGAGGCTGAGCTCTGGAGCTCGTCGAGGCTGTCGCTGTAGACCTCGACCTCGATGGGAGTGCGGAACGAGAAGTAGGTGGGCCGTTCGAACTTGAAGTTGGCCATCCCGGAGGTCTCCAGCCGCTCCCGGAGGTGCCCGACGACCCGCTCCTCTTCCGCGCGCCCCGCGCTCGATTTCATCCGGACCTGGATCTTGCCGCTGTTCTCCCCCTCGGTGCCCGTGCGGGTCAGCGAGAGGCCGACGCCTCCGGCAATGCTTGAGAAGGTCTCCACCTGGGGATCCGCCTCGAGCACCGACTGGACTTCCGCGATGAACCTGTCCGTAACCTCGAGCGGCGTCCCCTCCGGAAGCTCCACCTGGAAGCTGAACTCGCCCTGCGAGAACGATGGGATGAGATCGAGCCCGAGCAAGGGCGCGGCCAGCACGGAAGCGCCGAAGGCCGCCAGGGTCGCTGCCAGGACGGTGAAGCGAGCGCCGAGAGCGACTTGAAGAACTCTGGGGTAGTTGCGGGTGAAGGAGCCGAGGCCGCGATCGAAGAGCCAGACGAGCGGCCAGGCGACGAGGCCGATGATCTTCATGGCCCACCCCGTCACGAACCTCACTCCACGGACCAGGTAGGTGGGCATCCTCACGAAGATGAACCGCATCGTTCGCCGGATCCTGCCCCCGGCCGCTGGCGTCCCGGCGGCGGCTTCCGCCGCGCGGCTCATGTCGGCCGTGCCCTCAATCATGGCGGCCATCATGGGGATCAGCGTCAGCGACACGGCCAGGGAGGCCAGCAACGAAAAGGAAACCGTCAGCGCCATGTCCTGGAAGAGCTGAGCGGCGATTCCCTCCAGGAAGACGACGGGCACGAAGACCGCCACCGTGGTGAGCGTGGAGGCAATGACCGCGCGCCCCACCTCGGAGGCCCCGCGCCTCGCCGCGTCGAGGGCCCCCATCCCCGCCTCGCGCCTCTTGTAGATCGCTTCGAGAACGACGATCGCGTTGTCCACGAGCATGCCGACGCCGAGCGCCAGCCCGCCCATGGACATGATGTTCAGCGTCGTCCCCGTCTGGTACATGAGGAAGAACGTCGCGACGATGGAGATGGGAATCGAGATGCCGATGATGAAGGTGCTTCTCAGGTCCTTGAGGAAGAACATAAGGATCAGGACCGCGTAGAGCCCGCCCATCAGCGCGTTGCTGATGACCTCGTTGATGGAAGCCTGGATGAAGCGCGACTGATCCACGCCCATGACCAGCTCGATGCCCTCGGGCAGCTCGCGGCGCGTCACGCCCAGCCGGTTCTGGAGCGCCCTGGCCACGGTGACCGTGTTGGCGTCGCCCTCCTTGTAGAGGGCCAGCTCGACGGCCTCCTTGCCTCCGAAGCGGGTGATGACCTCGCGCTTCTTGTGGCCGCGGACCACCTGGGCAATGTCTCCAAGGATGATCTTCCTTCCGTCACGCACGGCGACGACCGTCTCCACGATGTCGTCGAGGTTTTCGAACTCGTTCTTCGCCCTGACCAGGTAGCGCGCCTCCTCCTCGTAGAGGCTCCCGCCCGCCTGGTTGATGTTCTCCTGAAGCAGCTTCTGGTTGACCTCCGCGACGGGCAGGTTCAGGAGCGCCAGCTTCCCCTGGTCGACCCGGATCTGGATCTCCTCCTCGAAGCCGCCGTTGACCTTCACGGCCGCTAGCCCCTCGGTCGATTCGAGGTCCTTCTTCACGACCTCGTCAGCCACGTATCGAAGCTGGTAGAGATCCTCTCCCCCCGTGACGAAGAGGCGCACGATGGGGTCGTTCGCCGGATCAAATCTCAGGACTGTGGGCTTCTCGACCTCTCTCGGGAGCTGGAGCATGTCCAGCTTCTGCCGGACGTCGATGGCCGCGAAATCCATGTTGCGGCCCCAGACGAACTCGAGCGTCACCTGCGATACGCCGGGCCGCGACACGGAGGTCAGCCGCCGCACGCCTGCGACGATCCCGACGGCCTCCTCGACGGGGCGGCTCACGAGGGTCTCGACCTCGGCCGGCGCAGCGCCGGGATAGCGCGTCTCGACGGTCAGGCTGGGGTAGGTGAGGTTTGGAAGGAGATTGAGGGGCAGCCTCGTGAAGGCCACCATCCCGAAGATGACCACCGCCACCGCGAACATGGAGATGGTGACCCTGCGTCGCAGAGAGAACTCGACGATGCCCATGGGAGGCTCCGGAGTGCCGGGCGGCCGCGGGGATCAGCCCCGCGCCGGCCTGACCTTGTCCTTTCTGGCGTAGGCGTCTTCTGCCGTAGCGACCGGGATGATCTTGACCTTCGACCCGTTCTTGAGGCTTCCCTGGCCGGCCACGATAACCTTCTCGCCGGCCTCGACGCCCGACAGGATCTGGATCCTCTCACCCTCTTCCAGCCCGAGATCCACCGTCCGCTTCTCCGCGGTCTTCTCGTCCTTGACCACGAAGACGTGCGCGCGCTGCAGCTCACGGATCACGGCCTCGCGCGGAAGCACGACGACGCCCGGGCGGGTCTCCTTGATGATGTCCACCGTGACGAAGCCCCCGGGCCTCACCTGCCTCGGGGGGTTCGAGGCCTCGATGGTCACCTTGACCGTTCCCGTGGCGGTGTCCACGACGGGACTGATCTGGCGAATCCGGCCGAGGAACGTGACCGAGTCGTCCGCCTTCAGGCTGATCCTGACGTCACGCTCCATGGAGAGCCCGATCACGTCCTTCTCAGGCAGGAAGATCCTGGCGATGAGCGGATCGAAATCCGTCACGGTGAAGAGCTCGTCGCCGGGCCTGACGTGCTGGCCCAGCGTGATCATGCGCGCCGTGATCTTCCCTGAGAAGGGAGCCCGGACCTCGGTCCTCTCCAGCTTCCACTTCGCCTCGGCAAGCTCCTGCTCGGCCACCCTGTGGTCGCGCGTGATGTTGTCGAAATCCTCGGGGCTGATCATCTCCTGCTCGGCCATCCGGCCCGCCCGCTCGAAGGCCGACCGGGCTGTCGTGGCCCTGAACTCGGCCTTCTGGACGGCGATCTCCGCGTCGTCGCGCACGAGTCCGGCGAGGAGCGCCTCCCGGCCGACGGTGTCTCCTTCCTCGACCTCGAGCCGCTCGACCCGGCCCTCGGCCTCGGCGAGGATCTTGACCTCGTGCTCGGCGACGAGATTGGCGGTCGCGCTGATGTAGGCGGAGACCGTACCTGTCTTGATTTCGGAGACGCTGACGGGGATGGCGGCGTCCTTCTCCTTCTCTTCCTCGCTCTGCTCCCCTTCCTTGGCGCCCTCGTCCCCGTCCTTGGCGGCCTTCTCGGTGGCTTCATCGCCGTCGGCGGGGGCCTCGCCGGTGTCGGCCGTCTGATCCTTGGATTCGCTTCCGGAGTCGGAGCCGTTGGCAGCGCCGAGATAGAGCCAGCCCGCCGCGGCCGCACCACCCACGAGGACTATCAGGACGAGGAGGATTCTCAGGGTTCGACCACGACGCGGGCTCTGCTGTTCCATCAGATTTTCTCCATCCCCTGGGGCGTTCGCCTTCATCAGGTACTCCTCTACTACGCGGGCGGTCCCGGGTGGGTTCCGAATTGCGTCCAGATCAGGGAAGCGTCCGACCTCATCGGCGGGCCGAATCCCGGCCTCTTCGAGAGGCCGCGGAACGTGTGCGGCGAGGACGGCCCGTTCGACGCTGGAGGCGCCTATCCTGCACCAATCGAACGACTTGAACTGCGCCCCCCGCTCTCCTCCGCTCGCGGCGGCCTCCGGGTACAACCCTCGAGCCATTGGATGCCCAGGATGGAGTGGAGGTTGCCTGACCACCGCAGAGAACTTCGAGGTGGCCTGCTCTGGGGGGATCGAGAACTGCGGAGACCGCGCCCGTCTCTCAGGGCAGAAGGAGTCCGGGAAGGGGCCCGCAGGCATCCTCGATTTTCATTCTGTAAGTCTCGAGGGCGAGCTGACGCAGAGCATCGAGGATGGAAGTCAACTCTTCTGATCCCTGCGCCGCCATCCCTGGAGCAGCGAGAAGGCGCGTCGTCCCGTTCGATCCTGTCAGGCTGAGGCTCTCTCCGACGGGAGAGGCGCCGTCCGGGACGTTCCCCTGCACAGCCTGGCCGCCGCCCGCCCCTGCCGCTCCTCCGGGAGGCGGCTGGGCCACCTTGGACTTCATCGGAGGGGTCGGAGGCGTGCCCGCGAGGGCGCGATCGGCCGCCATGAAGAGCCGGGAGATCACCTCGGGGCGCTCCTCGGGCCGGGAGGGAGTCCTCAGGCTCACGGAGCAGCGGTAGTCGGGCCCCTCGACGCGAAGGTGGCCGCTCTCGAGCAGAGTGATCGTCACACCGTCCACCTGCCGGAGCGTGAGCCGGCGATCGTCCTCGGACGGGGCCATCTCGAGCAGGCTGGGGGGGGCGGCCGGAGTCCGCGCATCCTTCGCCGAGGAGTCCCGCGGGACGGCTTCATCATCCGGCTTGGAGGCCGCGGCGGGACGAGCCTCGAGCGACTGCACGCTCTGGCGCTCCTTGGCCCTCGAATCCCCCGCCGAGCCGGACGTCTGCTTCTCCTCACCCTCGAGAGAGACGCCGAGCGGCGGGGTGGACGCGTAGCTGTCCTCGGGCGGCGCGTCGGGCGCGTTTTCTCCGCCGGGCGCGCTCGGGGGTTCCATCAATGCACCTGGCGCCGGCATCGGCGTCACGCCTTCCGAATCACCCCCGGGCCCGGGCTCTCCGTTCGTGACGAGCTGTCTCCGGAGACGGCCCCCTTCGCCCGGCGCGGATTCTCCCTCCCGCGACTCTTCGGCCTGCGCCGGCCCCGATTCATCACGATCGGTTCGAAGCTCGCGGGGCGCCGCGACCTCGGTTCGAGGCGGGACGATGCCTGCGGGCGGCGAAGGTCCGCGGAATCCACGCGCCGCTACCCAGAGCGCGAGGCCGCCCGCGACGGCCGCGGCCGCGGCGACAGGAAGGCGGAAGCCCCATCCCGCCTTGACGCTGCGGGCGGCGGGGCGCGCGGTCACCGGAGCGAGGCGTGCCTTGACCCTCGCCTCCAGATTCGCCGGCAGCAGAGGTGCCTCCTCGGCGGCTGCGGCACGGGAGACGAGCTGCATCTCGCGCAGGAGTCTCGCGCACGGAGCGCACTCCCCCAGGTGCCGATCGAGAAGGCGCCGCTCCTCGGTGGAAAGCTCGCCGTCGACGAGGGCCGAGAGGAGCTCGACGGGATGAGGACTCGAAGCGGCGCTCATGATGCCTCCCCGGAGATGCACTTCCGCAGCGCGAGCCGCGTGCGAGCGAGGCGCGACCTCACTGTCCCGATCGCAAGCTCGTGCACGGCGGCGATCTCCTCGTAGGAGAGATCCTCGTTGACACGAAGGCCGAAGATGGCCCGCCACGCCGGCGGCAGCTTGTCGAGACAGGCCGCCAGCCTCCGGGAGAGGTCGCCGGCTTCGAGCTCTTCGAGCGGCGAGGGCGCGCCTGAGGGCAGGTCGAGGGCCTCGCCGGATTCCTCGTCGCCAGCGGCGCCCTCGAGGGAGAAGCTGGCCCGCCGGATCTTCTCCGAGCTGCGAGCGCGGTGGTTCAGCGCCCTGTTGACGGCGATCCTATGGAGCCAGGTCGAGAAGCTCGACTCGGCACGGTAGCCGGAGATGGCCCGATGAGCCGCCATGAAGACCTCCTGAACGACATCCTCGGTGTCCTCCGCGTGGCGGAGGATCCTCCAGACGACGCGCCATACCTGCTGGATGTGGAGGCTCACGAGATCCTCGAAAGCCCGCCGGTCCCCCCCGCGGGCTCGCTCGATCCGCTCGGCCTCCAGGTCCCGCACCACGGGCTCCGTCCGCTCCATCCCGGCCAGAATGCCACAGCGTCCCTCGAAGCGGGCCTCCATACACGTTGGACAGGCGGCGGCCGCGAGAGTTCCCCGATCGGGCGAGCCCGGGGGCGGGGAGCGCAGGGAACTCACCCCCCGGAGGGCTGTCCAATCCTCCAGACGCCACGAGCTGGCCAGGAGGTGGGAATGATGAGCCTGAACGACGGAATCTCTCGAAGCACACGCTTGGCCGCCCTCGGGGTGGCGCTGGTCATCGCCCAGAGCTGGACGGCCGCGGTCGCCGGAGGTCATGGCTCTCCGGGGGCTTCCCCTGCCACCGGGATGGCACTGGACCCGATGCCTCCGGCAGCGGGGTCGCCCTTCCTTCTGGAGGAGACCCAGGTCGACGCGACCATCACGGGGCCGGTGGCGCGCGTCGTCGTCACCCAGCACTGGTCGAACCCGAACCCCGACCCCGTGGATGGCCTCTACATCTTCCCGCTGCCCGAGGATGCCGCCGTGACGGACATGAGTCTCCGGATCGGCGGGCGCGTCGTCCGCGGAGAGATGAAGCGCAGGGAAGAGGCGCTCGCAGCCTTCGAGGCGGCTCGGAACGAGGGACGGATCGCCGGGCTCCTCGATCAGGAGAGGCCGAACGTCTTCGCGCAGCAGGTCACCAACATCATGCCGGGCATGCGCGTGGAGGTCATTCTCTTCTTCGATCACCCGGTGAAATGCGAGTCGAACGCCTGCGAGTACGTCTTCCCCACCGTCGTGGGACCCAGGTTCATCCCCGCCTCGCTGGTGAAACCTGGCCGGATCGACCCGCCGGTGGTCCCCGATGGGCAGAGAACGGGACAGCACCTCTCCATGGAGGTCACCCTCGATGCGGGGGTGAGCCTTCACGGGATCAGCTCACCCTCCCATCGAGTGAGAGTCAGCCACCTGGACTCGGATCGGGCCAGAGTCGTCCTCGACGATCGGGACGCCCGCCTCCTCGATCGGGATTTCCGCCTGAGATGGGAGATGGGCGGGCCCCGCCCCGAGATCGGCATCCTCTCCTGGAGGGATGCCGCGGGCCCCGAGGAGCCCGGCCACTTCACCCTCATCGTGCAGCCTCCCGTATCGCCCGATGACTCCCAGGCGGCTCCTCGGGAGATCACCTTCGTCCTCGACTGCTCCGGCTCGATGAGCGGCGTCCCCATCGAGGCTGCAAAAAACGTCATCCGCAAGGCCCTCCGCGCGGTCAGGCCGGGGGACTCCTTCCAGATCATCCGATTTTCGGAGCGGGCCTCCGGGCTGAGCCCGGCGCCGCTGGAGGCGACCCCTGCGAACATCGAACACGCGCTCCGCTACCTCGATTCCCTCCACGGCGAGGGCGGCACGCAGATGATCGAAGGAATCCGCGCTGCCCTTTCCCGGCCCGAGGATCCCGCCCGGCTCCGTATCGTCGCCTTCCTCACGGACGGGTACATCGGCAACGAGCAGGAGATCCTCTCCGAGGTGGCGCGCTTGATTGGATCGGCGCGTCTCTTCTCGTTCGGCATCGGCTCGTCGGTCAACCGCTACCTCCTCGAGGGACTCGCCGAGGAGGGGCGCGGGATGGCAGCCTTCCTCGGACCCAGGGAGAGCCCCGATGAGATGGTGGATCGTTTCGTGGATCGCATCGACATGGCGCTGCTGACCGATCTCCGCGTCACCTGGGAAGACCTCGAGGTCGAAGACCTCGAGCCCGCCCGGATCCCCGATCTCTTCGCCGGCCAGTCCGTCCTGATCCACGGCCGGTACGCCTCGCCCGGCACGGGGGTCGTGGTGGTCGAGGGTCGCCGGGGCGGAAGGTGGGAGAGCTACCGGCAGGTGGCCGTCTTCCACGAGCACGAGACGCACAACGAAGCTCTCGGCCGGCTCTGGGCTCGCGCTCGCATCCACAGGCTCGAGCGCGAGCAGCACGGCGGCGAGAATGAACGGATCCGCGAGCAGATCGTCGCTCTCGGACTCGCGCACAGGCTGGTGACGCCCTGGACCTCCCTCGTGGCGGTGGACAGCGAGATATCCAACGAGACGGGGGGCTCCCGGCGGTTCGGAGTTCCTGTCGAGATGCCGCAGGACGTCGCCTATGAAGGCATCTTCGGTGCCGGCGCCGCGAAGATGATGGCGGCACAGTCTCCCCCCGCCATGCTCAGCGCGGCGCCCGGAGTCAAAGCGCAGGAGGTCGCGGTCGGGGATGCGGCGGCA
>CAZMRF010000001.1:271598-354626 GCA_964568735.1 uncultured Acidobacteriota bacterium
CCGGCGGTCCGATCCTCAACTCTTCACGGGAAAGGCTTCGCGATGCCAGGAGCCGCTCTGCATCCTCCCCTCGGCCTGAAGAGATCGACCCCCGGAAGAAGGAAGCGGGACATGCGGCCCCGCGGGACGAGTCGATGGAACGCCCCGGCGCCCAGGGAGGCGCCTCGCAGGCCGGCTTCACGAAAGTCTCCCTCTATCGCGCCGACGGTTCCCGGATCGTCGTCGAGGAGGACGGCGACGTCTGGGTCATCAGCGGAAACAGCCGGCGCCTCGTCAGGACGCTCTCCCCTGCGGAGCGAATGGCGCTGGACGTGAGCCTGGGTCGGGCCGGCGCCGCCTCCTGGGGAGATGGAGCGCTCTCAGGAGCGCGCGTCGTCATCCACGGCCCGGGTGGGCGCACCTCGATCGCTGCCGGCGCTCCTGAAGCCGCGAGGATTGTCGAGGCGATGGAGGGCTGGCTCTCCTAGGAGCCACCGCACCCGAGAGCCTGGTGCGAGCGGCGGCGCCGCGATTCCCCGCCAACGAGGGGCGCCCCGCTCCCTCCGCTCTGCTGTATCCTCTCGCGCCGATCCGCTCCCCCGGCTGCGGGCGGCGAGCTCCATGCGAATGAGCGCGGTGAGAGCCCGGCAAGGATTCACCGGCCTCCCTCGAGAGGGTGCCGGAGGGTCGCTGGGCCTGCGAGCGCACCGCACCCGCCCTCCGGCACTGGAAGCTCCGCTCGAAGCCGTGGTCCCGGAGGGCCGGCCGATGGTCAGGCCAGAGCGCGACTGCGAGTGCCTTCGAACAGGACCCCTCCCCGACTCACGAGCCTGCTCCTACCTCGGCATCGATCCCGGAGAGGGACGCTTCGCGGAGGTCGAGATCGAGGAGTGCACCCTGTGCCGCAGGCGATGGCTCCACTACGAGATAGGAGGCGGGAACTCGGCGGCGATCGGGCGATGGTTCCGGGGGGTCGTCCCGGGGAGGATGGCCGAGAGAGTGACGGCGGCGACGGCTCTCGCGGTGCTCGAAGCCCTCGAGTGGTACCTGCAGGGCGGCGCCTGGTTCGGGACTTCCGGGGAAAGAGCGAGCGGCCCCCCCGACACCCGTGGGTAGTCTGATGCGATACGAGTCGATCAATCCGGCAACCGAGGAGGTCATGGAGGTCTTCGAGAGCCACGACGATTCCTTCTCGGAGGCAGCGCTCGAGCGGGCCGTCGCCTGCTTCGGCACCTGGCGCAGAAGCCCCGTGCAGGAGAGAGCCGGCCCGCTCCGGCGGGCCGCAGACCTTCTCGACGCCAGGGCCGGCGAATACGGCGAGCTGATGGCGCGGGAGATGGGCAAGCCCGTCGCCGAGGGCAAGGCGGAGTCGCGGAAGGCCGCCGCCGGATGCCGCTTCTACGCCCAGGAGGGAGAGGCTCTGCTCCACGCCGAGCCCCGCGACTCCGATGGCTCGAGGGCGGAGGTCCGCCACGAACCGCTGGGCCCCATCCTCGCCATCATGCCCTGGAACTTCCCCTTCTGGCAGTTCTTTCGCTTCGCCGCGCCAGCCCTGGCGGCTGGGAATGTCGTCCTCCTCAAGCACGCCCCGAACACGCCTCGATGCGCCCTCGCGATCGAGCGGCTCATCCTCGAGGCAGGCTTCCCCGAGGGAGCGGTCCAGAACCTCTTCCTGACGAACGATCAGGTGGCGCGGCTCATCTTCGACGAGAGGCTCCGGGGAGTCAGCCTCACAGGAAGTACTCGCGCGGGAAGACAGGTCGCGCAGGCCGCCGGGAGGGGGCTCAAGCCGATCGTCCTCGAGCTGGGTGGCAGCGATCCTTTCATCGTTCTCGAGGACGCCGACCTGGCCCTCGCCCTCGAAGCCGCCGCCCCGGCGCGGTGCCAGAACAGCGGCCAGAGCTGCATCGCGGCCAAGCGCTTCCTCGTCCACCGCAGCCTCCACGGGGAATTCCTGCGGGGCCTCGTCGCGGGCATGAGCGGGCTGGCCATGGGAGACCCCACGACGCCCGGAGTGCGCATCGGGCCGCTTGCCAGGCGTGACCTTCGCGAAAAGCTCGCGGAGCAGGTCGAAACGACCCTCGCGGGCGGTGGGCGGGCGCTCTGCGGCGGCAAGCCGCACCCGGGGCGGGGCTGGTTCTATCCCGCGACCGTGCTCACGGACGTGCCCGAGGGCTCACCGGCCTTCGAGGACGAGCTCTTCGGTCCCGTGGCCGCCGTGATCCCCTTCGAGACCGATGAGGAGGCCGTCCGCCTCGCGAACGGCACGCGCTACGGCCTCGCGGCGAGCCTGTGGAGCCGCGATGAGGCGCGCGCGCTGCGCCTGGTCTCCGAAATCGAAGCAGGCGCCGTTTTCGTCAACGGCATGGTGAAGTCGGACCCCCGTCTCCCCTTCGGCGGGGTGAAGGACTCCGGCTTCGGCCGGGAGCTGGGGCGGGAGGGGATCATGGAGTTCGTGAATACGAAGACAGTCTGGATACGGTAGCCGGCCATCGACCGCGGCGGCTGTCGCTCGAGCGCCGGCCGCCGGGAGTGGTGGCTCCACCCGTCAGGCTCCGCCAGGATTGACAGCTCAGGATCCCTCGCATGCCCATGGAACTGGAGAGAAGCGCGCCTGAGCATCGCTCGCGGCTGCTGCCTCTCTCCGTCGCCGCGCTCGGCGTCGTCTACGGCGACATCGGGACGAGCCCGCTCTACGCCGTGCGCGAGTGCTTCTTCGGCCCGCACGCCGTCCCCGCCACACGGGAGAACATCCTCGGCATCCTCTCCCTGATCTTCTGGTCGCTCGTGATCACAGTCACTTTGAAATACCACGTCTACGTCCTCCGAGCCGACAACCGCGGGGAGGGAGGCATCCTCGCGCTGATGGCCCTCGTCCGCGGCAAGCTCGCGACGCGCCGGGGGCGGCAGGTCGGCATCGGCCTGGGCCTCTTCGGGGCTGCGCTCCTCTACGGCGACGGCATCATCACTCCCGCCATCTCCGTCCTCGGCGCCATCGAGGGGTTGGACGTCGCCACCCCCATCTTCGGCCCCTTCGTCGTTCCGATCACCGTCGTCATCATGATCGGCCTCTTCTTCTTCCAGCGCCGCGGAACGGCGAGCGTGGGCGCCGTCTTCGGTCCCGTCATGCTGGTGTGGTTCACGACGCTCGGAATCCTGGGCCTCCATGAAATCGCCCGGGAGCCGGGGGTCCTCGCCGCCGTCAGCCCCGTCCACGCCGTCCATTTCTTTGCCGCGAACGGCTTCGCGGGCTTCCTCGTCCTGGGTGCCGTCTTCCTCGTCGCGACGGGCGGCGAAGCGCTCTACGCCGACCTCGGCCACTTCGGCGAGCGCCCGATCCAGATCGACTGGTTCTGCCTCGTCGGCCCCTCCCTCCTCATCAACTACTTCGGGCAGGGAGCTCTCCTGCTCGCCCATCCCGATGCGGCGCACAACCCCTTCTACCTGCTCGCCCCGGCCTGGGCGCTCTACCCCCTCGTCGTCCTCGCGACGATGGCGGCCGTCATCGCCTCCCAGGCGATCATCTCGGGGGCCTTCTCCCTCACCATGCAGGCCGTCCAGCTCGGCTACCTGCCGCGCCTCAGCATCATCCACACCTCCGCCACCGAGATCGGACAGGTCTACATCCCGGGGGTCAACTGGGCCTTGATGGTGGCGACGATCGCCCTCGTCCTGGGGTTCCGCACGTCGAGCAACATCGCCAACGCCTACGGAGTGGCGGTCACGACGACGATGGTCATCACCACGGCGCTGGCCTATGTCGTCGCCCGGAGGCTCTGGGGCTGGTCGATCGGCCGCTCCGTCGCGGTGACGGGGCTCTTCCTCTTTGTGGACCTCGCCTTCTTCAGCTCCAACATCGTCAAGGTGGCCGCCGGCGGCTGGGTCGCCCTGATCATCGCGGCCGCGATCTTCGTCATGATGTGGACCTGGCAGCAGGGGCGGGACCTGCTCGCGAGCCGTCTCGAGGAGCGGACTCTCCCGATCGAGATGCTGGTGAAGGAGACGCAGGGGCCGCACGTCATGCACGTGCCCGGGACGGCGGTCTTTCTCACGGGCGATCCCAAGGGCACGCCCATCGCGCTTCTCCACAACATCAAGCACAACAGGGTGGTCCACGAGCGGAACATCTTCCTGACCATCCGCGGGGAGGAGGTACCCTGGGTCCCCGTGAAGGAGAGACTGACGGTGAAGGACCTGGGATCGGGCTTCTACCGCGTGATGGCCAGGTGTGGATTCATGGAGCACCCGAACGTCCCCGCCATCCTGAGGCAGGCCAGGTCGCTGGGGCTCGAGGTCAACCCGGAAGCCGCGACCTACGTGCTGAGCCGGAGCCTGCTCGTTCCCGGCAAGGGGGGAGGGATGGCACGATGGAGGCAGATGCTGTTCATGTTCCTTTCCCGCAACGCCCAGCTCCCCACCGACTTCTTCAGCCTGCCTGCCGGACGGGTCGTGGAGCTCGGGATGCAGGTCGAAATCTGAGAGGATCGAGGTCCGTGGAGGGGAACCCTGCGGAGCGGCAGGGCGTACCTTGGAGCGCCCTCCGGACCTTCGAACGAGCCCGGACTGAAGCCGGCTTCCGGGGGCCATAGAGGAGCGGATGACCCGAATCCTGACGAGAGACACGGAGCGCGCCATCCTGGCGGGCGTGGCGGCCGGCTTTGCCCGCTACTTCGACGTCGACCCGATCATCGCCAGGCTGGCCTTCGTCGTCCTCGCCTTCCTGCATGGGCTGGGTTTCGTCCTCTACGCGATCTGCTGGGTCATCGTCCCCAAGGAGCCCGCAACCGCCGATCGCGCCGCGGGCACGGGCTCCCCGGCGGGCCCGGAGGCTTCCGGCTCCTCGAGCGGGGCAGGTGAGCCTGTCGGAACTCCGGCCGACCGGTTCGTGGAAGAAGTACGCAGTACGGGAGAAAAAGTCGTGGAGAAGATCAAGCGCGCGGAGCGTGAGCGGGGAAGAGGCCAGCTGATCGGCGGCACCATCCTGGTCACCATCGGCCTCATCTTCCTGGCGCCCCGTCTCGATCTCTGGTTCTGGCCCGATTGGCTGAATATCTGGGACCTCTGGCCCGCGATCCTGATCGTCCTCGGCGCATCCATGCTGCTGCGCGCGCGTCCGGGAAGATCATGAGCGAGGCGGCTCTGGCCTGGAGGCGCGTCTCCCGGGGCACCTACCTCATCGGCTTCGGCGTCCTCCTCCTCCTGACGACGCACGACAAGCTGGGCTGGTCCTTCTGGATCGAGGCAGCCTCCCTCTGGCCTGTCCTCCTCGTGGCCCTGGGGATCCGGATGATCTTCGAGAAGAGCCGGGCCCCCTGGGCCATGCTGCTCTCGCCCCTGATCGTCCTCTCGACGCTCACGTGGCTGGCCTTCTCCCACCCCTCTCGCGCGATCGACGGCTGGAACCCGGTGACAGCCGACGCCCCGGCCTCCGTGGATCGGTGGGCCTTCACGGGCAGGCTGGCGATGGCCAGCCTCGATCTCAGGAGCCAGGCCCTGGCGCCCGGCCGGCTCATCGAAGGACGCATCTCGGGAGGCTGGGCCACCGACCCGCGCGTCCGACTCCGGGAGAGCGAGGCGCGGGTCGAGATGGGCGGGTGGAGGGGGGGGAGGATTCACCTGCTGGTGCCCGGTGTCACCCAGACCTGGGAGCTGGGACTCTCGGAGGAGCTGCCGCTGGCCCTCTTCCTCGAGGGGGCCTTCACGGAGGGGGATGTGGACCTGCGGGAGGCAAGGCTCTCCCGGATCGATCTCCAGGGCGCCTTCCACCGCCTCCGGTATCACCTGGGCCAACCCGCCCAGGAGGTCCGATTCGACATCGACGGCGCCTTCAATGATATCGAAATCGTCGTTCCGCCCGAGACGCCCGTCAGCGTTTCGACCGACGGGGTCGTCAATATCGTACAGGGCCGCCCGGACCGCCCCGCCCCTACGGCACCAGGCTACAGGCTTCGGGTCCATGGGTTCATGAACCACGTGGAGGTCAGCTCCGACCCCGCTTCACCTTCGGGAAACGACGAGAGCCAGCCGCCCGCCGCCGGCACCAACAGCGATTCCGCTCCTTCTGCACCCTGACGCCCGCGGCGTCCGGCGAGGTGGACGTCACCGGTTAAGGGGAGGGCGAAGAGAGCCTCCAGGCGCGCCGCTCTCTGCGGGCCGCGCGATCGGAGATGCAACCGGGCGGGGAGTGCCCGCATCTCAGTCAGGTGGGAGGGGCGGGAGGCCGCCGGCTGGTGTAACCTTGGTGGCGGCGTGCACGTAAAGAATCCGTAAAACCCTCCTCGTGAAGACCTTATCCCGAGCGTCTTGGGGTAAGGTTGGGGACACCCCGGCAGGCAGGCGGTACCGATGAGAATCCCTGATGGCGATGCTCCACGGCTCGGCACGCAGAGGCTCCGGCTGGTCCTCGCGCTCCTCGCCGTCTTCGGGGCGGCCGGGTGCAGCCCGGCGCGCTCCGCCGACGAGAAAGCAGCCGCTCCGCCGGCGCGGGTGCCTCCTCCCGGGGAGAGCGCTCCCGCCGCCAGCCCGGCGGCCGGCAGGATCGTCACTCGCGGCGACTTCGAGCGCGAGCTCCTCCTGACGGGCGAAATCGAGGCCGTTCGCTCGCTCGCCATCAAGTCGCCCCAGACTGCCATCTTCCAGATGCGGATCCAGTTCATGGCCGAGGAGGGAACCGTGGTGAAGGAGGGCGATCCTCTCCTCGACTTCGACAATTCCTCGCTCGCCGACAGGGTCCGCGAGCTCGAGACCCAGATCCTCGACGCCGAAACCCAGATCGTGGCCAAGCGCAGCGAGCTCGCGAGCAAGCTGAAGGATCTCGAGATCGAGCTGGCCGAGAAGAAGTTCGCCAGCGACCGGACGAGGGTCGAGGCGAGCATCGACGAGGAGGTCCTCTCGCGGAAGGAGTACAACGAGAGGCAGCTCGCCTCCGAGAAGGCCGCCAAGGAGCTGGAGGAGACGAAGGAGCGCGTCGAGAGGACGAAGCAGAGCGGCACGGCGGACCTGGACGTGCTCGTCATCTCCCGGGACAAGCTGAAAAAGGATCTGATGTCGGCGCTCAAGGATCTGGAGCTGCTCTCCATCAAGGCGCCGGCCGAGGGGCTGGTCGTCTACGAGAAGCGTGAGCGATCGACCCTGCGCTTCCAGGAGGGAGACTCCTGCTGGCCCGGGCAGGCGGTGATCCAGCTCCCCGACCTCTCCGAGATGCAGGTGGAGTTCACCGTCAACGAGGTGGACGCTCCCCTGCTCAAGGAAGGAATGCCGCTCAGGGTTTCCCTCGACGCGTTCCCGGGGCGCGATATCACCGGTGTCATCACGATGATCCCCTCCATGGCCGTTCCCCCCGAGGAAGACTCGAAGATCGCGATCTTCCGCGTGAAGGCCTCCCTGAGCGAGACATGGAAGGGCGAGATGAAGCCAGGGATGTCCGTCCTGGGCCGGGTCCTCGTGGAGCAGAAGCAGAACGTCCCCCTCGTGGCGCGAAGCGCCGTCCACTTCGACGGAGCCGCCTACTGGCTGAAGGACGGCGCCGGAGAGGACGGGGACTCCTCTCCCCAGCGCATCGAGCCGGTGGCGCGGAATGCATCCTGGTACGTGATCTCGGAGGAGGAATACGCGCGCCTCTCGGGAGAGCCCGAAGAGGGCCCACGCGTCTCTTCAGTCGGAGTCAATCCGTGAGCCGGAAAGGCCGCTACATCGCGATCGCCCTCGTCTCCCTCGCCGCGGTCGGCGTGGCCGCCGGAATGTGGGCCAAGGGCAGGGACTCCTCGGGCTCGGCCGCGCAGGTCCAGCGCGAGGACTTCACGGTCAGCGTCGAGGCCACGGGCAGGGTCGAGGCGGCCGTGGCCTTCGAGATCGGACCCCCCTCGGCGGCCGGGTACTGGAGCTACGACCTCTCGTGGATGATCCCGGAGGGAAGCCGCGTGAAGGCGGGCGACGTCATCGCGCGCTTCGATACGACGGAGCTGGACGATCACCTGCGCGACCATTCGGTCGATCTGGAGAAGGTCCTGCAGGAGCGGGAGAAGGAGGAGCGGAACCTCGAAGTCTCGCTCCGGCAGTTGGACCTGGATCTCGTCAAGGCGGAAGGCGATCTCAAGAAGCTCGACGTGGAGGCGGCCGTGCCCTCCGACCTCGTCTCCACGATCGAGATACAGACGCTGCGCCTCGAGCGCGAGCTGGCCCGCGCGCGGCGCGACTTCCTCAAGGAGAAGATCGACTTCGAGCGCGAGCTGGTGCAGTCGAAGCTCGAGATCCTCGACGTCAAGCGCGAGTTCTCGAAGGCCAAGATCGACTACTACCAGTCCACGAAGGACAAGTTCAACGTCAAGGCGCCCGTTTCGGGCCTGGTGGTGTACGTCCCGAAGCACAACGGCGACCGTTGGGAGGTCGGTGAGGGGGTCTGGATGCTCGCGAAGATCCTCAAGGTGGCCGACACGAGCACCCTGCGGGTGGAAGCCGACGTGCTCGAGGTCGACTCGGCGCGGATCGCGGCCGGCCAGTCCGCTGAGGTCTCCGTGGACGCCATCCCCGGCAGGATCTACGACTCCAGCGTCTCGGAGATCGGCAAGATCATCCGGGAGCGCTCGGTGCAGGATCGAAGCAAGGTCTTCGACGCGATCATCCCTCTCGACGGGATGGAGATATCCGATCTCAGGCCGGGGATGGGGGTCACGATCACGATCGAGACCCAGAAGCTCCCGGGCGCCTTCACGATCCCGCTGGAAGCCGTGCATCTCTCGCCCGAGGGACCCTATGTCCTCGTCGGGAACGGAAGCGGCGACCCCGAGAGGCGGGTCGTCACGCTGGGCGTCAGGAACCGGAGCCGGGTCGTGGTGACGGCCGGCCTCGCCGAGGGCGAGCGAGTTCTCCTCAACGGCGGTGCCACCCGTGCGTGACGCTTCGCCGCAGATCCGCCCCGCGCTGGTCTTCCTGGCTGCCGGACTCCTCGCGGGGGCCCTGGCCGCGGCGGGTTGCGCGGCCGCGCGCAGCTCCGGTGATGGAGCCGCCACGGGAGCCGGTGTCGGCGTGCCCCCCGTCGTCGTCGAGAATGCCGAGTTCACGGTCCCGGCCAAGGGCTTCCTCGAAGCCGAGAAGGCCTCCGGGATCGCCGTCCCCCGGGTACCCACCGGAGCCCTCAAGGTGAAGGAGGTCGCGCCGGAGGGATCGATCGTCGCCGAGGGCGACGTCATCGTGGTCTTCGACGACACTCAGCTCAACATCGACCTCGAGAACCAGCAATCCACCTTCAAGTCCACGAACAGGAAGATGGACCGCAACCGGATCCAGGGCGACATCGAGCTGGGTGCCATCGGCGTCATGAAGGACGTGGCGATCCTCGAGCGCGACAATGCCGAGCAGATCCAGGTCGTCGACGAGGACATCTTCAGCAAGCTCGAGATCCTCGAGGAGATCGTCAGGAAAGAGGAGGCTCAGGAGACGATCGTGTTCGCCGACGCGAGCCTCATGCTGCGCGGCGAATACTACGACATCGAGGAGCGGATCCTCGATGTCGAGAAGAAGAAGACGAGCGGCGACATGGGGCGGGTCACGACCAGCCTCGGGAGCCTCGTCCTTCGCGCGCCCATCGGAGGGCTGGTCCTCTACAAGAAGAACTGGCGCGGAGGCACCGTGGCGGTCGGAGACACTCTCTGGCCCGGCAACCTGATCATGTCGCTGGTCGATCCGGCGAGCACGGTCCTGACGGCCTACGTGCTCGAGAAGGACGCCGCCGGCGTGGCCAAGGACGCGGAGGCGATGGTCACCGTGGACGCCCGCCCCGGGAGGACCTTCCGGGGCAAGGTCAAGAGCATCGCCGAGGTCTCCAGCCCCATCGAGCGCAACTCCCCGGTGAAGTACTCCGAGGTGAAGATCACCATCGAGGACGGCGAGCCCGGACTCCTCAAGCCCGGGATGAAGGGCGAGGCCCGCATCGTCACGGGGCGCGTCGAGCGGGCGCTGGTCCTCCCCCGCTCCGCACTGCGCGGGGAAGCCGAGAGCCCCTTCGTCCTCGTGCGAAATGGCGGGGCCGAGCCCGAGAAGCGCGAAGTCAAGCTCGGCCCGGGCGACCAGGTCCGCGTGTCCATTGTCGAGGGAGTGGCCGAGGGCGACCTCGTCCTGCTCGACGACGGCAGCGCCGAGCCTGGAGCGGGGCAGGCCGAGCCCGCTGCGGACAAGGCACCCGCCCCGCACGGCGGCCACGCCGCCTCCGGGCTCTGATCCGGGATCTTCGCGCCGCATGAGATTCCTGGAGTACGTCGCAGCGGCCATCAACGATCTCACACGCCACAAGCTCCGCACCCTTCTCACCATGCTCGGGATGATCTTCGGCGTGGGCGCCGTGATCTCCATGCTCTCGATCGGGGCCGGGGCCCAGGCCGAGGCGCTCCAGGTCATCGATGCCATGGGGCTCCGCAACATCATCGTGCGCGAGAAGCCCGTGGAGGAGGACGACCTCTTCACCATCCGTGAGAAGAGCCTGGGGCTCACCCTGCGGGATGTCGAGGGGATCCACGCCGTCGCTCCCGAGATCGTCAAGAGCAGCGCCCGCAAGCGGGTACGCGTGGATCGAATGCTTTCGGAATCGGGCCGGAGCGAAGGGCAGGTCCTGGGCGTGGGTCGCGCCTATTTCGATCTCATGAACTTCAAGCTGGCCGGGGGAACCCTTTTCGACGCGACCGAGGAGGAGCATTTTCACCGGGTCTGCGTCCTGGGCGATCGGGCCCGGCAGGACCTCTTCGCCTTCCTGGATCCCATCGGCAAGGCCGTCAAGATCAACGACGTCTGGTTCACGGTCGTGGGCACGCTCGCGCCGCGCAGCCTGGGGAAGGACACCTTCCAGGGTGTGGAGATCGAGAGCGGGGACAACAGCGTCTTCATCCCCGTCACCACGGCGCTCAAGATGTTCGATCAGCCCCATCTCTCGAGCGAGCTGGACGAGGTGGTCCTCCAGGTTGCGCCCGGAGCCTCCATCGAATCGAACTCCGTCCTCGTCAGCACGGTCCTCAAGGAGGCCCACGGCGGCGAGCCCGACTTCACGCTCGTCGTCCCCGAGGACCTCCTGGATCAGTCCCGCCGCACCCGGAGGATCTTCAACATCGTGATGGGCGGCATCGCCGGGATCTCGATGCTCGTGGGTGGCATCGGCATCATGAACATCATGCTCGCGAGCGTGCTGGAGCGCACCCGGGAGATCGGCGTGCGGAGGGCCGTCGGGGCCAGGCAGAAGGACATCCTGTCCCAGTTCCTTTCCGAGGCCGTGATGATCTCGCTCCTGGGCGGCCTCTCCGGCGTCATGCTGGGGCTCGGCATCGCCTGGATCGTCTCGCTCGTCTCCGAGTGGAACACGGTGGTGACGACATTCTCCATCGTCCTCTCGTTCTCGTTCAGCGTGGCCGTGGGGCTGCTCTTCGGCACCTACCCCGCGATGAACGCCGCCGGCCTCAACCCCATCGAAGCCCTCAGGCACGAGTAGAGAGGGCCGTCCGCCGAGGGGGGCCTCCCCTCGTCATCCGATGGCGGCAGCACCCTCTACGCCTCTCCGCCCTCCCAGGAACCGTCGTCGCTCGAAGGAACGTACCGGCGCGGGACGAACTGCGCGCCCGCAAATGTTCGTGCCGGCCACCCGAGCTTCGCATCCTCGACGGCTCGACTCGCGGCGCTCCTGTCGCGTCCCGTCGCGCGCGTCTCTCGAACAGGAGACGCGTAGAAGGTCACTCGCTCCGACTCCGCTTGCTCCCACGAGGGGGCCGGACCTATCTATTGACCGGTCTGCATTGAAGCCCACAGGGAGAATCATGAGCCGCTCTCTCAAGATTGATGAAATCCTCCTGAGCTCACAGATCCTCGATCGAGAAGGCCTGACGCGCGCCTACGAGGTCCAGCAGCGCGACGGAGGCTCTCTCGGCAGGATCATCGCGCACCTCGGGCTGGCCGAAGAGGACGCCGTCTGCCGTGCCATCGCCGCGGGGGTGGGCCTGGAGAGCCCCTCGCTCGAATCGCTTTCCATCACGCAGGAGACCGCGGATCTCCTGACGCCGAAGCTCTGCCGCAGCCGCCTCGTCGCCCCGATCGGCCGGGAGGGACGCTCGCTCCAGCTCGCGATGGCCGATCCGCTCGATGTCAATACCATCCAGGACGTCGAGTTCAGCTCGGGCAAGCGAGTCCTGCCCTGCGTCGCAACGGAGACAGCCATCCTCGGCCTCCTGGGGCGGCTCTACAGGGAGCCCTCCGACGAGGCGAAGGCGTACGATCTCCTCTCGCGCGTCGATCCTGCCGGTGAGGCCGAGATCGCGCCGGCCCTTCCCGAGGACGCCGACATCGGCCAGCTCGCCAAGGACGTCAAGCAGCCGCCCACGATCCGCCTGGTCAACATGATCCTCAGCGACGCCGCCAGCGCGGGCGCGAGCGACGTCCATATCGAGCCCCAGGAGAGCGGCGTCCTCGTCCGGCATCGCCTGGATGGCCTGCTCCACGACGTCCTCCACCTCCCCAAGAGGCGGCAGGACGCCACGATCTCCAGGCTCAAGGTCATCGCGGGCATGGACATCTCCGAGCGGCGCAAGCCTCAGGACGGCCGCAGCCGCCTTCGCTTCCAGGGCAGGCGGATCGACCTTCGAGTCTCCACTCTGCCCACGCAGTTCGGAGAGAAGGTGGTCATCCGGCTGCTCGACAGCAGCGGCGCGAGGGTCGAGATGAGCCAGCTCGGCTTCGACCCGGCAACCCTCGGGAGATTCCAGGGGCTGCTGCGCCGCCCCCAGGGCTTCGTGCTCGTGACGGGGCCCACAGGAAGCGGGAAGACATCGACTCTTTATGCCTCATTGAACTGGGTGAAGTCCCCCACGACCAATATCATCACGGTGGAGGATCCGATCGAATACCAGATCCCCGGGATCAACCAGGTCCAGATCAACTCGAAGGCGGGCATCACCTTCGCCTCCGGCCTGCGCTCCATCCTCAGGCAGGATCCCAACGTCGTCCTGGTCGGCGAGATCCGCGACCACGAGACGGCCGCAATTGCTCTCGAGGCGGCGCTGACCGGCCACCTGATGTTCAGCACGCTGCACACCAACGATGCCCCCGGCTCCATCACGCGGCTGCTCGATCTCGGCATCGAGCCCTACCACGTGGCCACCTCCCTGACCTGCGCACTCTCGCAGCGCCTCGTCAGACGCCTCTGTCCGGCCTGCACGGTGGAGAGGGCCCCGACGGCGGCGGCTATCGAGAGGGTCGGCGGGGAGAGCCGCCTCCCGTCCGCGCCCGTCTGGAAGGCGGGCCGCGGCTGTGACGCCTGCTCGGGCTCGGGCTACAAGGGGCGGACGGCCGTTCACGAGCTCCTGGTCGTCACCGACGAAATCCGGGACCTGGTTTCGACCCGATCGGCGGAGCACACGCTTCGCGAAGCGGCGCGCCGCGCGGGAATGAAGACCCTGATGGAAGACGCCCTCGTCAAGGCCGCCCAGGGGCTCACGACCCTGGAGGAGGTCGTGCGCGTCGTGCCTCCGGACGAGCCGCCGGGCATCCGCGCGCGGAGCGCGAGCCGGCCGATGGCGGTTTCTCCTCGCGAGGTCCCCCCCACGGAGAGCTCGCCGGCATTCCCCGATGGCCTCCAGCGCCGTGTCCTCGTCGTGGAGGACAGCCCTACCGTCGCCTCGGTCGTGCGGTATTTCCTCGAGCTGGAGGGCTTCGAAGTGTGCGTGGCGCAGGACGGGAACGAGGGCCTCGAGATGGCGCGGCGGCAGCGACCCGACGTCATCGTCACCGACGTCAACATGCCCGGCATGGACGGCATGGAGATGGTGAGCGCCCTGCGCGATGACCCGCTGACGCGCGAGGTCGCCATCCTCATGCTCACCTCCGACTCCAGCGTGGAGAGGGAGACCGAGGGGTTCACGGCGGGCGCCGACGACTACATCGTCAAGCCCGTCGAGCCGCGGCGCCTTGCGGCGCGCGTGAAAGCGCTCCTGACCCGGGCACGCACGGAACAAGCCACGGCCTCATGAGAGGTCGGCGGCTCGTCACAACCATAGGCGTCTCTCTCTGGTCCGCCTCCGTGGTCGCCGGCCTCGGGATCCTCCTCGACTACGATACGACTCCAGGCGATGCGGGAGAGCCGCCGCAACGCTGGCCCCCGTCGAGCCTCCTCGATCGTGCATCCGGAAGGTGGACGATCGTCATGGTGGCCCACCCGAAGTGTCCCTGCACGCGCGCGAGCCTCGCGGAGCTGGATCGAATCATGGCAAGAGGCGGTGACCGCCTTCAGGCCTTCGTGCTCTTCCTCGCCCCGTCCAGCGCGGGCGCGGCCTGGGCCGAGAGCGACCTCTGGGAGCGCGCCTCGTCCATCCCGGGCGTTCAGTCCGTCAAGGACGTCGACGGGCTGGAGGCCATGCGGTTCCGCTGCGTCACGTCGGGCCACGCGCTGCTCTACGACCCCGCCGGAGAACGGAAGTACAGCGGCGGGATCACCGCCTCGCGCGGCCATGAGGGGGGCAACATCGGCAGCCTCGCCATCATCAGCGCCCTCGAAGGCCTGCCCGTCGCGACGGAGGCCGCGGCCGTCTTCGGGTGCCCCCTGCACGAAATGGAAGTGGAACTGCATCGGATGGATTCATCATGGCCGAAGTGAGCGTGGATCCCAGGCTCAGTGACGTGGTCCATCGAAGAGCTGCCTCCCTGCTCGCGGAGGCCCGCGACGTCATCACCAGGAGGACCGACCGCCTCCTCACGGGGCTGCTCCTGGCCGAGCTCACAACGGGGTTCGCCGCCGCGTTGTGGCTCTCCCCGACGACCTGGCGGGGAATCTCGAGCAACACCCACCCGCATGTCTGGGCGGCCCTCCTCCTGGGTCCCCTGATCGTCCTCCTCCCGCTGGTCCTCACCCTCCTGCGCCCGGGAGCCGTCGTGACCCGGCACGTCGTCGCCGCCGCTCAGATGCTGATGGCGGGCCTGCTGATCCAGTTCACCGAAGGGAGGATCGAGACCCATTTCATCATCTTTGGCTCGCTGGCCTTCCTGGCCTTCTACAGGGACTGGCCCGTGCTCGTGACGGCCTCGGCGGTGACCGCGATGGAGCACGTGATCCGGGGCGTCTTCTGGCCTCAGTCCGTCTACGGCGTGGCCGCCGCGAGCATCTGGCGGTCCATGGAACATGGGGGGTGGGTGGTCTTCACAGACGTGTTTCTCATCGCCTCCTGCCGCCTGGCTCTCCGCGAGATGTCCGAGAGCGCGGAGAAGCGAGCGCAGCTCGAGACGATCAAGGACACCATCGAGCAGGAGATCGCCGACAGGACCGCCGAGCTGAAGGCAGGCGAGGAGAGGTTCAGGATCCTGTCGACCTCGTCGCCGGTGGGGATCTTCCAGACCGACGCCGCGGGAGAGTGCCTCTATACGAACCCGCGGCTCCGGGCCATGACCGGCCTCAGTTTTGGCGAGTGTCTCGGTGATGGCTGGAGCCGCGCCGTCCACCCCGAGGACAGAATGGCGGTCACGCGCGAGTGGGCCATCGCCGCAGCGCAGGGCAACGACTTCTCGCGCGAGTTCCGGATCGGACGCCCTGACGGGACCGTAAGGTGGGCTCACTCCCGCTCCTCGAAACTGACCGATGAGTCGGGCACGATCACGGGATTCGTCGGCACGGTCGAGGACGTCACCGATCGCAAGCTGTTCGAAGGAGAGCTGCGGAAGGCCAAGGATGCCGCGGAGGCCGCCACGCGCGCCAAGTCGTCCTTCCTGGCGAACATGAGCCACGAGATCCGCACGCCGATGAACGGGGTGATCGGGATGACGGGGCTGCTCCTCGAGACGAACCTGAATGCCGAGCAGCGGGAGTACGCCGAGACGGTCCGCAGCTCGGGACAGGCCCTGCTCTCCATCATCAACGATATCCTGGATTTCTCGAAGATCGAAGCGGGGAAGATGCAGCTCGAGATGCTCGACTTCGACCTCCGGACGACCGTCGAGGAGTGCGTGGAGCTGCTCGCCGAGCGAGCCCAGGCGAGAAAGCTCGAGATCGCCTGCCTGGTGCACCACGACGCTCCGGCCGTCCTGCGCGGCGACCCCGGCCGTCTCCGGCAGATCCTGATCAACTTCCTCAGCAACGCCGTCAAGTTCACCGAGAAGGGCGAGGTCATCGCGAGGGCCCGGCTGGCCTCCCCTCCCCGCGACGGGCGCGTCACGATCCGCTTCGAGGTGACCGACACGGGCATCGGCATTCCTCCCGAGGCGCAGGCGCGGCTCTTCAACCCCTTCACACAGGCCGATGACTCGACGACGCGAAGGTACGGCGGCACGGGGCTGGGCCTGGCCATCTGCAAGCAGCTCGCGGAGCTGATGGGAGGTGAGGTCGGCCTGGAGAGCGCACCGGGGAAAGGAAGCACTTTCTGGTTCACGGCGACGCTGGAAGCCCGACCCGAGACCGCGCTCGTGCTGCCCAGCCCTCGTGAAGACCTCAGGGGGCTGAGGGTCCTCATCGTCGACGACAATGCGACGAACCGGAAGATCCTCCAGGGGCTCACGCGCCTGTGGGGGATGGCGGGCGAGGGCGCGGCGAGCGCGCGCAGCGCGCTCGAGATGCTCCGCGCCGCGGCCGGCGCCGCGCCCCACGATCTGGCGATCCTCGACATGCAGATGCCCGACATGGACGGGATCGAGCTGGCCCGGGCGATCCGATCGGACCCACGCCTCGCACGCATCCCGTTGCTGATGATGACCTCGATGGGCGTGCGCGGGAACGCCGAAGACTGCCGTCAGGCAGGGGTGAACGCCTTCCTCACGAAGCCCGTGAGGCAGTCCCAGCTCTACGACTCCATCAGGACCATGATGGGCGCCCCCGCCCCCTCGGCATCCCCGGAGGATCCGCCGAACCTCGTCACCGCCCACGGGCTGAGGGAGGCCGAGGCTCGCAAGCGCATGCGGGTCCTCGTGGTGGAGGACAACGAGGTGAACCAGATGGTGGCCATCCGCATGCTGGACAAGCTGGGCTATCGATCAGATGTCGCCGCGAACGGACTGGAAGCCGTCGAGGCCGCCTCCCGGATACGCTACGACGCCATCCTGATGGACTGCCAGATGCCGGAGATGGACGGCTTCGAGGCCACCCGGGCGATTCGCGAATCCGAGGCCGCCCGCGGCCTTCGGACGCCCATCATCGCCATGACGGCCAACGCGCTCCAGTCCGATCGCGAGGAGTGCCTCCACTCCGGGATGGACGACTACCTGGCGAAGCCGGTGCAGAAGGCGACCCTGGGGGAATCCCTCCGCCGATGGCTGGCAGAGGGCTCGCGCAGCGGAACGGAGTCCGCCGCCGGAGCGCCCGGCGGGGCCTCGGGCGAGACGGCCCGGGGTGTCAGCAGCAGCCTCAGCTCCGCAACGGGAGAAGGCCCTACCATCCCGGCGGTTGATCCCCGCGTGCTCGCAGCCCTGGCTGGAGAAGGGCCCGCTCCTGACAGCGAGTTCCTCGGCCTGCTGATCGATCAGTTCCTCGAGGAGTCAGCCAAGCGGCTGGCGTCGCTGCGACAGGCGGCTGCCGGCTCCCAGCCGGAGGCGCTCAGGGATTCAGCCCATTCCCTGCGCGGCAGCTCCGGAGTCATCGGAGCCAGGCACCTCTCCGCGCTGTGCGTCCAGCTGGAAGCGAAAGGCAAGTCGGGATCGCTCGATGGGATTGACGCGCTCCTGGATCAGCTCGAGCAGGAGATGCAGCGCGTCCGCGAGGCGCTCGCCGGCCACAGGACGGAGGCGGCCACGTTCTGAGGCGCCAGCCGGTTCCGGCCGCTCGACCTTCCGGAAGTTGTGCCCGATTCGGGGGTGGTCCGCTCAGGCGCGGGGGGCCGACAGGATCGCCCGCGAGGCGAGCTCGGCGGGGGCGCAGGTGAGGCCGCCGCCGGGATGGGTGCCCATCCCGCAGAGGTAGAGGCCGGCCACCGGCGTTGCGTGGGCGTGGCACTCGGGGACGGGGCGGATCAGGATCTGATCCAGCGCCTGCTCGCCGTGGTGGATGTGGCCTCCCGTCACGCCGTATTCGGATTCGATGTCGGGGGGCGCCAGCACTTTCATGGCGAGAGTCATCGCGCGCGTCCCCGGCGCATGCTCCTCGAGGATCCCGACGACGCGATCCCCCAGCCGCGCACGCGCTTCGTCGCTCCACCCGCCCTCGAGATTCGTCGGGACGAAGTGAACCAGGATGGAGACAACACCTCCTCCGCCGAGCGGGCCTCGAGCCGGCGAAGGCCGAGAACCACCGGCTCCGGCGGCCGGGGTCGGGTCTGAGAGGCGCCCTTCCGCACCTGGCCCCCCGGTTGGGACGTAGATCTCCAGAATGGGCCTTTCTGGGAGTTTCCGGTACTTGATCGGGTCGAAGGCTCTCTCGAGATCATCGAGGCGGGCTCCCGTGCGGGCACGATCGACTCTCCCCTCCGGGTGCGCCTTGAAGCGGGGCTCCCCCCCGAGCGCCAGGAGGACCTGCGCCGTCGAGCCACGCATCCTGTAGCCTTCGATTCTGCGGAGCAGACGCTCACCCAACGCGCCGGCGGGCACGAGATCGAGCAGGGCACGCCTGGGATCGCAGGACGCGGCCACGATCCGGGATCCGATCTTCCGGTCTCCCTCGATCTCGACCCCCTGCACTCCCGCGGCGTCCACCAGGATCCTCGTGACGTGCGCCGAGGTCATGATCTCCACGCCCCGAGCCCGCGCAGCCCTCTCCAGAGCGGCGATGAGAGCGGGCCCGTCTCCCTCGACACCGGCCCCGGCCAGCGCTTCCCAGATGAGGAGGTTGCCGGCGCTGCCGGGCGAGCGCGGCCCCATCCAGTTGCCGGCGATGGCCGGCAGCGCCAGGCTGGCCTTGAGGAGATCCCCCTCGAACCACTCCCCCAGCCAGTCGGCCACGCTCATGGGAGGCACGCGCAGCAGCTCCATCATCGCCGCACGGCCGAGGCTCCTCACCTTGAGGGCGCGGCGTACCAGCTCGGCGAAGCCCATCGACTCCGGGTCGATGAGGTTCACGGGAGGGGTCGTCAGGAAATCGGCCAGGAGGCTCCGGATCGGCCCGGGCTTCGAGTGGTAGTCCAGCCAGGCCGCTCCGTCGCGAGCGGAGCGCGCCGCGATCGCCTTCGCGGCGATGGCAGGATCTCCGTCGATCCAGATCCCCTCGCCGGGCGTGCGGAGGGCGAGGTGGCCGGGGCGGACGCCGCGGCGGCGCAGCCCATGCTTCTCCAGCTCCAGCGCGGAGATGATGCTTTCCCTCAGGCGCGAGCTGTCGTGGAGGAGGCCGGGGCTCCTGAAGCCGGGGTGGAACTCCTCCCCGGAGGCGAGCCCGCCGGCGGAGGCCCTGCGCTCGACGACGACGACCTTCCTGCCCGCTCCCGCGAGGAGGCCCGCTGTCGCGAGTCCGTTGGGGCCCGCGCCGATGACGATGACGTCGTAGCCGGAAGGCCCCATCAGATCTCTCCCGACGCGAGGAGCGCCTTCGAGGCGAGCTCTCCCGGGGCGCCCATGATCCCTCCGCCCGGATGCGCCCCCGACGCCGCTATCCAGAGGCGCCTCACCGGCGTCCTGTACCTCGCCCAGCCGGCCGCGGGCCTCAGGAAGAGAAGCTGATCCAGGCTCAGCTCGCCGTGGAAGATGTTCCCCTCCGTGAGGCCGAACTCCTGCTCCAGGTCCCACGGGGTGAGGACCTGGCGGTGGAGGATGGACTGCTTCAAGCTCGGGCAGTACTCGGCCAGCGTGTCCACGACCGCGTCCCCGAAGGCCTCCCGCCTCTGCGGCCAGCTCGAAGGCCCTTCCTTGATCGCGTAGGGCGCGTACTGGACGAAGCAGGAGACGACGTGCTTGCCGGGAGGCGCGACCGTCGGATCCACGAGCGAGGGGATGACGACGTTCAAATAGGGCCGTTCGGAGTAGTCCCCGTACTTCGCCTGATCGTAGGCCCGCTCCAGGTAATCGATGCCCGGCGCGATCGCGATGTCCCCGCGCAGCCAGGGGCCGTCGCCCGGGCGGCAGGTGAACTCCGGGACGCGGTCCACGGCGAGGTTCACCTTGCCGCTGCTTCCGCGCATCTTGAAGCGCCGTATCTGCGCGGCGAACTCCGGATCGAGGTTCTCCTCTCCAACCAGCCTGAAGAAGGTCCGGTGGGGATCGAGCCCGGAGACGACCGCTTTCGCCCGGATCTCGTCGCCCGACTCCAGCACGACGCCCGAGGCGACCCTGTCGCGGATGAGAGCCTTGCTCACCGGAGCGCTCGTCAGGATCTCCGCCCCGTAGGCCCGTGCCGCGCGGGCAATCGCGTTGCTCACCTCCCCCGTGCCGCCCCTCGCGAAGCCCCAAGCCCTGAAGGCGCCGTCGATCTCACCCATGTAGTGGTGCAGGAGAACGTACGCCGTGCCGGGAGATCGCACGCCCAGGAAGGTTCCGATGATCCCGCTCACGGACATGGGAGCCTTCAAGATTTCGCTCTCGAACCACTCGTCGAGGAAGTCCACGGAGGACATGGTCATGAGCTTGAAGTTCAGGTAGCGGAGATCCTCGCTGTAGCGGCCCATCTCGCGGGTCAGCCTGAGGAGCCGGACCAGCTCGCGGGGATCGAAGGAGGCGGGGTCGGGAGCTGGAGAGTCGATGACGGTCTTCGCGAAGCGCGCCAGCCTCGTCATCGCGAGGCCGAACTCGGGGTAGATCTCCGCATCGCGCGCGGAGAACTTCGAGATCTCGCGCCGGTTCTCGTGGCCGTCGGGCCCGCGCGTCAGGCATCGCCCGTCGGGCAGCGGAAGGAAGGAGTACTCGAGCGGGATGATCTCCAGGCCATGGCGGGGCAGGTCCAGCTCCCGGATGATGTGAGGCCGGAAAAGGCTCACCACGTAGGAGCAGACGGAGAAGGTGAAGCCGGGGAAGACTTCCTCGCTGACGGCGGCGCCGCCGAGGACGTGGCGCCGCTCGAGCACCAGCACCTTCCTCCCCGCCCGGGCCAGGTAGGCCGCGCAGGTCAGCCCGTTGTGGCCTCCGCCCACGATGATGGCGTCGTAGCTGCTGCGTGAAGGACGCCCCGTGCCGCTCACGCCTTCTTCCTCTCGGGATCGAAAAAGGGCGGCTTCGCCACGGTGGCCGTGATCTGCCGCCTCTCGTACTCCGCGGTCACCTCGATCCTCAGGCGCGTTCCCGGCGCGGCCCAGGGGGCCCGGACGGAGGCGAGCGCCAGGTTCTTCTTGAGCGTGGGCGACCAGGCCCCGCTCGAGGCCTTCCCCACCTGCCGCCCCCGCGAGTCGTAGACGGGCACCGGAGTCCTCCAGGCCCCGACGGGGACCTGGGGCGGCAGCCCGAACTCCGCGAAGACGGCCTCGTACTCGTCCCAGTCGTAGACGAGGCCGACGAAGTGCCACTCGGACCCCTTTCGCCTCTCCTCCTGCAGCGCCCGCTGGCCGATGAAGGGATCGCGCTCGAGGTTGACCGTCCAGCCCAGGTTGATCTCGTAGGGAGTGGACTTGCGCGACTCGATCGCGCAGTGGTTCGCGCTGAAGTAGTCCACGCCATTCATGATGAAGCCCGCCTCGATCCGGGTGACGTCGAGCGCGTCGAGCCCCGCAGGGAGGATGCGGTGAGGTCGCCCTGCTTCCATGATCGCGTCGTAGACGCCGAGCGCATCGTCCGGCTCCATCCAGATCTCGTAGCCGAGATCCCCCGTGTAGCCCGTGCGGGAGACCCAGACGTCAGCTCCCGCCAGTCGCGTCCGGGCTATCGAGAAGAACTTCAAGTCCTGCACGCCGCCGCGGACGACCTGCCCGAGGATCTCCCGTGACCTGGGTCCCTGCAGCGCCAGGGCTCCGATCCTCGTGCTGCTCTCCTCGAGGGTGACCCGGAAGCTCCTCGCGTGGCGCTGGAGCCAAGCCAGGGCCGGCTCGGCGGCCGTCACCCGGAACCAGTCCTCGTCGAGCCTCGAAACGGTCCCGTCGTCCACCACCTTGCCGTCGTCGTCGCACCAGCAGAGATAGGTCACGCGCCCCGCCTTGAGCTTCGTGATGTCCCGGACCATCACCAGCGAGAGAAAGCGCGCGGCGTCGCGCCCCCGCACCTCGTACTTGAAGAGAGGCGTGACGTCGAGGAGGCCGGCCGCGTGGCGGTAGGCGTAGTACTCGCGCTCGTGGCTGACGTCGTAGGAGCGGACGGCGAAGTAGCCCGCCCAGTCCTTCCAAGCCATGCTCGTGCAGAGGGCGGACGTTCTGGGATGGAAGGGTGACGGTATCGGCATCGTTCGAAGGAATCGTCGAGACGGCTTGTGTAGGGGGTTCGGGCCAGGCGCTTTGGGTTCGGCGCGATTCTACCATCCGCGCCTGCATGCGGGATCAATACGGAATCCATCGCGCATCCAGCGCACGGAGCGGACGCCCGAAGGCCGGCTGTGAAGACCCATCGAGGCCATGCCTGATTACGGTTGGTGGCGCGGGACGGAGGGCAGCGCCCGGAGCGTACGTCTGGAGTCCGGCGGTGATGTCACCTCGGGCCCCGCTGTAACCACGGCGGAAGTAGGAGCGCAGGGCGATGGCCTCCGTCCCGCGCTGAGATCGCCGTTCACTGGTCGCGGTGGGCGACCCTCCGTCCCGCGCTGAGCACCCTGTCAGCCCGTGAACTTGTAGCCGACGCGGTGGACGGTGACGATGTACTTCGGCTCGGCGGGCGTATCCTCGACCTTCTTGCGCAGCTTGGCCACGTGCATGTCCACAGTGCGCGTCAGCGGCGCCTCGTTGTAGTCCCAGACGGAGTCGAGGAGCTCCTCGCGCCCGACGACCTGGCCGCGATGCTCGATGAAGTACTTGAGCAGCTTCAGCTCCCGCGCGGTCATCTCCAGGAGCTGACCTCCCTTCCTGGCCTCGGCTTTCTTGAAATCCACCGCGACGTCGCCGAACTCATACGAGTCGACCGAGGGGCCGCTGCCCGAGATGCGGCGCAGCAGAGCCTCCACCCGCGCCATCAGCTCCATGAAGCCGAAGGGCTTGGTCACGTAGTCGTCGGCACCCAGCTTGAGCCCGAGGACCTTGTCGATCTCCTGCCCTCGGGCGGTGAGCATGATGATGGGGAGGCTGTTCCCCTCCTTGCGGATCTCCCGGCAGAGGTCGAGTCCGTTCAGCTTCGGCAGCATCACGTCGAGGACCATGAGATCGGGCCGTCCGTCGCGCGCGAGGCGGAGCCCCTCGGCCCCGTCGCGGGCCGTGAGGACCTCGTAGCCCTCGTACTCGAAGCCGTCCTTGAGAGCGACGGCCATCGAAGCGTCATCCTCGACGATCAGGACCTTCGGCATTCTCCTCCCCTCTCCTGGCGGCGCCGGACCCAAGCGGCAGGCGGATGTAGAAGGTGCTCCCCTGGCCCGGCTCGCTCTCGACGGACACGCGGCCTTCATGGGCTCGCACGATGTGGTGAACGATGGAGAGGCCCAGCCCGCTCCCCTTCACGTCGTGAACGAGGCCCGTCCCGACCCGGTGGAATCTCTCGAAGATCTTCTTCTGCTCCTGCCGGGCGATGCCGACTCCCCGGTCGCTCACCGCCACGACGGCCTCGCTCCCCTCCCGGTAGAGGCGCACCCCTATCATCTTGGACTCACCCGAGTACTTCACGGCGTTGTCCAGGAGGTTGTTCAGCGCCTGACCCATCGCGTCCGGATCGATCCGCATGCCGGGAAGGGGCATGCCGGGGAGATCGAGCGAGACCTCCCAGCCTTGCTGGGCCATCCGCACTTCGAAGGTCCGCAGCGTGGCGGTGATGACCTGGAGCAGATCGGCCTCCACGAAGTCATAGGTCTTCCTGCCCGACTCGATCTTGGAGAAGTCGAGGATGTTGTCGATGAGCCTCGAGAGCCTGCGGCTCTCAGCCTCGATGTACTCGCCATACTCCTGGATCCGCTCGTCCGTGCGCGCCCTGCCGAGCTTGAGGAACTCGGCGAAGACGCGGATGGAGGCGAGAGGCGTCCTCAGCTCGTGCGAGACGTTCGAGACGAAGTCCGACTTCATCTCGCTGAGCTTCATGGCCCGATCGGCCGCGCGCAGCGCGAAGACCGCTCCCCCCAGCACGACGATCCCCAGGAGGATGGACTCGGTCATGTTCACGGCGAACTGGGTCCGGGCCCACTGTTCGGGGGAGTACCCGCGGCTCTGCAGCCCCAGCGTCCAGTCGGTGAAGATGAAATCGAACCCCGCCTCCACCTCGTCGTCGTACTGCCCGTAGTCTCCCGTTGCCAGCACGACGTCGTCCGTCTGGTTGCGCACGGTCACCACCAGCTCTTCCATGGCCTCGTTCGGGAAGAAGTGGGGCAGGGACTTCTCGATGACCCAGGGAAGCAGATTGTTGCGGAAGTACTTCGGGTCCACGATCATCCCCGCCACGCCCACGATCTGGTTGCGGTGGTCCGTGATGGGGTTCAGGAGGAAGCGGTAGTCGGGGTTCCTCTCGTCCACCCTCAGGGAGACGGACTCCGTGGGCATCCCCGTCGAAGACATCATCTGCCAGGGAACGCAGGCGACGATCATGGCCATCGACTCGTCCGAGGAGGGCACCATCACGAGGGCGTGGCCGTTGGGATCGTACTGGTAGAAGTTCCCGAAGGCGTCCTTCGCGAAGTTCACGAGGAAGAGGCGCGACGCGCCCTCGACGGGCTTCTTCTTCCACATCAAGGCCGCCTTGTGAAGCTCGTCATCGAGGAAGATCGACGAGGGCACGTTGAGCGCCCTCTCTCCCAGAGAGCGGTAGAAGTACTGGACTTCCGTGCTGACGGCCTCGAGATAGTTGTTCAGCGCCGCCCGGTGAGCGATCGTCGAGACCGATTCGAGCTTCGTCAGCCAGACGTACTGCAGGCCCAGCAGGAGGAGAAGCGGAGCCACCACGGCGCCGAGGGCCACGAGAAGCGTGTGCCTTCGAAGGAATTCCTTGAGCGATCGCATCGCTCAGCGAATATACCCCATGGTCCGCGGCCCGAGCCCGTCCTCCGTTCATCCGCTTTACATCTTCTTGACAACTGAGACAGGTTTTTACCCGCTCCGGGACGACATTTACAGGCGTACCTCGTAGGATTGCACCTGATCGTCGCGCGGGGTCGCTGGTTGCCTGACCTCGGTTCCGGCGACGGACAAACCGCGGGAGGCGCTCGAAGAACCAGGTGGCTCGGCGGACGATCTCCCCGCTGCTCGGAGGCTGGAAGAGGATGCGGAAGACCCTGCTTGCAATGCTTGCCATGGCCGTAGCCGCGGCCGTCCCCGCGATCGCGGGACACGGACACGAGAAGTGCTCCTACGACACACAGACCTGCCTGAACATGATGGCCGAGAAGATGAAGAACAGCGGCTGGATCGGCGTCGAGCTGGACAAGAACGAGGAGTCCGGCATCATCACCGTTACGAAAGTGATCGACGGGAGTCCCGCCGAGAAGGCCGGCCTGAAGGCCGGCGACGTCCTCTACGCCATCGACGGTATCGTCCTGGGCACCGAGAACGAGGACAAGATCATGCAGGCGAAGAAGTCGTGGAAGCCGGGCACGTCCATCAGCTACACGATCAAGAGGGATGGCCAGGATCGCAAGGCTGCCATCACCCTCGCGCCGATGCCCGCCGACATCCTCGCGCGCTACATCGGCGAGCACATGCTCGACCACGCCGCCGTCGAGGTGGCCGCCAAGTAAGGATTCAATCCCCCTGGGCCGGTGTCGCACCCACCGGCCCACCGGAGACTCCCTCCTCTGTTCCACGTCTCCGGACTGCTCGGGCCGCCCCCCCGGCGGCCCGAGCTTTGTCTTTCCCCGGTCGTCTCCGGCTGGACTCTTCGCTTCAGGTCAGCGTGGCCCCCGCTCGTGCGCCCGGGCGCCGGATCGCACCCCGGCGAGGGCCTACTCCCCGACCCCGGCCTTCCCGCCGCCGCCGAGGAAGTCCAGGACCACGGAGGTCATCGCCCGGATCCCGACCTCCACCGCGCCGTCGTCCGCCCTCATGTCCGGGGTGTGCAGCCCGCCCGAGCTCCCGCCCGGCGCCCTGACACCCAGGTGGAAGTAGAAGCCCGGCACCCTCCTCGCGAAGAAGGCGAAGTCCTCACCGGCCATCAGCGGATCCATGCGTTGAACCGATCCCGCGCCCAGCGTTCGCTCGAGCGCCCCCACCGCGCGGGCCGTCAGCGCTTCGTCGTTCACCGTGGCCGGGCAGACCTCGATGTACTCCAAGTCGTAGCTTCCCCCGCCGGAGGCGGTGATGCCGGCGAGGATCTCCTGCATGCGCCGCCGGATCTGATCGCGGATCGCGTCGTCGTAGCTCCTCACGGTTCCCTCGAGCTGGACTTCGCCGGGGATGATGTTGAATCGCGTCCCGCCGCGGAAGATCCCGATCGTCACGACGCTGGGCGCCAGGGGCGAGAGGCTCCGGGATCGGATCGTCTGGAGCGCCATGACGGCCTGCGACCCAATGACGATGGGATCGATCCCCTCCTCCGGCGCAGCGCCGTGCGACTGCTTGCCGCGGATCGTGATCCTGATCCGATCCGAGGCGGCCATGGCCGGCCCGGGGCTCCACCCCGCCTGCCCGACCTCGAGGGAGGGGGCCGAGTGCAGAGCGAAGATCGCCTCGGGCACGGGGTTCTCGAGGACTCCCGCCTCCACCATCTGGAGCGCGGCGTCCATCTCTCCGGGGGGAGCCCCCTCCTCGGCGGGCTGGAAGATGAACTTGACGGCTCCGGGCAGCGTGTCGCGCATCCGGGAGAGGACCGATGCCACGCCGAGCAGCACGGCCGTATGGACGTCATGGCCGCAGGCGTGCGCCACCCCCACCTCCTGCCCCTCGTAGACGTCGCGGCGCCCGGAGGCGAAGGGCAGGCCGGTAGCCTCCGTTACGGGCAGGGCGTCCATGTCGGCCCGAAGGGCCACGATCGGGCCCGGCCGCCCACCCTTCAGGATGGCAACGACCCCCGTGCCCGCGACTCCGGTCCGGATCTCCGTGAATCCCAGGCTCTGGAGGTGGCGCGCGACGAGCTGAGCGGTCTCGTGCTCACGGAAACCCAGCTCGGGATTCTGGTGGATGCGATGGCGGATCTCGATGATCGCAGGAGTGACCTGCTCGACGGCCTCCTCCAGCGACGCGGCACCGGCCGTCCCGGGCAGGACGGCGGCAAGGGCCAGGGCTGCGAGACGAGTCACTCGTCGGATCATCGATCCTCCACTCTCCATGAGAGGTGGCGGGATCCACCTCGGCACCGGAGCTGGCGCCGCAGCATATGGGAACCTGCCCTCCCAGGCCAGTGCTCGCGGAGCGGGCTCCGCGGTCTCGGGATCGACGAGGTGCGGGTCTAGCTCCCGGCGGCGAGGACGGGGCGGCCGTCGATGATGAGGTCCTTCAAGCGGCCCCGGCCGGACTCCGTGACGGCAATCTCGGCGAAGACCGCCTTGCCCTCCCGGATGGCCCGCTCGATGACCGCGCCCGATCCCTCCGGCACGAAGAGAGCATCGAGGCCATAGTCGACCACCAGGATGGGCAGCCCGGCAGCGGGGGGTCCCCACTGGGGCCACCGGATCCTCCCGCAGAGGTTCGTCCGCCCGGCCTCGGCGTCGAATCCCACGCGGACGGCAGCGTGGAGGTTCGGCACGCCGGGGGCCGGAGAGGGCTCCTCCTCGAGCTGGACGCAGACCATCCTGTCCTGGAGCTCAAACATCAGATCCGGCTCCTGACCTGTTTGCGCCGCTTCGACGATCGTCCTGAGCGCATCCGACGCCACCACGCGAAGGGCGGCGGGATCCGCAGGCGAGGTGGACTGACCCGTCACCTCGTCGGAGTCCGCAACGGGTTGATCGGTGCCGTCCCCCGCCTGAGCCAGCGCAAGTCTATCGATCTCGTAGGCTAGGACGACGTAGTCGCCGCGGAAGAGATCTCGTGGATCGACGGGACGGACACGGAGGTAGATCGACTCGCCGGTCCAGAGCGGCCAGGCATGGGAGACCAGCATCGAGGCGAGGACGATCAGCGAGAGCGCTCCGCAGGCAGCGGCGAGCAGGGAGCGGCGGTCAGCCATGGTCGGCCTCCCCCGGAAGCGCCGTCACGCGGCGCCTCCCTTGCCAGTAGCGTGCCGTGGCCCAGAGGACGAGGGCCGCGACGAAGAAGAGACCCGCGCTGGAGACCATATCGCCGATGAGATCCATCCAGCGGATGAGGACGAAGAGGAGGAGATAGAGCACGCCCGTGAAGAAGCTCCTGCCCTGATCCCGGGAGATCCCCCTCTGGATCTCCCAGACCGCGACGAGGACGCTCGTGGCGCTGAAGAGAATCGCGAGGAACATCGCAACCTCGAGCTCACGCGCCGATCCCGCCAGCACCGCGACGAGAAGCCCCAGCGCGCCCGCCGCGGCGACGACGGGGATCGCGACGGCGATTCTCTCTCCGCGCCTCTTCCCGTGAATCCACCCCGCGGCCGCCAGGGCCAGCAGGATCAGGCCGGCCGCCACGCTCTCGACCAGCCGTGGACTGCGCCCGAAGTACCATCCGGTGGAGTGATAGTCCGAGAAGGTGAGGGGGATCATCGAGCAGAGGATCACGGCGAGGCCGGTCGTTCCCCAGGCATCTGCGACGGCTGGACGGGGCCAGAAGCCCGAGGTCGCGAAGATCGCGCAGCCGGCCAGGAGCGAGAGAGTGAAGGCCTGGCCCGGCACCATCCACGCGTTGAACCCCGCGAACAACAGCCATATCGGGATGCTGGCCGCGGCGAGGACGGCCAGGACTGCCGAGCCGAGCCGGAGGGCGAGCCCGAGGATCAGGATGACGCCGATCCAGAACCCGTAGGCGGGGTCCTGAAATGCCATGCTCTCCATCCCCGCCCAGACGGACAGGAGGATCACCGCCTCGACGCCGGTGACGACCGACCGGAGAGCATGGGCGGTGATCAGCGCCCCGATCATCCACCACAGGACGCCGTCCGGGTAATGCGCTCGGATGTGGAAGACCTGCGCGAGGAGCCAGATGGCGTTGCCGTAGAGCAGGGTTCCCGCGAAGGCGAAGAGCTCGCCGGGAGCGGCCTTCCCCCGCGCGTAGGAGATCGCGGAGGCCGCGAAGGAGGCGGCGACGGCGGAAAAGATCAGGGTGACCTTGGCGGAGCGCGGGATCGAGTCCCAGTTGTGGCCGATCAGGAGGAGAACCCCGACGGCCGCCATCAAGATGGCCATCCCCGTCAGGACGAAGAAGAGCTTCCGCGAGCGCCGGCTCGAGAGGGCCTGCTGGGACTCGTAGCGCTCGAGGATGGAGCGGGCCTAATCGTGCGTGAGGAGGCCCTCCGCGCTCCAGCGCGCGGATTCGGCCTCCAGCCAGCGCCTGATGGCGGGCGTGATGCGATCGGGGGCGGCGCGGGTCTCGGGATCCGCCGTCACGCGTCAGGCTCCAGGCCGCGGCAGATGCCCGGGGGCTCCACCCTCACGCGGCGCCTTCCCTGGGGATCGATGGGACACATGGGATCATCGCGTTTCCTGGTGCTCGAGATGATCGGAGTCGACGGCACCACGCCATTCTACTCCCAGAGCCAGGCGGCGCCGCGGGCGCCTCCCGAATCACCGTGAAGGGGCGGCAAGATCGGGGTCGCGATCCTGTCGCTGAATACCCACGGCGCCCACAGGGCCGGCACGCTCCCGTAGAGGTGCTCCAGCTTCGAGAGACCCCCGCCCAGGACGATCACATCGGGATCCAGGATGTTCACGACGTGGGCGAGAGAGCGTGCGAGCCGCTCGGCGTGGCGCTCCAGGGCTGCGCCGCATGCTGCATCGCCTTCTGCCGCCCGCCGTGCGATGACGGAGGCCTCGAGGCGCTTCCCCCCGTTCCGCTCGAAGTCGGCGGTCAGCCCGCTCCCCGACACGAAGGTCTCGATGCATCCGCTCCGGCCGCAATAGCAGCGCGGCCCGGGCCGCTCATCGTCGCGGGGCCAGGGGATCGGGTTGTGACCCCACTCCCCCCCGATCCTGTTCAGGCCTTCCAGGAGCCGGCCGCCTACGACGATTCCGCCTCCGACGCCCGTTCCCAGGATCACGCCGAAGACCACGCTCTTTCCGCTGCCGTTCCCGTCGCGGGCCTCGGAGAGCGCGAAGCAGTTCGCGTCGTTGGCCAGGCGCACCGGCCGCCCGAGCCGCTTCTCGAGGTCGACATCGAGGGCATGGCCGAGGAGCCAGGTCGAGTTCGCGTTCTTGATCAGCCCCGTGGCCGGGGAGATCGCGCCCGGAGTGCCGATCCCCACGCTGAGCCGCGCGCCCCCGTCCGCTTCGAGCCCCTCCACCACCTGCTGAATTGCGACGAGCGTGGCCTCGTAGTCTCCCTTCGGCGTCGGGGCACGGAGCCGGCGCAGGATTTTTCCTGCGTCGTTCATGACCACCCCTTCGATCTTGGAGCCTCCGAGATCGATCCCGATCCGCCGCAAGTCCCCTCCTTCCGCTGACCCAACCAACCAGGACCCCGCAGCCAGCTAGCGACTCGCCCCTGGTCTCCTCGATCCGCTCCACGGAGACGCGCCCAGCCTACACCGACATGAGGGAGCGTTGGAGGTTCCATCGCCCGCGCCGGACAGGATCGGCTATCATCGAGGCGGTTCGATGCCCGCAACACAACGGGGCGCCTCCAATCCCCGCTTTCGGGGCCGCGCGTCCCCGCAAAGGGGCCATGATGAGAATTTCCGGCCCGTACCATCGCCACGCATCGCCCGCCGCGATCGGCCTCACCGTTCTGGGCTCTCTGGCCGTGGCCGTCCTCGCCGCGGCCTGCAGCTCCGGACCATCGAACGTCGCTTCGGGATCGTCCCGCGCGGCCGGCCCGGGAGCGCCAGGAATACCACCCGCGACGGCAGAAATGGAGGGGGCCGACAAGGCGTACTTCGTGACCCTGCCATCCGGAGACAAGGTGACGGTCGGTGTCTTTCCGAACCCGGCCTGGGCCGGCAAGAAGCTCCTCTTCGACCCTCCCGTCGCGAAGCTCGACGCGAACGTCCTCCCGCTCGCCCAGAACTCCCTGTGGGAGATCTACGGCCGCCAGCGTGGCCATTTCTCCCCTGCGGACATGAGGGTCGCGACGCGGGAGAAGCTCGGGAGCATCATCACCTTCAAGCTCTCCTCGGGCGGGCTGCTCTGCGTCCTTCCGCTCCAGGATGACAATCGCCCCATGATGAAGGGCATGTTCCTCTGGGTGGAGTAGAATCGGCCTCCCCGCCGGCCCCCATCCCCGGCGGAGCGAGGGAGCCGATGCCCGACCCCAGCTCCGGCCGGCAGCACACATTCCATCCCGCCGGCCGCCCCTATCGCTTCACTCTCCTCTTCTTCGTCAGCCTGATCATCTACGGCAGCTACTTCGCCTACGACAGCGTGGGGGCCATCGAGGACACGCTGATGAGGACGCTGGGGATCGGGCAGGAAGAGATCGGCACGATGTACTCCATGTACAGCCTGGCGGCGATCCTCACTCTCTTCGCCTCGGGGCTGCTCATCGATCGAATCGGAACGCGGAAGGCCAGCATGCTCTTTTCTTCCGTGGTGACGCTGGGCGCGATCATCGTGGCCTGGGCCCCCGACGTGTGGGCTCTCTACGCCGGCCGCTTCATCTTCGGGGCGGGCTCCGAGGCGCTCATCGTCTGTCAGAGCGCGATCCTGGCCCGGTGGTTCAAGGGGAAGGAGCTGGCGCTCTCGTTCGGTGTGGCCCTGGCCATCAGCCGTATCGGGACCCTGTTCACCTTCAACACCGAGGCTCTCATCGCCGAGCGGATGGGCGCCTATGCGGCCCTCTGGGTGGCGGCCGGCCTGTGCGTGGCGAGCCTTCTCGCCAACATGGTCTACGTCGTCATGGATCGCAGGGCCGAGCCGATCCTCGGCCTGCGCGAGGAGGGCGGCACGGGCGATCGCATCGTTCTCTCCGACGTCAGGAAGCTCCCTCCCGCGTTCTGGTACGTCTCCCTTCTCTGCCTGACCTTCTACTCGGCCATCTTCCCGTTCACGGCGCTGTCGACGAACTTCTTTCACGAGAAGTGGGGCCTCCCGCTGACAGCGGGTGATGGGGGCGGCTTCTGGGCGGGGGTCTTCGACAACCTCATCCACATGTTCTCGACGGCCCCGGGCACGACCTCGATCATCATCTTCTCCTCGATGATCTTCGCGCCCTTCGCGGGAAGCCTCGTGGACAAGATCGGGCGGCGGGCGTCGCTCATGATCCTCGGCTCGCTCCTTCTCATTCCGGGCCACCTCACTCTGGGCTTCACGATGGTGACCCCGATCCTGCCGATGGTCATCCTGGGCGCCGCCTTCGTCCTGGTCCCCGCGGCCATGTGGCCCTCGATCCCCCTGATCGTCGGCAGGAACCAGACGGGGACGGCCTACGGCCTGATGACTCTCATCCAGAACTTCGGGCTGATGGCCTTCCCCTGGCTCAACGGGAGGCTGCGAGAGGTCACGCACAACTACGAGGCCAGCATGGTCATGTTCGCGAGCCTCGGAGTCGTGGGACTCGTCTTCGCATTCCTGTTGAAGAAGGCAGACGCCCGGCGTGGATCCATCCTGGAGCAACCCGAGGCGCCGGGCGCCTAGAGCGCGGCGGGATGGCGGCGGGTGGCCGCCTCTTCGGGCTCGCCGGCCCGCGATACGGGGTAGTAGACGGCCCCGTAGGATGACCGGGCCTGACCCTTGAGCAGGTCGACGTCGTTGAGCACCGCCCCGGCCACCGCGTCCTTCACTCTCCGGAGATCCGTCAGGGCCCTGCGGACGATCTCTCGATCGGTGGCGGCGTGACGGATGACGAGAAGGACCATGTCGGCCGCCGAGCCGAGGAGAACGCTGTCGGCGAGACCCACGACCGGCGGCGAATCGATCACCACCCAGTCGAAGTCGGCGCGAAGCGAGGCCATCAGGGCCGCGAACCGCTCCGTCGCGATGATCTCGGGCGGGTTGGGCGGGAGCGGGCCGCAGGGCAGGAGGCTCAGCCCCTCGACGTCGCCTGGCCGGAGGTACCCCCGGTAGGAGCCGGGCGCGTCGCCGGAGGAGACGTAGTTCGTCAGCCCCGGCGCCGAGGGGACCGCGAAGGTCGTGTGGACAGAGGGCCTCCTGAGATCCGCGTCCACGAGGCAGACGCTGTCGCCCCCGCGCGCGAGGCTTCGGGCGAGCGCCGCCGCCACGCTGCTCTTGCCCTCCCCCGGCGCGGCGCTCGTGACGAGGACGGCGCGGCGGTCGGATTCCCTGCCCGCCAGCTCCACCCCCATGCGCAGCATGTGGAAGGCCTCGTTCACCGCATGGGCCGTGTTCTTCCTCAGCGACGGGACGAGCGCCATGATCTTCAGGCCCAGATCACGCTCCACCATCTCGGCGGAGCGGACGCTGTTGTCCACGTACTCCAGGAAGAAGACGAGGCCGACGCCGAAGGCCGTTCCGAGGAGGAGGGACAGCGCGACGTTCAGCACCTTGCGCGGCTTGCTCGGGTGCATCGGAACGATGGCCCTGTCCAGGAGATCGACGTTGTTGCTGACAAGCTCCGCGTTCAGGCTGACCTCCTCGATGCGAGCCGTCAGGAGGTCGTAGATCCTCTTGGCCTCGTTGGCCTCGGTTTGAAGCATCTTGTAGCCGCTGGCCTTCTCGCTGACGTCGAGGGCGTCGACCTTGGCCCGCTCGATGGCCTCCTGGAGGTCCCTCTCGCGCTCGAGGGTGAGCCCGTACTCCGTTCGGATGGCGCTGATGATCCTGTCGGTCTCGGAGCCGATCTTCTGCTCGAGCTTCTCCAGCTCCGAGGAGACCTCCTTCACCTTGAAGTGGCCGGGCTTGTAGGTCACCAGGAGGCGCTTCTCCTCCGTCTCCAGGTCGATCCGCTGCTTGTTCAGCCCCCGGAGGACCTCGTCCTCCGCGACCTTGGGGAGCACCTGGTAGCTGCCGTCCGACTCGTCGATCTCCTTGATCTTCTCGAAGACGGCTTCGAGCTGGAGGCGGTGCAACCGGGTGTCGGTGAAGTCCTTCTCGAGCTGCGTGAGGCGCTCGTCGTAGGACTTCTTCTGGACGTCCGGCTCGTAGACCTTCTCCACCCGGGCGTAGCGGTACATCCGGTCCTGCGTCTCCTGCAGCTTCGAGCGCAGCGGCTCGATCCGCTCGAGGAGATCGTTGATGGCCTGGCGCGTCCGCGCCCGGGCTTGCTCTATGTTCCGCTCGACGTAGGCCTCGCCGTAGGCGTTCACCCAGGCGGCGACCTGCTCCGCGTCGCGCCCGCTCATGCTGATGTCGACGATGCCGGTCTCTTCCCGCGGATCGATCTCGAGCAGGGCCCCGAAGGCGGCGACGGGATCCTCCATCGCCGCGAAGCCCTCGTGGCTCTCCAGCCCCAGGGTGGAGAAGGCCGTCTCGGTCACGGCCCGCGACTGGAGCACCTGGAGCTGCGTCTTGAGGTACCTGTCCTCCGCCGACCAGCCGTAGTCGGTCGTCCCGATCTGGGAAACGTCGGCGCCCGGCGCCACCTTCTGCGCGCGAGCATGGATCTCGAGCGTGGCCGTGGCCTTGTAGGTGGGCGTCTGGAGCAGCGTCGCAATGATGCCGATGGTGACGATCACCGTGAAGGTCAAGAGGAAAGTGTTCCGCCCGCCCCAGAGGATCCGCCAGTACTGCCTGAGGTGGGCCGTGGGCTCGGCTCGCGTACCGAGGTTGCTCATGACGCTCCAGGCCCCCGGGCTTCCCTCTCCGGGACGTTCACGACGTCGCCCGGCCTGAGCCTGAACCTGGCGGCCTCTTCCACCATGCCGAGCATGGCCGAGGTCTCGAAGCGGATCGTCCGGCCGGCCTCAGCGGGGTCGGACTCCATCGGGCGCCGCGTGACGAGGATCGTGTCGCCCGCTCCGGTTTTTAGCCCGCCGGCCATCGAGATCGCGTCCACGAGGGTGGTGGGGCCGGTGAGGTAGTAGCGTCCCGGCTTGGCCACCTCTCCCACCACGTTCACCCACTGGCTGAGGTACTCCCACACCGAGACGGTGACGTGCGGATCCACGAGGTAGTCCTCGCCGAGCTTCTCCTGGATCTCCGCCGCGATGGCGTCCACCGTGCGCCCCGCGGCCTGGAGATTGCCGATGAGGGGAAGGTTGATCAGGCCGTCGGGACTGACCTTCGAGGTCTTCGTCAGATCCTCGTGGCCGAACACCGAGATGGCGAGCACGTCGTCGGCTCCCACCCGGTAGGCGCCGGCTGCGGGCAGCCTGCCCTTGTCGGGAGGCGGAATCAGGAGCAGCGAAAGCCCCCCCGGCCCCTGGTCGAAGCGGACCAGCGAGTCACCCATCCTGGGAACGATGACGCGGACGGAGGGTCGCTCCCCACCCGCCGCGGCTTCGACCCTGAAGGGAAGGATGGAGTCGCTCCCTGTCGAGGCGGTCGGAGGAACGCTCGCCGAGCTGGTCACGCCTCGCAGCTCCAGGACGAGGTCGCGCTGATCGGGCGGGCCCTGGCGGGAGAGGCTGACGTCCCGAAGCGGCCCGGTGGCCCGGACCGTGAGCCGGACCAGGCGCCCCTCGGGGAGGGCCTCCAGGCCCGTCACCCGGACCGGCTCGGATTCGATGTTCTCTTGTTGCAGGGGCAGGCCTGCGGCCGTGCCCGTGGCTGCCAGGATCAGGAAGGCAGCGAGGAAGATCGTCGCCGGAGCGGTGGCTGGACTCCACGCATCTGTCCGCCTCATCGCGGATCTCTCCTCGGGGGAATCGACGAAAAGTGTTGAAAGACTAGTGCCTTAGCCCGATCCCGTCAAGAAACTGCGCCCTCTCCCGCCCCGGGGCGGCGGGTCGGAAGGCCTCGTTGCACTGCCTCAACGGGCAGGCGCGGGGGAATCCTTGATCGCCCAGAGATTGGTCGTCGAGATGGCGAGCCAGAAGGGAATCCGCGTCGCGGGGAAGCGCTTCAGCAGCGGCAGGATGGGGCGCGCCAGCTTCTTGACGCCTCTGAGATCCTCCGGGCGCACGAGGTCGAAGACGTCCAGGACCTGCCCGAACCCTGCTCTGTGGAGCGCCTTGCCCAAGCCCATGGGAGTGAAGTGGTTCCAGGCGAAGCCGTTCTCCATGACGTCCGCCCCCTTCTTCCGTATGGCAATTCCCCTTTGAAGCGAAAAAGGGAGCCACTGATAGAGCGGGAAATCGATCTCCGTCGAAATCGGGTAGAGGCGGTTGGTCGTCCCGACGAAGAGCAGACCCCCCGGCCGGAGCACTCTCCATGCCTCCGAGAGCGCCGCCTCCCATCCGCTCACGTGCTCGAGCACCGAGTTGGCGTAGACGACGTCGAAAGAGGAATCGGCCAGAGGAAGCGCCTCGGCTCTCGCGACGTGGAAGGTCGCATCGATCCCCGACCCCGCCGCCCTCAACCGCGCGAACTCCACCAGCTCCCAGGAGATCTCGACGCCCACGGCGCCGTAGCCCTCGCGGCGCGCGTGCACCGTGAACCAGCCGGTCCCCGATCCGACTTCGAGGATGTCCGCGCCGGACTTGAAGTTCTTCACGCGGCGCAGAAGGGCGATCGTCTTGCGGTACTCGGCCTGGTAGTCCTCGAGGCTCTTTCCGCCCACCTCATGGAGGTAGTGCTGGACCGTGCTGAGCGATCGCCGGGCAGTGGAGCCGGGATGGGAAGGCCCGCCGCCCTCCTCGCCGGACACGGGCAGCCTTACCTCAGCCTCGGGCGACGGCCCAGGAAGCGGAGGCGCCTGCCGATCTTGTCGCCCGTGAACCGGAGCGCGTCGGCCGCGGAATCCATGATGAGGAGACCCTGCACGAGCTGCGCAAGCCTGATGTGATCCGCGCGAAAGAGCCGATCCGGCTCGGGCGAGCGCAGCGGGGCGAGAAGCAGCCTGTGAAATGCCCCGGGCTGCGCCGCGCGGATCACCTCGGAGGGGACCGTGCCCGGGAAGACCTTCTCGACGTAGGCGAGCCCGGCGGCGAAGACCGTCGCCATCCTCCACTGGCCCGCGCGGCGCCTCGCGACCTCCCAATCAATGGGCCTGCGGCGGATCAGGAGCTGGATGTCGTGGAGCCAGAGGAGGCGGGCGTCGAAGTAGTGGTAGCCGAGGTGCAGGATGAGCGCCAGGAGGAAGTCCTCGTCGGAGAGTCTCAGCAGGCTCCTGCCCTCCACGGCGTAGGGTACGGCCCGCTCCCAGAGTCCCGCGTCGTCCACGTCGTAGCGAATGGGCTGGCCCAGGCTCCAGTGCAGGTCGAACGACGAGGGCGGCTTGCCGGGAGCAGCGAGCGTGATGTTGAAGTAGTTCGCGAGCCAGTAGTCGGCCTCCTGCTTGCCCGGGATGCGATAGCCGGCGGCTGTCAGAGCCTCCTTCACCCTGGGCCAGTCCGACAGCCGGATGAGGACGTCCACGTCCACCATGGGGCGGCGATCCACGGACTCGTAGAGCAGGGGCGCGAGCGCGGCGCCCTTCAACACGATGAAGCGCACGCCCGCGGCCTTCATGGAGTCGGCGAAAAGACCCAGGCGGTGGTAGAGGAGCGTCAGCTCGACGCGATCGCTCTGCCTGTCCTCTTCGAGCTGCGCGACGAGGCCGCTCGGTGCCCCATTCTCCGCGAGCTTCTCGAGGACGAGCGACGTCAGGCCCGCCCGCCTGAGCCCCTCCGCGAGGCGCCGGGCCTCCGAGGAGGGCATCTCGGGCAGCCGCCCACCTCTCAGAAGAGTGAGGACCAGCGGTGCCACGTCGTGGCCCGCATGGTGACTGTGAGCGCGCTCTCTCATCGAGGGTCCAGCCATCCCAGCCGATCCATCTCCCCCGCAATGGCCTGGGCAGCCACTGCGTGACCGGCCGGGGAAGGGTGGCTGTCCAGCGGAACAAGATAAAGCTTCTCGCCGCCCAGAGCGGCGGCGCGGAGGGCCGGGAGCAGATCGAGGCATGCGAGTCCCGCCTCGCCTGCCCAGGCGGGGAGCGTCGCTCCTGCATGAAAGGGCTCCTCCCCTGTCACGTGGCCGTGAGAGGGATAGAGCACCAGCAGCCCCCGCCGCCCTTCCGAGGCCAGAGTTGCCGCGAGCCTGGCGAGCGCCTCACGGTAGCTCTCCCATGCTCCGGGTGCCTCTTCGGGCGCCGACCGCGCGGGCTCCACGGCCGGCAACGCATCGTGCCCGCCCGCCGTCCTCCTCCATCGTGCGGCCAGGATCTGAAGGCCGTTGAATACCGCGGTTTCCTGGAGGATCCGGATCAGCGGACCCACGAGGGGCCGGGACTTCATCGCGGCGTTTCGCCGCATCAGCTCGATCATCGGGACAGGCCGCGTCATGTCGGAGATGTCATTGGGCGAGAAGCCGATGACGACAATGTGCGGGTCGAGCCGCGCTCCGGCTCGAGCCCACATCGCCTCCGCGTCGAGGATGCCGAAACCGTTCACGCCGGCATTGATGACCTCCACGCTCGTGGCGGCGGATCCCCTCGCGGAGGGGTCCAGCGTGATCTCGAACGAGAGGGACTCCCCCGCCTGCGGCGCGCGCGGCGGGGATCTGCTCTCCAGGCGCCGCGCCAGCTCCTGTTCGAGGAGGGCAGGCCAGGCCTCCTCCGTATTCACGTGGTCTCCGAATGTATAGGAGTCGCCGAGCGCCATGACCCTCAGGCATCCGGGCCTCCGCTTCTCGGCGAGGTCACGGCCCCTGAAGCCGAGGTTGTTGATCCGGATCTTCGCGGGCAGATCCGGGCGGAGAGTGTCGATGAATTCCTGGCCCGGGGCGTAGATCCCGGGAATCCTCGCCAGGGTTTCGAGATCGGGCGAACGCAGCGCACGGGAAGGCGCGAGGCCGGTCACGCGAAGAGCGCCTTCCGCCAGCGCGAAGGCGATCAGGCAGGAGCCCGCGGCGAGCCCTGCATTGAGGGCGAGCCCACGGAGCCGCCCCGGCCGCACCTGAGCCATGCCTCGAACGGCTCCTAGTAGCCCGGGCGGAACATGATCGTCTGGAGCGTCTTGAGGAGGATCACGGCGTCCAGGGCCAGGGACTTCTCCTGGATGTAGTAGAGATCGTACTGCAGCTTGGTGTGGGCATCCTCGACGGAATTGCCGTAGGGGAAGTTCACCTGGGCCCAGCCCGTGAGCCCCGGCCGGGTCGCGAACCTCAGGTCGTACCAGGGAATCTCCTTCTCCAGCAGCTCGACGAAGTGCCGGCGCTCCGGCCTGGGGCCGATGAGGCTCATCTCGCCGCGCAGAACGTTGATGAACTGCGGTATCTCGTCGAGCCTCAGGCGCCTCAGGAACCTCCCGATCGGAGTCGTCCTCTCATCGTTGCGAGCTGCCCAGCGCGGCCCCTCGCGCTCCGCGTCATCGACCATCGTGCGGAACTTCAACAACATGTAGGGCTCCCTGAGCAGGCCGAGCCGCTCCTGGCGGTAGAGCACCGGCCCCCGGGAGGTCAGCTTGACCAGCACCGCGATGAGCAGCACGAGCGGCGACAGGAGGAGCAGGCACAGGACGGAGAGCCCCAGATCGAGGAGCCGCTTGATCCGCCGCTTCTCCTCCGCCGCCAGGCCCGGGAAATCCTGCCCGAAGAGCAGCCAGCGATCTTCGATGTAGCGGACGGGGACCTTGCCGGTCGTCTTCATGTAGAAGGTCGGCAGCTCGTAGACCCGGATGCCATGCGCCTTGAGCCGGAGCACGTGGCTCACGAGCGAGCCGTTCATCGAAGATCGGAAGCCCGACGAGAAGACCAGGACCTGGATCCCCTCGCTCGCGGTGAGCCGGGGCAGATCGAGCGTGTTGCCCAGCACGGGGACGCCCTCGACCGTGCCCCCCGCGCGGGAGGGATCGTCGTCCACGATCCCGACGATCTTCTGCTCATGGCCCCATCCCGAGTTGATCTCCTGGATGAGGGCCACCTCCGTCTCGCCTCCCCCCACGAGGAGCACTCGCGTGGGAGACACGAACCTCTTCGAGACGAAGTGGTAGGCGTTCCGCCACAGGTAGATGATCACCGCCACGAGCGGGGCCTGGATGGCCATGACCCGCCGTGCGATACGCCACCACGGAACCGCGTAGTAGAGCGTGGCGATGATGATGAAGGCCACCGCCACGAGCACGCTGATATAGAGGAACGAGCGCGACTCCCGTCCCGGGCGATCCACCTCGTAGAGCTGGCCGACATAGAAGACCAGGATGTAGGTGGAGAAATAGATGACGCTTCCCCCCGTGAACTTCCCCAGGACGAAGGCCACGTCGAAGTGGGCGAAGCGGGCGATGACGAAGGCCAGCAGGAGGGAGATGAGGAGCAGTCCGAGATCCCCGGCCAGCAGGAGGATCTGCTCCCTGCGGACGGGTACCCTGAAAAAGCCGGCCATGACGCCCTGAATATAGGGATGGGAGGCTCTCGCGGGTAGATGGGGGCGGTCCCGCCGGGTTTCCGGAGGATCCGTCCTAGAAGCGCCCGGTGCCCGCCAGCTCGCGCACGGACAGGGCCATCGGGGTCTCTTCACCCGCGGGGGCCGACCGGTGCTTCAGTCCCCATTCCGATTCGTCGAGCCACCGCATGAACTGCTCGCAGGGCAGAGGGCCCGTGAAGTAGTAGCCCTGGGCCGTGTCGCAGCCCAGCGCCTGGAGCTGCGACCAGATTTCCGGCGCATCCACTCCCTCGGCAACCGCCTCGAGGCCCAGGTTGTGCGCGAGATCCACGGTGGAGCGGACGATGACCGCGTCGCCCTCGTTCTTCGCCATGCCCATGACGAAGGATCTGTCGATCTTCAGCTCGGTCGCGGGCAGGCGCCTGAGGTATTCGAGCGAAGAGTAGCCCGTGCCGAAATCGTCGATGGAGATCCCCACTCCGAGATCGGCGAGGAGCGTGACCACCTCCAGCGCCCGCCGGGGGTCTTCGATGATCGCGGTCTCGGTGATCTCGAGGACGAGACTCTCGGCGGGCATCCCATGATCCTGAAGGAGCGCCGCGACGGCCGAAGGAAGCTCTTCGTCGAGAAGGTTACGGGCCGAGCAGTTCAGCGAGAGTGAGAGGTCCAGACCCTGCTTCTTCCACTCCGCCCACTGGCGCAGGGCGGTTTCCATGACCCAGCGGGTGATGGGCTTGATCAGCCCGGTGTGCTCCGCGAGCGGGATGAACTCGCCCGGCAGGAGGATGCCGTGCTCGGGGTGGTTCCACCTGACCAGGGCCTCCACTCCGACGATGCGCCCCAGCTCCGAGGAGATCTTGGGCTGGTAGAAGAGCTCGAAGCAGCCGTGCTCGACCGCTTCGGCCAGCTCGCCCTTCAGGGCGAGGTGCCGGACGCTATTGAAGTCCTCTTCGGGGTTGTAGAAGGCGACGGCATTCCGCACGCGCTTCGCCGTGTACATGGCGACGTCGGCCCGCTGGACGAGGAGCGTGGGCTCCGTGCCGTCGTCGGGATACATGGCGACGCCGATGCTCGTGTCCACCTGGAGGCTCAAACTGTCGAGGGGAAAGGGGGCCCGCAGCGCCTCGATGAGCTGCTCGGCCATCAGGCGCGCGCGATCCCGCGGCGTCCCCGGGAGCAGGATGGCGAACTCGTCCCCCCCGAGCCGCGCGATCGTGTCTCCGGGGCCCAGCGGCCGCCTCAGGCGGCTCCCAATCCGCGCGAGCAGCTCGTCGCCGACGTTGTGGCCCAGCGTGTCGTTGATCTCCTTGAAGCGATCAAGGTCGAGCATCAAGAAGGCCACCGGCTCACCGCGGGAGCTTGCCCCCTCCAGCGCATCCTTCACCCGCTCGCGGAGGAGAAACCTGTTCGGCAGATCCGTCAAAGGATCGTGCGTGGCCTGGTGGCGGAGCGCCCGTTCCTGACGCTTCTGCTCGCTGATGTCGCGAACGAAGGCGACCCTGAGCCTGCGGCGCCCGAATCGGAAGGCCGTCACGGTCATCTCGACGACGAACTTCGACCCGTCGCGCCGGTACCCCGCGGTTTCGAGGCGTGCCCTGTCGGAGCCGCCATCGGCCGGCTCACCCTGAGCCGTCGCGGGCAGGCCCCCCTCGACCAGCTCCCCGAAGGGCCTCCCGATCGCGTCGTGCGCCGCGGTGCCGAAGATCTCCTCGGCGGCGGCGTTGAAGGTCTCGACCCTCCCCTCCTCGTTCACGGTGACGATCCCGTCGAGGCTGAACTCGACCACGTGGCGCATCCTGCTGGCCATGCTCCGTCTCCGATCCGACTGGAGCGCGAGACGGATCTTCTGCCGGTCGAGCACCCGGATGACCTCGATCGCGTAGACCGAGAAAATCGGCAGGATCACCGGTGAGAGATCCACGATGAGCCCGGCACCGGCCTGAAGGCCCAGCGAGAGAGCGAAGGCGGCCGCCGCCGAGGCCGTGACGAGGAGAAGCCCCCTCTGCCAGCGGAGGGTGGCGAGCCTGGGGCCGAGGAAGAGGACGCTCGCGAGACCGATCGCGAAGAGGAGAGCGGGGGCGGGACGGCTCAGGCGCCTCCCCGAGGCGATGGACTCGAAGGCCAGCGCCTGGAGGAGCGGGCCCGGGAGGCTCCGCTGCACCGGCACGGCCACATTGTCGCCCAGCTCCACCGCGGTCGCCCCGACGATGACGGCGCGCCCGCGCACCAGGCCGGGGTCGAAGGCTCCTGAAAGGACATCCACGTAGGAGAGCCTGGGAATGGAGGCGGCCTGGATGGAGAAGTCGACGAAGAAGGGCTCGGGGGAGCCCGGCGCCTCCGAGAGTGCCAGGGCCATGGAGGGAACGTCGCCCGGCATGCCGGAGTCTTCCGGCCAGTACCTTCTCACGAGGCCGCCCTCATCGGGGCGAACGTTGATGCTCGCGAGCCGCGCGTTGCGGGTGAACTCCTCGAGCGGAGCGGTCACGACGAAGGCGCCTTCCGTCCCGGCGCCACCCTGCCACTGGCGGAAGATGGGGAGGATGGCCTTTCCCTCCGCCGCCGCCAGGGCTCCGGCGAAGGCCGCGTCCTCGCCGGGGTCTGACCTCGAGCTGAAATCGAGGTCGAAGGCCACGCGGCTCGCTCCCGCGGCCAGGAGGGCCTCCAGGACGGTGGCGTGGTATCCCCGTGGCCATGGCCAGACGTCGAGCCTCTTGAGGCTATGCGCGTCGATGGCCACGAGAGTCAGGGGTTCCGCGGCGGGCCGGCTCAGGATCGCGAACTTCAGATCCATGAGCCGGGCCTCGAGGAAATCGAGGCCGCCCGCGATATAGATCCCCCCCACGACGAGCGCGGCGAGAGCGTGGAGGAGGCGGCGCCCGATCAAGGACTCTTCAGACCCAGCCTGTCCAGAAGCCCCTGATCCCCATCGCTGGAGAGCAACGTCCCGTCCTCCTTCAGCGTGCTGTCGAGGTCCAGCTCGCGGAGGTCGCGTTCGAGCTTCCATACCGAGAGGTCCATCGCCACCAGCTCATCTATCGCGAGCCCGCCCATCTCCGTGCGATCGAGGGAGGCGGAGGCCTCCTCGAGGAGATCGACGGTGGTATCGAGCGACTCCTTCGCGGAGCGGCTGATCTCGCTGGTGACTTCCCTCGCGCCTTCGCGCCGCTCACGGTAGACCTCCATCACTCGCATCTCGGCGTCGAAGACGACCATGTCCCCGGGCCCCAGGCCGGCCACCTCACCCGTCGCGAGGCATCGGACCTCCACCCGGCCCGAGGCGACGCTCACCGATGCCCACGCAGGCTCCACGATGACGCTGAAGACCGTCCCCTTGACGCCCGCCACGAGCCAGGGAGTCTCGACGCTGACGCTCCTCTCCGGAGAGGGCTCGATCCGGTAGAGCGCATTCCCGGAGCCCTGGCGGATAACGGTGCTTTTTCCGGACGCTACCGCGGGCAGCACGATCTCGGAGGCGGGATCGACGAGAATGACGTCCCCATTCCTCGCCAGCGTCGTGCGGCTCCGCTTCTGGGTGCGTACCGCGCTCTCGGGCTCGAGAAGGTCCCCGCGCCGGACGGCGCTCCAGGGGTCGGTCGTGGCCGCCGGGGGCCTCGATTCGACCATGCCCGTGGCCGCGACGGCCTTCCATCTATCCATCGAGAGAGCCCCGTCGACGACGGCGGCTGATCCGGGCCCCATTCCGGCCCCCGACGACCCGGGGGCCAGGCTCAAAAGCGTCGCGCACAGGCCCAGCAGAAGCGCCGCGCTCAGTGGTTTCGTTCGTGACATGTTCCTTCCTCCCTCGTTCGCAGGATTCAAGGACCAAGCTCCATCTTCACTCCCGCCTGCGCCCATCGTCGCGAGTAGACGTACGCAGGATCCTGGTCTTCGGACTCCTCCCGCCCGGCCTGCATGAAGACCGTGAGCCCGCCCGCGAGCGTCTGCTCCGCCTGCGCGACGAGGCGGCGGACGTCGCTCTCGCGCGTCTCGCCATTCGGGTTCGTCCCCACGGGCGCGTTCGGATAGTCGAGAGCGCTGCGCGAGGCGGTCAGCCGGAGGCGTGTCCGCTCCGCGGGGGTGCAGCCGACCGCCACGACCGAGCTCCTCCCGAGCGAGTCGTAGAAGCCCTGGTGCTCGTCGGAGCGATCGGTGCCCCGGAAACCAGCGAGAAACTCCCACTTCGCCCCGGCGGCGATCTTCACGGAGGCCTGGTAACGGGAGTAGAGGTACTCCCGCCGGACGCCGGGCACCTCGGCGGCGTTTTCGTCGAGCGCCGGCAGCTCGGTGTATCGCCGGACGGTGCGGTTCCAGGAGAAGTCGACGATGACGGCGCGGAGAACTCTCGCCCGGATGCCCGGCTCGAAGCTCACGCTGCGATCATCGAGCGGGTAGAGGCCCGTGGCCTCGTCGTAGTCGTTGATGTAGCTGCGGCGGCTCGACTCCGCGTCCAGGTAGAGGAGCATGTTCTTGCCGGCCTGCCACCGGAGATCCAGGAAGGCCCCGGTGCTCTCGAAGTCGAGACGATCCGGAATGGGCGTGGCCCCGGAGGTCCCCGAGGGCTGCTCGTAGACGCTGCCCGTCACGGGATCGATCAGGGTGGTCCGGTAGGCCCCGTAGGTTCCGCCGGCCGCGAGGGTCACCCGGCGGGAGCCGTTCAGGTAGGGAACGACCGCGATACCTCCCCGGAGGTCGGCCCACCCTTCGTCCGCGTCGCGGGTTGAAGCTTCGTGATAGCGGCGGGCCCCGGAGGCGCTACCCAGGAATCCGAACCGGCGGCCGGTGACGGGACTCAGCGAGAGATCGAACTCACCCTGCGTGAAGGCTCCGCTGCGGGCCTCTTCCGGAAGCTCGAGCGGGTTCGAATCGACTCCATAGGTGAGTCCGGCTCCGGCCGAGAAGTCGTGAGAGGCAGCGCCGGCGGACGGCCCCTGGAGGAGCAGAACTGAAAGCCCCAGGCCGAAGGCGGCGCGGATCCGCCCGGCGAGCGGTAGCTGAGGGAGCATCGTGTTCTGGCCCTCGATCCCTTTCCGCCGGCAAGGATGGTCGGGGGAGGTACTATGTCTATATGTATTTGCTAGCTATTGCATATATACAACTCTTGGGACGCATCTGCAAAAGGAAGAGTCGATCCGAACGGACGGATCGCGGCCTCGCGGAAAGAGCCTCGGAAAAAACCCGACAGGCGGGGCCGTGTCAGGACAGGACTTTCACCTCGACCCGCCGATTCTGGGCACGGCCTTCTTTCGTGCCGTTGTCGGCAATCGGCTTGGCCTCGCCGAAGGAGATGATCGACATCCTGTGCAGGGGTATCCCGTGCTGCATGTTCAGGTACCTGCGCACCGCCTCCGCCCTCTGCTGGCCCAGCGTCAGGTTCCAGGCCTCGGATCCCGACCCGTCGGTGTGACCCTCGATCTCGATGTAGACGTTCGCGTTCTCGCTCTTGAGCCTCGCCGCCATCTCGTCGAGCTTTCCTCTGGACTCGTCGCTCAGGTCCGACTTGTCCACGCTGAAGCGCCCGGCAACGTCGCTGAGCACCACCTTGTAGAGGAGCTTGCCGCGCGCCAGGTCGAGCGCCTCGCCCGCCTTCACTTCGGCCTGGGCTGCCTTCGTTCCGGCGTCCTTCCCGATCCTCTGGGCATCCATGGCCTTCCCGTCGACGGCGACGATCTTCTCGCCGGCCTCGGCGATCCTTCTCTGGTTCTCCTCGACCTGGGTCTCGACGTCGGCAATCTTGGAATCCTGGACGCTGAGCCCGTCGTTGACGAACCTCTTCGTGGCGCAACCCGACGCGAGGAGCATTCCGGCACCAGCCAGCGCGACGGACGGAATCAGTGCGAGTCTCATTCTCTCTTTCATGGGTTCTCCTGCCCCTGGGCACGTGCGGAGCCCGCGCGGCAGCATGCGGGCTGTTAATGAGTCAGACGGGGCGGCCAGCCTTAGCCTTTCACACCACGGGTGCAGTGTCAATTACCGGCGGCCATAGTAGCCCGTCCGTGTGATGACACGATGTCCTGGATCCGACGACTTGAGATCGATCCGCCGGAAGCCGGGAGCGTCGGGATCGGAGGAGGGCCGGTAGCCGATGATGTACTGGGCGCGCAACCGCTGCTCCACGAAGGTGACGGCTGCATCCAGGTCCCCCTCCAGAAAGACCGGAAGCAGCTCGCCGCCCGTCTCTTTCCCGAACTCCGCGAGCACCTCGAAGAAGTCGCGCCCCTCGTCGGAGCGCCGCCGCTCATCGCGGGCTTCGGCCGTGAGATCCGAGAAGGCCAGCGCGTAGATCGGAACCGGAACCTGCCGGGCCGTGCGGATCGCATCGAAGACGGTCATCTCCGAGGCGTTGTCCACGCCGTCGGTGAGGAGGACGACGGCCTTCCGCCCCGGACCCGCGCCGTCCATGATCGAGGGCGCGCCTGCGAGGGCGTCCCTGAGCGCCGTCTGACCCCAGGCCGTGAGGCTTCGCAGCGCCGTGAAGAAGGCGGCTCGATCGGCCGTCAAGCCCTTCTTCACGACCACTCCGCCGTCGGCGAAGATGAGGAGGGCCAGCCTGTCTCCGGGCTGCAACCGCCTCACGAAGCGGTGGATCGCCGCCTTCGCCCTGTCCAGCTTTCCGCCGACGGCCATCGAGCCCGAGACGTCGAGGAGGAAGGCCACCTGGACCGGCTGGTCCTCGGAGGTTCCGAAGGCCGTGATCTTCTGAGGCACGCCGTCCTCGGCCAGCTGGAAGCTCGATGGCGTCAAGCCGGTGACCACCTCTCCGCGCCGATCCAGGACGGTGGCCTGGAGCAGGACGAGGCGCACTTCGAGGGTCTCGAAGTAGCCGCGGATCTCCGGCTCCTGCGCCGCGGGGGCCGGTGGCGCGCCGGGATCTGCAGCTTCTGCGCGCCCCGGGAGCGCCAGGAGGCTCGCGGCCGCGAGCGTCACGAGGAGCCTTCCCGCTCCCCTGGCGGTCACCGCGTCTTGTGCCACGTGACGTCCCTCCCGGCGAGGCATGAATAGATGCCCACGATCGATGCCGCGCTCACCACGAGAAAGTAGGCGGGAACGCCGAGGAGCCCGCGAAGCCGCAGGCCCGCCCGGTCGGCCGCGAGCAAGACCAGAGAGATCGCATAGAAAACCGCCTGTCCCGCCGCCGCCGCCTTGAAGGCGGCACCGCGCTCCATCAGCAGGAGGCTCGTGATGAAGAGGCCGATGAGCCACAGGGGCAGGGCCCACCGGTTGATCTTGTGCGACAAAAGCTGAAACGCAAGGAGCCAGCGCCGCCGGGAGAGCGCCTCGCGGAGGAGGATCAGCGCGCTGCGCAGCATCCAGCTGATGATCCTCACCTTGCGCCGGTACTCCTGCTCGAAGCCGCCGGCCGCCTCCTCGACCGAGATCGCCTCCGGCTCCAGGATCGAACCGTATCCGTCCAGGATGCACCGGATCGGAATCTCGAAATCGTCGCCCCGCTCCTCCGATATGGGCCGGTAGCAGCTGCGTCGAACCGCGAAGAGCGATCCGTTGGCTCCAGGCAACGAGAAGAGGCGGCTGCTGGCCCGCTTGATCCACTGCTCGAGCCCCCAGTAGAGCCCTTCCGAAGCTCCTGCTCCCCCGCCCCCGGGGTTCTCGTAGGTCAGCCTTCCCGAGACGGAGCCGATGCGCGCGTCGGCGAAGTGGCGAGCGAGCTTCCTCAGCGCATCGGGACGCAGCATGGCGTTGGCATCGGTGAGGAGGAGGATCTCGCCGCCGCTACGGGGGATGGCACGGTTCACGTTCACGACCTTGCCGCGGCGGACCGGGCTGGAGACGAGGGCCACGCCCCGTCGTGCGTATCCAGCCACGATCGCATCGGTCCGATCGTCCGACTCGGAGGCCACCAGGATCTCCACCTTTCCGGGCGGATAATCCAGGGCGAGCATGTTGTCGAGCTTCCGCGCGATGACCGCTTCCTCGTTGTAGGCGGGGATGACGACCGACACGGAGGGCGCATATCCCTCATCGGCCCGGGACTTCCTCCCGAAGATCGCGGCGAGCAGTGCGAGGAAGAGCGGGTAGAACACCATCGAGTGGAGGAGCAGGGCGGCGAAGACGATGAAGCTCGCGAGGATCATCGTCCGCCCCCCGGCACGCCTCCGCGGATCAGATCGAGGAGCGTGTCGGCGTTGGCCGAGGCATCGTGGAGCGCCTCGACGCGCCGGCGCCCTTCGGAAGCGACGCGTGCGGCCAGCTCCCGATCATCGAGGAGGCGCTCGACGGCCGAGGCGAGCGCGGCCGCGTCACTGGGTGGGACGAGAAGCCCGGTCTTCCCCTCCTGGATGAGCTCGGGGATGCCGGAGATCCGCGTCGAGACCACGGGCACCCCGAGAGCCAGGGCCTCCATCAGGACCACGGGGATGCCGTCCATCTGTCCGTCACGCCCCCTGCAGGAGGCCAGCACGCAGAGCCCCGCCGACTCCATCAGCGCCCGCACTTCCGCCTGGGTCCGTGCGCCGAGGAGGCGCACCGGGCCGTCGAGGCCCAGGCGGCCGATCTCCCGCGCGAGCTCCGCGCGCATCGGCCCTTCCCCTACGACATCGCAGCTCACGTCTCTACCGCGACGTCTCAGGATGGATACCGCCTCGACCAGAGTCGCGAATCCCTTGTAGTCCACGAGCCGCCCCACGGAGATGAGGCGCCCGGGGTCGGATGGCGCCCCGGCCCGGAGAGGCAGCTCCCCGAGTGGAACACCGCAGCGGACCAGGCGCACCCTGGCCGCCGCCTTCTCGCCGCAGAGACGCTTCAGTAAATCGACGTTGAACTCGGAGATCGTGGCCGTGAAGGCCGACGAGAGGATCTTCCGGGCCAGGAGAGGGTTCGGCAGGAAGATGTCGTGCGCGTGAGCGGTGATCGAGTAGGGGATGCCCTCGAGGGCCTGGACCGTCCAGCCGATTTGAGCGGGATAGGTGGCCCAATGGGCGTGGACGTGATCGACGCGCAGCTCCCTCAGCCGATCCGCGACACCCGCTCCGGTGATGAGCAGGAGGAGTGCCTTGATCATCATGAACGGGTGCGCGATGTGGGCGCCGACGACGCGGCCGATGAGCCCCAGGCAGGCCGCGGGCTGCTTCGCCAGCCTCCGCGCGAAAGCCAAGGAGGCCACCACCGGCGACGGTGCGGCGAGCGTGACCGGGAGGAAGGCCTCCGCTTCCCTGTGCCGAAGGGGCTCCCGCCTCGACTTGAGCGAGATCACGACGATCTCGACCCCACGCTCGCGAAGGCGCCGCATCTCGCTCAGGATGAAGGTCTCCGAGATCTTCGGAAAGAGCGAGAGGACGTAGGCGACCTTCAAGGATCGCTCCCCTCGAAGCGCGCGAAGCAGGCACGGAGGCTCATCTCGACGGCCTCCTGGGCCAGCTCCTGGACGGGAAGCCTCCCATCGAGCCGGATGAAGGGAGTTCCGGCCGACCCGACGTCATAGGCCCCGGCCAGCCTCCTCCTTCCCTCCAGAGAGCCGCCGTCGCTCTTCCTGGCGTGCGCCAGATCCGCCGGGACGTCGATGAAGAACGCGAGGTCGGGCTCGGGAACGGCGCCCAGCAGGACGGAGGCGGGCCGGGCCACGAGACTCCGGGATCCGGCTCCGGGCAGCCGGGCCATGAGGTCGGCCATGGAGTCCGTCACCCATCGATCGCCCACGACGGTGCGCCCCAGCATCATGTGAAAGCGAACCCTCTGGAGCACCAGCGCCTGCTCCAGGACGAGGCCCCAGATCCAGAGCCTCCGCTTCCAGGGCGATCGCAGGAAGGAGATCTTCGCATCCTCGTCGGCAGCGGCTGGCACGGAACGCGGAGCCATTCTCCTGGCCAGGGCCTTCCCCGCCACGGCGGCGGCGGAGAAGCCGCCTCGGCTCCATCGCCGGGCGACGGGCACCTCGCAGAGGTCCAGGGCCGCCGCGACAGCGTCGGCGAGCCGGCTCTTGCCGGCGCCGTCGAGCCCGCTCAACGTGATGAGGCTGGCCGGACGCTGGCGGAGACGGAGACGGGTCGCGAGGAGGTTCCACGCGGTGGCGGCCAGATCGGCGAGCTTCTCGTCAGGCGCTCGCCGGGGATCCGCGAGGACGTAATGGACGAGGTGCGCCTTCGAGAAGCGGCGCGGCAGGAGGAAGGGAAGCTCCGTTCCCTCTCTTGCCAGGATGCGCTCGACTCGCTTCAGGGCCCACGGGTTCGTCGAGAGTGTCGAGGCCACCCTCGCCTCCGCCTCCCCATGGAGGAGTCCCGGCCCGCCCGAGCGGCGCCCGACCGCGTCGTAGAGGCGCAGCCCTGCCGCGGCCGCCACCGGCCAGCCTCCCCTCTCCGCCCTCTCGAGGAGATCAGGAATCGAGGCTCCGCCCGCCGACGCCTCGGCCGCTATCAGGAGATCTCCGAGCCTCACCTGATCGGTCTCGAAGACCGTATGGGCGATCGTGACAGCGAGAGCATCGAGCGGAGAGGAGACTCGGGTCCCCTCCTCGTAGCCGGGGAGGCTCCGGGCGATGACACCAGCGCCATCCAGGATGCGCACCTTTCCCCAGGAAACCGCCTCGTGCAGGTGGACGCTCAGAGAGGCGGCTCCCCTCTCGAAGGTGCGGAAGAGGAGCTTGTGATCTTCGCGATAGTGGGGCAGATGGATGTGACCGAGCTGCTCGAGGAGCCGGGCCGCCTCCCGGAAGTCCGCCGGCTTCACCAGAACGTCCAGGTTGCTGCTCAGCGCAGGGAACCAGCCGGGGCTCTTGAAGAGGACGCTGCCGATGCCGCTCCTGTCGAAGGCGTCCGCCACGCGGCGCCATGCGTCCAGGAGGCGGCGCGTCATTCCGGCCTCCTCGGCGATCGCCTGCGCCGCCTCGGGCTGCGCGGCCCACTGCTTCCACGCCTGGCGGAGGGACTCCGAGCGCAGGCGGTCCATGGCGAGCAGCGGGACCTTGTTCCGGCGAAGAAGGGCCAGCACGGAAGGCGGATCCACGGGATCCTGATGCAGCCCCGCCTCCCGGGACGCTCCGAGGACGAGCCGCACGGCCGAGTCGAGGACGCCGCGCCCCGTCAAGGCCCGCCCCCGCTCACCCCGTGCTCAGGCGTGTCGAGAGCCGCGAGGATCCGCTCCGCCATGGAGTCCCAGCCCAGGGGAAGGGCCCGATCGCGCACCTCGGGCGCGGGACGGTCGCGCTGGAGTGCCGCCACCTGCCGCGGGATCTCCTCCCGGGATCCGACGAAGCGGACTCCCGGGCCGCCCCCTTCGAGAAGCTCGGGGAGGCCGCCGAAGCGCGTGGTGACGATGGGCAGGTTGCAGGCCATGGCCTCCAGGACCGAGAGAGGAAGCTCGATAGAGTCCACGGAGGACTCGACGGGAAAGAGATAGCAGTCGGCGGCCCGGTAGTAGTCCTCGATCGCGGGGAGATAGCTCTCGATCACGCGGACTCCCGCCGCCTGAAGGCGCCTGCGGAGCTCGGGATCGCGCTCGGTGCTCGTGCTCGCCACGAGGACGGCCTGGACTCCATCGAGGGCCTGAACCGAGGCGAGCGCCATGATCCCCCGGCCTCTCGTCAGGTGGCCGACATGGAGGACCATGTACGCGGAGAGCGGCAGTCCGAGCGCTCGACGCAGGTCGCTCGTGGACTCCGCTCCCCGAGGCCTGAAAAGATCGGTGTCCACACCTCCTTCGAGCCGGCAGACCGGGAGGCCGAGGGATCTGCCGTCCGCCTCGACCTTCGGGCCGAGCGCGAAGAGGAGATCCGGGCGGCCGGCCCATGCCGCGAGACGGATGAGACGGCCTGCTCCTCTGGGCTGGAGGGCCATGACGCCCAGGCGCGCGCGGGGGGCCCGCCTCCTGAGCACCGCGACCCGCACCAGTGTCCGCGCCGTCAGGGAGGTCCAGGGCACGTAGAGGATCCCTTCGGGCTCCCACGATCGAAGCGCCTCCGCCAGATCGCGTCCGAGGAACCAGCGATCGTGCAGCAGTCCCCGGACCTCGATGCCGAAGACCTCCGCCTTCCGCGCGCCGATGACGAGGAGATCGGCACGGCGGGAGATCTCCCTTGCGAGCCGGGCCGCGAGAATGCGCACTCCCTCGTCGAGCGGCGGGCTCAGCACCTCGCAGATCAGCGCCATCCTCTTCATCGAGACCTCGCGCCTGCCAGCTCGTCATACAGCCGGCGGGTCGCCTCCACCATCTTCCGGGAGCTGAACTCGCGCTCGATCCGCTCCCGGCCCGCCCTCCCCATTCCGCGGCGCAGCGCGCCATCAAGGAGCAGCCCCTCGACCGCCGCGACGAGGGGCGCGATCTCTCCCGGCGGCACGAGCCTCCCCGTCGTGCCCTCGGCGACGACCTCCGCCGTGCCGCCGGCCCGGGTCGCCACGACGGGGAGCGACGCGGCCATCGCTTCCATGACCGCGTTCGGCAGTCCTTCAGTGTCCGAAGTCATGACGAAGAGGTCCATCGCGCCCAGGAGGGCGGCCACGTCGCTCCGAGCCCCCGCGAAGTGGATGCGATCCTCCATCCCCAGGGAGCGAACGCTCTCTTCGAGGCTGCGCCGCTCGGGCCCATCTCCCACGATGGCGAAGCGCACTCCGGGATGCCTGCCTGCGATCTCGGCCGCCATCGAAACGAAGAGGGCGAAGTTCTTCTCGCGCGAGAGCCGGCCCAGCGTTCCCACGAGCAACCCCTCCCGCCCGACGCCCGCCCGGCGCCGGAAGGCCTCGAGCTCGTCCGGAGGCGGCGGCGCGCCGGCATCCACGCCGTTCGGGATGACGCGGATCGCGGCCGCGGGTACTCCGTAGTAGGAGGCCGTGAAATCGCGGACCGCGGTGGAGTTGGCGATGACGGCGTCGGCCCTCCGGAAGACCCAGGCGTGGAGGTGCCGCAGTATGCGACGCGGCATGGTCATGCTCGTCCGGGAGGAGACGACGAGCGGTCCGGCACCGGCGAGCCGGCACGCCCCATAGGCGTAGGCGTTCGCGCCCACGAGGAAGGAATGCACGAGCGCGGGTTTCTCCGAGCGGAGGAAGCCTGCGAGGGCCCACATGCGGCCTGGTTCGCGGCTCCCCCGGCGGGGGAAGAGATGGACCCTCACACCGGCCCGGGTGAGCGCGGGCCCGTGGGGCTCGCTCACGCCCGAGAGGCAGGCCACGACCGGGACCCACGGGCTGCCGAGAAGGCCGAGGGCGAGCTGCACGAGCTGCCCCTCCGCGCCGCCCTGGTGGAGCTGACCGATGACCAGGACGACTTTGCCGCTCACGTTCGGGAGAGGCCCTCGGGGGCCTGGTCACGGTGGAGCCGGAGCAGCAGGAGCCCCAGGCCGAGCATCAGGAAGCCGCTGTACTCGAACTCGACGGCGCCCGAGAGGCCGAAGACGCAGAGGTTCACGAGGAAGCACTGCACGGCGACGTTGAACACGAGGAGGAAGGAGCCTTCCTCGCTCCGGGCCCTGAGATCCAGCTCCATTCTCCACAGCCCCCACCAGGTGGTCGCGAGGATCCCCAGGTAGAGGAGGAGTGAGGGCAGCCCCATCTGGGCCGCGAGGTCCACGTACATGTTGTGGGCGGGCATCGCCCGCCGGATATCCTGATCGTCGTAGCGCTCGAAGCTCCGGAGGTAGTTCCCGAGCCCCACGCCGAAGAAGGGGTTCTCCAGCGAGGCGTTCGCCCCGACCCTGGCGAGCTTGTAACGATCCACGTCCCGGATCTCGTCGATGCGCTTGAACCGCTGGATGATGTTGGATCCCGCGAGAAGTCCGATGCCCAGCGACAGCACCAGCGCCACCGCCACGCGCCGCGTTCCTCTCGGGAGCTTGATGAACATGAAGCAGAGGACCACGAGGAGCGAGATGAACCCCGACCTCGAAAGCGTCGAGAGGATGACGGCCGCGTCGGTGATGGCCAGAGCGATCAGGAGGGCCTTCAGCCAGCGGCTTCGGACCCACTGCCAGGTGAAGACGGCCAGGATCAGCATCGTCGTGAGGTCGAAGGCGAGGTTGTTGGGGTTCTGGACGAGCGAGGAGGTCCTGAGCATCCGCTCCGAGATGACCACCTTTTCCGTGCCGAAGTAGCCGAGCCGCGTGGCCAGCGAGGCGGCCACGAGGCCTGCGTTGGAGAGCGCGAAGAGCCCCACGAGGCGCCTGAGGGATCGCTCGTCGGAGAGTATGTTCGTGACGAGGAGGAAGATCAGGACCCGCACGAGGACGAGGTTCCGGAGCGCCTCCAGGTTCGCCTCTTCCACGTGACCGCTGACGAGGAGCGATACCACGACCCACAAGGTGAGCGCCACGATCATCAGGTGCTGAGGCGAGCCGAGGAAGGGGCGCCGGCGCCCGACCGCCACCTGGAATGCGAAGGAAAGCGCCAGCACGCCCTCGAAGGCGATGGGGATGGAGATGGGCCCCAGCGTCGGAAGATCGGTGATGTGCGTCAGCCCGACGAGGGCGTTGATGATGAGCGCTGCCAGGCCCACCTCGGGCCAGAGGATCGTGGCGGCGGCGGCCACGGCGAGGACGAGCGCCACGGCCAGGACGGGCATCGAGACGCCGAGGAGGACCATCGGCGCGAAGATGAAGAGGGAGGCGCCCGCGACGATGGAGGCCGCGGCGAACTTCCGCTGGGCTCCCGGCCCGGCCAGGGCGCCGGCCGTGAGGCCCATCATGCGGCCTCCGCCAGGACCTCGGCGTAGAGATCCTGGTGCGCGCGCGCCATCGGCTCGACCCCATGGCGCCGCTCGAAGAGCTCGCGCCCCTTCCTCCCGAAGGCCTGGCGGAGGGGCGGGCTGCCCAGGAGCTTGCCGATCTTCTCGGACATCAAGGCAGGATCCCGCGCCGGCACGAGGAAACCCGTGGCTCCCGCTTCGACGATCTCGGGTGTGCCTCCCACCGCCGTGGCCACCTGGGGAACTCCCGCCGCCATCGCCTCGAGGATGACGTTCGGCATGCCTTCCTCGAGCGAGGGAAGGACGAGGAGATCGGCGGCGGCGATGAGGGCCCTCGCGTCCTCGCGCCTTCCGGCCAGACGAATCCGCGGCGCGATCCCGAGCTCCCGCGCCCGGCTCTCGATCCTCCTCCGCTCCGCACCCTCCCCGACCAGGAGAAGCCCGGCGCGGGGAAAGCTGAGGAGCACCTCCGCGAAGGACTCCAGCAGGTAGCGATGCCCCTTCTTGGGCGAGAGCGAGGCGACACAGACGAGCCGCGGATCCGATCCCTCCGGCCAGAGCTCCAGGCCGGCGCGGCCGAGGCCGTCATGAGGCCTGAGGCCGTTCGGGATGATCCGCGTCCTGTCGAGCGCGAGGCGCTCGCGCGCGGCGACGCGATCGCGGACGTGCCGGGAGTTGAACGTCACGCGGGCAGCCCCCGAGTGAGCCCAGCGGCTCGCAAGGACCTCGTGAGGCTTCTTCCACAGCTCCAGGTTGCGCACCGAGGTCAGGTAGGGCACGCCCGCGAGCCGCGCCGCCACGGCGGCCGCGAGGTTCCCCTGGAAGAGGAAGCCGTGGACGATCCTGACCCCTTCCCGCCGGATCGTGCCCGCAAGCCGGCCCAGGGCACGGAAGGTGGCGGGTCTGAGCGCCCCTTTCAGGTCCAGATCCAGGACGGGCACCTCCAGCGATCGGAGGCTCCTCCCCAGGGCCGGCTCCAGGCTCAGGGTGGCGAGCATGGGCTTCACTCGCGTCCGGTCCAGGGCCCCCAGAAGCTCGAGGACCTGGGTCTGGGTGCCTCCGTGGCCGTTGAAGTCACAGACGATGAGGAGGGGTGAGGGCGTCATCACCGGCACGCACAATGAGGGGCGAGCCGCATAACCCCAGCAAGGTATATCGGATAGACGCGCGCGGCAACGGTGGGAGGCTCGGTGTAAGGGGAGTCCTCACAGTCCGGGGCTGACGATTCTCTCGTGAACGATCCACACCACCAGCCACCCGCGAAGCCAAGCAACCCTGATGACCTACTCCCTCCTGGTTCGGGAGCAGGCTTTCGTCAAAGCCACTCCTCGATGCGGTCGAAAAACTTCTTGTAGGGCATGATCGTCACGTCACCCAGCCGGTACTCTTCAGGCGCCTGCGTCACGACCACGCGCGGGACCCTCGGATGGGCTTCGCCGAAGGATCGGAGCCCGCTCAGGTCAGCGCCAGAAACGCGCTTCGCAGCCTTGATCTCTATCGCCACGAGGAGCTGGCCGTGCTTCTCCACAAGGAGGTCCACCTCCGCGCCCATGTGCGTTCGCCAGTAGAACAGGCGCGCCTCGCTCCGCGCATAGTCGATGGCGCGACCGACCTCCAGCACGATCCACTGCTCGAAGAGACGCCCCTCGAGTACTGGATCCGGCCTGGCGGTCAGCCGGCGGTTGAGCCCATTCGTGACTCCCGTGTCGAAGAGATAGAAGCGGGGGTGCCCCACGAGGCGGGCGCGCGGGCTCTTCCGCCACGGATCGAGCCGATAGCCGATCAGAGTGTCCTCGAGGATCTGGTAGTACTCCTGGACGGTGCGTGTGGCGAGTGAAGCGTCGCGGCCCACTGCGCTGTAGTTCAAGATCCCCCCCGACTGCGCCGCAGCAATCTCCAAGAACCGTGCGAAGCCCCCCAGGTTCCTCACCAGCGCTTCGGCTTGGATCTCCTCCCGGAGGTAGGTTTCTGAGTAGCTGCGCAGCAACTCCACCCCTTCCGTCTCGTCGTTCGTCACGACTGCGGGGAGACTGCCCAGGCGCAGCGTCCGGTGAAGGTCGAAGAGATCGCCTTGTTCCTGAACTGTCAGGGGATGCAACCGGAGCATGGCCGCTCGACCGGCCAGGAGGTTCGTACCCCGCCGCTTGAGCTTGCGTGCGCTCGACCCGGTCAGGATGAATCGGACCCGGTGACGCTCGATGAGTCCGTGAACCTCGTCGAGGAGATCGGGAACCTTCTGGACCTCGTCCACGAAAACGGTGCGCGCCCCTCGACGGATCCTCGCCTCGGCTTCGAGCCGGAAGAGGGAGGGATCCTTCGAGTACCGGAGGAAGGTGTCGTGGTGGAGGAGGTCGACCTGCCAGGATCCAGGAGAGAGGACGGAGCGGACGAGCGTGCTCTTCCCCGTCATTCTCGGACCGAAGAGGAGACAGGAGCGCCGCTCGGGCAGCTTGAGAGACCTCTTAAGCATGCTGCAAGAATGTACTACGTTTCGGCAGCTATGTAAAGCAATGCAGCCTGTGCGCGCTCGAACGAAGTCCTCGCTCCACGCGCAGGGCTAGAATGGCGTGGATGCGCGTCACGCTGGTGAACCGCCTCGCAGGGATCCAGAGAGGCGGCGGGGAGATCTACGACATCTCGCTGGCCTCGGCCCTGCAGCGAGGGGGGACGCACGTTGAGATCGTGACGGGCCGTCCGCTCCTTCGCGATCCTCTGCCCCCGCCCGGCGGGGTTCCCACGCGCTTCGTGCGCACGCCCTACCTCCGCGCCTGGTCCCACCGGATGGGACGCGCCGGCTGGAGGCTCTCCGACATCGACCTCGGGCTCTTCGAGCGGGCCGCGGAGCGGCTCGTGGCCCGATCCCGCCCCGCGCCCGATCTCGTCCAGGTGACAGGCCTTCCTGATCTCGCACGGCGTCTCGAACGCCGCGGAGGGCCTCACGTCGTGCTGCTCTTCCCCGGGCCGCCCTCTCTCCGGAACCGCGAGGCCATTCTCGCCTGCGCCACGGTCGTCGGCGTGGGAGCCGTCACCCCCTACCTGCGCGAGCACTTCCCCCGGATCATCCACGACATGACGGCGGGGGTGGACTCTTCGCACTTCAAGCCCGGAGTCCCTTCCGCGCGGGAGGGGCTCGGCCTGCCTGCCGGCTCACCGGTCGTTCTCTATGCGGGAAGGCTGGTGCCTCTCAAGAACATCCCCCTCCTCGTGGAGATCTTCGCGGCCATCCGGAAGAAGATCCCCGAGGCGAGGCTCCTCGTCGCCGGCGACGGTCCCCTCCGTGGAGAGCTGATCTCGCGCGCGGCCCGCTCGGGCCTCTCCTGCGCCGCGGCGCCTTCCCGGGCAGACGTGGTCCTGGCGGGAGATCTCCCGCACGAGGCGATGCCCGGCGTCTACGCCGCCGCCGACATTCTCCTTCTCGCGAGCGTCAACGAGTCCTTCTCGCTCGCGGCGCTCGAGGCGATGGCCTGCGCCCTCCCCGTCGTGGCCCCGCGCGTCGGCTACCTCCCGCGCCTCGTCGAGGACGGCGTCACCGGCCACCTCTACGCCCCGGGCGATGTCCAGGAGGGGGCCCGCTGTGCCGCGGCCCTCCTGGCCGACTCGGGGGCCCGCTGGCGCGCTGGAAGCGCGGCACGCGAGGGAGCGCTGGCGCGCCACTCGTGGGACGCCGTGGCGGCCGACTTCTCGCGGCTCTACCGGGATCTCCTCGCCGCATGAAAGGCTCGCCTCGATCCGGGGCCGGTCGCGACGTCGCGGCCGGTGTCGCCCAGCTCCTTTCGTCGAGGATCGCCGTCGCGGCCATGGCGATGATCTTCGTCGCCATCAGCACGCGCCTCCTCACGCTTCGCGAGATGGCGGTCTTCGCCCTCTACAACTCCATGTGCGCCCTGCAGGCGGTCCTCTGCTCGATGGGCCTCCTGACGACCTGCGCCCGGGAGCTGCCGGCTCTCATGGGCAAGGGGGACACCGACGGGGCGGCGCGCCTGCTGCGCACCTCGATGGCCGTCAACGCGGTCGTGTCGGCCGCCTTCGCCTCGATCCTCGCCGCGGCGGCGGGGCCGCTCGCCCGCTGGTTCCTCGAGGATCCGGGCTACGCGCCGGCCCTGAGATGGGCCGCGCTCGCCGTCTTCATCTGGAACCTCCACGAGGCCAACCAGATCTTCCTCGTGGCCCTGCAGCGTTTCGGCCCGTGGGCGCGCGTGACCGTGACCTGCGCCGTGGCGCAGCGGGCGCTCTCCCTCACGCTCTTCCTCCTGCTCTCCCCCGCGGGCTACGGGCTCGTGGGCTACATGGCCGGCTTCGCGGCGGGATCGCTCGCAGGCTTCCTCAGGGGCTTCGGATCCCTGCGCGACCTCGCGGGCCGGACGAAGGACTTCGCCCCGGCGGCACCCTTGATCAGGTACTCGCTGCCCTTCTACGCGGACGGCTACCTGCGCTATCTCTACATGCAGGCGGACCAGCTCGTCGTCGCGCTCTTCCTGACGCCCGAGGCGCTCTCGCTCTACTTCGTGGCCCGGCGCTTCATCCAGTACTACCAGCAGATCGTCTCCTCGACGATCGATCCCCTCCTCGCCAAGGTGGGAGAGATGCGCTCGCGCGGACGCGAAGCGCTCGAACGCTCGCTTCGCTCGGCCTCGAGGTATTTCGGCCTGGTCTTCCTCCCCCTGGCCGCGGGATCCGCGGCCATGAGCGCCTTCCTTCTCGACCTGGCGGGCGGCAGTCGCTACCGCGAGGCGGCCCCGGTCCTCGCGCTGCTATCTATCTCCGTAGCCGTCTACGCAGCCTTCAATCTCGTGACCGGCTACGTCTACATGCTGGGAGTGCCGGCCGATCGCCTCCGCCACAACACGGTCACGGGCCTCGCGCAGCTCGCCCTCATGGCCGGCGTCCTCGGCGTGGCGGTGCAGGCGGGAGCCCCTCCCCTCCTCGCCGCCGCCGCGATCGCCCTGGCCCGCTCCCTCGCGCTTCTGGCAGGACTCGTCTACGCGCATGGGCAATTGAAGCGCTACATCACGCCGGCCTACGCCCTCGAGGCGCTCCCGCGCGCCCTCGCAGCGTCGATGGCGCTCCTCATCGTAGCGGGCCTCCCGCAGCTCCTGGGCTACCACCCGGGGCTCGCGATCCTGTGCGGCCTCGCAGGGACCATTCTCTTCGTGGCGCTCATCCGTCCGGCGATACGCTCCGAGGATCTCGATCTCCTATCGTCGCTCCTCCACGGCCGCGCCCGCCCCCTCGAGAGCGCGATCCGTCGCCTCTTCGGCCACCCACGCCGCGTCGAACGGACCTGAGTCCCACACTCACGCACTCGCGCCGCCCGCCGCTTGGGGCGTGCGTCAGAATCCACCGGTTCCCGGAGGCGATGCCGAAATGTCAATCGGCTGCGGCTCCGGAATTGAAACCTCGACCTTTGTCTGGCGCTCCCAACCGACGGGGCCGGGTCGGGATGATCTTCAGGGACGAAACGTCCGCGAGATTCTCGCCCTGAGCGTATCGGATAGCCTCGCCCAAGGCAGGGCTGGCGTGTCCTATCGCAAGTCAGCGGTAACGTGATGTTAGCGAACACCCAAATGCGGCCAGTGGGGAACACCTGAAAACCGGCCACTTCGAGTAGCGGCTTTCGGGCATCCTCCTCCGTTTCGACGGAGGGGGGTGACGGTGCCGAACTACTTGAAGATCCATAAGCGGCAACAAGTTATCGCGCTGCTGGAGCTGGGCTGGACGTACCGGCGGATCGAGGCCGAGACGGGAGTACGCCGCGAGAAGGTGTCGCGGTACGACCGGCAGCGGCGTTCAAATGCGGCCAAAGTGTTCCCCGGCTCGGCTCTGCCTGAGCGCTGCGCGGCGGCGGCGTACCGCGAAGCGATCATCGAGAAGCGCGACTGTGGGCTGAGCAGCCAGCGGATCTGGCAGGACCTGGTTGAAGAGTACGGCTACGGCCACAGCTACGAGTCGATCAAGCGCTTCATCCGTGGACTTCCGGGGTCGATCCGTCCCGCCGGCGTGATCCACGCAGGGCCCGGGGAGGAGGCCCAGGTGGACTTCTTCCAGGGCGCCCCCACGCTCGATTCGGACACGGGCCAGTGGCGCCGCCCGTGGGTGTTCCGCATGACGCTGGCCCACTCGCGGCACGGCTACGAAGAGGCCGAGTGGGACCAGAAGCTCGGGACCTTCCTGGGCCTTCACGAGAACGCCTTCCGCGACTTCGGGGGAGTTCCGGGCGTCATCCGCCACGACAACCTCAAGGCGGCCGTGGTGCGGGCCTGCCTGTACGACCCGGACGTCAACGAGGTCTACCTCGCCTTCGCCCGTCACTGGGGCTTCACCCCACTTCCGACCCGTCCCCGCAACCCGAAGGAGAACGGCAAGCAGGAGCGAAGCGGCGGCTACGTCAAGGACAACGCGTTGAAGGGGCGGCGCTTCAACAGCCTCGCCGAGCACAACGAACACCTGCGGCACTGGAACCGCACGATCGCGCGGCTGCGCATCCACGGCACGACGCGCCGGCAGGTGTTCGCTCACTTCCTGGAGAGCGACAGGCCGGCGCTCTCGGCGCTGCCGGCTGAGAGGTTCGAGTTCTTCGAGTCCGGCACCAGGAGCGTTCACCCCGACGGGCACGTCGAGATCCGCGGCGCGTTCTACCCGGTGCCCGCGCACCTGCTGGGCAGGCCCGTGCGGGTTCGCTGGGACCGAAGACTCGTCCGGGTCTACGACGCCGAGGTCCAGGTCGCCGTTCACACCCGCGTCCCCGCGGGGCAGTACGCCCCCAGGAGCGGTGCTCCGGCGGCGGAGACGTCCTCTCAGAAAGCCTGGCTGGAGCGCCTGCTCGGCCGCTGCGGGCAGGTCGGCTCCGAGCTACGGCAGTGGGCCGAGGCCGCCCACGCCGAGCGCGGGGTCCGGGCGATGCGCCTGATCCAGGGGGCCCTCGCGCTGACCCGCAAGCATCCCCGGGAGCGCGTGCTGCGGGCGGCGCGGCTGGCCCTCGAGCATCGCCAGTTCCGCTTCAAGGCGCTGCGGCGTCTCGCTGAGCAGGCCCCCGTCCCCGTTCAACGCTCTCTGCTCGAAGAGCATCCGTCGATCCGTCCCATGACGCAGTACTCACTCAAGGAGCTTCTATGAACCCACAACTGGCGACCCAGCTACGGCACCTGCGCCTGAGCGGGATGGTCGAGGCGCTGAGCGTGCGCCTCGAGCAGGCCCGAAGCGCCCCCCTCGATCATCTCGAGTTCCTGGAGCTTCTCGTCGGCGACGAGTTGAGCCGCCGCGCGGACCGTCTGTTCGCCCGCCGCCTCAAGCAGGCCGGCATCGTCCAGGTCAAGGAGCTCTCGGAGTTCGACTTCACGTTCAACCCGAAGATCCCACGCGCCAAGCTCGTCGAGCTCGCCACCGCCCGCTTCGTCGCCACCCACCAGGGCGTGCTCCTGATCGGCCCGCCCGGCATCGGCAAGACGCACGCCGCCGTGGCGATCGCCGTCGGCGCGATCCGCGCCGGCTACCAGGCCAGGGTCCGAAGCGCCTTCGACCTCGCCCAGGACTTCCTCGAGGCCGAGGCCGCCGGCGAGAGGCGCGCTCTGGTCGAAAAGCTCACCCGCGTGAACCTCCTCGTGCTGGAGGACTTCGGCATGAAGAAGCTCGGAGGAAGCGCCGCCGAGGACATGCTGGAGATCTTCGTCCGCCGCCACGAGAGCGCCTCCACCCTCATCACCACCAATCGCCCCACGGAGGACTGGGGCCAGTTCCTCGGTGACGTCCCCGCGGCCACCGCGATCCTCGATCGGTTCCTCGCCCACGCCGAGCTCATCCAGATGCAGGGCAAGAGCTACCGGCTCCACCAGCGGGCCCGCCGGAGCGGACAGGGCGCTGAGGCGAGACCGTCGGCATGATCACGTCACGAAGCCCGATCCGGGGGGTGCTGCGGGTTGGACCCCTCGATCGTCTCTCAACCTGGAGGCGGCCAGGGGCGATTCTTTACGAAGGCGGCCTGTGGATCCTGCCGGAGCCGTGGAAAACGCAAACAGACGCGTTTCCCACCGCTCCTTGGACGGCGCACACAACGCGCCGCCCACAGGCTTTATGCGCAGCTGCGCATAAAGCCTGATATGCCCAGCGGGACGTTATGCGGAGCCGGTCTGCTTCCCCCTGTGCCCTTGTTGATCCTGATGAGGCCGCGCGCTCATAACCTCCTACACCTACAACTGCTCCAGCCAGCCAAGTAGATCCTCCCTGTGCCGCGGGATCGCTGGCCCGGTGCTGACCGGCTTCGGGGCGGCTTCCAGCGCTCGACGCTTCATCTCCAAGTCCGCCTGCACGTACACCTCGAGCGTCTTGAGGTGAGCGTGGCCCAAGATGTCCTTGATGGTGACGGGGGAGACCCCTGCCTGAAGCAGATGCATCGCCTTGGTGTGTCGCAGGGTGTGCGGGCTGATCCGCTTCCCGCGCAATGCTGGCATCCGGTTGGCTGCGACTCGACTGTACTTGTTAAGCAAGAAGGTCACACCTGAGCGAGTCATCTTCTCCCCGCGGTAGTTCCTGACAAGCGGCGATGTGTCACTGGACACGCGGCTGGTCTCCTTCAGGTGGTCCCCGACGATGGATGCCGTGGCAGGCAGCAGTGGAACGATCCGCTGCTTGCGGCCCTTGCCAGTGACCCGCACCAGTGGCATCCGCTCCAGGCGGAAGTCAGCAGGGCACAAATCGAGCAGCTCTTGAACGCGAGCACCCGTATCGTAGAGCAGAGCCAGCACGAGGTAATCACGGCGGCCTTGGGGCGCCCGTCGGTTCGGCCCGCCCAGGATGGCTCCCAGTTCCTCCTCGGTCAGATAGCCGAGAATCCGCCCCAGGGCCTTCTTGAACGGTATGGCCAAGATCCGTTGCCCGAGGGCAGCGGCCGCGGGATCCTGACTGACCGCGTAGCAGAAGAAAGAACGGATGGCCGCGAGTCTCGCGTTGCGTGTGTGGGCCGAGTTACCCCGTTGCTGCTCGAGGTATTCGAGGAAGCTCAGGATCGTCTGTGGGGCAAAGTCGTCCAACGTGAGTCGCGAGACTCGCTGGCTGTTCGAGTCGGTGATGTAGCGAAGGAACAGGCGGAAAGTATCGCGGTAGCTGGTGATCGTGTGCCCACTCGCGTTGAGTTCCGCCGCCAGATGGCGCATGAAGAACGACGTCACCAGATCGGCAAGGTGAGCGCGGGGCGTGGTCATGAAGTCACCTCCGCCGTGATGAGGTCGCCGAAGCGGGCGAGATGGCGCCTGGTCACTTCGCCAACCAGATCCCGTGTCATGTGAAGGTAGACCTGAGACGTGTTCAGACCGACGTGGCCCAGGTAGGTCGCAAGCAGGGGGAGCTTCGCCCAAAGATCCGCGCCCGCCTCGTACCAGCTGAGCAGCCTGAGGACGGCAAAGGAATGACGAAGGTCGTGCAGTCGGGGACCACGGCCCCGCCCGTGGTGGTCGATACCCGCGATGACGAGCACTTGGCGGAAGGACTTGTAGAGGCTTTTGGGAGCAGTGGGGCGGTGACCATCCGAGCGGGGAAAGAACGCATCGGCCGGGCGGCGACCGGCAACTTGCCCGGCCACAATGTCACGGTACGCACCTAAGCGTTCCGTGAGATCGGAGGTGAGTGGCACGAAGCGCGACTTGCCAAACTTGCCTTGGCGGACCGTGATCAGACCGTTGACGAGATCGACGTCGTCGTCTCTGAGCGCGAGCACTTCACCGCGCCGGAGGCCGGTCAGCAGAAGCACCCTCAACGCAGTGGCGCGTACCAGCCCACGGGGAAAGGTCGAGCTAGTGGCAGGCAACTGCTCGCAGGCGTCCAGGAATCGGCCTGCCTCCGTCCGCGACAGCACACGGATCACAGGTCGGCGGCGCCGAATGCCGAGAAACCGTCTCGTTGGCACAAAGGTACGGGACTCCTCGACCACCAGGAACCGAGCCAGCTGGCGGATCACGGTGAGGTGATGAAGGCGGGAGCCATCATTCAGGCGGGAAAGGTACTCGCGCGTCATGGACTCACAGAGCACAGGTTCGCTTCTGGTTGCGAGGAACCTGTCGAACTCATGGAGAAACCCCTCCTCTCGGTGGTAGGCCAGGCCGAGAGAGCGCTTGTGCGCCAGAAAGCGCTCGATCTGGAATCCAACCGGGCTCACGAAGGCTCTCATCCGCGCACCTCCGCTTCCGAGAGCGCTACCGAGCGCAATCCGGCCAGATCAACCTGGGCGTAGCGGCGCGTCGTGTCGACGGACATATGCCCCAGCACGTCGGAGATCGTGTCGAACGGGACGCCCTTCTCCAGCATCCGCGTCGCCAGGCAGTGACGTAACAAGTGAAGCCCGCGCCCGGGTCCCGAGAGAGTAATCCCTGCCGCCCGCACAGCTCGTCCCATCACAGTCCAGAGGTGATTGCGCCTCGCAATCGACCTGATGGGTGCCACGTGACGGACGAAGACCTCTCGCGCGGCACATGCAGGTCGGCCCTGATGGATGTACTCAACCAGCGCCTCGTCCACATCAGCAAGGAGTGGAAGTTCGAGCGGCCGTTGGGTCTTCGATTGCACGAAGACGAGGCGCTGCTCGCGCCAGTGGATGTTCTCGAAGCGAAGAGCACGGATGTCACAAGAGCGCAGGCCGAGACGTGCGGCCAGAAGCAATATCGCGTAGTCGCGCTTGCCCAGAGCGGTGGAACGATCCACGCCCGCGATGAGCCGCTCTACCGTCGCTTCGTCTACCACCTGCGGCGGCCGGCTCATCTGATAGACCCGTGGAACCTCCACCGCATGAACCAGGTCGGTCGTCAATGCCCCTTGCAACCGCAGATAACTCAAGAACCCGCGCAGAGCCGATGCATGGACAGCGATGGTCGAACGCTTGAAGTGCTGGAGAGAGGAGACATAATCCCGGACGTGCCCCGCGCTCAGCTGGTGAAGATCGGCAATGCCAAGGCCTTCCAACCATGAGAAAAACCGGCCGAGACCGTTCTCCAACTGGTGAGTGGTTCGGCGCCCTCGATGCTGGCGGACGAAGCTCAGATACGGAGGCACAAGGGTCTCGTAGAGTGAGAACGACGGACCCCCATGCACCCCAGACTGGCTGTCCACAGGCTCATCGTGCCGCGCTTGTTCGCAGGCGGATCCCGCCCGCCTGCGCATCGCCGACTCGCGCATCATCCACCTCCGTTTCGACCAACGACAGACCTCCCCATGAGGTCGTTCGGTGACCAGAGGTTATGAGCGCGGTGGGTCGGACTGAACCAAGTGAATCTAGGGAGTTACTGCCTCATCCGTCGCCGGCTCCGCATAACGTCCCGCTGGGCATATCAGGCTCCACAGGCCCGGCGAGAGCACTCTCTCTCAGATGATGCTTGAACCAATGGGAGCACCTGCACGATACTGACAACCCGCGACCTCGAGTGGCCGGTTATCAAGTGTTCCCCGGTGGCCGCTTATGGGTGTTCGGTGACAACGTGATCCGGGTGCGTCGTAACAGAAGTCATGTTGTCCAGCGAGCTGAAACCTCGGGTGGTGCACAAGCTCGAGCTGGGCGGCAGTCCGTTGCGTCATTCGCGCTGAGGCCATCCACCCGCGCGATGACTATGGCGCGAGCGCTCATAGGACTCTTCGGTTGGATTACCCTCTTCCACCCGCTCAGCGGTCTGCTCTAGCCCCGATAGACCCAATGCTTATAGCTATGCCGATGCCGATTAGGATCGCGACGGCCTGTCCCATAGACTTGCTCATCACATGCTCTCTGACTCCCGACATGGGGGAAACGCTCGAGAGTGAAAACATTAGCACACTCACTGAGATACCGAGCGCCATATGATTCAGCCCAATGCGTTTTCCCAAACGGCTTGTCAGCATCAAGAACGTTCGAGCCAATCCCTCTCCAACGAAATACCCCACTGAAGCGTATAGGCACCACAACAAAGAACTGAACCAAAACCCCCACTCGAAGCGTTCCGCTCCGACGATGCAGACGGTGACCCCCAAAGCAGCCGCAATGGAAACCAGTGATGCCCCCAGCCCACTCCACAAGTTATCCTTTGGCATGACCTCGTAGGCCCTACGCAGAAGACCTCCTCCAAGCATCAGCTCCAACCACCTCGGAGCCACTAGTTCTCCCGAGTGTCCAACATCGGATGTTGCCGCTCACAGCATTTTAGACAGGCATCCGTGCCCCTGGCCACCTCCCCTCTATCCCCGGCAGGTCGGATCGGCTCGTCGCTCGCGTCTCCTGAGCCCGAGGCCTCTTGCACATTCTCGCGGTCGTCGACCCCGTCAGAAGTTCCTCAGCCGCTCCTCACTGTCCTTCTTGGCCTGCTCGGCATCTGCTTCATCTTGCTTATATCGATCGGAATGTTCACCTGGCGCCCGCTCACTCGAGTCGCCGCTCCTCTTCCCCTTATCGTTCCTCGTCGCATCGGGAAGGGGTACCCCCTTGCCCCAGCCGGGGTGCCATCCTCGCAGCTCACCGCCAATCTCCTCGGAGTCAGCCCCTGCCGCTTCGAGAATCCCGCTTGCTAGACCATTGCTGTTGTACTCGCCGGAGCCTGAACCGGTCGGACCGTACGGTTGGTTGTTCGGATATGATTGAAAAGCCTCGATGACATTCGCCTCAAACTGCTCCATGGTCTGGCCCTCGGGAGGCGTTAGCTCGACCGTTTGGTCCTCTCGACCGATATCGCGCTTGTCATTCACTTTGCCCGTTAGTTTGCCTTTTTCCCCCTCGAAGCCAGATAGTGTTATGGTCCCTGTGCTGCTGTTCACTAGGTTTGCGAACCTCGTCGCATTCTCTCCAGTCGGTGTAATGATAAAGAACGCGTGGTTGCCAGCAGGGGACCAATCAACATCCCTGCTCGCCAGCGTGACATCCTCGCCTGTGTCATCGCGGTATCCAACTGGATTGTTGGTAGCGTAGGAATACCGATTGAATCGCAGTGGGATATGTAGCCTGAGCGAAGTGATGGTGACAGGATCTGCCGCGAGGAACCGATGCTGATCACTGCCGTAGTATCGCGCGAACATGTAATCGAGTCTCGTGCTCTCGTCGCGCTCGTGTCCGGTGAAGCGGTGCGTGTTCCCTGTTACTGCCAGGCCCTGCCCAAGCATCTCCTCACTGAAGGGAAGATGCTTGGTCTCAAACGTCTTCTGGCCTGCCTCGTTCGTGATCACCCTCACTGTGCCGAGATGGTCCCACGAGAAGAACTCCCACTCGAACGCCTTGCCGGTCGCTCCCGTGATCAGGAGCAGGACGCTGTTGAGCCCACCCTCTGCCTCCAAGCTCACGCCGAGGAGGCTCGTCACACCGAAGCGCGCGGCGAGCAGCTCACCCGGGCCTTCTGTCCCAGCGCTTCCCTCAAGGGAGCCGGGCGCGGAACCCGGAGCCTCCCGTTGGGGCTCTTGCCATGAATCGTCCGCGGCAGGCGGGGTGATGCCTATCGGTCGTGACGCCCCGGACGCTTCAGATTGCTCCACTTCCAGCAGCAGAGGCTTTTCCGGACTGATACTCCAGTCAGGTGATCTGCCCGATGCATCTTGGCCTCCCGCAGGTGGGGCATCTGCAGTGGGGCTCAGTGTTCGACCGGGACGTCCGGTCCTTCCTGGGAGATCACTATGCTGGAGAGAGGCGATCGCCACAGGGATATCAGAATCCGACAATCCGACCGGTACTTCTCGACCTTGTCCGTTCGAGACTCCTGCGCTGCGGTGAGCGGGTCCAGTACCGCCTCTGAACCTCTCCTCCGCGTGTCCCTCCCGGAGCAATGTGATCGTAGCCTCCGCCACTGCCGATTCGGGGAGATCATCATGGCTATCGGATCGCTTGGCCATCCTCCAGCCTGCTTCGCCGGGTGGCCCTTCGATGACCTCCGGGAGGTTGGAGACTGACGCGCGTCTGCCACCCCCCCGCAGCACAAGCGGCATCCTATGGCCCATCTCTTCTTCCTGCCACGTGTCACCGAAGACCTGAGGAGGGGCGCAGCAATAGATGTTGGGATCGTAGAAGGGCTGGCTCCCATCGAGGTCCGGGCAGGCGGTGTCGTCATCAACGACCTGGCGGTTTTCATCCACGCACACGTCCTGCGACATGAACGTCATCGTGATGACGGGGTTGTTCGGATCCGTCGTCTCGTAGAGGTTGATGATGTCCGCCCTCAGCGCATAGGCCCACACTGCGAGGCCGTTCGGGTCGACGGGGGGATTCACGTTGATGAAGCCCGCGGCGGGATCGAAGGTGAACGTATTGGGAGGAGGCGTGTAGTTCGGATCGGTCGGAGGGCGCTGCTGGATCAGCTTCCACTGAAGTACCTCGTAGGCGCTCCCCACGAGCGAACACTGCTTGAAGCCCTCCGCGTTGAAGTGCACTTTCCCAGCGACGCCGAGATGAACGGTGGGGATGTTCGGCTCCAGAATCCACTCCAACCGTCGCACCAGCGAGTCTTCCGTCTCCTCCCCGGAAGTGCTGATACCGTTGACGATGTAGTCGTACACTCGGCACCTGTCCACCCCCAGATCGACGTAATCCGGGTCGAAAGCATGGGTTGGGGGGATCTCCTCCCCCTCGGGAGGGTAGACGTGGCTCACGGGCGCACTGTGCACAAGATCCCAGGCCTTTTCCGGGTCGCCCACCTCACGCCGGTACAACCGGAACTCATCGTACTCGGCCGCATTGATCCCTGCAGGGCCATACGCGATGAACGCCGACGCCCCGTAGAGACCCAGCAGGGCGTTCGCCTCGATCTGGGGAGCCTGGGGTGACGCCACACGGGGTCGTGCCTCGACGGTCGGGGACTTGCTGGATTCGTTGCCGTCGTAGTCCTTCGCGGACACCGCGTACACGTAGCTCTCACCGGGAGCGGGCAGCGTCAAGCCGCTATCTGTCCACGCGGTCAGATAGGCGCTCGCCGTCCCTCGGAGCACCAACTGGTCAGGCCCTCCATTGGGGTCCTCCTCCAGCCTCCAGATCCGGAACTCTTGCAGATCGCTCTCTGAGCTCGGCCACCAGGCGACCGTGACCTCGTTTGCCAGCGGCCCCGGAGTGGCACGGACGCCCAAGGGAACAGCCGGTGGCATCCCGTCCTGCGGCGTCGCACTCACCAGCTCGCCCCAGTCCTCGCTCCCATCGGTGCTGACCCCCCGCAGCTCATAGAAGTAGGTCTGCCCGACGGACACGCCTAGATCATAGAACGTCGTCCCAGTCAGCGGGAACGTGTTGAGCTTCGCCCACGAGCTCGAGTTCGGATCGATCGTACGCCAGACGTTATAACCCTGAAAGACCGTGGCCGGGTCGGCGACGAAGGGCCCGTTGTCTCCAGGGGCCCGCTCCCAGCTCAGCACGACGGCGTGCTCCGTCGCCGTGACAGTCAGTCCCAAGGCATTCGGATCCGGAGCCTGCAGGGTTGCGAAGGGTTGCATCCGCAGGCCCCGTGAGGTGACGCTTTCATCCGTGCCTCGCAACGCGGCGATTCTGTAGTGCCGGAACTCGCCGCTTCCGATCATGTTGGGGTCCTGCCACTGCAAAGCCGGGGTCGCTACCGTGGCGATCGGCACCCAGCCTCCGACCCACTCCTTCTTGTAAATTCGGAATCCCGTCACGTCCGCCTCAACCGCTGGGAACTCCAGCGTCACCCAATGTGGGCCTATCGCGGGCGACGTCATGTAGCTCTTGACGGCAAGCGGCTTCGGACGCAACTCCTCCGCCTTCCCGATCACGCGCCCGAGCGCGTAGAAGTAGTCCTTCTGCCAGAAGCCCGCGCTGAGGCCAGCGCCCGACGGGATGAACTCCGACAAGACGTTTCCCTCGCTGTCTCTCACGTAGAAGATTCGCTCACCCGTCTCCGGCGACTCCTTGTAGAACCTCATTCCTCCGGCATCGTAGGCGTAGACTCCGATCGGGTAGGTCTTGCTATCGTGCTTCACGGCGGCAAGACGGTTGCGGGAGTCGAAGAGATACCTCTGCGCGATGTCCTCTCGGAGGTTTCCCCGCTGGTCGTACTCGAAGAGCGATCCCGACTGCGTCAGGATTCTGTTGGTATAGGGATCGATGGAGAAGAGGGCCTGCGACGCCGACGCGCCGTTGTTGTTGGAGTCAACGGCCAGGATGTTTCCGAAATCGTCGTATTCCCACCACTGCTCGAACCAGGCCTGAGCCGGGGCCGTGTGGACGTTGTCGTCATACATCCACATGTGCGTGAGGCGGCCCGCGAGGTCGTACTCGAAAAAGTCATAACCGATGTACGAGATGTTGCCCGCCCCGTCATACTCGTGAAAGCCCGTGTCCAATAGCCAGTTCACGGAACCCTGACCATTGTCGTGCTTCGCCCGGATCTGGCGCGGGCGGTACATCGAATCGTGCTCGATGATGTTCGTCACGCCGTTCGCGTAGGCTACTTCCTTGACGCCTCCGGCGTCGTTGTAGAGCACGTCCCGGATAAGCGACCAGTTGGGATCCGAGGGCGTCGCGAGAGGATTCCGTCTCGAGTCGTTCACCCTCTTGAGCATCCCGAACGAGTGCAGGTAGGACAGGTTTGCCACCTGATCGGCCGTGTAGGTGCTGCAATCCGCCGTGGCCGGATACCTCGTAGCGGCAGGCAGGCCGAGCTCGTTGTACGTGTAGCAGGTCGTGAACTCCGGGTCTCCCGCCTGGAAGCCCGAGAGACCGTCCCAGAGGGAGAACTGGGTCTTCTCCTGGCCCAGCCGTCCATTCAGCCCATCGTAGAAGAAGCGTCTGGAGGCCGTGGCGGAGCCGGTCTCGTCGAAGGACCAGACGCGGGTCAGCCGGCCGAGCCCATTGGTCACCAAGGCATCGTCATACTCATAAGCAGCCCGCGGCGTAAGAGGACCGAATCCCCCGCCAGGCATGGGGATCTCCTGCTCGACGAGCGCGAGACGCCCCGCCGCGTCGTAGTCCAGCGTCACGCGCGTCCCATCCGACTCGACCTTCTCCAGCAGCCTGCCCTCGGCGTCGTACCGCACGTACAGGACTGTCCCCTCTTCGGGTGAGATGGCGACGCGCACCTGCCCCAAGCCGTCATAGTCGTATGTCCGATGCTGGATGAATGGTTCGTAGTAGGTGTCGCCCTCCACGAGCTCAACGCGCAGAATGTCTCCCACCGCGTCGTAGATGTAGCGCGCGTCTGCACCCTCCGGAGAGTCCACATAGGTGAGCCTTCCGAAGGCATCCCGGCGTTGCCGGGTGACCGAGGAGGCGCTTCCGAGCGTTCCCGGGGAGGCGTTGATGTCACGTATGGTTGCTACCGAATCGGTCCCGGAGTAGGCGAACTCCGTCGTTGCACCGTCCGCGCGTGTGACCTTGTGAATCCGTCCGAAGGGATCCGGAGCTGTCAGCCCGTTATCCTGAAAGCTGTAATCGTAATAGGTCCCGAGGTTGTCCCCCGAAGCCGAGGGGCAAGGTGGGGAACCTGCCTGCCAGGTCGCCCACTCCGAGACGTACGTCTGGCGATCCAGCTTGTCGTAGCACATCCTCTGCGACACGAGCTGACTCGCGCTCAGCCACCGCCGGCGCTCGACGTGACGGCCACGTTTGTCGAGGTAGTTCCGCTGCTCGATTCGATCGCTGTTCGGATCACCCGTCACGACTCGGCTCTCCCAAATCGACGGATAGGAGATCTCCGTAGGAAGCTCCACGCCCGATGGCTCGATCCGTGTGAGCCGGCCGCGCGCGTCATACCAATAGGATGTTGCGATTCCCGAAGGATCTCTGCTCATCAGAATGAGCCCGGTCGCCGGATCCCGATCGACGTCGAAGCTGAAGTACGAGAACTCCTCCTCCTGGTCGTTCGGATCCAGCGCGAGGGTGACTTTCTGCGTGATGTACGGTCCCGTGTGATAGAACCGCGTCCCGTACCAGGAGCCGTCGTCGCCGCCCGAGACGGAGTTACTCTCCAGTAGTCCCGTGTCGGGATCGTAGTTGAAGGTCTGCACGATGTCCGCCGTGCTCTGAGCCGGAGGGGCCACTGCCCTCCGGACCGTCTTCAGCTTGCCGTCGTCCTCGTAGGTAAACCAGCTCTTCCGTAGAACGCTGCCCGATCCATCCTCGATCCATGATTCTGTCAGAGCGTCCTTGACCCAGTTCGCATACATCGGCCCGCTCTGAGGCTCGATATAGAGCCGCTGCGTCGTCCGCTCGGGGATGTCCTGAGATTCAAATCCGAACTCCTTCGTGACCTCGAAGTGACCATACGGGACGGGGGCCTCGTTGAGGACCCGAACCTCCTTTCCGACCTCCGGGTACGTCGTCCTCGTCCTGGTCAGCCTGACGTCGGGAGTCTGGTAGGTCGGGTCGAACAGGCTTCCGTAGTCCTGATAGATGTGCTCGACCCATCGAACCAGCTCTCCATCTCCGGCCGCAGCGCCCTCGCTGTTGAGGGGGCTGCCGCGGTAATACTCCGTCTGTCGCGTGAGGCCTTCGACCGCCGAACCGTCAAAATAGGGGGAGTAGTTGATGTACTTCGTCTGGTTCCCCATGGGATCTTTCATGATGACGAAATCGAACCACTTCACTGGATTCTGTTCGGCGCTCGACGTCGCGTGACGGGTATATGTCCAGACTGAAGAGATGGAATCCGCCGTGACCGTCTTCCGCTTCACCATCCTCGTGTAAACGTAGTGCTCCGAGAGGCCATAATTGAGATAGTCGTAGGCGTCGTACTCGTACGCGACGGTTGCGCCCGCGGTACCCGCTGAGACCAACGATTGCTCCGTCAACTCGCCTGAGCCTGAGTCGTACTCGAAGGCGTAGTCGAAGATGCTCGAGCCGTCGGCTTTCTTGGGGCTTGCGCTGGACAGCAGGATCTGATCGTCGATGCTCGCGGAGGCCAGGTAATTCGAGAGCTCCAATGTTTGCGGCGCAAGGTATGAGAACGTGTACCGGGCAGTCGTGCTCGACTGTCCGTCAACGGCGGGCAGGATGATCTCCGACGTGAAGCCCCCTTCGACTTCGGTCCCTCCCCACCCTGGCTTCGTCGATTCGTTGACGAAGTCCACGGTCCGGTACGGCGTCGCCGACGATCCGATGAAATCCTGAATCTGATCAATGCAGTGAGGATGATTGAGATCGTAATCGACCTCGACACGCGAGAGAATCGCGTTGGGATCCGGGCCGTGCCTGAGAATCCTGCTGGTCATCCAGCCCGTGCGGTCATCGTGTTCGACGGGATGGGGATCGGTGTCCTTTCGAGCGACATCGAAAACGTACTCGATCCCGTCGCCGGTCCATATCTGCCAGCTCACGACCTTGTTGGGATCGGCCGGGGTCGTCGGCTCGCTCAGCGTCACGAGCACTCTCATGTACGTCCCGTCCGTCGTCTTGCCCGTGTACTGAAGCTGCCCGTGGAGCCCGAGATTGAGGTGAATGGGATGGAGCGTTCCGCGCTCGTCCTCGAAGTAGAAGCCCGTCATCTGGCCGCAGGCATAGCGGCAATGCTGGAAGACCCTTCCCATCCCGAGGTGCCAGCCCACTCCGAATGCCCCCCGTCTCGAGAGTGATCGCTCGGGATCGGGATTGAGGTGCCAGATTCGCCAGATCTTGGAGGAGTAGTTCAGGCTGAGCCCCCAGGACATGCCGGGAAGCTCCCAGCGCGGCCCGATGGGGATCGAAATCTCCAGGTCACCAGAGTAAGTGTTGATCGAGTCGTTGAGGGTCGAGCCCGTCTGGATCGAGTAGGTCGGCAGCCCTGTGGCTTCGTTTGCGTTATAGGCATCAAGTCGCGAAGCGGTTACAAGTAGCACGACGAGCAGACAAGGAACCCCCCGCTTGCTCATGGCAATCTCCCCCAAGGGTTGGAACGGACGGCGGGACTGGCGTTGAAGCTCGAGGAGGCGAGCCTGGAAAGTCCAGCGTAGAAGCGACTGCGGCGGACATGGGGAGCTCAGAATGTCCCAGAATGTCCCATCTGGATAATTGCCGGGCAGGACTTTTCTACCTTGATCCGCTCTCCCTGTCAATCCCCTATTTGCCTTGAAAGGCGGGGCGGTTTCCGAGGCCTCGGCGGGTCCGAGGTGCGAGCTCGCTGATCAGCAATGCGTAGGCTGGCGATGGGTTCGAATCGAGGCCGGACTGAGCCTCGGAGAGAGCCTCGTCGAGGAGGCTCATCATGATAAGCGCTGCGGCGAGCGCTGGCCCGGCGGTGACGAGGTCGGGGTCGATCGCGAGCGCCTCCCCATAGCACCGCTCAGCCTCGAGGAGCCGCCTCATCGCCAGGAACGATGCGGCGCGCTTGCTGTTGGCGATGGCGAGAGTCGGTTCTACCGCCGTCGCGCCGCCGAGTGCCTCTACGGCTTCGTCGTGGCGTCCGCCCCGCGCTGAGCACCTCATGGGTCCCGGTGAGCGGGAAGGATTCGGTCAGGTCAGGTCGTCGCGCCCATCCTTGCGGAGACGCTCGACAACCTCGCGCACACGCTGGGACTCCCCCTTCCGGCAGATCAGGAGAGCGTCGTCCGTGTCGACCACGATGAGATCCTCGACGCCGACGAGCGCGACGAGCCGCTTGTTGCCGCGGACGAAGCAGCCCTTCGCCCCCACGGAGACGCTGTCGCCCTGGAAGGCGTTCCCGCCCGCCTCCCTGGGAGCCATCTCCTCGATGGCGTCCCACGAGCCGACGTCGCTCCATCCGGCGTCGCAGGGCACGACGAGGACGTTCGGGGCCTTTTCCATCACGGCGTAGTCGATCGAGATGGACTCCTGGGCCTCGAAGATCTCCTTGACGACCCGCGCGACACCCGGGAGAGCCATCGGATCGAGCACGGGCCCTTCGGGAACGTGGACTCGAGCGGCCTTGCGGAAGAGCGTCAGCCCCTCGGCCAGCGTGCGATGGTGGCGCCCGATGGCGGCCAGGATCGACGCGGCCCGCCAGGCGAAGACTCCGCTGTTCCAGTAGTGGCGGCCCGAGGCGACCAGCCGCTCCGCCGTGGCGGCGTCGGGCTTCTCGACGAAACGGGCCACCTTTCTCGCCTCGGGCAGCCCCGAAGGTTCCCCGGCCTCGATGTATCCGTAGCCGGTCTCGGGGCGGGTGGGACGAATGCCCAGCGTCACGAGCCAGTCCCCCGATGCGGCGGCCCCGGCCGCGGCCTCGATGGAGAGGGCGAAGGCCCGCGGATCCCGGAAGACATGATCGGCGGGAGAGAAGACGGCGACGGCGTCCGGATCGAGAAGGAAGAGGCACATGGCCGACAGCCCCACGGCCGGGGCGGTGTTCCTCGCCACGGGCTCGCCGATGAAGCGATGAGGCGCCAGCGCGGGCAGCTCGCGGAGCACGGCCTCACGATGGACCGCCCCCGCGGAGACGAAGATCAGATCCGCCGGGCCGATTCCGGCGCTGCGATCGAATGTCTGGCGGATCATGCTCGCGGGCCCGACCAGGGGAAGGAACTGCTTGGCGAGCCCCCTGCGGCTGACCGGCCAGAAGCGCGTGCCGGATCCTCCGGCCATGAGCACGTGGTAGAGATTCTCGATCACGATCCCCCCGCCTCCGGCACTCCCAGATCCCGGTAAAGCGCTTCGAGCTGGTCCATGAAAACCTGGTCCTCCGGGAAGAGATCCACGAGCTTCTCGGCCAGCGGGATGGCCTTGCCGATCTGGCGGTTCCTCCGGTACATCCCGATCAGTGCCGCGTAGACGCTTGCCCGCTCGGGCGCGAGCCGGATGGCGGCGCGGTACTCGGCCTCGGCCTTCCGGATATGGCCCATCTTCTCATAGGCCGCGCCGAGGTCGGCCGCGACGTACCACGCCCCCGCATTGAGCCGCCGCGCACGCTCCAGGTGATCCACCGCCCCCGCCGCGTCGCCCGCCATCCCCCGGCACCTGCCGACGAGGGTGTGGGCGAGGGCGAGCAGGCTGGGCTGGAGCGTCCCGGGGCCGATGGCCGCGACGAGGGCCTCCTCGGCGCCGGCGCACTGCTTCTCTCTGAAGAGCAGATCTCCCTGGAGGTAGAGCGAGAGCGACGGGTCCTGCGCCTCCGTTGCGGCGCGGCGGTAGGCCTCCAACGCGAAGTTGGACTCTCCCGCCCTGTCGGCGAGATCGCCGAGGTTCTGGAGGATTCGCTCCCGCGGCACCGTGGGGTTCGTCTCGAGGGACCGCGAGAGCGCCTCGCGAGCCGCGGCGAAGAGATCGCCGGGAATACGCTCGCGCGGCAGGTAGAAGTGCCAGCTCAGCTCCGGCATGATCTCCAAGGAGCGGGCCCACGATGCGACCGCCTCATCGCGCAGGCCCCTGTCGTCGTAGAAGCTTCCCAGGTAGGCGTGGTGGAAGAAGTTGTTCGGCTCGAAGCGTATCGCCTTCAGGTAGGAAGCGACGGCGAGTTGGTCCTCCTCCGCGGGGAGCGGCCCCGGCCCCTCCTCGATCTGGTCGAGATCGAAGGAGCCCTCCACGAGGTCGAGAGCGCGAGCCTTCTTGAAGAGATCCGCCATCCCGGCCCAGGCGGCCGGGTTGCCGGGCTGGCGATCGAGAGCCTCCGCGTAGGACAGGAAAGCCAGGCGGGCGAGGCTCCGGGGCTCCGCGATTCCGGCCGCATGCTGGAAGGCCCGGTCGTCGATCGCCGTGACGGCGAGGTCGCCCAGATCCACGCAGGGCTTCGATTGGAGAGGAGCCTCGTCGACTGCCTCTCGGAGCAGCGCGTAGGCCTCCATCGTGGCGCCCTCCTGGAAGAGCGCGGCGCCCTCGGATCCCGCGTGCGCCGCCGCCGCTCGCGCGACGACGAGCCACCCTCCCAGGAGCGCCGCTAGGATCGCCAGGGCCGTCGTCACCCACTGCGCCGGGGGCGAGAGCCCCAACGGCTGCCGTGTGATGGCTGGAGCTAGAGGATCCTGGCGGCTCATCGGCCACGCGCTCCGTAGAACGATGCGATCCCCTCGCAGACCTCGCGCACCTGTTCCTCCCCGAGGCCGGGATAGATCGGAAGCGCAAGGACCTCGCGGCAGGCGCGCTCGGCCTCGGGCAGGTCTCCTTCCCCGAGGCCGATCTCCCGGAAGCAGGGCTGGTGATGGAGCGGCACCGGGTAGTAGATCGCGCAGCCGATCTCCTTTCCTTTCAGGAAAGCCGCCAGATCGTCACGGCGCTCGGCGCGAATGACGTACTGGTGCCAGGCCGGCACCTCTCCCGGGCCGGGCCGCGGCGGGAGCCGCAGCGGCGATCCGTCTCCGCCGAAGATCCCGCCGAGGAGCTCCGAGTAGAGCGCGGCCGTGCGCCGGCGCCGCGCGCTCCAGTCGTCGAGACGCGTGAGCTTCACGCGCAGGACGGCCGCCTGGAACGCATCCAGGCGGCTGTTCAGCCCGATGACGGAGTGCTGGTATCCCCCGGTGTCGCCGTGCGCCCGGAGGAGACGGATCTTCGAGGCGAGATCCGCGTCGCCCGTGGTGACCAGGCCGCCGTCACCCATCCCGCCGAGGTTCTTGGTCGGATAGAACGAGAAGGAGGCCGCATCGCCGAAGGAGCCCGCTCGACGGCCGCCGCGTGAAGCCCCGATCGACTGTGCCGCGTCCTCGACGAGTCGAAGGCCCTTCTCCTTCGCGAGGGACTCGAAGCTCTCCCAGTCCGCACAGAGGCCGTACAGATCGACGGGCAGGATGGCCCGGGTCCTCGGCGTGATCGCGGCCGCGGCCCGCTCCGGATCCAGGTTGCAGGTCGTGCGATCGACGTCGGCGAAGACGGGGCGGGCCCCCGCCCTGACGATGGCGGTCCCGGTGGCGATGAAGGTGAAGGGTGTGGTGACGACCTCGTCGCCCGGCCCCACCCCCAGCGCCGCGAGCGCGAGGAAGAGCCCGTCGGTGCCCGACGCGACGGCGACGGCGTGGACTCCGCCGCAGCGCTCCGCCAGCTCCACCTCCAGCCGCCGCGTCTCCTCTCCGAGGATGAACTGCCCGGAATCGAGGACGCGCCGCAGAGCGCTCTCGATCTCGGCGCGAAGAGGGACATGCTGATGGGAGAGGTCCAGGAAGGGAATGCTCACGCAGGGGCCTCCGCGTTTTCCTGCCGGGAGATGACAACGGCCGAGAGCACGACGAATGGAACGGCGCAGCCGACAATCTGCAGGGGGAAGTCCACGAAGGAGTGCAGGGCGACGGCCACGATCCCCGTGACGGCGCCGTGCATGGCGAGGCTCCTCCCCTCCCCCAGGCCCAGCATCCCGGGGCGCAGGTGCCGCCACGCGAAGATCCCGAGCGCCACGGCGAAGATGGCGAAGCCGATCCCGCCTGCCTCCGCGAGGACTTGCAGATAATCGTTGTGCGCCTCGTGCCAGACCGCGGCGGTGCCCATCGGGTAGTACTGCTTCCAGGCCTGGGGGAAGGTGCCGAGACCCGTTCCGAGAAGCGGTGAGCCCGAGATGATCTCGAGGGTGGCCCTCCAGCCGAGGAGCCTCGAGAAGAGAGAGGGCTCAGCCTCGACGTCACCGAGGACGCGGAGCTTCCCTGCCAGGGGGCCCAGGCCCAGCCAGAAAGAGAGAGCGAGCGCCACCAGCACGAGCGACAGCGCGACGAGGGCTTCGGGCTTCCCGATCCGGCGCCGGGCGGCGAGAAGCGCCCCGTGAAGGCCGAGAGCCGCCACGAGAGCCAGGACCGCGCCGCGGGAGGCCGAGAGCACGACGGCGCTGGCCATGACGCCCACGACGAAGGCGGCCAGGAGGAGGCGAGCCAGCGGCTCGGCCCCGAGCGAGGCGAAGCGCCGCCGGCCGCCACCCCCGGCCAGCACGTCGCGTGCCTCGTCCATGAGGGTCCCCGTCGCGATCGGCACGATCATGACGAGCAGGGCGGCGAAGTGGTTGTGGTTCACGAAGGGGCCGAAGGGCGATGCCGCGGGATCGACCGGAAGGAGCCAGTAGATCTTCCCGTTCCACGAGAGGCGCTGGATGATCCCGAAGATCGCGAGAGCGAAACCGTACAGGACGACGGCCCGGAGGAGGCGATCCACCTGCGAGCGGCGCGTGAAGGCGTGCAGCGCCACGACGAACAGGATGCCGAGGCAGAGGAGAAGCGCCAGCCTCGCGACCGTGGCGTGAGGGTAGATGCTCAGGGTGCGCAGGCTCGACGCCCGCGCCTGAAGGCTCGATGGCGTCTCACCCGGAGCGTCGAGAATGCGCTCCACTACCCCGTCGTGCCCCGGGCCCAGGAGGAAGCTCCCCATTCCCGCGAAGTCGACGGCCTCCCCCGCGGCGAGCCCCGGCAGCGAGTCGGCCTGGAGGCGGTGCGTGGAGGGAGAGAGCAGCCGGACGATCGGAGCGGGCAGCGGCGCGAGCTGCGCCGCCACGACGGCGAGGAAGAGAAGCACCGGCAGGCCGAGCCCTGTCCTGACGAGGCGATGGCCGAAGAGATGGAGAGGAAACCCCCGGCCGGGATCCTGGGCCTGCGAGCCGCCCCCCGCGAAGGCCGCACGGGGGAGCGCCGGAGGGATCCACACGGCACGCAGCACCCAGACGAGGCCGAGGGCGAGCGCCAGGCACTGGAATGCGGCCTGGCTCGTGTCGCCGGTGGTCCCCAGGGCCAGCGGCGTGGCGATGACCAGGAAGAGCACCCCGCCACGGAGGAGGGCATCGAAGGCCGCCGCCCGGAGGCGCAATCAGTGCCCTCCCGTGAACCAGGCGACGGTGCGCCGGAGCCCCGCCTCCAGATCCACCTTCACCTCGTAGCCGAGCTGATCCTTCGCCGCGGAGATGTCGGCGAGCGAGTGGCGGACGTCTCCCGGCCTGGCCTCGGCATGCAGCGGGGCTACCGAAGTGCCGAGGATTTCGTTGATGAGGCGCACCAGGTCGAGCAGCGAGACCCGCCGTGCGCAAGCCACGTTGTAGGCGCGCCCGAGCGCGCTCTCGCCCGCGGTGCAGGCGAGGAGGTTGGCATCCACCGTGTTGTCCACGAAGCAGAAGTCTCGCGTCTGACCCCCGTCGCCGTAGATCGTGGGGCGGGCACCGCGCGCGATCGCGGTGATGAACTTCGGGATCACCGCCGCGTACTCGGACTTCGGGTCCTGGCGCGGCCCGAAGACATTGAAGTAGCGGAGAGAAACCGTCGGGAGGCCATAGAGGGCGTGGAAGACCCGTGCATACTGCTCCCCCGCCAGCTTCTGGATCGCGTAGGGCGAGAGGGGCGAGGTGGGCATACTTTCTATCTTGGGCAGCGTGGGGGTGTCGCCGTAGGCCGATGAAGAGGAGGCGTAGACGAAACGCCGCACTCCCGATTCCCTCGAGGCTTGCAGGACGTTCAGGGTGCCCGTTGCGTTCGCGGCGTGGGTCCTGAGAGGCTCGGCCACGGAGCGCGGGACCGACGGCACGGCCGCCTGGTGCAGCACGAAGGAGGCGCCCTCGACGGCCCGGCGGGCGAAGTCCGGGTCGGCCAGCGTCCCCTCGAGGATCTCGAGGTCCCCCGCGCCGCCGGCTGCGGCCCTCGCCGATTCGAGGTTCTCGCGCTTCCCCGAGGAGAAATCGTCGACGGCCCGGACGCGGCGGCCCTCGCGGAGCAGCCGCTCCACCACGTGAGAGCCGATGAAGCCGGCGCCGCCGGTGACCGCGTAGAGGTCGCTCATGGATTACCGGGCGCATCCACGCCGGGGCGGCCGACGCAACGGTAGGTGAAACCCAGCTTGCTCATCTCCTGGGGCTCGTAGATGTTGCGCAGGTCCACGATGACGGGCCGTCGCATCGCCTTCCTGACGCGCTCCAGATCCAGCTGCCGGAACTGGTTCCACTCCGTGGCCACGATCATGACGTCGGCCTTGTCCACGGCTGCGTACTCGCTTTCAACCAGGTCGATCCCCGGGAATGCCCGAGCCACGGCCTCCATGGCCACGGGATCATAGGCGCGGACCTTCATGCCCCACTCTTTCAGAACTGAGATGATCCTGAGCGAGGGGGCCTCGCGGATGTCGTCGGTGTTCGGCTTGAAGGAGAGGCCCAGCACGGCGGCCGTCGCGCCTGCCGGGTGGGGGACCACCTCCCGCACCTTCGACATCACCCTGGCCACCTGATCTTCGTTCACCTGGATCACCGCGTCCACGATCCTGAGGCCGTACCCGTGCTCGCGGGCGATCCGCGCGATGGCGGCGGTGTCCTTGGGAAAGCACGACCCCCCGAAGCCGGGCCCCGGGTGCAGGAACTTCCTCCCGATCCGGTTGTCGAGCCCCATGCCGCGGGAGAGCGTGTGGACGTCCGCGCCGACCAGGTCGCAGAGGTTCGCCATCTCGTTGATGAAGGAGATCTTCGTGGCGAGGAAGGCGTTGCTGGCATACTTGATCATCTCGGCCGTCACGACGTCGGTGATGACGAAGGGCGCCTCGATGAGGTAGAGGGGGCGGTAGAGGTCCTTGAGGATGGCCGTGGCGCCATCGTCCTCGGTGCCGATCACGACCCGGTTGGGCCGCATGAAGTCCTCGACGGCCGCCCCTTCCCGCAGGAACTCGGGGTTCGAGGCCACGGAGAAGGAAACCCGGCCGCCGGAGCTCTCCTCGATGATCCTCCGGATCATGGAACCCGTGCCCATCGGCACGGTGCTCTTCGTGACGATGACCTTGTAGTCGGTGAGGTTGGCGGCGATCGCCCGCGCCACCTCCTTCACGAAGGTGAGGTCCGCGGCCCCCGTCTGGTCGGGAGGCGTCCCGACCGCGATGAAGATCACGAGCGATTCCCGGATGGCGGTGGGGAGGTCGGTCGTGAAGGTGAGCCTTCCCTGCCGGACGTTGCGATCGACGACCTCGTCGAGCCCGGGCTCGAAGAACGGGATCTTCCCGCTCTTGAGGGCGGCGATCTTCGCCTCGTCCTTGTCGACACAGGTCACGCGCACGCCGAACTCGGCGAAGCAGGCCCCCGTCACGAGGCCAACGTATCCCGTTCCCGCGACCGCGATGTTCATGCGCTAGTCCGCGATCCTGTATCGAAAGATGTGCCAGAGGGCCGACATTCCGTCCTTCCAGGTGATCTTCTTGCCCTGGTCGTAGTCCCTCCCGTGGTAGGAGACGGGAACCTCGTAGATCCTCCACCTCCGGCGCGCCACCTTCATGGTGAACTCCGGCTCGAACCCGAACCTGTCCGATCTCAGCGGCATCCCGGCCAGGACCTCGCGGCGGAAGGCCTTGTAGCAGGTCTCCATGTCGGAGAGGTTCAGATTGGTGAACATATTCGAGAGCAGCGTGAGCACGCCCATGATGCCGAAGGCGTAGATCAGCATCTCCCAATCCTTCGGGAGCCCG
>CAZMRF010000002.1:0-8391 GCA_964568735.1 uncultured Acidobacteriota bacterium
CGAGCATCGGGTCTCGAACGGGATCCTGCTCCGGGCCGGGATCTACCAGAACCTCAATCACGGCTACGTGACCATCACGCCGGACTACGTCTTCCGGGTCAGCCGCTGGATCGAGGAAGTCTTCAAGAACGGACGGTTCTATCAGCCGTTCCGCGATCGGGCGATTCACCTCCCGGGCAACCCGGGTGACCGGCCGGACCGGCGGCTCCTCGAGGAGCACAACGACACGGTGTTTCTGGGGTAGCCGCGTAGATCATCCGAGTCTCGCCGGCGCACTTAATCAGCCTTGGGATTCATGCCCGCGCGCTGCCTCAGGTCCTCTGCCTGCCCGAGATGCGATCGGGTGAGTGATCAGGGTCCAGCGGGTGCCGCGCCCGGACACTTTGGAGCAACCTCGTGGTGACGCGAAAGAAGCTGTTGACACGTGCGAGGGATTCGCCATACTTTCGCCATCTGTCAGAGACCGGATTCTCCACGCTCGGGAGGCTTGGATTGAGGGACGCGCCGAGCTTGGTTTGCTTCTTCACCAGCGGAGGCTGGAGCGCGGTTGACGGACATAACGTGCTGCGTTATGGTTCACGGCGTTGATCCGGAGCTTCAGGGAGGCCGAGGCCGAGCGGCTGTTCCGGCGTGAACGGTCCCGTCGATTTTCGGCACCGGTGGCGCGCGCGGCTCTTCGGAAGCTCCTCGTGCTTGACGCCGCGGAGTCACTGAACGACCTGAGGGTGCCGCACGGCAACCGTCTCGAGGCGCTCGCGGGCTCTCGCGCGGGGCAGCACAGCATCCGGATCAACAGGCAGTGGCGGATCTTGCTTCGTGTCGCGCAGCTCGAACGCCTACGACGTCGAAATCGTCGATTATCACTGATGAGGTTGGCGCCATGGCGCGAAAACGGGTTGCACCGATTCACCCCGGCGAGATTCTCCTCGAGGAGTTCCTCGAGCCGTTGGAGATCTCCCAGTACCGGCTCGCGAAGGACATCAGCGTCCCGCCGCGCCGGGTCAACGAGATCGTACTTGGCAAGAGAGCCATCAGCGCTGATACCGCCCTGCGGCTCGCGAGATACTTCAGCAACTCCGAGCAGTTCTGGCTGAACCTCCAGACGCGGTACGACCTCGAAATCGAGAGAGATCGACTCGGGAAGCGGCTCGTGAAGGAGGTCGCCGTCCTCTCGAAGGCGGGATAGGAGCCCCGTCTCGGCCAGGGCACCTTCCCCATCGCCGTGACGGATGCCTACGGGTGCGCCTGCGCGGTCACCGGCAAGCACACGCTGCCCGCCCTGGAGGCGGCGCACATCCAGCGGTACTCCATGGGCGGCGAGCATCGGGTCTCGAACGGGATCCTGCTGCGGGCCGACATCCACCGGCTCCTCGATCACGGCTACGTGACCATCGCGCCGGACTACGTCTTCCGGGTGAGCCGCCGGATCGAAGAAGTCTTCAAGAACGGGCGGTCCTACCAGCCGTTCCGCGATCGGGCGATTCACCTCCCGGGCAAGCCGGGTGACCGCCGGACCGGCGGCTCCTCGAGGAGCACAACGAGACGGTGTTTCTGAGGTAGGGCGGCTCGCTTCTGTCATCCGTCCAACACGGGTGTCGGCCGCGGTGATTGCGCCCTTGAGCGCATTCACCGCAGTGACGTGGTCTCAGTCTATCGCTCTCCGGGCTCCGGCACGGACAGCGCACGACAGATCTTCAGAGCCAGGCGGTTGGCAACCTCCACGTGGCGCGGGATGGCTTCGACGACTCCCGTGCGGGGATTGCACCACAGCGAATGGGACCGTCCCTCGCGCTTGAGATGGCAGCCGTGCCTCCGCAGGTGCCGGAGCAAGCTATTGCGCTTCACCTGACGATGACGGTCGTGCGCTCTGCGTCGGCCGGTACTCCTCGGAGACCGTCTTCTCTGCGATCTTCGAGGATCAGGGCGATGGCATCGGCCAGGGATTGGCGGGCTTCTTCGCGGGACTTGCCCTGTCCGTTGGCTCCTGGGATCTCCGGGCAGAAGGCGATGAACAGGTCACCGTCCTTCTCGATGACTGCGGTGAACTCGTTGACCACGCTGTTGTTCCTTCTCACGCAACGCCCTCCACGGGTCAAGGCAGGAGAGCGTGCGAATGACCGCAAGAATAGGCCCCGCCCTGCCCGAGTGCAAGGAACGCTGAGAGCGCTGCGCGCGGCCAGACTCTGCCGGGTGGAGGCCATCATCCGGCCGTACCTCGAGGCCGTGCGGTGAGCCCCCCATCAGCGGGAGGGCTCGTTCAATCGATCCGGGCTCGGCTCGAGAACGAGGCGGTTGCGGCGGGCCGATTAGGGAGGAGTCTTCCATGCGAGCCTGCTCAACTTGGAAACTCTTGAAGGTGGGAGAGCGAGGGTTGAAGCATCCCAGGACGGACGATGGTGGGTGGCAAGTTCATGTGTGTCGTCGTCAAGACTGTTGAGGACGACGCATTCGTGTTGACCGCGAATCTGACAGATCGTGTCAAGAAAGGAGTCCTGCTGTGGCCGACCGAAAAAGAAAAGTGAGGATCTGGTACGACTCGGAAGGGGACTATCTCGAGGTGATCTTCGACCAGAAGCCTGGATACTTTCCCGAGACCCAGAGTGACCAGGTGATGGAGAAAGTCGACGACCAGGGGAACGTCCTCGGCTTCTCTGTCCTGCGCGTTAGCGCGATGAAGGAGAAGCCGCTCGAAGTGGCGCTTTGAGACGACGCGGCTCGCGAGATACTTCAGCAACTCCGAGCAGCTCTGGCTGAATCTGCAGACGCGGTATGACCTCGAAATCGAGAGAAATCGACTCGGGAAGCGCCTCGTGAAGGAAGTCGCCGTCCTTTCGAAGGCGGGGTAGCGGCTAGGCTGTAGGACTCCAGCTCGGGGATGCCTCGCGAACCTCCGAACCGCCGGGCGTGCCGAGAGTGTCCTCGAGGGGCAGGGCCCGGGCAACGCACCTGGACGTGAGCGTGTCCATACTCGCATGATGAGAGGTCGCCGTTGCCGCGCGAGAGCCGTGAGGCGTGGGCGGTGCGCGCTTCTCCCGCTGGCCCTGCTCGGCGCCGCGTGCAGAACGGCCCCGCCTGCGGTGCAGCCGGAGCAGGAGGCGCCAAACCTCCGTGGCGTGACGGAGGTCGCCTTCATCCCCGATCCCACGGCGCCCCCGCTGGAGCTGCCTCCCGATGAGGAGATCACGCAGCCGGCGCCCATGATGATCCAGGCGCCGCTCTACCCCGCCGACGCGATGGAGGCGGGCTGCGGCGACGCCGTCGTCGGTCTGCGCATCATTGTCGACCCGAACGGCGACGTCGCAGAAGTGCGGGACAGCCCGGTCGTGGAGGGCACGCGCGGGACGTGCGGCCGCCGGTTCAAAGAGGAGTCGGAGCGCGCCGTGCGCGGGTGGCGCTTCGCGCCAGCCCGGTGGCGGAAGCTGGCACCCGGCGAGGACGTGGACGGGGACTCCTTGCCTGACTATCAGAAGGTCATCGCCTCGGAGGAGATTCTCACCTACCTAGACATCCGGATCGACTTCCAGGTCATCGACGGCGAGGGGCGCGTCCGGCTGAGGATCTAGCGGCGCCGATACCTACGAGGTGGAAATCGTCGATTATCACTGAAGAGGTTTGAGGCATGGCGGGAAAGCGGATTGCTCCGATTCATATGGTGAGCTTGTCTCTGAGATTTCCGAGAACCAGGATTCAGGAATGGGCGGATCGCTACTCTTTTCCGGGGGAGGACGAACTCATCGAGATGGTGGCTTCACCGGCGCGGGACCGAGGTTGCCTGCGCAGAGATGAATTCATGAAACTCTGTGCATGGAAGACGCCGCGCTCGAAGCCACGATGTGCTGCAAACACCGATGACTCCCTGAGGAAGGTCACCAGGATCGCTCTCGACCCAGGGTCCCCCGAACGCGTGAAGATCGAGATCCTGACCCAGCTCTCTGGAGTGGGATGGCCTACGGCCTCCGTCATCCTCCATCTGTGCGACAAGAACCTCTACCCGATTCTCGACTATCGCGCTCTCTGGTCTGTCGGCGTCAAGGCCCCTTCCCAGTACGGTTTCGAGCTCTGGCAGGCGTACACGCAGTTCACCCGCGAGCTCAGCCGTGAGGCGGGCTGCTCCATGCGTACCCTGGATCGCGCGCTGTGGCAATACTCGAAGGAGCACCAGCCCGGCAGCAGGTAGCTCTCAGGCTACCCGCTGCCACTGTCGGTCGATATACAGGCGGGAGAATCCGAGGCAGGCTTTCGCGATCCTCAGCAGAGGCGGCGAAGTACGAGCTCGGGGCTCCGGCTTCAGGACTCCTTGATCGTGGTCGGCACTTTCGGTGCGGAGGCGGTGTAGGAGGGGCGCTCCTTCATCCGCTTGGTCCATGCGGCCAGGCCAGGGTACTTGGGGTCGGGCAGGATGCCCAGGAGAGGCAGCCCCGCCGTTATGGGAGCCGCGAGGTTGGCGTCGGCGAGGGAGAAGAGGTTGCCTCCGAACCAGGTCTTGCCCTGGATTTCCTTCTCCAGGCGAGCCAGGTGCTCGTGGGCCTTCATGCGTGACTCCTCGAGCAGCTTGTGGTCGACCTGGTCGGCCTTCTTGCGGACCAGGAAGGGCGGCTCGGAGTCGAACTGCGATACCTGGACGCCGCGAATCGCCTTGTAGAAGTACTGGTCGGTGACGTCCTCGAGCAGCCGGACCCTCGCCCGCTCGTAGGGGTCGCGCGGCAGCATCGCCGGCTCGGGGTAGGCGTCTTCGAGGTACTCGTTGATGACGGTCGATTCGTAGAGCGTCCGGCCGTCCTCGAGCTCCAGGACCGGCGTCAGGCGGAACGGGTTCAGGCGGGCGAAGGCCGGGCTCTCGTTCTTGTTCTCCGGGACGATGACTTCGTAGGGGACCTTCTTCTCGGCCAGGACGATGCGGACTTTCCAGCCAAACGGCGAACGCTCGAAGTTGTGCAGCTTCAGCATGGGGAATACCTCCGAGGCAGCCTACCCGCAGCGGGTGAGTGGAGGTGGACGTCGGGCAGCGTCGATAGCGGGAGTGCCTCGGAGGCAGCGTAGCCGCGGGGGGGCGGGGCGTCAAACCGGGGGTGATGGGGTTGGTGGGTGCTCCGACGCCCTGCAGCAGCGGCACGCATCCTGTGGTGAGCGGCGTAACCGAGGAGCGCTTGATTCCACGCATCAATCCACGGGCGGCGCGGCCCTGGACTCCTGCGAGAAGAGTTCGGTACCATCGCCGATGAGCTCCGACGCGGCTTGGGGCCTGGCGCGCAAGCGTCTCGAGGTCGAGAGGGAGGCACTCGGGATGCGTCGCGATGTTGGGGTTGCTGTCGTTTCGAAGGCGGGATGGGACCGAATCGAGGGGGCGATGAACCGATGACGCGAGAACGGGTCGGATCAGGACTGGCGGGGCTGGGTGCGCTCGGGTGTCTGGCGACGGCCTGGCTGCACGGCACGGGGTACGCTTCGATTTCCGAGCTTGCAGCGGATGGTCCGGAAGGCCTCCAGCCGCTGATGCAGGCCCTGTGGGTCAGCTTCTCCTTCCACATGATCATCATGGGGCTCGTGATTGCTTACGTCGCGTGGCGCCGTCCGGCGGGAGGCGGGATCATCCTCACTCTCGCGGCGCTGAGCCCGATCAGCATGGCGGGGCTGCAGATCGCGTACCTCGGTTTCATCCCTCCCACCGCCATCCTGCTGACCCTGGGCGCGATCACGCTGCTGGCCGCCGGGCTTCTCGCCGGGCGCAGGTAGGCGGCTCCCCTCTCTTCTTCCCTCCGTCTGCGAGATCTCCGAGGGTTGGCGGCGACGGTCCGGGGGAGTGAGGCAGCACCGTCGAAAAGAAGTTCTTGACTTGCGCGAAATCTTCGCTATACTTTCGCTACCTGCCAGAGACCCGGTTTCTATCGCTCGGGAGGCCCGCATTGAAGAAGGCGCGGAGTCTGGGTCGAAGCGTTCTCACCGGGGCCGAGCTGCCCCCTGCACGGATCCCTGCCGGTCGTGCGACTGCACCGTTTCCGCGCAGCGGCTCCGCGCCGCCGCGTCCCACCGTTGCCCACACGCGCCGACCCGCTCCCTTCCTGCGACCTGCCGCCTCCAACGAGCGTGCGCTCGGCGCCGCGCTGCGCGAGATGCGGGACGGGGGAATCTACGAGCTGCTCGGCTTCGTTCGGCTCGGGGACTACGTGGTCGAGTCCCTCGGCCTCAGCTACCGGACTGTGCAGGAGCTGATTCGTGCCGAGGAGGCGCTCGACGCACTCCCCCGCCTGGCCGAGGCCTTCGAGGAGGGCGAGATCAGCGCGGCCCACGTCCGAATCCTCACTAGCGCCGCGGCCGAGATCCTTCAAGCCGCCGGGTTGGAGACGGAGGTAGACTCCTTCGTTCTGAGCGTCAGCTTGCCCCTCTGGATGCGGGGGCTGTGGCGCGACACGATCACCTTCGTCCGGCAGCTCGCGGGCAGTCCGCTGAGCGCCGGGTCGGCTCTCAAGGAGGTTCTCGCCGAGTCTTCGGCCTCGGGGGACGGGCTCGGAAGGGCAGCCGCGCTTCCTCCAATGGACCCCGCGCCCGGGCGGGCCTCGTCCGGCACGAGCGATCCGGTAGAGGCTGGTTTCGGTCTCTCCCATCTCGATCCGGTACAGGAGCCGAACGCCGGAGACTGCACGGGACTGCGCGTTGTGGCGGAGGGCGACTCCGAGTCGCTCGATGACCGGAAGTCCGATCCCGAGGCCGGAAGCTGTACTGGAGCGGGCACCCCGGAGCGGGCCGCGCGACCGGTGTACGACATCGCTGCTCACGTGGCGGCCCGCGATCTCGATATCAGGCTGCGCGAGATCGTCCGTGTGCGTCAGCACCTCGAGGCGGAGATGGCGTCGCGCCTTGCGGCCGCCCGCGCCGCCGAGTCCTGGTACGTGCATGGGTGCTTCTCACTGGCCGAATACGCCCGCGAGCATCTCGGGGTGTCGGAGCGGCAGATGTACTACCTCCTGGCGCGCGCCCACGTCACGGGGAGGCTCACTCTGAGGCAGACGCTGCTTATCGGACGCGTCGCGACGAAGGCGATGACATCGGAATGGGTCCGGCGGGCGGAGCGAGTCACGCTGCGCAGGCTCGAGGATGAAGTCGAGTACTACGATCACCTGCGGGAGGTCCGCCCCGAGGTCTGGCGGCTCCTCGAAGAGGGCCCGCTCCCCGAGGGCATCGAGCTGGTGCCCGGACGTCGTCCACGATCAATCGAAGTGCCGGCGGCGCCCTCGTGGATCCGAAGAATCTCACGGCGCTCTGGCGCCACCACGAAGGGTTTCTCCACGAGGGATTGATGCGCTGCAAGGGAAGGGCACCCGATCAACTGCGCTGGGAGCTGGGAACTGTTGCCGGGTTGGCGCCATTCCTCACGTTCCGAGGAGAGATCCGCGTCGGAGGCGCGGCGGACTGGGGTTGCCACGAGCGGACGACGGCGGCCGACGACGACCTGCGCGTCGGGGGAGCTGCGAGTTCTAACTGAATCACTGCGCCCGAGAGCGCGGGACGGGTGGCGTTGGATTGGTGGGTTTGGCCAGTCCGACGCACCTGAGCGGTCTTTGACAATTGAAACGTAGCGGCGGGCTTCGCGCCCCTCCTCGCCCCCGGTGAAGTCCCCGCCGGCGGCGAGGGGGGGGGTAGACTGCCCGCATGTCCGACGTGATCCCGGCCTTCTTCATCGGCCACGGCAATCCGATGAACGCCGTCTCGAAGAATGCCTGGACCGACGCGTGGGCTTCCATCGGACGATCGCTGCCGCGCCCGAAGGCCGTCGTCGCCGTCTCCGCACACTGGTACGTGCCGGCCACGGCGGTCACCGCGGAGGCCTCCCCGCGCACCATCCACGACTTCGGTGGCTTCCCGCGGGAGCTCTACCAGGTCACCTATCCCGCGCCCGGAGACCCGGAGCTCGCGCTGCGCATCCGCGAGTTGCTCGCCCCGGCTCCGGTTCACCTCGAAGAGACATGGGGGCTCGACCACGGGACCTGGTCGGTCCTCTGTCACCTCTTCCCCCGGGCCGATGTCCCCGTCGTGCAGCTCAGCATCGACGAGACACAGCCTCCCCGGTTTCACCACGAGATCGGGAGGCGACTCGCGCCACTGAGAGAAGAGGGAGTCCTGATCGTCGGCAGCGGGAACATCGTGCACAACCTGCACACCTATGCCTGGGGGCGGCACGGGGTCGAGCCCTTCGACTGGGCTGTCCGGTTCGAGGCGCAGGCGCGCTCGCTCCTGCTCGCGGGCGATCATGCGTCGCTGGTCGCCTATGAGCGCCTGGGGGCCGACGCGCGGATCGACACGCTGGAGTTCGGCGGAGAGGAGATCATCGAGACGGCGGTCCGCAACCTGAACAGCGACCGGATCGCACCCGCGATCGGCGATCCGGCGGCGACA
>CAZMRF010000002.1:8401-149660 GCA_964568735.1 uncultured Acidobacteriota bacterium
GATGCTCTCCATCCCGACACCGGAGCACTACCTCCCCCTGCTCTACGTCCTCGGCGCGCGCCGTGAGGGAGAGCCGGTCAGCTTCCCGGTGGAAGGCGTGGATGGCGGGTCGGTCTCGATGCTGACGGTCCGGATCGGGTGACCCTTACACAGAGAACCGGACGGCTCGACTGCCCGGAGGAATACCGCGGACCCTCCCAGGGTTGACGCCGCATGCACCTGGCCGAGATCTGGCGCTACCCGGTGAAATCGATGGCCGGCGAGCGGCTCGAGCGGGCCGAGCTGCGCGCCGACGGCATCGAAGGAGACCGCCTCGTCCAGGTGTACGACCCGTCCGGCCGCGTCATCACCTCCCGCACCCGGCCCCGGCTCCTCGGCCACAAGGCCCGGCTCGGCCCCGCGGGCGAGCCTCTCGTGGACGGCGAGCCCTGGGATTCACCCGGCGTCGCCGAACACGTCCGGCGCGCCGCGGGAGCCGGGGCGCGCCTCGTCCGCTACGACGGCGTCGAGCGCTTCGACGTCCTGCCGCTCCTCGTCGCTACCGATGGCGCCATCGAGGCCTTCGGGCGCGATCATCGGCGCCTGCGTCCCAACCTCGTCATCGGCGGCGTCCCCGGCCTGGCCGAGCGCTCGTGGGAGGGGCGCACCCTCCGCGTGGGAGATGCCCTCGTGGGGCTGGCCGATCTGCGCGGGCGCTGCGTGATGACGACCTTCGACCCGGATACACATGCGCAGGACGTCAAGGTGCTCCGCGACATCGTCGAGCGATTCGAGGGGACTCTCTGCCTCAACGCGCGCGTGCTCCAGCCGGCCCGCGTGGCCGTGGGGGATCCGGTGGAGCTTCACCCGGCTTGAGGCGTACAATGCCGCCGACATGGACTTCGACACTAGCGTCAAGCTCGCCGTCTATGGCGCCTTCGCGGCCACGGGGCGGCCCCCCTCCGCGCTCGAGGTCGCTCACAAGGTCGGCGCCACGCTCCCGGACCTGAAGCAGGCCTACGCCCGCATCGCCGAGCGGCGCCTGCTCGTCTTGCAGCCCGACGGGCTCACGATCCGGATGGCTCCTCCATTCTCCGGCGTGGCCACGCAGCACCGCGTTCGAGTGGGCGACGTCGGCTACTACGCCAACTGCGCCTGGGATGCCCTGGGGATCCCCGCCGCGATGAAGCGCCCGGGGGAGATCCGCTCCCGCTGTGAGCAGTCCCGCGAGCCCTTCACGCTGAACGTCGGGCTGGACGGGCCCGAGCCCTCATCCTGGCTCTTCCACGTCGCGGTTCCCGCGGCGAAGTGGTGGGCGGACATCGTCTTCACCTGAAGCACGATGCTCTTCTTCCGGTCGGAGGAGAGGATCGACGCCTGGTGCCAGGACAGGAAGACTCCGCGCCGCCCCTCGGTGCGCCTGGACCAGCTCTGGCGCATGGCGGTCACCTGGTACGCCAGCCGGCTCGAAGCCGACTCCCGCCGCCCGGCCCCGGCCGAGATCCGCGGCATCTTCGAGAGCATCGGCCTGGAAGGCGACTTCTGGGACCCCAGCGCGGATTCGTTTGCGTAGGGGCATCGTGATGATGCTACCGGCAGTTGCCGGGATAGTGCTGCACGAACAGATCGCGCTCGGGAGACACCGCAACGAATGACCACGACAATGCCGGACCCGACATGGCAGCGCGACCGTGCCTCGGCCGAGGCCTTCCAGGGCTGCGCCGTCCCCTACCTGCTCGGCCCGTGGGTCGGTGACCTGATCGAAGCGGCGAAGATCCGGCCGGGCGCCCGCATCCTCGATGTGGCCTGCGGGACCGGCGCGGTCTCCAGGCCTGTCGCCTCGAGCGCCGGCTCGTCGGGGAGTGTCGTCGGTCTCGACGTCAACTCCGAGATGCTCGCGGTGGCGCGGCAGTCCACGCCGGGCAGGGGGGCGGCGATCCGATGGGTGGCCGGCGATGCCGTGATCCTTCCCTTCGCCGGCTCGAGCTTCGACGTGGTCCTCTGCCAGCAGGGCTTGCAGTTCTTCCCCGACCGCCCGCGCGCGCTTCTGGAGCTCAAGCGCGTTCTCGCCCCGAGCGGGGTCGTCGCCATGGCCGTCTGGGGCAGGCTGGCCCTCAATCCCTACCCCGCGGCCATGGCCCGGGCGGCGGACCGCCACCTGGGAGAGGAGATCGGGACGCAGCTCCGCACCGCCTTCGCGCTCGGCGATCCCGGAGAGCTTCGAGGACTGATCGTGGGCGCAGGGTTCAGGTCTGTCGCGGTCAGGGCCCTCACGAAGACACTGAGCCTTCCGCCGCTGGCTCAGTTCATCCCGCGCCACTTCGCCTGCACCTCGGTGGCGTCGGCCTTCACGTCCGCAAGCCCGGAGGCGCAGACCGCTCTCGTCGCCGACGTGGTCCGCGAGCTGCACGTTCCGGACTCCGCGCGTGAGGCGGCCTTTCACTTCGAGGTCAACCTGGCCCTGGCCCAATGACGCAGCACGCGCTCTCATTCGACCCAGCCCGGCGACTTGAGCTTCTCGATCGCTTCCTTGGTGAGGCCACCCATCAGAGGTTCACGAGGACGACGAGCACGTGCCAGCAGGCTCTCATTGCGAGCGCTCTTCCCCGGCCCGCCGACCCGCCGGAGGAGCCTCGTGCGTGCTCGCTCCAGCCTCCAGCGGCCTGAGGTTCAGCTCCACGATGTCGGGGGCCAGGAAAAGATCCAGCGTCCAGTCGGTCGCGACGCGCAGGCGGCGATCCCAGCGGGGTAGCGTCCACAGGTAGTAGCTCCTCCACGCGAACCAGGCCGGGAAGCCCGTGAGCTTCACCCCGAAGACCTGCCCCACGCCGCGGTAGCGGCCCAGGGTGGCGAGCATCCCGATTCCCTTGTACCCGTGGGGCTCGAGGGGGCGCCCCTGGAGCGCGGCCGCGATGTTCCTCGCTGCGAGCCTCCCCTGCCGCACGGCGTGCTGCGCGGTGGGAGGCTGGAAGCCCCCGCCGGGATCCGGGATGAGGGCGCTGTCCCCGATGGCCCACAGGCTCTCGAATCCCTCCACCTGGAGGAAACGGTTCACCGGGAGGCGGCCGTCCCGCTTCACGGCTGGAGGCACATCCGGAGGCTGCTTCTCGACCCTCCCACGCGTGAGATCGGCGGCGATGGCCTCGATGAGCGGCGAGGGGCGCACTCCCGCGGTCCAGATGACCGTGGCCGTCTCGAGCGTTCGTCCGTCGCGTGTCTCGAGGCGCCCGTCGCGCAGAGCCGTCACCTGCGTCTCGAGCCAGATCTCCATCCCGCGCGACTCGAGGTGGCTGCGGGCGTAGTCGCCCAGCGACGCGGGCATCTCGCGGGCCAGGCGGGGCTGCAAGTCGGCCAGGACCATGCGGATCTCGGAACGACGGATCGCCGGGTAGTCGTCGAGGGCCTTCAGGACGAAGTCGTGCAGCTCGCCGGCCACCTCGGTGCCGTTGAGGCCGCCTCCGACCACGGCGAAGGTCAGGAGCGGGCGGCGCTCCGCCTCGTCCAGCAGCGCGGCCCTCTCGAGCAGCTCGATGACGTGGTTACGCACGTGCACGGCGTCGCCGAGCGTCTTGAGCGTGAGGGCGTTGCGCTCCATCCCTTCGATGCCGAAGTAGCCCGTGACGCTCCCGGGCGCGAGGAGGGCATGGCGCCAGGCCAGCGTCGTCTCGCGGCCGTTGCCGTCGCGCACGAGGGCCGTGCGAGCGGCCGTGTCGATCGAGGCGACCTCACCCTGCACGAAGGCGACGCGGCGCAGGAGGCGGCGGATGGGCGTGACGACGTGGCGCGGCTCCACGAGTGAGGCGGCCACCTCGGCGAGCAGCGGAGTGAAGAGGAAGTAGTTGCTCCGGTTGACGAGCGTCACGCGCGCCTCGAGCCCGCGCGCGAGGAGCCGATCGAGGAGCCGGGCGGCGCTGATCCCCCCGAAGCCTCCCCCGACAATCAAGACATCTGTCGTCTGGGTCTCCGTCACGCGAAAGCCTCGAGGATGCGTGGGCCCGTGGCCCCCTACTCTCCGGCCGCCTGGCGCTTCCTCCCCGTCTTCGCGGGGCGCTTCGTCCCCTTCTCATGGTGCTCCGGAGGCGGAGGAAAGATCAGCGACGCCGCGATCGAGAGGGCCAGCAGCGCGCCGATCACTCCCAGCGCGACGGGAGAAGAGAAATGAAAGTAATCCGCCAGCGTCATCTTGACGCCCACGAAGACCAGGATCGCCGCCAGCCCGTAGCGCAGGAGGTGGAACTTCTCCATGACACCTGCCAGGAGGAAGTAGAGCGAGCGGAGGCCGAGGATGGCGAAGATGTTCGACGTGTAGACGATGAAGGGGTCCGACGTTATGGCGAGGACCGCCGGCACGGAGTCCACGGCGAAGATGACGTCGGTGGACTCGACCATCAGGAGCACGATGAAGAGCGGCGTGGCCGCCAGGGCCCCGCCCTCGCGCACGAAGAATCGCTGGCCGTGCACGTCCCGGGTCACCGGGATGAGCTTCCGCGCGAGGCGCAGCAGCGGGTTGCGATCGGGCTCGATCTTCTCCTCGCGCTTCAGCGCCATCCGGATCCCTGTGAGGATCAGGAAGCCCCCGAAGACGTAGATGATCCAGTGGAACTTCTGGATCATCACCACGCCCACGCCGATCAGGGCCGCCCGCATCACGACCGCCCCGACGATCCCCCAGAACAGGATCCGGTGCTGGTAGGAGACGGGCGTCCGGAAGTAATCGAAGATCAGGAGGAAGATGAAGATGTTGTCCACGCTGAGCGACCACTCGATGAGGTAGCCGGCCAGGAAGTCGAGCGCGTCGCCGGGCCCGCGGGCGAAATAGACGACGGCCATGAAGCTCAGCGCGAGAGCCGACCAGGTCAGGCTCCACCCCAGCGCCTCCTTGAAGCGCGGGGCGTGCGCCGAGCGGTTGAAGAGGCCGAGGTCGAGCGCCAGGACGGCGACGACGAGCAGGACGAAGATGATCCACAGAGCCATGGAGGCCGGCGGCTACCCCACGGCCTTGCGGCGGAACTGGCGCATCCCGAAGGCCATGAAGAGCGCGTTGAATCCCAGCAGCCCTCCCAGCACCGCGGCATGGGACAGGTGGGGCATCTCCGGCACGAGGGCGCTGCGGAATCCCTCGCTCGCGTAGACGAGCGGATTGATCAGCACGGCCGTCTTGAGGATCGGGAACGAGGCGAGGGTGCTCCAGGGGTAGTAGATGCACCCGAAGAAGATCATCGGGGCAAGCACCAGGCTGAACATCAACCCGATCTGGGTCTGCCCGATCGTGGAGCCCAGGGCCAGGCCCACCGAAGCGGCCAGCAGCGACACGAGCAGCGCGAGGAGGAGGAACCAGATCGGGTGTGAGGCAGAGAGCGTCACGCCCTTCCCCATCAGCAGCCACGCGATGGGAATCACCACCAGCCCCGCCATCAGCGCCTGGATGGCGCCGGCGACGACCTTCTCCACGGCCAGCCACTCGATCTCCATCGGGGCGAGGAGGCGATCCTCGATCTCCTTGGTGAACTGGAACTCGGAGACCAGGGGCATCGCCACCGACTGGATGCCGGAGATCACCATGCTCAGCGCGATGATGCCGGGCAGGAGCTGGCTCTTGTACACCGCCGGGAGCATGCCGCTGTCGGTGAGGACGCGGCCGAAGACGAAGACGAACATCATCGGCTGGAGCAGCGTTTGCAATAGAAGAGCCACGAAGTTGCGGCGCGCGACGTGGGCGTCCCGGGCCAGCATGGCGGCGAAGGTCCTGATCACTCGCGGAGGCTCCTTCCCGTGTGGTGAAGGAAGAGGTTCTCCAGGCTCGGCTCCGAGATGTGGACGTCGTGCAGATCGGATCCGGCCCCGGTGGCGGTCTGGACGATCAGGGGGATCAGCGGGCCCCCGCGGTCGGCGTAGAGGTGCACGGAGCCGTCCCCCGTGGCGCGGGCCTCCGTCACCCCCGGCAGGCGGCCCAGGCTCGCGACGAGGTCGGCGGCGGCCGTGGAGAATTGCAGCCGCACGAGGTAGCCGCCCGGAATCGAGCGCTTCAGCTCGGCAGGCGTGCCCAGGGCGATCACCCTGCCGTGGTCGATGATGGCCACCCGGTCGCTGAGGCGGTCGGCCTCCTCCATGTTGTGCGTCGTGATCAGCACGGTCATCCCCGCGCGGTTGCGCTCCTCGATCATCTCCCAGAGCAGCAGCCTCGTCTGCGGATCGAGCCCGGCGCTGGGCTCGTCGAGGAAGAGCACCCTAGGTTCGTGCATCAGCGCCCTGGCGATGGAGAGGCGCTGCCGCATCCCGCCCGAGAAGCCCAGCGTGAGATGGTCGGCCCGGTCGGCGAGCTGCAGGCGCGCCAGGAGCTCATCCGCCCGCCGGCCCCGCTCGCGGGCTCCCAGGCCGAAGTAGGCCCCGTGGAAGGTCAGGATCTCGCGCGCGGTCAGGGAGAAGTCCAGGTTGGGACGCTGGGGCACGACGCCGATCAGGCGCTTGACCGCCACCCGGCTCACCCAGACGTTCAGATCGCCGATCCAGGCGGTGCCCGAGGTCGGCCGGATGCGGGTCGTAAGGATCCCGACCGTCGTGGACTTGCCGGCGCCGTTGGGGCCCAGCAGGCCGAGCGTCTCGCCGGGATGGATCTCCAGCGACAGGCCGTCCACGGCGACGATCTCTGTTGCGCGACGCTTGCCCTCGCGCCGGCGCCTGGCGGCGCCCGCCACGATCCCCTCCGCCGCGACGGGCGCAGCCGAGGTGTAGACCTTGCGAAGTCCCTCGGTCCTCACGCCAACCGACATGACCTGCCTCCCGGGCCGGCGCCCTTCGCCTGGGACGCCGTGACCGGTCGCAAGATACAACGCCGCGGGCTTCGCCGGAGCGGGCTCGCTCCGCGCTCAGGGCCCTTCGTTCCCGCAGGCGTCGGCCGCGCGCACGACGTAGTAGCCGTGTTGGGTCGCGCCGCCGGCTCCGGCATCCTCGAAGAAGGTCCCCTCGGTGCTCCCGATGAGAGCGAACGGGCCGCGGGGCGCCGCCGCCCTGTAGACGTGGTAGGCGGCGGCCTGCGGTGCGGCCCCCCAGAGGAGCTGGACGTGGGCGTTGCCGGCGTTGCGGGCCTCGAGGTCGCCGGGGACCTCACCCGGGGAGGGCTGCGAGGTCTCGTCCCGCGCGAGGACGTAGCGCACATTCACGTCGGTGAGGCCGCCGTTGCCCGGCCCCGAGGCGCAGCTCTCGTCGTTCTCCGCGCGGACGAGGTAGTAGAGGTCAGTGTCCGGGGGCGGCGCCGGATCCACCCAGGAGGTCCCCGTCAGCCCGAACGCCCGGAGGTTGGCCGGCGAGGGGATGAAGCCGATCTTCGTGTCCCTGTAGACGGCGTAGCTCCCCGACTTTCCCGTCCCCCACGAGACGGCCCGCTTCCAGGTGACGGAGATGCCCGATGCGGAGCAGGGATCGAGATCCACGGCCGACGTGATCCCCTCCATCGAGGGAGCCCCGGCGCACCCGCCGCACTGCGCGAAGGGAGGGAAGGACCCGTCGCGGACCACGAGGCGATCCACGTTCCATCCGCCCCGCCGGTCGAGCGTGGCGGGGGTCTGCTGCCTCAGGCGGATGCGAAGATCCGGGTTCCCGTCGGCCCACGGGGCGATGCTCAGCACCTGGCGGCTCCAGGAGCTGGTGCTGCGGTTGGTGAAGCTGAGGACGCGCACCCATCCCGCCGGCGTCAGGATCTCGATGGAGGCGGTGGCCGACGGGCCCGTGTTCAGGTAGCGATAGAAGCGAAGCTCTCCGTTGCGCAGGAGGGTCGCGTCGATACCGGGGCTCGTCGCGCTCTCGTCGGTGAGCAGCTCGTAGAGCCTCGGGGCGCCGCCGAGCCCGCTGAGATCCTGTCCGAGGACATTCGCGCCGAAGAGCGCGGCCCCAGGGTCGTCCGGGGGCACACCCGTCCCGGTGGGCTGGCCGATCTGCCACTCTCCCTCCAGGCTCCACCCCGTCGGCTTCTCGAAGCCGTCGGCGAAGATGGCGCCGGGGATCATCACTCCGCTGAACTCGAGCGGCCCCTGCCCCGCGTCGGCGAGAGCCTTGTTCCCGTAGGCGTCGGTCGAGCGGATCTGGAAGTAGATCCGGCCGCACTCCTCGATGGGCTCGATCTCGGCGGAGTGGCTCGTGGCGAAGAAGTTCCGCGGCACGCTCACGTCCAGGTCGGGCGTCGTCCCCCACTCGAGCAGGCCCGTCGCCGGCTCGGCGGTCGTCCAGCTCACGATCGCCTCGGCGTCGCTCGTCGGTGTCACCTGGATGCTCACGATCCCCGCGTGCTGGCAGTCCGCCGTTCCGGTGGCGAAGGCCGTCCTGGCCGTGCCCGTCCCGTCGTCGGCGTCGGTGTAGGAGGCGGTCAGGAGATCGGCGTGGGCCGTCTGCACCCTCCTATCCCCCGGCGTCGCAGGGCCGGGCCCCGTCAGGATGGAGCCCGTGAAGGTCGAGGTGTTCACCCCCGTCTCGCGCAGGAAGGCGATCTCCGGGATCGCCTCGGTGGTCGAGGTGACTCGAAGCTGGGCCGCGTCCGCGAGATCGGAGTGGAGATTGAGATCCATGTCGGTCAGCCTCACCGGCAGGCTGCCAAGGCAGCTCGCGGCGGGCCTGTCGAGCTGCACGACGGCGCGATGGCACTGCTGGAGCCCCTGCCCGAAATCTCCGGGCGTCTCGAAGGCGAGCGGGCCTCCCCCGCTGCCGCCCCCGGTCGCCACGTTTCCCGCGGCATCGCGGCTCTCCGCCTCGAGCAGGTAGCGCGTGCAGCGGCGCAGGCCGCTCAGGGTGACGGCATGCTCGGTCACGAGCGTCCCGACGGCGATCTCCTGCTCGCCCGGGGCGATCTCCCCCCAGAGGACCCGGGTCGTGGCGGGCTCGGGCGTGCGCCAGGTGACGAATACGGAGCTCTGCGAGAGCTGCTGCACCACGAGGCCGCTGATCGAGGGTGGCGTGCAGTCCACGCGGGCCGTGGCTTGCCTGAGGATCCCATGGCCTCCACGCCCGTCGTCGCGGTCGATGTACCGGGCCGTGATCGTGTCCCCGTCGGCCGCCTGGAGCAGGGCATCGCCCGCGGAGGAGGGGGCGCTCGTCGACGTGACGCGCCCGACGTGACGGGCGGTGAAGGGGACTTCCTCGGCAAGCGCGAGGATCTCGCCGGAGGGCTCGGAGGTCGATGAGATCTCCGCGGATTCGGAGCCGATGTTGCCATCGTAGACCGTGACGGCGATCGTGGAGTCGCAGGTGTAGAGGCTCCGGTCGAGGCTGACGGCCCCCTCGAAGCTGTGCGAGGCCACGGTGACGCAGTTCGAGACCGGCCCGTCGCAGGCCGTCCGGGCGGAGAGCGGCTGTATCCGGTAGTGGAGTGCGAGATCCCTGGGGGGGAAATTGTCCGTGAAATCGGTGATGCCCGGGAAGATCTGCGCGATCACGTTCTGGCTGTAGTCGCAGGAGATCTCCGTTCGCAGGACCCTGTAGCCGGTGGCGCCGGGGACGGGGCTCCAGGAGAGATCCACCTGATCGGGATCCGCGACGGCGGCCAGCTCGGGTGCGGCGAGCACGGGGCAGCCCGGGGTGCTCCGGTTCGAGGTGTCGCCCGCCAGCCCGCAGGCGATCCCGTGGCGCGCGAAGGCTGCGAAGATCGACCCGGCGTGGGGCGTGCCGTTCGCCAGGTTGGCGTCGTCGTCATCGGCCACGCGCATCCGGGTGAACCAGTTCCCGGCCCCGCAGCCATCGCTCACGGGAAGGGCGCAGTTGAAGATCTTCCCGCCCGAGCCCACGCGCGAGACGTACCAGAGCCGCTCGGTGAGCTGCCAGGCCGTCGCCGGGTCGATCCCCGTCGCCGGCAGGTCCCTCGTGGCCAGGTCGAAGATCGTCTCGGTGACGACCTGGCTCTCGCAGTGCTGCTCGCGCCCGCAGGCCCCGGTGCCGAGGGGACACCTCGTTCGAATGAACCCGGCGGGCGTGGCGGGCGTCATCGCCTCGCGCCGCTCCCAGTCCATCTCGCGGATTCCGGCGCACTCCAGGCAGGCGTCGCCGAAGGCGGCGCAGAGCTGGCCCGGCTTGAAGCCCTCGCCGATGCAGGAGCGCCGCTCCTGGATGACCGCGGCCACGTCGGCATATCCCTCGGTCGGGATGTCGAAGCCGCCGCCATCCTGCTCGTCGAGGCCGTGCGCGAACTCGTGGACGACGATGCTGCCGATCTCGCCTGCGTTGGCGCATCCGCCGCCCGAGGCGAAGTAGCCGACCGCTCCGTTGTAGAAGGCGTTGCAGGTGCCGGGGAAGTTCACGAAGGCGAGGAGCGGATGCACGGGGAAGCTGAGGAAGGGGAGCCAGTAGCGGGCCTTCTCCTGGATGCGATTCAGGTGGTAGTAGACCGTCCTCGAGGCGGCGGTGTTTCCCGGGCTGGATCCCTGTGAGACGGAGCAGTCGGTCCCCGCGTGCGAGCCCAGATCGAGCCCCTCGCCACAGACGGCGCTCTCGAAGAGCGCGCCGCATGTATCGATGCGCCGGGTGAAGGAGCCCTGCAGCTCGGTGGAGACGGTGTTGCCGCGCGCGCAGAAGAACCTCCCCGCGCCCGTCGCCTCGCCCCCGCCCTCCATGTCCGTCCAGGGGAGGGGGTAGCTCTGCTGGCAGCCGTCGGGGCAGACCCCGTCGTTCGTGATCGGATAGACCCCTCCGCGGAGAGTGTCGTACTGCGTCTCGTCCTCGAAGGCGAAGAGCTCGCCGGTGGCGGCGTCCACCCGCGCCACCCACGTGGCGGGATCCCCTTCGACGAGGAGGACGACCCTCCAGGCCAACTTCAAGAAAACGCTTTCGCCCTCGGCCGTCGGGACGAGGAGGAGGTCCGCCGCATCGACCGCGGGGACGGGTTCGCCTGCCGCGATGTTCATGTGGGCGATGGCCTGCGCCGCGGCCTCCTCTGCGCTCACGGTTGGAACGAGCACTCCGGGCGCCTTCCCCCATCCCGTCGCGCCGAAGGCCGCGAGGCGGCCGCGAACGAGGTAGAGGCGGACCTGGTCGTCCTGGACCGGGATCCCACCCACCGCGCGCCCGAAGAGGAGGATGGCGTGGTCTGCGTCCATCGGGCCCGAGCCCTCCTCGCTGAGGACCAGCTCGGAGGGATCGAGGCCGAAGAGGTGCTGGTGCCTGACGAGGAAGGCGCGCGCCTGCTTCTCGAGTTCCCGCGGATCCGCGGCCGAGAGGGCCGGAGCCCAGTCGAGGCCCGCTCCCTGCGCGAGGAGGGGGATCCGCGTGCGGCGATCGAGCCAGACCTCCCAGGGCCCTCCCTCACCCCGTGCGAAGGCGCTCCACTCCGCCGCCTGCTTGCCGAGCCCGGGGATCGCCTCGGGCCGCTCCCCGAGGACACCGAGGGGCGCCGAGGCATCGAGGAGAGCGAGCTCGGGGCGGGCGCCCGGGTCCAGGCGTGATTCGGCGGCGGGGAGCGCGGAGGCCACGAGGAGAGCCAGGCAGGCTGAACAGATCGTGGCGACGCGCGTGGTCGCGGGACACGTGGAGCCCATCGGACACCCCCCCGGGCCGGGACGCAGGATGATACCGCCAAACCGGCGATCAGTCCTCGTTTTCCTTGAAGACCGCCCGCTTCTCCGTGTACTGGCTCCGGATGGCCACCATCTCGCGGTGGGTGAAGCCGAGCTCCCGGGCCACCTGCGCGATGCTCGCCTCCTCGACGGCCGAGATCGACTCGTCCGAAGCGGAGACGGCGAAGAGGCAGTGCAGGAGGAGGATCTTCTCCTCCCGGCTCGCCTCGCGGTTGAACTCGCGGGTGACGATGAAGTTGTCCGTCCCCCCGAAGAGGATGTTCTGGTGCCTGGCGATCTGGACCACGAGGACCGCCTGCTCCTCGGGGAGGTTGCCCCACTTCATCACGATCCTCTCCATCTCGCGCACCTCCGCCTCGCTGATGTCGAGGTCCGCCTGAGCCACGCGGCTGAGGATGAAGGCGAAGGCCGCGATGTGGCGGGCGCGGGCGGGCTCGAGGTGATCGAGCTGCCCCACGATCCTCCTCAGGGTGGCGATATCGGTGGCAGGAACCTCGGGGTCCGCACCTCCGAGGCCGAAGAGGCTGCGCAGCCCGCTCACGAGCCCTCCTGGGGCATGACGAGCCAGAGGATCAGGTAGGCGATCGTTCCGGGGAAGGCCGCCGAGATGAGCGACACGACGACGTAGAGAATGCGGACGAGCGTCGGGTCCCAGCCCAGCCACTCCGCGAGCCCTCCGCACACCCCCGCGATCATCTTGTTGGATCGGGAACGCTGCAGTGGTCTTCCGCCAGCCATGTTTCTTCTCCTGTCAGAGATCCCGGACCGCCGAGCCGGGGACGACGTCTTCCTTGCCGCCGTCGTCGAAGCGGACCCAGCATTTCGTGCCGCCGTCGTAGTCTCGCGCGCGAAGGAGAAGCGTCGCCGGCTGCCCCCAGGCGGAACACCTGCCCGACCCCGCGGGATCCTCTCCTCGCCAGGCCCTGATGAAGGGATTCGTCTCCCACTCGCGCCCGATCGTGGTCGAGTCCGTGTGGCCCGGGTGGACGGCCATCTCCCTCGGGAGCGCCATGAGGACATCCATGATCGAATGGCGGAGGTCCTCGATCGTCGTGTGGCCGGGCGCCCGCGTGCCTCCCACGCTTCCCCGGAAGAGGGTGTCTCCCGTGAAGACCGCCTCTTCGTTGACGACGTAGGCGAGCTGCCCGAGCGTGTGGCCGGGGATGTGAAGCGCCCGGATCTTCAGATCGCCGGTCGCGATCTCGTCTCCATCTCCAAGCTCGACGTCGAGCGAGCCGAAGAGGTCGCGCTCGCTCCCGTGGCCGCAGACAAGGCAGCCCGTCCTGCCCTTGAAGAAGCCGTTGTTATCGACGTGGTCGATGTGATGATGGGTGCACAGGACGTGCGTCACGGTCAGGCGGAGCGCCTCGATCTTCCGCATCACGGGATCGGCCGGGCCTCCCGTGTCCACCAGGACCGCATGGCCTCCGGGCCGATCCGCGACGAGCCAGGTGTTCGAGAGCCATCCCGGGTGCATGCTCTGTTCGACGATCACGCGCCTACCCGCGAGGAAAGCGGCGACCAGGCCATGCCGTCGGGCTCCCGGCCGGCCTTCAGCGAGCCCACGACCTCCCACGTCTCGAGATCGATGATGGCCACGGCGTCGGCATTGGCATTGGCGACGTAGGCCCGCTTCCCACCTGAGGGGATCAGGATCCCGATCGGGACGCTGCTGGCGCCGAACTGCCCGCCGAAGAGCCGCCCGTCCACGCTCTCCGCCTTCAGCTTCATCGGGATCCGGCGGAGCAGCTCCCGGGTTGCCGCGTCGAAGACGGCCACCTCGCCGGCGCCGGGCGTCGAAACGAGCACGTGCTTCCCGTCGGGCGTCGCCCTGGCCCGGATCGGGAAGGGCTTCGCATCCGGCTCGAGGCCCGCCTTCACGTTCAGCTCGCGGACGACCTCGAGCGTCGCCGCGTCGAGGATGGAGATGGTGTCCGCGGCCCGGTTCGTGACCCAGACCTCCTTCCCGCTGGGCGTGATCTCGATCCCCTCGGCGCCGGCTCCGGTCTTCACGTCCTTCACGTGCTGTCCCGCGTCGAGATCCAGGACGGTCACGGAGCCCGAGCCGATGTTCGCGACGAAGGCGCGCATCTCGTCGGGGGTAACGGCCACCATGTGCGAGACGTCCTGTCCTGTGGCGATGGTCTTCACGACCCTTCCGCTCTCGACCTCCACGACGAGAAGGCTCTGATTCTCCTCGGCCGTCACGAGGGCCCGCCTCCCGTCACGGAGCCAGACGACGCCGTGCGGCCTGCGGTACTCGCCGAGATCGATCGTCTTCGCCACCTTCGCCGCGGGGACGTCGATGACGGTGAGCGTCGAGCCGGGGGCATCGCGGCCGCCGTAGTTCGTCACCAGGACCAGCCGCCCATCGGGCGAGACGGCCCCTTCGTGAGGCCCGTCCCCCGTGGGAAGCGTGGCGACCGTGGAGCCCGAGTCGAGATCGATGAGCGTGGCAGTCGCGTCGGATTTGTTGAGGACGACGAGCGTGCCCTGGCTGGCAGGAGCGATGGAGGGCGTGGCGAAGGCGACCGCCGCGCAAACGGCGGCGATGGAGGCGCTGCTGAGGGCGGGGTAGAGACGAGAACGGCTCATCGCGGTGATCTCCTAGTTTTCAACCCACCGGGCCAGGAACAGATTCGTCTCGCCCGAATCCGGGTCGGCACGGTTCGAGGCCCAGACGAGCCAGCGGCCGTCGGGGCTGAACTGCGGGAAGCCGTCGAAGCCGGGCGCGGTCGTGATGCGCTCGGGCTCACCGCCCTCCTTTGCTATCAGCCACAGGTCAAACTCTCTCCCCCCGGCCGCTCCCGCGTTGGAGGCATAGATGATCCGGGAGCCTTCGGCCGTGAAGGCCGGGCAGAAGTTGGCGGCGCCGTTGTTCGTGATCTGCCGCGCACCCGTGCCATCGGACTTCATGACGAAGATCTCCAGCTTACCGGGCCGGATCAGCCCCTGGCCGAGGAGGCGGCGGTAATCCGCGAGATCCTCCCCCTCGGGGCGGCTGGCGCGCCAGACGATCTCGCTGCAGTCGGGGCTGAAGAAGGCCCCGCCGTCGTAGCCCGGCGAGGCGGTCAGCCGCGTGACCTTCCCCGCCTCGTCCATGATCCAGAGGTCGAGATCTCCTCCACGATCCGACGTGAAGACGAGCCGCCCTCCACGATGACACCAGGTGGCCTCCGCATCGTAGCCCGGGTGATCCGTGAGGGGACGCACGACGGAGCCGTCGAGGCTGGACTCGTAGATGTCGTAGCCGGTGTAGAGGGCCCAGACGTAACCCTGCGACCGATCGGGTGGAGACGGGCACGCCTCTCCTGCCCCGTGCGTCGAGGAGTAGATGATCCTGTCGGCCTCGGGCCAGTCGAAGTAGCCGCAGGTCGTGCGTCCCTTCCCCGTCGAGACGAGCCTCGTCGCGCCCGTCGCGAGATCGAGGATGTACTCCTGATCGCAGCCTCCTCCGCGGGGCGTCGACTGGAAAATCAGGCTGCGGCCGTCGGGGCTGAAGTAGCCCTCGGCATTCTCTCCACCATGCGTGAGCTGCCGGATCTCCGAGAGATGCGACTCGCCATCGAACGAGCGCCCGAAGGAGCTGCCCGCGCCCGGGACGAAATCCGGTCCGGGGCGGCTCTCGTAGAAGGGATCGATCTTCGGGCGGGAGGGCGCCCTGTCGTCTCCTGCGGCCGGAGCCGCAGCGTGGGGATTCTGGGCGGCCGCGGGGACGCCTGAAGCTGCTGGCTGTGCCCCGACCGCGGGCGGCGCGGCAACAGGCGGCGGGGTTGCAGCGGAAGCCGCGGCCTGGCCCGGAGTGCTATTGGCGGCCGTGGAGGGAGCGGCTCCACTCTTCATGGCCGCGCGATCCCCGAGCGTCGCCTTCATGCTGATCTTCTCACCGCCCCGGACGACGACCACCTCGATCGTCTCGCCGGGCCGGCTGTCTTGAAGCGCGTAGGTCATGTCGTAGAGGTTCTCGATCCGGGTTCCCGCCATCCTGACAATCCTGTCCTTGCCGCGGATCCCCGCGAGGTCCGCGGGTCCACCCCCGCGCACGTCCGAGAGGAGGACGCCTCCCTCGGTCGACTCCATCGCCGTGTAGTCGGGCACCGTGCCCAGGTAGGCGCCGTAGCCGCGGCTGTCCCCCTGCATCGTGGGCGCGGATGTCGACCGGGCGTAGGTGAGGCGCACGGGCTCCCCCGCGAGATCGGCGGCCAGGGCCGAGGCGAAGAGCACGACGCGGGCGCCCCCATCGGCATTCACCGTGGCGGGATCGTCGTCGGGCGTGTGGTAGGCGTCGTGCGCTCCGGTGAAGAGGTGGAGGACCGGAACGCCGGAGGCATAGAAGCTGGTCTGGTCGGAGGGGCCGTAGCCGTCGCCGTGGCTGCTGACGCTCAGCCCCGCCACCTGCGCCAGCGCCCGCTCGATGGCCGGCTTCCATTCGGGCGCCGAGTCCGAGCCGAGCGCGACGAGCGCTCCGTCGCGCAGGCGCCCCACCATGTCGAGATTGATCATGGCCGCCGCGCGCTCCATCGGGAAGGGGGGCTCGGCGACGAAGCGGGAGGAGCCTGCGAGCCCCACCTCCTCCCCCGAGAAAAGCGCGATGACGATCGTCCTGTGCGAGGCGACGGCGGCCAGCGACTCCCGCAGCCGAGCGCCTATCTGGAGGGCGGCGACGGTTCCGGAGGCGTTGTCGTCGGCGCCGTTGTGGATCGCTTCTTCGTTGGGGCGCATCGACTTCTCTCCGCCCATCCCGAGGTGGTCGTAGTGGGCGCCCACGACGACGACTTCGCTCGCGAGGGGGCCGCGCCCCGGGATCCTGCCCGCGAGGTTCCAGCTCTTCTCCCAGGCGGTCTCGAGCGCCACCCTTCCCCGCACCGCGACGCCCGTGCTCGCCACCGAGCGGGGCGTGAGATCGCCATCCACGGATCGCTGGAAGACATCCAGATCCACGCCCGCCCTGCTCAGCCACTGCTGAGCGGCCGAGCATTTCACCTGGATCACCGGGAGACCCGCGGGGCTCTCGGGACCGTCGTTCTTCAAGACGGGCAGCCGGTCGTCCTCTTCGCCCTGGAGGGGACCCGTCACGAAGACGACGGCCGCCGCGCCGCGCTCCCGGGCCTGGAGCGTCTTGTACCTCATGGCCGACCAGCGGCTGGGGCGCTTGCCGTCGAAGGGGGAGGCGTCGTCGCGCTCCTGGGGCTCGTAGCGGAGGACGAGGGCGACCTTTCCCTTCAAGTCGATCCCTTCCAGCTCCTGGTAGCCGAGCTCGGTCGACTCGATCCCGTAGCCGAGGAAGGCGATCTCCCCGGAGAAGTCGCCGCTGCTCGAAAAGCCGAGGGGAGTCCAATCTTCCTGCGCGACGCCTTCGAGGAGATTCCCCTCCTCGAGCGCGACACCCACCTTCACGTCGAAGGGCTGCCTGTAGGAGCCGTCGAAGGCCGGCTCGAGGCCTGAGCGGCGCAGCTCCGCCTCGATCCAGTCGGCTGCCCGCGCGAGGCCGGCCGTTCCGAGGCCACGCCCCTCCATCCCGTCCGCCGCAAGGATCGAGACGCCGGCCTCGAACTCCCCGGCGATCATCTGCAGATCGGCATCCGCCGACGCCGGCGTAGGGAACCGCAGCAGCGAGGCGTAGATCACGATGGCCCGCCAGAAGTCACCCAGCCGGAGATTCTCGTCAGGCCCGTGCTGGTTGTTGTCGGCATTGACGACGGGCACGCCGTAGACCGGAAGGCCCAGCGCCTCCTCGAAGTAGCTGAGCGGCCCGGTGCCGCCGAGAGTGGGCATCAGGACGGGCTCCACCTCCCCCGCCCGCCGCACGGCCGTGATGACCGATTGCGAGAGCGGCGTGTCGATCGGCGTTCGCGAGGCGGGGACACCCGGGCCGTGCGTGATCCGGATGACTTTTGGATGGAGCCGCCGGACCTCCGGCGAGGGCTCCTCCTCCACGACGTGGAAGCCCTGCTTCGCCGCGTGGGCCTTGATGCGCGCCACCTGAGCTTCGGGCGAGACTCCCTTCACGAGCCTCATGTCGATCTCGGCCACGGCGCTCGCGGGAATCGTCGTGGTGGCCTCGTCGCCAACACCCGCCGCTTGAAGACCCCTGACGTTGAGGGATGGGCTCTGGATCAGCTCGGCGAGGCTCCTGCCGTTTCCGTCCGGCTTCGCGATGAGGAGCCTCTCCATCAGCTCCTCGTCGGCGCGGGGGATCGCCCGGATGGCCTCGAGGTCGGCGGGCGAGAGCGGCGCCACGTCGTCGTAGAAGCCCTCCACGAGGACCCGGCCCTCCTCGTCCTTCATGGAAGCGAGCAGGGAGGCGAGCTTCTCGGCCGGGTTGGGCGCCCAGTTGCCGTAGTGGCCCGAGTGCAGGTGCGTGGCCGGACCGTAGACCTCGAGCGTGACGGTCACGATCCCGCGCGTGCCGAAGACGACCGTCGGCCGGCCTGATGGATGCAGCGGGCCGTCGGCGAAGATCATGAGATCTGCCGCCAGGACTCCGGCATGCTCGCGGAGGACCTCCGCGAGGTGCGGCGAGCTGATCTCCTCTTCGGGATCGAAGATGAACTTCGCCCGGACGCTGGGCGGGAGGCCCGCGGCCCTCAGGGCGTCCACCGCCGCCATCAGCCCGACGATCGGGCTCTTGTCGTCGGCGGAGGAGCGCCCGTAGAGGCGCGCCTCCGGATCGCCCGGCTCTCCCCGCAGCGTGGGCACGAAGGGCGAGCCGACAGTCCATCGTGAGGCATCGACCGGCTGGCCGTCGTAGTGGCAGTAGAAGAGGACGGTCGTCACGGGCGCTCCTGCCTGCGCACCTTCCGGATCGAGCTCGGCCAGGATGTAGGGTCCGCTCTCCCCCGTCTCGAGGTAGGAGACGCGCAGGCCGCGCGCTTTCAGGATGCCCGCGAGGTGATCGGCGTTGGCCCTCATCGCCTCGATGTCGATCGCGGAGTTCGGCAGCGAGAGGAAGGCGATCAGCTCGTCGAGGATCTCCTTGCGGTGCGAGGCGACCCATCCCTCGATCGCGGAGCGATGCTCCCTGTCCTGGGCGGAGTCCGCCCCCTCCCCCGCGAGGGGGGCGCCGGCGGATCCGCAGAGGGCTGCGGCGGCCAGCATCATCCATCCCGCGAATCGACGCGTAACGTTTTTCTCCATGCACCGATCCTACCGGGCCTTCAGCTTCTTCACGTATTCAAGGAAGCCGGCTTCGAGAGTCTCCGCGTTCTTGCCCGTCATCTCGTAGAGGACCTCGGCGCCTCCCTTTCCCTCGAGGTCCGCCTTGATGTAGCGGACGAAGGGCCCTGCGAGCGCGCCCTCCTCGCCGTGGAGCATGTAGTGGACGAGGAGCCAGGAGGCGACGTACTTCGGTCCCTCCTGCTCGACGTGGAAGAGCTCCTGCGTCTCCGTCCTGACGAGATCGTCGATGAAGCCCGGGTCGGTCACCCTGAGGAGGCGCTTGAACTCCGACAGGAGCTTGCCCGGCGCGAACGTCGCGGCGCTGGGATGATCGCGAAAGAGGGCCGGCACCGCCCCGCCAATCTCCCCCGCCTCGAAGCCGCCCTTCTTGTCGATGCGTGTGAAGCCGAAGTAGCAGCCGAGCCCTTCGGCGATCCAGATCGAGAGGTGCTCCGGCTCGGGCCCGAAGAGCCGCTGGTGCGTAAGCTGGTGGGCGGTCTCGTGAATCAGCAGGCCGGGGAAGTCGCCCGGCAGCTCCGTGTCCGTGTGCGCGATGATGACGCCGAAGTAGGGGATGTAATGGCCGACGCTGTTGCTCGAAGTGGGGGCCCCGGGCTCCTCGTAGAGGCGGTCGTACTTGTAGCGCGAATAGAAGAGAAGGACCTCCGCCTGCCCCTCCCAGGGGAGGAGATCGGTCCTCGATGACCAGAACTGGTCGAAGAAGGCGCCGAAGGACTCGAGGAGGTCGGCGGTCTCCCGCGTCTCGAGCCGCGGATCGTCGGTCCTGACCGCGAAGTGAGCCGTCGTCGCCGAGTCGTAGTTCCGATCGGCGAGCATCTCGCGGGCCTTCACCTTGAAGGCGGCCACGGTCTTCGCCTGTTCCTCCTTCGCGGGATCAGGCTCGGCAGGGATCAGGACGGGGGCCTGCGGCGACGGGGCGGGCGCGGGCTTCGCCTCTTCGGCGCTCTGCTGTACGGCATCGGCGTCATGGCCGCGGGGATCCGAATGCGCTGTACGCGCCAGGATCGGGGTGGAGGCGAGGGCTGCGAGCGTGAGGGCGACGACGAGCATCGTTGATCTCTTCACGGCACCTCCCCTGTACTGCGATCGGCCCCACGGCGGGCGGCCCGGCGATCCTGCCACAGGCGGCGGCGCCGCGCTCGCGCCGCTACCGGAGCCGCGGCAGGGGCGGGCTTCCGGGTTCACGTGGAAGCTCGCTCCGGCGGCGACGGCAAGCGGGTTGGCTGCGACGCGGCGGGGACGGGCTCCCGGCCTCCAGTTGAAGCCCCCCCGCGGCCACCGTAGAATCCCCGCTCACCTTTCGCGATCCCGGCCGACCTTCGAGGAGCCGATGCCCGATCCCGAGCCCATCCCGCCCGACCGCGACAGCCTGGCCCCGGGCAACACACCGCTGGTCCTCATCGACGGCATCTTCGTGAAGCTCGAGTGCTCGAACCCGGGGGGCAGCATCAAGGACCGGGTGGCCTGGTACATCCTCAGGGAGGCGGCCGCGCGAGGCGAGATCTCCCCCGGCGACCTGGTCGTGGAGGCCACGTCGGGGAATACGGGCATCGCCCTCGCGCTCGTGGCGCGCCATCTCGGCTACCGCGCTCTGATCTTCATGCCGGAGCACATGAGCGTGGAGCGTAAGCGGATCATCGAGAATCTCGGCGCCGACGTCAGTCTGACTCCCCGCGAGGAGGGCTTCGAAGGGGCCATCACACGGAGGAACGCCTACCGCGGCCGCCCCGGCTGCTTCGTCCCCGATCAGTTCGACAATCCCGAGAACACCGCCTGCCACCGCGAGACCACGGGGGCCGAGCTGATCGCCCAGCTCCGCGAGAAGGAATGCTCCAGCCTCGACGCCTTCGCCGCCGGGGTCGGCACGGGCGGGACCCTGATGGGAGTCGGGCAGGCCCTGCGCGAGGCCATGCCCAAAGTTCGGATCGTGGCCGTCGAGCCGGCGGAGTCGAGCGTGATGGGCGGCGGGCCGCCAGGAGAGCACGGGATCCTGGGCATCGGAGACGGTTTCATCCCGGGCCTCATGGACATGAAGGCCGTCGACGAGGTGATCAGCGTCACGACCATGGAGGCGCACGAGGAGGCCGACCGCCTCCGGAGGGTGCACGGCTTCTGCGTCGGGCGGAGCGCCGGGGCGAACATGATTGCGGCGGCCCGCTTGAGGGATCGGAATCTCACGGTGGCGACGCTCCTGCCCGACTGCTCCAACCGGTACCTCTCGCTGGGGCTGGAGTCTCCCTCCTCGGCCGAGGTCCGCTGCGACCATCGCCATGACTGCCGGGAGAGGACGCTCCAGCTCCTGGGCGAGGGCGAGGCATGAGGCCCCGCCAGGCCGCGGGGCCCGCTCTCGCCCTCACGAGCCCCGCAATGAGATCCCCACGCCCGCTCCGGAGCGCCCTCCTTCTCGCAGGGATCCTGCTCCTTCCGGCGGCTTCCGGGGTCCGCGCAGGGCAGACGGATCCCGACAAGGAGACGCAAGCCGAGATCGCGGCGGCGCGGAGCCTCTTCGAGCGGAACCTCGACGCGATCCGCTCGCGCGACCGCGAGGCCTACCTCGCCTGCTATCTCCAATCGGAGCGCCTCGTGCGCGTCGGCCCCGCGGGGCCCCAGCTCGGCTACGACTCCCACGCGGCGCAGACGACAACCGACAACTGGCCCGACGTCATCGAGGCGCTCGATCTGCGCCTCACTCCCATCCGTCCCGGGATCGTCTTCGGCAGCTACCGCTACCGCGTGCTCTACGGCGCGAGGGAGCTGAGCGGCATCTCGGAGAGGCTCTTCGTGGAGACGCCCGAGGGCTGGCGCATCGCCGTGACCTCGGCCTTCCCCCAGCCCGAGGGGACGCCACCGGTCCCCCGCGCGCTCACCGGGGCGACTCTCATCGACGGCACGGGGCGCGACCCCGTGCCCGACTCGGTGGTCGTGCTGCGCGACGGCCTCATCGAGTGCGCCGGAAGCCGGAAGGACTGTCCCGTGCCCACCGACGCCGTGGAGAGCGCTCTGCCGGGCCGCTTCATCACCCCCGGACTCATCGACGCCCACGTCCATTTCTCTCAGAGCGGCTGGGCCGACGGCCGGCCGGACTTCGCCGACGTGCGCGCCTCGATGCCCTACGAGAATGTCGTCGCGACGCTGCGGGAAGGCGCCCCGGAGTGGTTCAGGACCTACCTCTGCGCGGGCGTCACGGCGGTCTTCGACGTCGGAGGATACCCGTGGACCCTGGCCTTGCCGGCCCGCGCGGATAGCGCGACGATTGCGCCTCACGTCATCGCGGCGGGCCCGCTCCTCTCCCCGCTCGAGGTCGAGACGATCAACCTCCCGGGCGAGCGCCAGATCCTCTACATGAAGGACGAGGCGACGACCCGGAGCCTCGTGAAGTACCTCAAGGCGGCCGGCTCCAAGGCCGTGAAGATCTGGTGGGTCGAGAATCCCGCCCGGAGCGACGAGGAGATCACCGCGCTGGTTTCGGCGGCGGCCGAGGAGGCCCGTGCCGCGGAGCTGCCCGTCATCGTGCATGCCACGAGCCTCGCGAGGGCCAAGGCGGCCGTGAGGGCCGGGGCCTCGGTGCTGGTCCACAGCGTGTCGGATCGCGAGGTGGACGACGAGTTCCTCGCGCTCGCCCGCGAGAAGGGAGTCGTCTACTGCCCCACCCTGACCGTCGCCGAGGGCTACTCCCGGCTGCGCTTCGCCCTGATGACGGGCACGGAGCCGCTGGCGGAGGATCCCCTCGCCTGCGTCGATCCCGTGACGCGGACGAAGCTCAAGATGACGCAGGCCTTCAAGCCCGAGACTCTCGGCGACAAGATCAAGGCGCCCGCCCCGTCGGACCGGGCGCGCACCGCGGCGGCTAATCTCAAGCGGGTCTTCGACGCGGGGATCCCCGTGGCCATGGGGACCGACGCCGGGAACCCCCTCACACTGCACGGGGCCTCGGTCCTCTTCGAGATGATCGCGATGCAGGAGGCGGGGCTCTCTCCCATGGACGTCATCGTCGCGGCCACGAGGGGCTCCGCGAGGGCGGCGGGGCGCCTCGGCGATCTCGGAACGGTCGAGCGAGGGAAGGCCGCGGATCTCCTGGTGCTCGAAGATGATCCGCTGGTGAGCGTGAACGCATTCAGATCTCTCGCCCTCGTCGTGCGCGGCGGCGTGGTTCGCCAGCAAGAGGAGCTCCGGGCTCCGATCGAGTGATCAGCGGGAGGCCGCCGCGCGGTCCGAGGCCGGCCCGCCCCCTCCCGCGAGAGCCAGGCAGCCGGCGATGAAGAGCAGCAGAGATCCGGATGCCAGCGGAACGGCGTAGAGGTAGTCGCTGCGTGGGCCGATCCAGTCCACGAGGGGCGACGAGCAGATCCCCACCAGCCCCGCCAGAGCGAGCCACCGGCCCGCCCCCCGGTCGGGGCGGAAGGCCTCCGCGGCGAGGAGCAACAGCGCGAGCGGAAGGGCCTGGACGAGGTAGTGGGGCCAGGCCAGGTCCGCGGCGAGGATGGGAATCAGCGGGCCCAGGCCGACGACGAGGAGATCGCCATTCATCGTCCCCTCCCGGAGAGCGCCGCTCGCTCTCCTCCGGACGGCGAGCCCCAGGGCGGTGAAGCAGGCGAGGTAGAGCAGGGCCGAGAGATTCCGTCCTGTGAGGTCCAGGAGGAGCCGGCCGCCTCCGAAGCTCCCCCACTTCACCTCGGAGCCGAAGGTCTCCTGGATGTGACGCAGTGTCTCCACCCAGTCCAGCCAGGGCCGGAGCCCTCCGAAGAAGAGAGCACCGCAGCCCGCAGCCGCCGCGCCGCCGGCGGCCACGCCCCCCATGACCACGACGAGGCGGCTCCAACGCCGATCGAGACTCCACGCGAGGGCGAGGGCCAGGGGGACGAAGACGAGGTTGGGCTTGAAGGCGACTCCGGCTCCGAGGACAGCGCCTGCGGCGAAGAGCCTGAGCGAGCCCGCCCCCGCCCGCGCGAGAAGGAGGAAGAGCGCCATGCATCCGAGCTGGATCGCGTTGACGTTGCCCTCGGCGAGGTCGTAGTGCAGGGGCACGAAGGCCCAGAAGAGGAAGGCCAGCGCGATGAGCGCGGCCTCCACGCCGAGCCCCGCGAGAGCGCAGAGGGCCATCACCGATGCGGCGGCGGTGGCCAGGCTCAGTGCGCGGAAGCGCCGGATGTCCTTCTCGTAGTCTCCGCTCTCGAAGGCGTGAAAGGCGGCATAGAGGAACGGGGTGTTCGATGTCTGGATGCCCTCCCGCCGGAAGGCCGCTGCGGCCCTGTGCCTCTGTCCCCCGTCGCGCTCCGCCCTCTCCTGGAAGATCCCCGCCAGGCGTGGCCAGGCCTCGGGCGAGTAGACGTTCTCGACCAGGCCCTCCCTGACGGCCTGCCCCACGGACCAGAACTGGTAGAAATCGATCCCCACCCCGGTGTCGCCGGCGCTCCAGGCGTGGAGGGCGCCGAGGAGGACGAAGATGAGCAGGGCCCCGCGCCGGGCCGAAGCAGAGACCATGGGGCGCGGATATTATCACGGTGCTCTCGCGCGGCCGGTTGCCTCGAGGCGCCGGACACCGTAAGAGATCGTCCACATGGGAACGGGAGCATGGAGGTGAGGCCGATGACCTTTCGGCGCGCCGGGATCGGGATCGCGTTGACGGGACTCGTTGCGATCTGCGCCACGCCGCTCCCGCGGGCCGAGGAGGCCGTTCGACCGGGAGGCGGGCCTCATCGCCCTCCCGTCCTCAAGCTCGCCTCGGGTCTCTTTCATCCGCTTGACGACGCGGCGATGGTCCCTCCCGGATGGTACCGGGGGAGCCTCCGCTCCTTGAGCGCCTCGGGGCGGCGCTACCTCGTCGCGATGACGCGCGGCCCGCTCGACGAGCGCGAGAGGGTGGACCTTGGATCCGCGGGTGCCGCGATCCTCCGCTACATCCCCGAGAATGGCTACCGGATCCGGCTCTCCCCCCAGGACGAGGAGAAGGTCAGGGCCCTTCCCTTCGTAGTCTGGCTCGGCACCCTTCCCGTCACGTCGCGGGTACAGCCCGGTCTCGCGGCACGCACAGGCAAGGCCGTTACGCAGACGGGAGGCGGGCTCGACGTGAAGATCAGGGTCCTCCTCCACGCGGACGAGCCGGAGACAGGAGCGCTCGCCACGCTGAAAGGTGGGGAGATCGTCGCGGCACCTTCGGGGAAGGATGGCGCATGGAGGATCGAGGCCACGGTGGCTGCGGCGCGGCTCGACGAGGTGCTGTCGGCGCTCCTCGATCTCCCCGAGGTGGAGGCGATCGAGGAGGTCCGCCGGCTGACCTGGACGAACCAGGACGGCGTCTGGGTCCACCAGTCCTTCGTCGGCCCGGCGCCTGGAGCCACGCCCATATTCGACGAGGGGATCTTCGGCTGCGGCCAGGTGATCGCGCTGTCGGATTCCGGGCAGGACTTCGACGCCTGCCAGTTCCGTGATGACACGCTCGGCGACCCGCCCGTCGCCACCTGCGTGTCGCCTCCCTGCCCTCCGGCCGCGACGGCTCCCTCCCGGCGCAAGGACATCATCTATTACCAGTGGTCCCCCACGCCGCTCGGAGACGACGACACGTGCCCCGGCCTCTTCGGAGCCAGCGGCCACGGCACGCACACCTCCGGCTCGGCCGCGGGCGATCGGGCCCCCTTCGCCAACTGCACCACCTTCGCCACCCCCGGCCGGGACGCGGCCGACGGGCAGGCGCCCGGGGCGAAGATCGTCTTCCAGGAGCTGGGAGACGGCCTGGAGTTCCTGACCACGCTGGGCGGAACGCTCTGGAACCTCGCCGACGTGGCCTGGCGGAGCGGCGCCCGGATTCACTCGATGTCTTTCGGCGGCGTCTGCCACGACGCTCTCGGCGAATGCGATCCGACCTGCACGCTTCCCTACGACTCGCTCGCCCGCGACGCGGACCTCGCGATGTGGAGCTATCCCGACCTGCTCCTCGTCGCTTCGGTGGCGAATGCGCGGGGGCTGTGCGAGCCGCCGAACGTCGTGAGCACTCCGGCCACGGCGAAGAGCCTCATCGGCGCCGGCTCGGTGGGCCACGGGACGGCCGCGTCGACGCCTTCGTCCTTCTCGAGCGACGGGCCGGTCTTCGACGGCAGGCTCAAGCCCACGCTGGCTGCGCAGGGTGAGGCCGTGATCTCCGCGGCCTCGGACGCCACGCCCATCTCCGACAACTGCGGCACTTGCTCCCTCGACGGCACCTCGATGGCCGCGCCCACCACCGCCGGGCTCGCTGCGCTGGCGCGCGAGTACTACACCGGGGGCTTCCTCGCGAGCGGAGCTCGATCTCCCTCCAGCGGATTCTCTCCTTCAGGCGCGCTCCTCAAGGCGACGCTCATCGACGGCGCCGTGGCGCTCGGGGCCGGTGCTCCCGCGCCGGACTACCTGTCGGGCTATGGCCGGATCCTCCTGGGCGGGACGCTCGCCTTCACCGGAAGCCCCTTCAGCCTGAAGGTGGACGACCACAAGCAGGGGGTGACGACCGGGAGTGTCGTCAACCACGCCTACGACGTCTCGGCAGGGACGGCGCTTCGCGCCACTCTCGTCTGGAGCGACTACCCTGCCGACCTCGCCGCCTCACCCGCCCGCGTCAACGAGCTGGAGCTCGAGGCGATCGATCCCGGCGGCGACGTCTGGTTCCAGACGCGCGACCCGAACACGGGGCTGCCCTCCCTGACGAGCGACCCGGGCGATTCCCACGACGATGCGAACGTCGAGGAGCGCCTCGCCTTCGGCGCGCCCGTGCCGGGGCGCTGGGTCTTCCGGGTGCGCGGCGTGAACGTCCCGATGGGGCCGCAGCCCTTCGCCCTCGTCGTGCGCGGGGACGCCGCGGACTGCCCCGCCCCGGCATCTCCGGCCTCGGTGACCGTGTCGCCCGGCGGGCCGAACCAGCTCGACGTGAGCTGGAGCGCCGTGGGCGGAGCCGCGGCCTACAACGTCTATCGCGGGTTCGGCACTTGCCCGGGAGGACCATGGATTCCCGTGGCGACGGCCGTGACGGCCACGAGCTTCCAGGATACCGGCGTCTCCGGGGGCGTGACCTACAGCTACCGTGTCACGGCGGCCTCGGACGCCGGGGCCTTCTGCGAGTCTCCGCCATCAACCTGCGACGAGGGCGAAACGACGGGCGACTGCTTCCTTCCCCCTCTCTTCGGCGGCCTCTCGGCCGCGACCGATGGCGGCCAGGCTGCCTGCTCCGTGGCGCTGAGCTGGCCGGCGGGGCTTTCCAGGTGCGGCACCGGCCTCGTCTACAACGTCTACAGGGAGACCTTCGCGGGATTCACCCCCGGCCCCTCCAACCGGATCGCGCGGTGCGTGGCGGGGACCGGGTTCCTCGACGGCGTGGATCTCGCCGAAGGCACGGACTACCACTACGTCGTCCGCGCCGAGGACGAAACGTCGGGCCACGGCGGTCCCTGCGGCGGAGGCAATGAAGAGGCCAACGTCGAGTCGGCCGCAGCGGCGCCGCATGGGCCTCCCGTCTCCGGCACGCTGCGCGACGACGGAGGGGATACGGACCCTGTCGTCTTCAGCCCCGCCGGATCCTGGGCTGTCAGCCCCACCGGAGGCGATACCGGGCCGAAGGTCCATGTCGGGGAGGCCGGGGTGAGCGATTGCTCCGACCTCACGAGCCCCGTGATCAGCCTGGGAGCAGCCGCCCCTCAACTCACCTTCTCGACCATTCACGATCTCGCCTACGACCCCAACGGCTTCTTCGGGGCGGGAGGCTCGCTCGGACAGGTCGAGATCGCGCCGGGCCCAGGCTTCAGCACATGGACGCGGCTGACTGTCAGCCCCGACTACCCGACTCAAGTCGACTTCCCGCTCAACATCTGCACCTCCACGGCGGCCGCCACGACCTACTTCTCGGCGACCGATCTCCTCTACGACACCTACACCGCCTCGCTGATCCCCTGGGCAGGGAGCAGCGTGAAGGTCCGCTTTCACCTCTCGACGGATTTCATCTACTCCTTCGGCACCTGGTCGGTCGATGACATCGAGGTCTCGCCCGCCCTCGTGCCCGGAAGCTGCACGACCGCCGCCGCGGGGCCACCGCCGATCCCCGACGGAGCCTCCGTCCCCGGCGCTCCGCTGGAGGCGGACCTGGCGGGATCCAATCTCCACCTGACCTGGGATGCCGCGAGCTGCCCGGCAGCGGCCGTGAACGTCTACTGGGGAAGCCTGGGCGACTTCACCGCCTTCACGGGGGGAGCCTGCGGGCTGCCCCCGTCGGGATCGGCGACGCTGCCCGTGCCGGGCAACTCATGGGTCCTCGTCGTCGCCACGGACGGCGCCGCCACCGACGGGAGCTGGAGCCGCGACGGCGCCGGCAACGAGAAGAGCTACGCCGGTGCCTCCACGATCTGCCCCGCGATCACGATGCACGTCACGAACAACGTCTGCCCGTAACAGCACCGGGGGAGCGTCCGATGCGGCGACCCGCTCCGGGTTCTTGCATCGAAGCACGAATGTGCGCGCCGCCCGTTGGCGCGGGACGGAGGGTCGCCCGGAGCGTACGTCTGGAGGCCGGCCCGGAACTGTGATCTTGCTTCGACGTGGTTCCGGCCGGAAGTAGGAGCGCAGGGCGACCCTCCGTCCCGCGCTGAGGCTCCGCTCCGCCACTGACCGTCTCGTCCCTGAGTGCGACGGGCTGGCCTTCGACACGCAACCCAGCTCAAAGCTTCTGGACGAGCTCCAGGACGTGGCCGTCCGGATCCTCGAAGTAGAAGCGGCGGTAGCGCCCATCGTCCGTCTCGTCGGTGGGCTGGATCCCCTCCTTCGCGAGGCGCTCGACGAGCCCCCTCACGTCCGGGTGGGCGAAGCCCACGTGCTCGATCCGGATCGTCGGCTCCGCATCCTCGCCGGCCCGCCGGGCGCCCGGCAGCTCGTAGAGGGAGAGATAGCCCGGCTGTCCCTCCCCGGGAGGGCCGAAGTGGATCCAGCGCCCTCCCCGCTCGCTCGCACCCTCCCAGCGGATGGTCCAGCCGGGCAGGAGCTTGCGGTAGAAACCCAGGGATCGATCGAGATCCCCGACGTCGAGCAGCGCGTGCTCGAGGCGGACCTTCTCATCGGGCATGTCGGGCATGTCGGGCATGTCGGTCATGGCAGCACCTCCTGAGGCCGCATCGTGGGCGAGGGCGGCCATTTTCACAACCAAATTGCCAATGGATTGGCAGGCCGCTATCCTCGCGGCATGGCCTCACGCGGCCCCTCGGACATTCTTCCCACGAACCTGGCGGCCAACCTCCAATTCCAGCGGCAGCGCCGGCGGCTCACGCAGGCGGGAATGGCCTCCCTCTGCGGGCTCCCCCGCTCCACCATCGCCCAGCTCGAGAGCGGCTCGGGCAACCCGACCCTGTCGGTGCTCTCCCGGCTCGCCTCGGCGCTGCGGATCACGATCGAGGAGATCCTCTCCTCGCCCCACGCCCGATGCCAGCTCTTCCCGCGCGGCACGCTGCCGGTGACGGAGCGCGGGCGTGACGGCTCGGCGCGGCTCCAGAGGCTGCTCCCGGACCCCATCCCGGGGATGGAGATCGATCGGCTCGAGCTGCAACCCGGAGGCCGGATGACGGGCGTGCCCCACCGCCCGGGGACGCGCGAGTACCTGGCCTGCGAGCGCGGGCGGCTGATCCTCAAGACGGCCGGCGAGAGCCACCGGCTGGAAGCCGGAGACGTCCTCGCCTTCGACGGCGATCAGCCCCACTCCTACCACAACGAGGGAGCCGCCGTCGCCGTCGGCTACAGCATCGTGACTCTGTCCCCCGTGCCAGGACGCTCCCCGGACGCAAGCAGGTAGGCGGGCGCGGCTGACACGATCGCGGCTGGATCCGTGTCGCGCGTTGGCGCGGGACGGAGGGTCGCCCGGAGCGTAACTCGGGAGCCGGTCGCGATGCTGCACCTAGCATCGAAGTGCCTCCGGCGGAAGTAGGAGCGCAGGGCGACCCTCCGTCCCGCGCTGAGTCCGGTGCCGCCGCCGGGCCCGCCTAGCGGACTTCCAGGACCCCGATCTTCGCGAGCGTCTCGAGGTATTCGCTGACGAGATCCAGCGGGACGGGGCCGTAGATGGCCGAGAGGTCGTCGCGGATCGCTTGCACGGATCGCCGCCCGTCCACCAGGTTCAGCGCCTCGTAGACGTACTCTCCTCCGCCGCCCCACAATCCCTGGTAGTCGCTCAGCCGGGGCGCCTCGAGTCCCAGCTCCTTCACCCGCGCGTCGAGGTAGCTGTAGCCGAAGCCGTGCATGGGCCCCTTGGGCTGCGCGCGGCGCCCGTAGAGGAGGGCTCCTCCCGGATCCGCCGCCGGAGGCGCCGAACCCGGAGGGAGTCCGGGCGCCAGGGAGTCGAGCGATCCGTAGAAGGCCTCCGCCTCGCGCCGGAGGGCGTCGGGGATGGAAGCGAAGCGGCCGATCGACTCGAAGGCCTGACGCTCCCAGGAGGACTGGAAGCGCAGGAGGTTGGCACCCGCCCCCGCCTCCCTCGCCTCCGCCCGCGCGGAGCGCTCGATGGCCGCCGCGCGGCGCTCCATCGCATGGCGCCGCATCACGTCCCAGAGCGCCGGAAGCTCTTCGGTGGTGAGCCTCGAGAGGTACCAGCCGCACGCGGCCCCGATGAAGGCGGCCCGCTCGAGCTTCGTCGGGTCGATGTTGCCGACGACGTCCTTGTGGGTGTGGATGTACCGGTCGGGCCAGTCGTTGAGGTAGACGGCCGAGACGCGGAAGGAGCCCTCCGTCCACACCTGGTGATCGCTCCCCATGCTGAACGGCGCCATCTCGGCGAGGAGCGCCTCGCGGCCCCCCTCGGGATCGACGAGGGGGAAATCGACCTCGGTCCCACCCGCCCAGGCGCTCGTCTGCCGGTTGACGAAGCGTCCGAGCGCTTCTGCCACGTCGCCGGCGAAGGCGGGCAGGCTGGCGGGTGAGCGCGTGACGTGGAAGACGGCCTTCGTGATCGCGGGATCGCCCCCGACCATGTCCATGTGGATGACGGCGTCCGCCCGGGCCGCCAGCTCGGGCCGGGCGTTGAGGAGAGCGATCGTCCCCTCGATCTCGGCGGGCCAGACGAAGCGGATCGTCCGCCGCGGGGGCGGGACGACGCCGGCGCCGATCAGGCGGGCGAGGCTGCGCGCCACCTCGAGGATGGCGGCGCACCCGCTGGCGTTGTCGTTCGCCCCGGGGCTCGGGTGGTCGAGGTGGCAGGAGAAGACGATCTCGCGGTCGCGGAGCGCGGGATCGCTCCCGGGGATCACGGCGGTGGGGATCAGGTAGGCGCCGGGATGCGCGCCCGCCTCCACGACGGCGCGGAGGCGCACGCGCTCGCCCCGGGAAATCCGCTCCTTCCAGGCGCGCGCCTGATCGAGCGAGATCATGAAGGCGAAGCCGGCCGGGGCGGGGAAGGTCTCCATGTGGCCCCAGCGCACGAGGGATCCGTCCTCCTTCCACCAGGCCGTCTTCTGGTTCTGCGCGTAGGAGACGACACCGGCCGCCCCCCTCGCTTCGACGGCGAGGCGGGCGACGGCGCCCGGCTGCTCGGAGGTCAGGACGAGCATCCCCCTCACCTCCTTGCCCTCGTAGTCCTTCTCGGTGCTCCCCGCGCCGACGTCGACGAGGTCGGCCTCGACGAGCCCCGAGGCGCTGTCCTGCGCCAGGCCGATCGGGCTCGAGGCCCATGAGGCCACGCGGCGCGAGGGAGCCCAGGACTCCCCGTTCGAGTCAGGCGACGGCAGCAGCTCCCACAGCTCGGCGAACTCCGCGTCCCAGGCCGGCCGGGATCGCTGCGTGCCGTACATGATCGTCCCGTCGGCCGGCAGCGAGAGGATTTCCACGCCTTCGAGCCCCGCCTCCTCGAGGGCCGAGCGGATGAGCCCGGCCGCCGCCGCGAAGCCCCGCGATCCCCGCATCCGGTGATGGAGCGTCAGCTCCTGGACCGTCCGGCGCGCCGCGGCGCCGGAGATCTCCTCGGCAAGGGAGCGGGCGACGGCCCAGGGAACGAGAGGCGGCTCATCGCGGGCTGCCGTCGCCGCGCCTGCCTCGACGAGGGAGGAGGCGAGCTGAAGGCCCGCCAGCAGGATCGACAACCGTACCCGAGGCGAACCCATCGAGCCTCCCATGATACCGCTGCCTGCGCGGGGCGGCACGCTACCACAGATCCGTGAGCCCTCCGTCCCGCGCTGAGAGTCGAGCCGCGCTGAGTGCGGTCTGGACGAGGGACCGAGAGGCGCCCCCGTTGCTCTGAGGTCAGTTGGCGGCGGGAGCGGCCGGGGATGCGGGCAGGTCGAGGGTCGCCTTGGCGAACATGCCTGGGAGGACCTGGAGGCCCCGGGTCTCGATCCCGATCTTCACGCGCACCATCCGGATCGTCGGGTCGATCTCGGGATAGATGAAGCGCACGGTCCCCTTTACCTTCGTCTCGTTGACGGGGTTGCCCTCCTCGATCACGAGGCTCACGGGCAGGCCGGTCCGGATCTTCCTGAGATGCGCGAGAGGAAGCGCGATCTCGACGAAGAGCTTGTCGAGGGCCACCAGGTCGAGCAGGACCGTGTCCGCCGGCTTGGGCATGGCGCCGACCGCCGTGTAGATCCTCGAGACCTGCCCGTCGAAGGGGGCCCGGATGAAGGTCCCCTCGTAGACAGCGCGGGCGAGCGCCAGGTGGGCCTCGGCCTTCGTCAGCTCCCGCTCCCGCATCGTGTGGGTGGTGGCCGCCTGCTCGGCCGCGTCGCGCGACAGCTCCAGGTCCCGCTCGGTGATGAGGTCCTCCACGCTCATGTTGCGCTCCAGCTCGCGATCGGCGGTCCGCTTCTTGAGGTCCGCGTCGGCCAGCGCCGATCGGGCCCGCTCGACCTCGGCGGCGGCCGCATCGAGCTGGGAATTCTCCACGTCGTTGAGCATCTCGATCAGGAGGTCGCCCGCACGGACCGCCTGCCCCTCGCGCACGGCGATCTTCCGGATGGGCGAGGCCACCTTGGACATGATCTCCACGCGGGCCTCCGACCTGACCACTCCCTCGGCCGTGACATCCTCGGCGCGGAGATCCGGCGCGGCCATGGCGGCCCCAATCATGAGGAAGCCGAGGAGGAGGAGTTGGCGCGCGGCTCGTCCCGCCCTCATGGCTCCACCACGAGGTCGTAGACTTCGAAGGAGCGCGCCTGGTCGGCGGTGAGCCTGGCACGGGCCGTCGCGTAGAGCGCCATGGACTTGCCCTCGGAGTCGAGCGCCTCCGCGAGCCGATCCTGGGCCTGGATCACGTCCCACACGGTGTTCAAGCCGACCTCCAGGTTGCGGGACTCGGCGTTGAGCTGGAGCTGCGCGAGGCGGACGGCCTCGCGAGCGCTGTTCAGCCGGGACCACTCCGCATCCATGTTGTGGAAGGAGGTCTCGAGCTGGAGGCGGATCTCCTGCCGGACGCGCTCCAGGCGAAGCTCCTCCTGCGTGCGTCGCAGGCGCGTGGGCACGAGCTCGGCCAGGGAAACCCTGCTTCCGAGGGGGATCTCGAGGCTGAGCCCCAGCGTCCAGCTGTAGTTGCCGTCCTTGAAAGACGAAAGCGCGTCGTCCCTGTCCTCGATGTCAGGCGGAAGATTACCGAGCTGGAGAAGCGGGCTCGGACCGAGGCCGTCACCGCCAAGGCTGCTGTAGCTCGTGCTCCCCGTCGCGTCGAGCCTCCACCTGGAGTTGCTCCGGGCGGCCTTCTCCTCGAGCGCGAGGCCCTCGATGACCGCTTCCTGGTACTCGATCTCGGGTCGAGCCTCGAGCGCCCGGTTCAGCATCGCCTGGAGTCCCTCGGGAGGCCCTTCGTCGCGCGGAGTCTCGAGAGCGACGACGCTGGTCGTCACGGGAAGCTCGGGATCCAGGCCGCTGCGCAGGCGCACCTGCGCGATCTTGAGATCCGCGCTGGCCCGGGCCATGTCGGCCCGGCGATCCTCGGCGGCCAGGAGCGCCTTCGAGACGTCGAGGTCGGTCGCCATCCCCGCCTCCCGCATCCGGGTCACGCGCTGGATGAGGTCCTCGGCCACCTTGAGGTTTCCCGCCGAGATCTCCTGGTGCTGCTGGGCGTAGGCGAGGAGCCAGTACCTCATCTCCGTCTCCCGGATGACGTCCAGCATCTTGGCCTTGAGCTGCAGCTCCGCCTGCCTCTCCACCTGCTCCGCCTGGCGGACCCTCACGAGGTTCACCGAACGGCCGAAGCCCCTGAGGAGTGACTGGGTGAAGCCGAGAGACACGGAGGGGATCCAGGAGGAGTCGAAGAGGCGGAGAGGATTGTCGGACTCGATCGTGCTGAGGCTCGCGGCCAGCGAGTAGGTGGTCCCGCTCGTGAGCTTGCCTTTCAGCGCAGCTTCCGGCATCACCCGGGTCTCGCTGACGATTCCATCCTCCGCTGCCACCTCGAGGACGTTGTTCAGGAACCGGTGCTGCCTCGAGTAGGAGAGGTCGTAATCGAGGAAGGGATGGAACTCGGAGCGGGCTTCTGTCATCCGCTCCGCGGCGATGGGCGGGTTGATCCTCTCGATCTCCAGGTCCAGGTCGTGCTCGAGGGCGAGGCGGACGGCCTCCTCCACGCTCAGCCTCAGCTCGCTCCCCTCGGCTGTCGCGGCCGGCGCGGCCCCCATGGATAATGCCGCGAGGGCGAGCAGGGCGGCGGTGATCAGGGCGTTGATTCTCATGGGATCCAGTACCAGACCTGGACCTGGAAGAAGCGGACGACCAGGCGCGAAAGGACGAACCAGACCGGGATCCAGTCGGTCCTGATCTTCGCGAACCCTGTCGTCTGCGACTTGAAGCGCAGCTCCGGGTTGGGAAGCTCGGCGATGACGCGGACGGCGTTCTCCGTTCTGAAGGCCGGCGAGTATACAGGCGCGGAGGCGATCGGGGCGATCTCCTGCACCTCCCCGTAGTGGGTCTCGCCGGGGTAGGCCCAGGCAACGACCTTCACCCTGGCGCCCATCTCCACCTGGGGCGCGTCGGCCTCGGGGACCTGGATCTCCACTCGGACCTTCTCGGCCTGCTCCACCGTGGCGAAGAGATCACCCTTGCGCAGGTAACGCCCCACCTTGCCCTGGATCTCGGGAGTGCTCACCCGCCCGTCGATCGCGGCCACCATCGTCGTGAGCTCCAGCTCGCGAACGTAGTCGTCGACCAGCGTATGAAGCCTCCGCGCTTCGGCTTCCAGCGCGAGGATCGACTCGATGTCGGGAGGGGTCTGGAGCATGGCCAGCTCCTTGCGGAGGTAGTCGAGCTTCGCCTCCGTCTCCTCCAGCGAGGCGCGCGTGAAGCTCAGGTTCTTCTCGTACTCCCGCTGATCGATCCGGCCGAGCGGCTGGCCCGCCTTGACGAACTCCCCCTCGTGGACGAGGACCTCGGCGATCCTCCCGCCGTCGATCTCGCAGTGCACCTCCGACTGCACGCTCGGCAGGATCGTGAAGGGCCCACCTGTCTCGTACGGGTAGGGAAGGAAGAGCAGGAGCGCCCCCCCCACCATCGCCCAGAACCTCCACCCCGGGCGGCGGTTGAGATCCGCGATGCGGGCGCGCGCTCGCTCGAGCGATGGAGAGCCCGACAATGCCTTTTCCGCCGGCTTCGAGAAGAAAAAGGCGGCCAGCCCCAGGGCGAGGATGGCCCCGGCCCCCTCGAAGGCCCCGGTCAGCTTCACGCCGGCGACGACCGTGAGGAAGACGAGGTACCCGAGCGTGAAGGCGGTCACCAGGAGCCCGAAGAGGAGGAACCACCTCCGCTCGCGGCGGCTGAGCGGCTCGGGAGGTGGGCGGCGCATCACCCAGGAGCCGAAGGCCGCGAGCGCGCGCTCCCTTAGCCGCGGCATCTCGAGCCAGGTCGTGAGGAGCCGGTAGCCGTCGCCCTGGACCATGGGGTTGGCCACGACGAGGAGCATCGCCATCCCGGATCCGAAGGCGACGGCCAGCCAGACGCTGCGCGCGAGCGATCCGGGAGACGACACGAACCAGGCCATCATGGCCACCGCCCAGGCGAAGGCGTGGTACCAGAGCCCTGGGGTGATGGTCTTCATGAAGCGCTTCTTGTCGTCGATCCACCGCGCGTCGGTGTAGTGGCAGTAGAGGCCCGGCACGACGTAGTACATGAAGCTCAGCCCGATCTCCTGCACGTATCCGCCGTCACGCTTGCAGGCGACCGCCTGGAGGAGGTGCCTCGGCGCGTGCACCAGGAGCGAGGTCGACAGGATGATCGTCAGGAGGAAGACGAAGCCCCAGTGGTAGCTCAGGGCATCCCAGAAGGGGCCCCATTCCCGGACCAGCGTGTTGAGGCCGAGGAGGATCACCGCCCCCGCGATGACGCGCGCGGGCAGCGTGAAGACCCATCCGAGCCTCTCCGCCAGCCATCCCACGAACTGATCGCCTCGAGTGAGCTGGACCTTCCCCCAGGGCAGGTAGTCGTCACCCCCGAAGGCCTCCGGGGCGGTCGCGCGCCTGGGCGGGGCGCCCTCGAGGAAGCCTTCTCCCCGGAGCTGCTCGATGAAGGCCTCGAGATCGGAGGCGGCGAGCGGCTCACCCAGCTCCTTCTCGTAGAGGCTGAGCGTCTCCTCCATCGTGGTATCGCCGTCCATTCTCCTGACGAGGAAGTGCTCGCTCTTCCCCAGCTCGAAGACCCTTCCCTCCCCCGAGCGATCCACGAGGAAGTGGTGGATCGGGCGCTCGCGGACCTGATGCGCGACGATTTCCACGTCCTTCCTGAGCGCGGGCATCCGTGGGCTCATGCCACGCTCCCGGCCGGGGAGCCTGTCCGGGCATGCGCCCAGGCAGGGGCTCCTCCTCGCTTGAATCCCGCGCGGCGCGCACCTAGCATGCCCCCCGGAAACGGGAGAGGGGCCTCATCATGACGGGATCCGACGCAGCGGCGCGCTTCCGGCCGGCCCCGATCCACGAGGACGAGCGTCGGCGCGTCCTGGAAGCGGTGGCCTCTGCCGAGGCGCTCGAGGCGAAGGCCTCTCTCGCGGCGGCCTTCCCGATCCTGACGCGGATCGGCGTCGTCGACGGTCTCTACCAGGGGCTCTACGGCCACATCACCCTGCGCGTCCCCGGGGCCCCGGAGTACTTCTGGGTGAACTCTCTCGCCCGGCGCTTCAACGACACGCGCGAGGAGGATCTGATCCTCGTGGGCTCCGGAGGCCAGGTCGTCGAGGGCGAGCCGCGCGGTGTCAACTTCGCGGCCTTCTACATCCACTCCGCGATCCACAAGGCGCGGGCCGACGTGAACTGCGTGGCGCACACACATCCAGGAGCAGGATGCGCCTTCGCCGCCCTGGGGACCCTCCTCCTTCCGATCGACCAGGTCGGGTGCGTCTTCTTCGAGGATCACGCGATCCACTCCGACTACAGCGGCGTCGTAGCTGGCGAGCCCCAGGGTGAGGCCATCGTCAAATCCCTCGGCGCGCGGCGCGCCCTCATCCTCATGAACCACGGCTTGATCACCTGCGGCCCGGACGTCGCCCACGCGGTCATCGACATGTACGAGCTGGAGCGGACCTGCGACGTGCAGCTCCGCGCCCTCGCCACCGGGCAGGAGCTGAAGCTCATCCCGCCGGACTCGGCGAGGCAGGTGCGGGCGATCCGCACCGATCCCAGGCGCTACCGCCACGAATGGAGCGTGCTGCGGCGCGAGATGTCGCCGGGCGGGTAGGAGCCTCTCCAAGCCACTCACTCCCATTCAGGACACGAGGCCGGTGGCGAGCCGGACGTAGATCTCGCGGCTGAGATCCTTGAATTCCCGGCGTCCGTGCAGGAAGCGGCTGTTGTCCACCATCAAGACGTCTCCCGGCTCCCAGGCCACGTCGCGCGTGGCGCGCTTCTCGACCTCCCAGAGCTCATCGATCACGGATTCCGGTATCGGCCGGCCATCCTCGAGCCTCACTTTCCTGAAAGGGACTCCGGCCTGCTCCCAGCGCGTGATGGCGAAAATGTTATTTATGAAGGAGCGATGGTTGCCGTGGTTGGTCGGCCAGATCGCGTCGGAGAGGTACTCCGTGACGATCGACCCGTCCTTCTCGTCCACGCGCATCGTGTAGCGGTTCTCCTCGCAATGGCGGCGGACGTCGTCGAGGCTCTCGGTGAGGAAGATCTTCTGCCAGCGCCCCTCGGGGTGGATCATGATGTACTTGATCCGGTTCTCCTCGAAGAGGCGCCGCGTGGAGTCCTTGAGGTTCTCGAGGATCCAGCAGCCGTCCCCGACGGTCGTCGCGCCCCCCTCCGCCACCGGCTTCACGCAGTAGAACCACAGGATCTGCGGCTTGTTCTCCACGTAGTACATCTCGCCGTGCAGCGGGACCGGGTAGTGGTGCGTGGGCTCGGAGACCGTCATCATCGTCGGGTCTCCGTCCACGAGCGCCCTCGCGGCCGCCCCTCCCGCGTAGGAGACGAAGCCCGTGGTCAGTCTCTCGGTGTGCTTCCTGAACCTGTCGAGGTCCATCCCGAAGCCGCGGAAGAGCAGGAGGTTCATCCCCCTGAAGGCACGCAGGACCTCCGGCACCGGAAGGTCCAGGATATCCGTGCGCCCGTCACCGCGGATGAGGGTCCCCAGCTCTCCCGCCGCCGCGCCCGGGAAGGTGAAGGCGGGCGCGTGGTCATCGTCGCGGACGGCCCGCATCGTGACCCGATCCCCGAGCCGGTAGGCCGCGACCTGCTCGTCGTCCGCTCCGGGGATGGCGCTCCAGTCGATCCGCTCGGCCGCGAAGCCTGCGTGGTTGAGCATGAGGCGGACCGCGGACTCCGAGGGGAGGCCCGTGATCTTCCAGTGCTCCAGCGTGTCCTCGTCGGGGTTGGCCGCCCCTTCCACCCGGGTGTCCTCGCGGCGCAGGAGAAGCACGGGGCGCTCGTCCCTGCAGACGTTCGTGTCCACGATGACCGCCGCGGCGCCCGTCTCCCGGATCCTCGTCATCAGCTCCACGTGCCGGATGACGTGGTAGAAGATGCCGAAGCAGAAGACCGTGTCGATCGACCCGAGGTCGCCCTCGAAGACCTCGAAGAGATCCGAGCAGATGAAGCGGTAGCTCGCAGGCTGAACGCCCCTCCCCTCGAAGGTCTTCCGCGCGTTCTCGACGAGGTGCGGCCGCGCCTCGACGCCGATGACCTTCTTCGCTCCCGCCTTGAGGGCCGCGAAGGACCAACGGCCGTCGTGGCAGGCGAGGTCCAGGATGACCTTGCCCTCGATCAGGTCCCGGTTCCGGGAGATGAGCGCATCGTGGCGCCGGTTGAGCCGCGCCGGATGGACGCTCGTCTCGCTCGTCCGGAGGAACTCCGGGTAGTCGTCGAAGAAGCCCCTGGTGCTCATGTCGGCAGTCAACCCCGGGCCGCCTGCGCGGCCTCCCCGATCACCATGGTGAAGATGCCCTCGGCCACCATCCTCGCGATGCGCCGGTCGGGCCCGCGGCGGCGCTCGCCGGAGAGACCGAAGGGCAGGCCGAATCCGCCTCCGCGCCGGCCACTCTGGCGCCGCTGCGGCAGGAGTCGGAAGGGAAGCCGATCGCATTCCGCCTCGGCCACTCCGCCGGGAATGGGAACGATGACCCAGTGGCCCGCGCCGCTTCCCGCCGGGGTCGAGTAGTTGTCGCCGATGGCGCCGTCGAGCTGCATCCCCCGCCGGAAGGCCTCGATGGCCTCGTGGTACCTGCCCGTGGCCCGCAGGGCGAGGGCGATGTCGTAGTGCAGCGTGGGGTTGGCGGGGCTGAGCGGGCGTTCGGCCTCGTAGTGGATGAGCGCCTCCGCGAAGCGCCCCTGCAGGGCGATGCAGCGCCCCAGCCGCCAGCGCCCTTCCTTCACGACGGGGTTGAAGATCAGCGCCTTCTCGTACATCAGGATGGCGGCTTCCGTCCGGCCCTCCGCCAGATCCAGATCGCCGAGCCTGAGGTGGGCCATCGACATCCTCGGGAAGACATTGATCGCCGCCTTGTAGGCGGCGGCCGCCTCCGCCACGAGCCCCCGCTTCATGAAGCTCTCTCCGACGCCGAACTGCGCGAGCGCCAGCTCGGGATCGAGCGCGGCGGCGGCACGGAAGGCCCTCTCCGCCTCGGAGTAGCGGCGCTCGCTCATGCAGGCGTGGCCCAGCATGAGCATGGTCCGGCTATCGCGGGGATCGAGCCGGGCCGCCTCCGCGAGCTCTCGGATGGCGTCGGCTGTCTGCTCTTCCATGAAGAGGACCATGCCGAGGCCCGCCCGGGCCGGTGCGAAGGCGGGGTTCTCCCGGATCGCATCCTCGTAGGCGGACCTCGCCTCGGCATATTCGCGCTTGCGGAAATGAATGTCTCCGCTCGAGACGATGGCCTCGAGCAGGGCGGGCGCCCTCTCGGAGGCCTCGCGGAGCTCGCCCAGCGCGCGCATGTACTCGCCCTGGTCGGCCAGGACGTTCCCCATCAGCAGCCGCGCGGCCGCCCCGGTGGCCACGGGCTGGAGGCGCGGGCCCACGCCGCCGGGACGGCTCATGGCGCTTCCTCCACCTTGATGCCCCGCACGGCCGTGCCGTCGGACCAGGAGCCCATCTCGAGCTCGGCCCTGGATCCCACGACCTGGTCGATCGTCCCTCCCGCCCAGGCCGTCTCGCAGAGGCTGTCGAAGAGGCGCCAGTAGCCGAACCAATCCAGAGGATCGGACTCCCCGTGCCTCATCCCCGTGAGCTTGACCACGAGGTCGCGGCGACGCTCGTTCTTCTCGGTGAGCGCGGTTCCGATCCTGGGGTCGGGTGACAGCGGCGCGGCGTGGTCGGCGATGAGCGGAGTCTCGCCGTGCTCATCGGTCTGGAAGACCACGAACTTCTTGCGCTGGGGAGGCACCTTCTTGAGTGCCCGGTAGATGTCCCTCCCCTGGCGGGTGTCCTGGAACTGATCCCTATCCCCCTCGATGATCAGGACGAGCGTGCTCTCCGGCACCTGGGCGAGGATCGCCAGGGGCATCTCCTCCTTTCCGAACCAGCCGGGCTCGACGGGCATGATGGCCTTCGGCGCCGGGAGTCCCGCGGCCTCGGCGCGTGCGGCGATCTGCGGCGTCAGCCCTCCACCGAACGAATGACCGAGGACCGCGAAGCGGTCGAGGTCCGGCTTGACGGGTCCCGATTTCTTCAAGCGCTCGATCGCATCGCGCGTCGCGCCCAGCGCGCGCTCGATCTTCGCGTCGTTGGTGTCGCGCATGTTCTCCCACTTCGAGGGGGGCTCGAAGATGGGATAGATCAGGATGTTCCCCCGGCGGACGATGTGATCGATCCAACCCCCGTAATCGTAAGGGTTGAGGCCCCGTCCTCCGTGGAGGAAGAGGATCACGGGGGCCTTCTCGGGGACCGGCGAGCCCGGTGTGAAGAGCCAGTAGCCCTTCGCATCCTCCCCGACCTGCTCCTGGATGGTCTTGCCGTGGGGATAGGCCCCCGAGCCCGGCCCCCTCTCGGGCCTCGAGGGTGGCCTCACGCCGGCGCGCTGAGTGGTCGCCTTCGCTCCCTCTCCCGACGCGGGCTGCTTCTCGGCCGCGGCGCACTGGATCATCATGGCTCCGAGGATCACGGAGACTCCCACCGATGCTGAAAAGATGCGATGTCTCACGGCTGTCGTCCTCCCGCGCCGCAGGGCGGCGCGCATGGATGGTCCGGGGCGGCTTCCGCGTGTCCTCGCATCGTACTTCGGGGCCCGAAGCCCTTCCAGAACGGCTCCGGCACCCTCAAACCCCGCGCGCCCCGGCCTCGTTCGGGGAGGGCTCGCCGTACATCGACTGCAGCGCGCGGATCTCCTCCATCTCGGGCCGTGTCGCGCACTCCCTGTCGAGCGCCTCCTGCGTGAGACGCCGGATCATCTCCGTGAACTTCCCGAGCCCCTCCTTGTCGGAGAGATCGTCGAGGTAGTCGTGGATGTCCACGGGCGCAAGGAAGACGAACTTGTAGTCGGCGGGAAGCGGCGAGTAGGGGTTCAGGTAGAGGAAGCGCCCGTTGCGCTCCACGCGCCGCCGGCTCTCGTGCGGTCCGATGAGGATGGAGGGGACGATCGGGGCCCGCGCCTGGAAGGCGATCTTCGCGAAGCCCCAGAAGAAGGGCTGCAGCTTGTAGTCGGGGCTGGAGTAGCGCCCCTCGGGGTAGATCACGACGGGCTCGCCCATCTCGAGGAGCCTGATCCCGTTGCCGATCGAGATGGGCACGAAGCCGAGCTGGTCCACGGTGTCGCCGCACATCCGGGCCGCAAGATCGGTGTCGTAGAAGCCGTGGTCCGCGAGGAAGCGCACCGGCCGGCCCAGCTCCTGAAGCAGCACGTGGGCGAAGAGGACGCCGTCCTCGGAGTTGAAGGAGACCCCCGCGAAGACGGGTGATCCTACGTGATTGCACGTGATCACGACGCCCCCTTCCCTGGGGATGTTCTCCGCCCCCTCGGTCCGCATGTGGTGGAACTTGCTCGCGAAGGATACGAGGTCCGGACGGACCGATCGCACGTCGATCCTCTTCGCCAGCTCCTTGAGCTGCTCCTTGTCGAGCTCGAGCTTCGCCGGGTCCAGCTGCCCGACGCGCCGGCGCTGCGGCGCACTCCCTTCGCCTACGGCCGCGAGCGGGAGCTGTCCGACGATCTCGTCGGCCGCCTCTTCCTCCTCGGTGGGGGCGGCGGCGCCGGGCTCGTGCTCTCCGAGCCAGACCTCCAGCCCCCCGCGCAGGTTCGTGACGTACTGCCACTCTCCGTCGCGGCGCACCGCGACCTCGGGCCCGAAGGGGTTGATCGTGCCCACGACGAGGCCGTGGGGGGTCGACACCATCGTCCGGATTCCGCTGTTGTAGGGGTTGTCGAAGCCGGTGCGGGTGACGCAGAACCATCGATTCCCGTCGCGGGTCCGCATCAGGTCGCATCCCCCTTCCTGCCGGATCGTCTCTTCGACCCCGAGCCTGGCCACGAACTCGCGCAGGATCTCGGGCCACTGGTCCACGGCGAAGTAGCGCATGTAGGCGCTCCAGTCGAAGGTCCCGACGTAGAGCCAGCCGTCGTGAACGCACATCCGCCAGATGTACCCGTTGAAGAAGTTGTTGAGGCCGGGGCGCAGGCCGCTGACGGGGACCTTCACGCCCAGAGGGGTCAGCCGCGCGGTGCCCGCGACGATCTCCCAGGTGTCGTCGGGGAAGATCCGGAGGACCTCGCCGGGGCTGGGACCGACCCGGTACTCGCGGTCGTAGCCTCCATCCTGGATCGCGGTGCCGACGTAGAGCGCGTCGCCGAAGACGCAGAGACTGAGCACTCCCTCGCTGAGGTTGCCCCGGTAGGCACCCATGCGGAGCACCTGCTGCCATCGGTAGGGAGGCTTCCCCTCGGCGTCCGTCTTCCACAGCTCGAAGCCGGATGCGATGTTGCCCGTTCCCGCGTAGAGGAAGCCGTTGAAGGCGGCCATCTCGAAGATGGCGACGTTCTGAGAGTTGCCGAAGCCGGGCTCGCTGACGGGCCGCCACTCCCCGCTCGCGGGATCGGTGCTCTCGAAGACCATCGGGCAGGGGGAGACATTGGGACGGCTCCGGATCGTCCCCACGGGCGAGGTGAAGAGCCTGCCCTTGAAGGGGACGAGGGAGCGGAAGGCGGAGATCCCCTCATCCCGGCCGAGGCTGGCGGCCGAGATGGGCTGGAAGCTCTGGCCATCCTCCGAGCGGAAGATCCGCGGCCCCTGGTCTTCGTCGGGATCCCTCAGGGCGCCCCATCCGCTGTAGGAGCTGACGTAGAGGACGGGCTCGGTGTCGCCTCGCCCCTTGAAGACGGTCATCCCCCGGTAGCCGATCTCGGTCGGAATGGTCTGGCCGTCGACCCCTCTCATCGTCCCCGCGGTGTGGACGTTCGACCATTTGCCCGTGACCGGGCTCCAGCGCTGGATCCTCGCCCGCACGTCGAGCGTGAGCAGGTCGTCGGGGCACTTCACCGGATAGACGGGCCACTGGGGCGCGGGCTCGCGCAGCTTTCCGAGGTGGAGGTTGGCGCGGGTGGATCCCACGTAGAGGTTGTCCCTGAACCAAGCCATCGAGTGGGCGTACGAGTTGAGGCCGTCTCCCCAGCCGTTGACGGCCAGGGGCCTGAAATCCGATCGCCTCAGTCCGGCGCCGGGGAGGGCCGGAGGGCGGGGCTCCAACCTCACGCTTCAGCGGCTCCCGGCCGGACGCGGGGCGGGCGGGCCGCGGGCCGGGGCGTGGGCCGGCTGGCGGCGCGCTCCGACTCCCGATAGGTCACCCGGCGCAGGAAGGGCTCCACGTGATCGGCGAAGGCCTTCGGGGCGGCGATGGGATGGAAATGGCCGACCCCCGGGATCGTCTCCGGGGTGCAGTCGATCATGAGATCCACGAGGGTCTCCCTCGTCGGGAGGCAATGAGAGAGCCCGCCGTAGATCGCGAGCGCGGGACTGGCGACATGGCGGATCACTTCGGCCGTCAGGCCCGCGACCTCCTTGTAGTCGGTCGCCGCCGTGGTGCTCTCGATGAGCCGGAGCCACTCCTCCGCGCGGCGGGCGCTTCCCCGGGAGAAGGGAATGAAGAAGGGCTCCGCCGCGAGCCCCTCGAGCCTCCCGGCCACGCGATGCTCCGCGAGGCAGCGCAGCAGCCCGAGGTCCGGATCGGCCATCCTCTCGGGGAGCTCGATGCCGTGGCGGCCGAGCCACTCGCGAACCCGATCCCAGTGGGCCCACTGCTGCACGCCGCTCGTCTCTTGAAGTCCCCGGATGCGCGCATCCGCCACGACGAGGCCGGAGACGCGATCGGGGTAGAGGACCGCCGCGTGCAGGGCGACGGCTCCGCCGAAGCTGTGGCCCACGAGGTGGGCGCGGCGGATCCCGACCTGATCCATCAGCGAGGCCAGGTCGCTGGCCAGGTCCCGGGTGGTGTAGCCCGAGGCCGGCATCCCGCTGCGCCCGTGACCTCTCAGATCAATCATCGTCACCCGGTGGTGCTCCGCCAGGCGAGCGACGACCACGGGGTGCCACGAGGCGAGATCACCGCTCAGGCCGTGGATCAGGATCACGTCCGGGCCTTCGCCCCGGGTCAGGTAGTGCGCCGGGAATCCGTTGATGTCTTTCTTGGGCATTCTCCCTGCCTTCGGATCACTCCAGATAGCCGAGCGCCTGCAGGCGGGCCATGACGACGGCCTCGTCGGCCTCGTTCATGTCCTTCGCCCCGGCGCCCGAGTCCGCTCGGCCGGGTGGCAGGGTTGCCTCGCCCGCGCGGACGGGATGGCGGCCGGCCCAGGCCGGCTCGCAGGATTCGATCGGGACCCGGCCCTCCCAGTCGGAGGGGACGGGAAGCCCGAGGCTGTGCATCAAGGCGGGAGCCACGTCCACGATCGAGAGCGGCTCCATCTCGAGGCCTCCGCGTATCCCGGGCCCGCCCGCGAGGAAGATCCCCTCGGGGCGGTGCGTGCCCGCGGGCTCGTGCCTCTCGCGCAGGAGGCTCGCGGAGCGCAGGACCGAGACGAACCCGTAGTCGCCGAGCACGAGCGTGAGGTCCGGCGCCCGCCCGGCCTCGGCGCCCGGGAAGGCCTCCTCGCGGGTCATGACCTTGCGGACGAGCGGCCTCCCCGTCCGGGGATGGACGGCGGCGAGGAGCCGCCGCGCCAGCTCGCCGCGGAAGGAGTCGTACCGCTCCTCAGGCACGCCGGCGACGTTCCCTTCCGACTCACGGCGGATGAAGATCCCGTTGCTGCTGGGCGTGAGGGCGAAGGCCGTGGTGGCGCCCCAGTCGATGCCCTCCACGTGGCTCTTGATCCGATCCCTCGCCACGTGCGTGCCGTCGTCCACCGGCGCGTCGGCGTTCCACCTCAAGAAACCCTGCTCCTCCAGCCACGTGTTCACGTAGAAGATCTCGCTCGTCGCGCCGAAGCCGTGGTCCGACGCGAAGAAGACGCGGGCCGTGGGGCCCGCGGCGTCGAGGATCCGGCCGATGTGGCCGTCGAGCGCGCGGAAGTAATCGAGGCACCATTCCCGGAGGAGCGACTCGCGGGGCTCCGGAGAGGCAGAGGCGAGCGCGGGATCCACGTACCTCCAGCAGAGGTGCTGGAGCTTGTCGGCGCCGTCGAAGAGGACCGCCAGGAGGTCCACGTCGTGGTTCTCGAGGACGTGCAGGGCGATGCGGGCCCACTGCCCCTCGCGCTGCGTGTGCTGCCGGATCCAGGCCTCGTAGTCCTCGTCGGGGATCCACTGGATGGACTTGAGCTCCTCGACCATGTCCATGGAGAGCTCGCGCACGTCGAAGCCGGGGAGCGCCTTCATCTCGTCGTAGAAGCCGCGAGGGTGGACCGAGCGGCGCATGTGGCGCCAGGGCACGAAGCCGGGCACGACGATCCCCTCGACGGGCAGGGGCGGGGCGGAGACGGGGAAGTTCAGCGACGCCACCCTGCCTCCCTCCCGGCTCACGACCGACCAGATCGTCTCGCAGCGCACGTCGTAGGAGGCGTTGAGCGTGAAGTAGAGGCCGCCTTCGCCCTCCTCCGCCCGCACGAAGTCGAAGATGCCGTGATGGCCCGGCGTGCGGCCGGTGACGAGAGAGGTCCAGGCGGGAGGCGTGAGGGGGTTCGGCGTCGAGATCAGATCCGCGCGCGCGCCCCCGGCCACGAAGGCCGCGAGGCGCGGCATGACGCCGCCGGCCATGAGCGGATCGAGGACGTCGAAGGTGGCTCCGTCGAGGCCGATCAGGATCGTCCGCTCCAGACGCGCCATCGGCTCAGGCTCCCTCGCCCGTGGAGGCGGGCTGGCCCCCGCTGCCGTTCAGGTGCAGGTGGAGGAAGTCCGCGAGATCGCGGACCGTGATCTCCCGCGCGTAGCCGCCGCCCGTCACGAGGAGCTTCTCGAAGGGAAGGTCGCGCCGGCCATAGTGCTTGTGCACCTCGCCCACGAGCATCACGACGTCGATCGACTGGAAGCCCAGGTCGGCGACCAGGCCGGTGCTCTCGGTGATCCCTCCCGAGAAGTCCAGGTCCCAGTCCTGGGTGATGTCGGCGATCATGCCGGTGAGGTCCGCCACGATGGCCTGGCGGCCGACCGCGCTCCCCCCTGGCTGCGTCATTCGCTGCTCCTCTGGCAGGTGGATGCACCGTAGATCCGGTCCTTCTCGCGCCAGGTCATGGCCGCGATCGCGCCTCCGCCGAGCGAGGGGTGGGCCTCGGCCATCGTCGGGGACATCGCCACGACGACACTCCCGGTATTCACGTCGAGGCGGCGGGCGATCAGGTTACGGGGATTGCCCATGAAGCCGCGCCCCAGGGCCTTGGCCACCGCCTCCTTGGCGCACCAGCATCGCAGCGCCCATTCGGCCCGCTCCGCTTCGGCGAATCCCGAGAAGAGCCCCTGCTCCTCCGCGGTGAAGGCCGCGTCGGCGAACTCATCGCGCGTCCGCCCCAGCCGCTCCATGTCCACTCCGATTCCGTGCCCTTCGGCACCACCCGGGATCCCTCCCGCCGCGCCCGCGACGGCCACCGCGACGCCGCCGGAATGCGAGATCGAGAGGAAGAGCGGGCGGGGGATGGAAGCGCTCCACGCGCCGTCGAGACCTGGGCGCCCGGCCTCGTCCTTCACGATCTCGACGTCGGCGGGCCGCACGCTGATCCCGTGCCGCTCCTCGAGGAGGCGCCGCGCCGCCCCCTTGGCGGCGACTCGGCCGAAGAGCCATTCGAGACGCCTCGGCGCCGGTAGCGTCAGATCCTTCCACTGCTGTCTCTCACGCAGGCCCAGGACCGCCCGGGCCAGGACCTCCGCCCAGAATCCGTCATGGGCGGTGAAGAAGGAGTCCGGGAAGGCCGCCGAGTCGATCTGGCAGCCGCGGTAGTCCTCCAGGTTGAAGACGCCGCCCGTCTCGAGGGGCCAGGGCTCGCCGAGCTCGGCCTCCAGGGGCGCGAGGAGGAGGCGGGCGAAGCTGCGGGGAAGATCGAAGCGGCGATCCCACCAGCCGCCGAGGCGGGCCCGCAGCGTCCCGTCACCCGCGACGACATCGAGATCCGAGCGGACCTGGCCCTCGCCGGCGAGCGCGATCTTCGCGCGGCAGGCGAAGCGCTCACCCTCCACGGGGCGCGGGCCGTACAGATCGAGCCTCTCGAGGCGGAAGGGGAAGACCACGTAGCCGCGATCGAGGTGCTCGGCCGTCCAGAAGCCGACCACCTGCCCCGGGAGATCCAGGAGCACGGGATCCGTCACGTAGGCGGGCTCCCTCCTGTCGGCGAAGTGGCTCCTCTTCTCGGGAACCTGGAGCGTCGCCTCCGCGCCGTCCTCGCCCCAGCGATCCATCGAGACGACCCCCTGGAAGGCGGGCCCATGGAACATCCCATCCTTGTAGAGGCGGTCGTTCTCCCAGCGCGAGGCCCTCGCGGAGCGAAGGGGGAAGGCACCCGCCGGGGGCGGCGCGGCCGCGGAAGCTGCCAGGAGAATCACGGCCTCGGCCAGGAGGGCTCCGGCTCCCCCGCCCTCCGCGCCGGAGGCCGCGGCATGGAGGCGGACCTCGACTTCGACGGCGCCGTCATCCTGCGGAGATCCCGGGGAGCGCCGCGCGGTGGCGAGGAGCCTGATCTCGTCCTCGGTGAGCGACAGCCACCGGTGTCCGCGCACCTCACGCATCCCGGTGACGACGCGCCCGGGCAGCAGCGCGCAGGCGGCCTCCGCGAGGATCTCCATGGTCATCGTCAGGGGGACGATGGGCAGCCCCGTGAGCGAGCGATCGGCGAGGGAGACCTCCCGTCCGAGGCAGTGATCGCGCAGGAAGAGCGCGTCGCCGATGCGCAGGACGACGTTGGCCGCGATCTCCTCGCCGGGCTTCCTGACGATCACCTCACGGATGAAGGCCAGCTCCCGGCTACCTTCCGCCTCCGCGGCCGCGGGCCGAACGGTGGAGATCCCGGGTGCGGGCGCGGCAGCCGGCGCCGCGTCGAGGGATGCGGGAGCGGCACCCGGCACCCCGGTGGCTCCGCGCTTCTCGGAGACGAAGTCGAGGATCTGCCGCAGTGTCTTCCGGCTGGAGAGCCGATCCATGTCCCCCGCCTCGACGAGCCCCGTCTCCTTCTGGAAGGAGCCCAGGATCTCGACGCGCTTGATGGAATCGATCCCGAGATCCGCCTCCAGGTCGAGATCCAGGCCGATCATCTCCGGCGGGTAGCCCGTCCTGTCGCTCACGAGGGCGAGGAGGGCGTCGCGGATCACCGTGGGATTCGCGCCCAGCTCCGTCGTAGCGTTCCCGATCGTCACTTCACCCGCACTGTTGACGGCAGTGGGGACGGACGGCGGTGCCTCTTGAAGCGCCGCGCTCCTCGCCGGCGCCGCTGGAACCCCGGGAGCAGACCCCGGAACGGCATGGGCCTCCATGCGAGCGGGGATCTCCGCGGGCGCCACAATCGGGGCCGGATGGTCCGTGACCTCCACCCTGCGTGCCGGCAGGACGGGGTGATCCGTCACCCGCGCTCCGACCTCGCTCCCGGAGAGAGCGGCTCGGACGATCTCCTCGTGCGTGGAGAGAAAGGCTTCCATCGTCCGCACGTGGGAGGCGAGGAGCTGTTCGCGCAGGCCGGGAGTGGATGGCGGCTGAATGGAGCCGGGCTGGGCCGTGAGCTGGACTGATCCCGCGGGAATCCCCGTGGCCTCCTCGGAGGAGTGGGCGAGTGGAGACGCCACGGGCGCGAGTCGGTTCCTCAGGGCTTCCGCCGTGCGCGGTGTGAGGCGCATCTCCGGCCACCCGGTCGCAAGAGTCATCGTGCGCGCGATCTTCGCCGGCGCCTCTCCCTTCTCGAGGGAAATCTCGCGGGACGACCTGCGCGCGTGCAGAGCCCTCAGATCCATGGGAACGCCATGCGCCGCGAGGAGACCGAGCATGTGGAGCAGCTGATCGATCCCCGTGCGCTGCTTCACGTCCGCGGGCACGGCAAGGTGCGGGCGCCCGCGCAGGATGTCGGTGACGAAGGCGGTGAGGTTCCCGCGGGGGCCGGTCTCGACGAAGATCCTCGCCCCGGCCTCGTACATGGCCTCGATTGTCTCGGTGAAGCGGACGGGCTGCGCCCACTGCTCGACGGAGACTCTTCTGATCTCCCCGGGCTCCGCCGGGAGCGGCCGCGCCGTCGCGGCGGAGTAGACGGGAACGCCGGGGCTCCGCACGGGGAGCCTGTCGTAGAAGGCCGAGAGCTGCCCGCAGATCGGCTCGAAGAGCGGGGTGTGGTAGGCACGCCGGAAGGGGAGATCCTCGAGGAGCGCGCCCTCCGCCCGCAGGAGATCGAGGACGGGCTGGAGAGAGGCCTCGGAGCCCGCGAGGACGAACTGATGCGGGCAGTTGTCCATGGCCACGGCGAGGGCGCCGCCGGCGGACTCGACCATCTCGCGGGCCGCCCCGGGCTCGACGGATCCCACGGCCACGAGCCGCGCCTCGGGGATCTCGCCCCTCTCCTCGAGCCGCTGGTAGAGCCCGTTGAGATCGAGCATCAGCTCCAGGAGGCTCTCCTCGTCACTGACGGGCACGCAGCCGGAGGCCATGAGCGCCGAGTAGTCACCCGTGCTGTGCCCGACGATCATCCCGGGCGCGATGCCCAGCCGCGTGAGGACCGCGTGGATCGCCGCGTTCGCCGTGAAGACCGCCTCGACGGCTCCGTCCATCCTGAATAAGCGATCCTCACTACGGGCCTCGCGCGGGAAGATGAACTGGCTGGGCAGCCAGCCCCTGTCGTGATCGGAGAAGACGCGATCGATCCGATCGAAGCAGGCCCGCGCCTCCGGGAACTCCATGCAGAGCCCGGCGAGCATGCCGGAGTACTGGGAACCCTCGCCGGGGAAGACGAAGGCCACCTTCCCTTCCGGGGCGAGGCGCTCCACGAACCAGTAGATGCCGCTGCGCTCACGGATGCGCCGGACACCCGGCTTCGAGAGCGCCGCGATCGCGTGGTCGAGCTTTTCCCCGAGGTCTCTGCTCCCGGCGGCGACCACGGCCAGGGTCTCGGCACCGGCCGGCGGCGCGACGGCGAGCGTGAAGGCGAGATCCTCCATCCGCATCTCGGGGCGCGAGGCCAGCGCCGCTCGCAAGCTTCGGGCCCTATCCTGGATGTCCGCGGGCGTGCTGCCGCGCAGGATGAAGAGACCTGTGCGGGGGCTGGCGCCGCCCGGCGCCCGCTCAGCGGAGCCCATCGGGATGCTCCTCGAAGATGACGTGTCCGTTGATGCCCCCGAAACCGAAGGCGCTCACTCCGGCGCGGCGCGGCGCGCTGCGGGATCCATGGATCCAGGGGCGGGCTTCGGTCGAGAGGTAGAAGGGGGAGGTGTCGAGATCGAGATCCGGCGACGGCTCCTCCACGTGGAGCGTGGGAGGCAGGATGCGGTGATGCAGCGCGAGGGCCGTCTTGATCATCCCGGCCATTCCCGCCGCGGGCATCAGGTGGCCGAGCATCGACTTGACGGAGCCCAGCGCGCACGCCGGCTCCCTGCCGCGCCTCGGTCCGAAGAGCTGCCTCAGGGCCTTCACCTCGGTGGCGTCCCCGACGGGGGTGCCCGTTCCGTGGGCTTCGATGAGCCCCACGGTGCCCGGCTCCACGCGCGCGTTGGTGTAGGCGCGCTCCATGGCCAGGACCTCTCCCTCGAGGCGGGGCGCCATCACGCTCGCTCCCCTTCCGTCGCTCGAGATGCCGACGCCCCGGATGATCGCGTAGATGCGGTTGCCCGCCCTCTCGGCATCGGCGAGCCGCCTCAGGACCATCATCCCGATCCCCTCGCCCAGGACCGTGCCGTCGGCGCCTCGATCGAAGGGGCGGATGCACTCCCTCCGCGAGAGCGCCCCGAGCTGGCAGAAGAGCATCATGACCTGGACCGGCGTGACGACGTGCGAGCCGCCCGCGAGCACCAGGTCGAGCCGCCCCGTGGCGAGGTCCCTCACGGCCTGGTCCACGGCGAGGTGCGATGAGGCGCAGGCTCCGTCCACCGTGTAGCTCGGACCCATGAGATCCAGGCGGTTCGCGATCCTCCCGGCGATGATGTTGGGGATCAGGCCCGGCACCGTGTCGGGGCTGAAGGGAGGGAGAAGCTCCTTGAGCTCGGCGCGCAGCCGCGCGAGATCCTCCGAGTCGAGGTCGGGATGGAGCATCGAGAGGATCCCGAGGGTCTGATCCACGATCTTCCCGTGCTGGACGACGCTCAGGTTCCCGCGGTTGAGGTAGGTGCCCCTGCCCAGGATGACTCCCGTGCGCTCCCGCTCGGGAATCTCGTCGCCGAAGCCGGCGTCATCGAAGGCCTCGCGGGCCACCCTGAGGGCCAGCCACTGATCGGGCTCTCCGCCCTCCACGGTCCGCGGCATCACGCCGTGCTGGAGGGGATCGAAGCTCGCCAGGTCACCGAGGTATCCACCCTTGCGGCAGTAGACCCTGTCGTTCGCGCTCGAGGCCGGGTCATAGAAGATGTCGGAGTCCCAGGCCTGCGGCGGCGGGTCGCTCACGGCATCGACGCCGTCGAGGATGTTGTCCCAGTAGGCGGTCAGCCCCGGGGCGCGGGGGAAGAGGCAGGCCATCCCGATGATGGCGACGTCGCCGCCCGCGCCGCTGCCGTTGGTCTTCATTCCGGGCCCGTTGCCGCTCATGCCTTCCTCAGGTGGCCGCCCGCGAGGCGGTTGAAGGCCTTGCTGCCCGGGCACTCCATGCCCTCGAGCCGCCCAAGGACGCGGCCGCGGCCATCGAGGAAGTGCAGGTCGATGAAGAAGAGGCTCTCGCTCGTGCGGGCGCTCACGTGGAGATCGCAGCGGATCGGCCCGCCCGTGAGGGGGGCGAAGCGCGCATAGCGGCTGTAACGCGAGGGAAGCGGCGTGACGTCGAGGTATCTCCTCGCCCAGAGGATCACCATCTGAAGTCCGCTGTCGAAGATGACCGGATCGATCAGCCAGGCTCCCGCCGGGCGAGCGCTCAGGCAGGCCGCCGGGGAGGAGGGGACGAGCGTCGCCACCATTCCCTTGCGGCAGATGCCGTGGATCTTCGCGATCCCCTGGAAGAGAGGTCCGTGGAAGAGGTAGCGGCTGTAGGCCTCCTCGATCGTGACTCCGAAGGGCTCCAGCTCCGCCTCGAAGGGAAGCGTGTAGGGCTCCGGCCCGGGCAGCCTGTCCGCCAGCTCGAGCGTCGCCCTGTAGTAGCGCTGTCCGCCCTGGCGGGCGTCGGCGATCTCCACCGACACGTCGGCTCCGAAGCGGTCGTGCGGCGGCTCCGCCGCGGCGCGGGCGGTGAGCCTCACCTCTCTCGGGCCGTCGTCCACGATCATGCCCTTGAGGACACGCAGATCGCGAAGCCCCGTCACGTGAAGGTCCGGCCAGCCCATCTGCGCGACCTCGGCCATCAGCTCCATCGCCATGGCGGCGGGGACGACGGGGCTGCCGTCGAGGCAGTGGTCGAAGAGGTAGAGATCCTTCGTGACGTCGAACTCGCGCACGATCTCCACCGCCTCGCCCAGGCCGCGCAGGAGCCCGATCCCCGCGAGAAGCGGAAGCTCCGTCACGCCCCCGCCGGCGCCCGGGCGATCCTCGCGGCCGTGCTCCTCGATGCGCCACGGGCCTCCGCCGATGACGACCGTGCTCCCGCTGCCGGCGCGTATCTCGCGCTCCAGCATCGAGGTGCCGTCCCGGGGGGCGATGATCTGCACGCCGCGCTCGAGGAACTGCTTCTGGACACCTGGATCCGCCATCCCCGAGCTTCCCCATGGCCCCCAGTTGATGGCCACGATGCGGCAGCGGGAGGCCGCGCCGAGGCGCGCGGCGAGGCGGTTCACGACCTCGTTCGCCGCCGCGTAGTCACCCTGACCCCGGCTGCCGAAGGGGCCCGACACCGAGGCGAAGAAGACGAGGAACTTCAGCGAATCGAGCGGGAGGTGGCGCGCGAGGATGAAGGCGCTGTCGGCCTTGGTGTCGAAGACCCTGTCGAAGGAGTCCGGGGACTTGTCCACGATCAGCTTGTCCTCGATGATGCCGGCCCCGTGGACGACTCCGTCCAGCCGCCCGTGGCGCGCGCGGATCGATCCCATCAGCGCCGCCATGGCCGCTTCGTCGCGGACATCCACCGCGTGGTACTCGACCCGCGCTCCCGTCTCTTTCAGGCGCCGGAGGTTCGCGCGGATCTCCCGGTCCCTCACGAGCCGCTCCCAGGCGCGCTCGACCGCCTGGAGGGAGATCGGAGCGCCCGCCCGGCGCATCTCCTCTATGAGGGCCGCCTTGATCTCGCGCGCGGAGTCGAGCCCGCGCGTGGCTTCGCCCTCCTCGGGATCCGGAAGGGGCGAGCGCCCGGCGAGGACGAGCACCGGCCCCCCGCCTATCGTCGCGAGCCGCAGGGCTGCCTCGGCCGTGATCCCCCGGGCGCCTCCTGTGATGAGGAGTACGTCAGAGGGGCCGATCTCGACGGGAACGTCCGGGCTCCCGTGGATCGGCGCGGGCCGAGCCCGGAAGAGCCAGCGTTTTCCTCCGGCCCGCCCCACTTCGGGCTCCGCATCTCCCGCTTGCAGCTCCTCGAGGATGCAGGCGGCTCGCTCCGCGGCCGGCCGTGATCCGTCCATGTCCACCAGCCGGCAGCGGATGCCCGGCCATTCGAGGACGAGCGTCTTGATGATCCCCGCGAGGCCGCCTGCGGCAGGAGAGGCTCCGCTCTCGCCGCACAGGCCGAATCGCCCGCCGAGGGCCGAGACTGCGAGGACGACCGCCTCCCCCGCCTTCGCCGCTTCATGCAGATCGGCGGCGGCGGCCTTCGCCAGGTGGAAGAAGGACTTCACGTCCCCGCGCAGGCGGGCGCGCCAGGCGGAGAGGTCCATGCGCTCGAGGGGCGGATCCGAAGCCGGCGCGGCCAGGTGCACGAGCGCGGACACGCTGCCGAAGGCATCGCGCGCGGCGCGTACCGCCGCCGCGGCACCCTCCGCCGTGGCGGCGTCGAGCTCGACGTGCCCCTCCCCTCCGGCGCAGCGGCCGGGCGGGCAGACGACCATGGGGTGAGCGCCCGCCTCGCGCAGCCTCCGGGAGATCTCGAGGGCGAGATCGTGATCCTCCCCCGTGATCAGGTGCGCCCCGGAGAGAACCAGCGGCCTGGAGGCCGTGAGCTGGGCCGTGCTCTCGGCGGCGAAGAGCTCGAAACGAGGCAGCACCGCAGTCTCGGTGCCGCCTGCCACCGCCTCGCTCGCCCTGGCTCGATGCCCGGCGGCGACGGAGGGCGCGGTAAGCGCCGAGGCGGAGAGATCGCGTGCGGGGGTTGTCCCCTCTCCGGACCTGGCCGGCGACGGCCGCGTCCTCACCGCCTCCTCGAACCACTTCACGACGGCGCGCAGCGTGCGGCTGGCGTTGAGCTGCTCCACGCGGCCGGGATCGACGGCGGAGCCCGCGGGGAGGCAGGCCTTCTGCATCACCCCGAGGATCTCGACACGCTTGATGGAGTCGATGCCGAGGTCGGCTTCCATGTCCACGTCGAGATCGAGCATCTCGGGCGGGTAACCGGTCCTCTCGCTGACGAGCGCGAGGAGCTGGTGAGTCACGTCTTCGCCCGGTGGGGCCTGTGGCGCCACCTCTGCCGCCGCCTCACTGGGCTCCGCGTCGCGGGCGGGACTCGCGGCTCCCGAAACGGCGGTGGGCTCGGGCACGGCCTGGACCACCGGCTCGACCTGAACAGGGACTTTATCTCGCTGCTCGGCAGCCGCGACGTCGATCGGCGGAGAGGGCTCCGCGCCGGAGAGGGCGGCGAGCATCACGGTGCGCTGCACCTCGAGGAACCTCGCCATGAGGCTCTCGTGCGCATCGAGGATGCTCTCGATTCCTTCACGCCGGCCCCTCGAGACAGTGAGGCCCTTCCCCGTGGTCGCGGCGACAGGCGGAGGCGCGGTGGCGGCCACGGCCGCCGGCCGCGGGGGAGCCGGCGCGGCGGGCGCCTTCTCCTCGCCTCGGGCCGTGATCGGAGGCCTGGGAGGAGCGGGCACGCCGGCGTCGCCGGGGGCGGCGGCCGCGCGGGCCAGCGCTTCGCGAAGAGGCCTCGCCCTCCCGCCGTTGACCATCCAGGTGGTCGGAGGCAGCGGCTTTTCCGCTGTCTCCTCGACGAGCGCGTCGAGCCGCAGCTCCCGGAGCTTCCGCCCGCTGAAGAGCCGATCCAGGTTGACCGTCGCGCCGTGGGCGGCGAGCTGACCCAGCGCATGCAGGAGCTGGAGCAGGCCGGGCCTCCCTTGCGCATCCGTACTGACCGCGAGATGGGGCTGCCCTTCGAGACACTGCCGGGCCAGGCTGGTGAGGACGCCGCGCGGGCCGACCTCCACGAATATCCGGGCGCCGGCCGCGTGCATCGCCGTAATCTCGTCGGCGAAGATGACGGGGTTGACGAGGTGCTCGGTCAGGAGCGTCGCGGTCGCCCGGCCATCCTCCGGGTAGGGGGTGGCCGTCGTGTTCGAGTAGACGGGGATCCGGGGAGGCCTGAACTGCTGGGCATCGAGGACCCGCGCCAGCCGATCCCGCGCCGGCGCCACGAGCGCCGAGTGGAAGGCGCAGGCCACGGAGAGGGGCCTCGCCTCGATGCCCTTCTCCTTCATCAGCGCCACGACCTCCGCGATCCTCTCGCGGCTCCCGGAGATGACCGTCTGTGCCGGAGCGTTCAGGTTTGCGATCCACACGTCGTCGAAGGGCTCGATGAGAGACTCGACCTGCGCCCGCCCCGCCGGCACGGCCGCCATCGTGCCGAGATCCTCGCGGGCCGCTTCCAGGATCGATCGGCCCCGCGCCTCGGAGAGGATCGCCAGCGTCCGCTCATCGAAGACCCCGGCGGCCAGCAGCGCCACGTATTCGCCGTAGCTGTGGCCCGCGGCCATGTCGGGCTTCACTCCGAGCGACTCCAGCACGCGCATCATCGCGGCGCCTGCTGCGCCCAGGGCGGGCTGCGCGACGTTCGTCTCGGTCAACGCTGCGGCGCGCGCGGCGCGCTCCTCGTCGGTGAAGGAAGGGGGCGGGAAGATGCAGCGGCTCAGGGGCTCGGCAAGGCGCCCTTGAAGCGCCTCGTCGGCGGCATCGAAGGCCTCCCGGGCCTCGCTGAAGTGCACGGCCAGCTCTGCGAGCATGCCGGGGTACTGCGATCCCTGCCCCGGGAAGAGGAAGGCGACGCGTCCCTGCCTGGCCAGCGGCTCGGCGGAGAACCAGATGCCCGAGGGATCCCTGACCTCTCCCTCTCCCCTCTCGAGGAGGGCGCGCGCGGCGGCAAGACGGCCGGCAAGGTCGGCGCCCGGCTCGATCACGAGCGCGAGCGTGAGAGCATCGGGGCCGGCCTCTGCGGCCCGGCGCCAGAGGCTCAGGGAGAGATCCCCGGCTGCGGGGCGGGCGCCGCGCACGATGGAGTCGTGGATGCCCGCGATGCGGGCGGCGAGCGCCGCACGCCCGGCCTCCCTGAAGACGAGGAGCTCCGGACGGCTCCCGTGCATGACGGCGCCGCGGGTGGCGGGCGGGAGCCCGCCGTCGTATTCCTCGACGACGGCGTGGAAGTTCGTCCCCCCGAATCCGAAGGCCGAGACGCCGGCCCGGCGGGGAGGCGCCGAGGCGGGGCGGATCCAGGGCCTCGTCTCGCTGTTGACGTAGAAGGGGCTCTCGGGGAAGTTCGCGCGCGGGTTGGGCTGCGTGACGTTGAGCGTGGGCGGCAGCACCTTGTGGTGGAGAGCGAGCGCCACCTTGATGAGCCCCGCGACGCCGGCCGTGCACTTCGTGTGGCCGATCATCGACTTCACGGAGCCGATGGCACAGGACTGCCGCGAGGCGCTGGCGGCGTCGAATACGCTCTTGAGCGCATCGACCTCGGCGCGATCGCCCGCGACGGTGCCCGTGCCGTGCGCCTCGATGAGGCCCACCGTCGCCGGGGAGAAGCCGGCGCGGTCGTAGGCCCGCTCCAGCGCGGAGATCTGCCCTTCGCGCCGGGGCGCCGTCAGCCCCTTGTCCCTGCCGTCGCTCGAGCTGGCCATCCCCTTGATGACGGCGTAGATCCGATCACCGTCCCGCTCGGCGTCGGCGAGGCGCTTGAGCACGATGGCCGCCAGCCCCTCGCTGATGACGATCCCGTCGGCGCCGGCATCGAAGGTGCGGCATCGCCCTCTGGGCGAGAGCGCGCGCGTCTTGCTGAAGCAGAGGTAGCCGAAGGGGTTCTGCACGGTGTCGGCGCCGCCCGCGATCACGAGATCGCTGGTCCCCGACTCCAGCTCCTTGATGGCGAGGTAGACGGCGGCCAGGGAGGATGCGCAGGCCGCATCCACGGTGAAGTTCGAGCCTCCGAGATCGAATCGGTTGGCGACCCGTCCGGCGGCAACGTTGAGGAGAATCCCCGCGAAGGAGTCCTCCGTCCACTCGGGCAGGGCCTCGAGCACCGCCTCGGGCACCTCGTCCACCAGGGACGGGAGGCCGGCGCGGATTCCGTAGCGGCTCCCCAGGTCGGCGACGCCTCCGCCCGCGCCGAGGACGACGGAGGTGCGGGCCCGGACGTGGGGCTGATCCAGGTATCCCGAATCCTCGAGCGCCTCCCGGACGACCTCCAGAGTGAGGAGCTGAAGGGGCTCGATCGATCCGAGCGTGTTCGGGGGCATCCCGTACCGCATGGGATCGAAGGCGTGATCTCCGAGGAAGCCGCCCCACTTCGAGTAGATGCGGTCCCGGGCGTTGGGATCGGCGTCGTAGTAGAGGCGCCAGTCCCATCGGTCGGCCGGGATCTCCGTGATGGCGTCGACCTTGTTGAGGATGTTGTCCCAGTAGGCTGAGATGGACGTGGCGCGCGGGAGCAGGCACCCCATCCCGATGATGGCGATGTCACAGGGATGGGCGGCTCCGCTGCGGCCCTCGCTCTCCCAGTCGGGGCGGGGCAGCGCCGAGAGCATCTCGCTCCCGCGCACGGAGACTTCCTGGTGGAGCTCCTGGATGGAGCAGAGCGAGCTCCTCGCCGCGGCGATCTGCCCGATCATGTACATGCCCTGATCGTGCTGCTCCACGAGCGCGACCTGCTCGTAGCGGGGCTCTCCCTCGGCCGCCGCCGCGCGGCGGCGGATCCCCTTCGAGGCGATCCGGAGGCGGCCGAGGTTCATCTCCTCCAGGGCGGCGCGGATCTCCTCGGCCGAGCGTCCCTCGGACTGCAGCCTGCGGCTCTCCTCGAGGAAGGCGCCCGCGAAGCTCGTCTCGGAGCAGCGGGTCGAATGGCCCGGGCCCGTCTCCAGCAGGACGGTCCGCTCGCAGCGCAGGGCCTCCTCCTGGAACCCCTCCAGGATGGCGCCTGCCGTCACCGCTTCGTGCGTGAAGAGGTAGGCGGTCCCCATGAGGACCCCGATCTTCGCGCCCCGTACCGAGAGGGGCGCCGCCATCGCCGCGACCATGGCCGCCGATCGAGCGTCGTGGATGCCGCCGGCGAAGAGAACGTGGCACTTCTCCATCTCCGGCCCGGGGAGCGCCTCGAGAAGCACGTCGATCATCGTGTTCCATAGAACAAAGCTGGACCGGGGTCCCACGTGGCCGCCGCACTCTCGCCCTTCGAAGACGAACCGGCGGGAGCCGTTCTCGATGAAGAGCTTCAGCAGGCCCGGCGAGGGAACGTGCAGGTAGGTGGGGATGCCGTCCTGCTCGAGAGCCATGGCCTGGTCGGGGCGCCCCCCCGCGATGAGCGCGAAGTCCGGCCTCTGCTCTCGGATGACCTCGAGCTGCTCGCGCCGGAGCTCGAGGGGGACGAAGCCCAGGATGCCGACGCCCCACGGGCGGCTGCCGAGCAGCTCCCGCGTGCGGCGCAGCAGCTCCTTCACCTCGGCCGATCGGAGGAGGGCCAGGGCGAGGAAGGGCAGCCCGCCGCCGCGAGCCACCTCGAGGGCGAACTCCGCGGTGTCGCTCACGCGGGTCATCGGGCCCTGCACGATGGGATAGGTGGTCCCGTGGGAGCGCGCCATCGCGGCGCCGCTTCCGAGCGGGGCGAGCGGGGCGGAGGTCCTGATGTGATCGGAGATCGCGCGGCGGATCGCGCCGAGAATCCCTCCTACCGTGCGGTGTCGATCGGCGAGGGTCGCCGCGAAGCAGGCATCCTGCCCGATGAGCCAGACACTCTGGCGCGGGGGGCCCCATCCCGCACACTCCGCGACCATCCGCTCCAGATCCCCGGGCTCCGAAACCCCCAAGGCCGCGTCGCGCAGCTCCTCCGCGGCCGTGGCGCCGGGCTTGAGGTAAATCCTGTGCCGAGCGGCGGAGGGATAACCGATGCAGGCGGTCTCGCTGCCGTCCATCCTTCGGATCGCCTCGCGCGCGTGGGAGGGCAGCACCGACTCGCGCGCCAGGGCGAGCTGGAGATCGAAGACGATCCCGGAGGCCCCCGCGGCGTAGCAGGCAGCGGCGGTGTGCTCCCCGATTCCGCCGTGGGCCCAGACAGGCACGGAGAGGGCTGCGAGGAGGCGCTGGAGCAGGACGAAGGTCGTCTCTTCCCCGACCCTGCCCCCGGCTTCGTGGCCGCGAGCGACAACGGCGTCGGCTCCAGCTGCTACGGCGGCGCGGGCCTCCTCCAGGGTCGTGATTTCGACGGCCACGCGAAGCTGTCTGGATCGCAGCTCGGCGACGATTCCAGCCGTCCTGATTCCCGGGCCGCCGGCGAGGAGGATCCACTCGATGGGCCGGGCCACCCGGCCCAGGGCTCGCTCGAAGGCATCGGGGCTGGCGGGATCGAGCCGGAGACCCATGGGCCTGCGCGCATGAAGGCGGAGCGCATCGAACGCCAGGGCTTCTCGCGCGGGATCCGAGGGGATCGAAAGATCCAGGATGCCGAGGCCTCCCGCGCGGCTCGCCGCGACAGGTACCGCGGCATCACAGAGCCCGGGCAGGGAAAGGCAGATCAATTCAAAGGACTTCATCGCGAGCGTCGCCCCCCCGATGGAGACAGATCGAGTGTGTCCTTTCTCTTCCGGGCGCCGGCTCGTTGATCTCTCGGCAGGTACGGCCGAGAGCGGCCTTGCCGCCACCCCCCGTGACGCAGCAATATGGGGCCCTCGCCTCTAAATGTCCCGTGGAGACAGCCTCACCGGGACCTACCGAAGGGGCCAGCTACGGTAGTTAGGGTTCACGGCTCGAACCGGCGGGCATCCGGTGACCCCGGATTGAGAGACGGCCTCAGTGAGGTCGCCTCCGCCGTGGGACGAGCCTGGCAGGGACCCATCCCATCAGGCGTTGGAAGTCGAAGAGTATCCCGCCGGGAAGGCCCCGAGCCGGGGGAGAGCGACTCGCCCCGGAAACACCCCTCCCGCGCGGAGTTGGCTCACTCCATCGCCCATCGGGTTCACGAAACTGTTACCGTTCCCTCTCCGAGGAGTCAAGGAAAATCTTGAACAGTTGTGAAACGCTACACCGTCTTCGGCGAAATCGGCATTCGGAAAGCAGACTCGTCCCCTCGACCTCAGGAGTCAGGAAAGCATGAGCCGTCACACCAGCATCTTTCTTCTCGCCGTTGTCTTCACCTTCACGGCGGTTCCGCTGGCCCAGGCTCAGGAGGAGGAGGTCTTCGATCTCTTCCGCCCCAGCCTCTCCATCGGCGGTGAGTCCTCCGGTGAAAGCTCCTTCCGGGAAGACGAGACCCCGTACATCGACGCGAGCAAGGACCTCTTCAGATGGAGATCGGCTGACCTGAGCCTGCACATCCCGCTCGGGGGAACGCACCTCCGGAGCCAGGGCTCCCTGCTCGGCTACCAGTTCTTCGCGCACGCCGCCGCCGCTTCCTCCACCGCGGAGCTGAACGCCGCTTTCCTGGACGACGATCTGCGGCTCTACCGCAGCGGGCTGGGGCTGAGCGCCCTCATGGTAAGCCGAAGCAGGAAGCTCTACGCCGCCGCGCTCTTCATCAATGGGGCCGAGGAGTACGAGAGCCGCGAAGACCCGGATCTCCGCACCACGGGGCTCGGGCTCGGGAGCTTCCACAGAGGATCCACGCTCTGGATCTACGGCGGCGCCTTCACCTACCAGCTCGGCCGCGCGCTCGTCCTGCCCGTCTTCGGAGGGTGGTCGAAGCTCAGCACGAACTGGTCTCTCGCCGGCGTCGTCCCCTTCTTCTTCAAGGCCACCTACCAGCGGGCCCCCGCGTGGAGCCTGGGCCTCTTCCTGAAGGTGACTGGCAATCGGTACGGCTTCGACAACTCCGACGACCCCGACACGCCGGCAAACGACAAGCGCCTGCCTGGAGAACCGCAGGATCTTTTCCTCAGGATCGTGCAGGGGAAGATCGGAGCCGACGTTTCATGGAGAGCTTCCGATCACTTCTCCCTTGTGGCCGAAGCGGGTTCCCTGGTGGCACGGAGGCTCATCTTCTCGGACGCTGACGACGAGATCTTCTCCGCCGAGATCGAGCCCGCCGGCTACGCGAGCCTGAAGCTCGGCTTTACGTTCGGACAGACGCTCTTCGACGAAGCGACCCCTTGAAGATCTGCGAATGAAGGGACCATGCGGGCACCCAGCATGGACCTTCCACCCCGGGCGTCATCCCCGCCAGGCACGGAGGGTGCTGTCCTGCGCGCCAGGGTGCAGGCCGTCTATTCGGAGGGCCAGCCCCAGCCCAAGCTGAGCGCGGCCTGGACGTAGTCGGCGTCGCCCTCCCCGATCTGCGCGAAGTCATTCAACGTGATGTCGGTGCCGAGGACCGCCCGCGTGCTCGCTCCGATGTTGAACCGGGATCCTGTCCTCCAGAAGATCCCCGCCTGCGCGTAGCCTCCGAGGCTCGTGTCGTTGTCCTCGATGTCCCCCGAAGATCCATCGATGCTCACGTCCGCGATGACGATCGACGCGCCCCCCTCGATGTAGAGCCGGGCGCTCCCGGATCCGCGCCAGGTCTTCCTCACTCCGAAGCTCAGGTCTCCGACGGTGCCGCGGACGTCCCCCCGGAAGCCCGCCACCTGCTGGTCTTTCTCCTCCCGCGTCGAGGCGTGATAGCCGATGGCCAGGCTGATGGGCCAGGAGGCGCGGCCGAAATCCACCGTGACTCCGGAAACCGGCTGTGGATCGATCTCCTCCCAGATCTCGTCGCCGAGGCTGCGGACGCCGAGGGCGAAGTTCGCGTTCCCTCCGGCGAGGGCCGGAGTCGCCGCGAGGGTCGTCGCGAGCAGGGCCGTGAGAAGGGTTCGTGGCCTTGTCATGCGTGTCTCCTTGGGATGGCGGGAGCCCGGAGGGCCGGGCCGCAGGTGGGCGACCATGATGGCCGCGCGCTGCTGCAACTGCAACCCAACCCCACCTGCGCACGCTCGTGCAGCCGAGACGACCCGGCTGCCTTCGGTGCCCCCCCCCTCGCGCGCGGCACGTCACACCCACCCCTCCGGCTCCGGAATCGGGATTTCCTGATCCCGGCAGGCCCTGAAAACCTTGCACCGGCAGGATTTCCGGGTACACTTCCCGGAACCCTCCGGTGGCCGCGGAGGAGGAGGTCGCCCCGTCTTGAAGGTCACCCGCACGCTCTCGATCGCCGCTCTGCTCGCCCTGCTGCTGCCCCTGCCCGTGATGGCGGGGGTACGGCCCCCCGGCATGGGCTGGTGCACTCCCGACGCCCTCCAGCAGTCCGGGGCGATTTACCGCATCTGCATGCCGGGGGAGGGGAAGTACACCGGCGACCTGGTCATCTGGGCGCACGGCTACGTGGCCTTCAACGAGCCCCTGGCGATCCCGGAGGGCCAGCTCTGCGGCTCGCTGAACAACACCGAGGTGTGCATCGACGAGCTCGCCAACATGCTGGGCTTCGGCTTCGCCACGACCAGCTACGCCACGAACGGGCTGGCTATCGTCCCCGGCGTGGACGACGTCGTCGAGCTGGTGCAGCTCTTCGCCGCGCGACACGGGCAGCCGCGCAGGGTCTACCTCGTCGGCGCCTCCGAGGGTGGAATCGTGACGGCCCTGGGCGTCGAAAGGCACCCCGAGGTCTTCGACGGCGGCCTCTCGATGTGCGGCCCCGTGGGAGATTTCAACCTGACCACCGGCTACTTCGGCGACTTCCGAGTGGTCTTCGATTACCTGTTCCCCGGGCTCGTCCCGGGAAGCGCCACGGATATTCCGCCGTCGCTGATCGCGGGGTGGGACGACCACTGGGCGAACGTCGTCCGACCGGCCATGGAAGACCCGGCCAACATGAAGAAGATCCGGCAGCTCCTGCGCGTCACCGGCGCGCCCTACCTCAAGTGGGACTTCGAAACGGTGCTGACGACGATCCACGACGGCCTCTGGTACAGCGTCTTCGCCGCCGATGACGCGATCGCGAAGCTCGGAGGGCAGTCCTTCGACAACATCGAGAAGGTCTACAGGGGATCCTCCGACGACACGATGCTGAACCTGATGGTGCAGAGAGTGGCCGCCTCGCCGGCGGCCCTAGCCACGGTCGAGCAGCTCTACCAGACCAGCGGAATCCTCGAGCGCCCCCTCATCACCCTGCACACCGACAAGGATCAGCAGATCCCCTACGAGCACGAGATCCTTTACAGGATGAAGGTCCTGGACGAGGGCAGCCGCGCCTTTCACAGGAACTTCAAGATCAAGCGGTACGGCCACTGCGCCTTCAACCTCGGCGAGGTGCTCGTGGCATTCGGCGTCCTCGTCTACGACGTCACGCAGCAGCCCGTTGAAGGGTTGAACGCGATCGTGAAGGACCTCGAGCCCGCCGCCTCACATCATTGATCCTCGCCGCGCCCGGCAGCTAGGATCCCCTGGCCCGAAGCAGCCCATTCCCGCGCGGAGTCCACGCGAAGCGTGCGAAAACTCATCCTCAGCCTGCTCGCCGCGGGAGCACTCGCTCCGTCACCCTGCCAGGCTCACGGCATCCCGCACAACGAAGCGCAGGTCAACGCCTGGACGACCGGCGATCAGAAGGGACCCCGCCTCGCGAGGACCGAGCACGGCGACGTCTTTTTCGTCTGGGAGAGCGACGATCAGGATCTGAGCGGTCCCGGGATCTTCGGCTCCTTGGGGGATCACTTCGGCCTGCCCATCAGGTCGGAATTCCAGGTGAACAGCTTCACGAGCGGCGCCCAGACCTCACCCGACGTCGCCCGGAACGGGCTCGACGACTTCATGGTCGTCTGGTCCGGCGCTTACCTCGACGGGGACGATTCGGGGATCGCCGCACGCCTCTTCGATCCGTCGGGTCAGGAGGTCGGCGGCGAGATCATCGTGAACTCCTGGACGACGGCCGCCCAATCGACACCGTCGGTGGCCGCGCTAGCCGCAGGCGGCTTTGTCGTGGCCTGGAGCGATGAGGGCGGGGCTGACGGGTCGGGTGCCGGGATTCGCGCCCGGCTCCTCGACGCGAACGGCACCTCCCTGGGAGGCGAGTTCCAGGTGAACAGCTACACGACGGGAGATCAGGTCAGCCCCTCGACCGCGGGGGATGGCCTCGGGGGATTCGTCGTGGCCTGGAGCGGCTCGGGCCCCGATGATACCGGCGGAGTCTTCGCCCGGCGCTTCGACAGCGGCGGCTCACCCCTCGGCCCCGAGCTCGGCGTGAACGACTTCACGACGGGCAGCCAGCTCCTCCCTCGCGTGGGTGTGGATGGGGCGGGCGCCTTCACGATCGTCTGGAGCGGACCCGGCGAAGGCGACGGAGACGGGGGGATCTCCATCAAGAATTTCGATTCGGCCGGGCAGCCCATCGGGCAGGAGACCCTGGTCAATTCCTTCACCTCGGGCTCCCAGTCGTCTCCCTCGATCGGCACCGGCGACGGAGGCGAGTTCATGGTCGCCTGGCAGAGCGAGATCGTGGATGGCTCCGCGCTCGGGATCTCGGCGCAGATCTTCGATCCCACGGGCTTGAGAATGCGCGGCAACTTCCTGGTGAACACCTGGACGACGGGGAACCAGGCCGCGCCCAGCGTCGCCGTCGATCCCAACGGCTTCGTCCTCGCCTGGCAGAGTGATGGGCAGGACGGATCCGGCTACGGCGTCTTCCAGCGTCCCTATCCTCCGCCCGGGCTCTGCCTCTCGGGAGACGCGGATGGGGACGAGGTCTGCCAGGACAACGACAACTGTCCGGGGACGGCCAACACGGGGCAGGAGGACTTCGACGCCGACCTCGTCGGGGAGGCCTGCGACGTCTCGATCACGGCGCCGCTGCAGGGAGATCTTCTCGACTGCACCGATCCGCGAAACAGCCGCCCCACCGTCGCCTGGGATCCGGGCGACTACGACCGCTTCAAGGTCTTCCTCTCCTCCTCGTCGCTCTTCGGGAAGCGGCTCCGCGTCTCGAGCGGCGACTGGAAGGCGATCACCGACTGGACCCCCAGCACGAGCAAGTGGAAGAACGCCTGCGCTCTCGCCGCCAGCGCCGACCCGCAGAACCCGGTGATCTTCATCCGCGTCGAGGGGAAAGACACCGACCTGGGGAAGGGAGACCTCCTCCGAGAGAGCTTCAGCGCCGTCGTCGACGTCGACGTCGCTCCCTGATCGCGCACCGCGACGTTGGCGCGGGGCGGAGGGTCGCCCGGAGCGTACGTCTGGAGGCCGGCCGAGATTCGTGATGTGTCCTCGACGTTCCTCCGGCCGAAAGTAGGAGCGCAGGGCGGCCCTCCGTCCCGCGCTGAGTGCGAGAGGTATGGACGAGTGATCAGGGCGTGTGGCTCGTTGCGGGGCCCGCAGGGTCAAGCATGAAGGCGGCGTCGACGGGGCGGACGGGGCGGACGAGCCAGAGCGGGCGGCGGAGTCCGCCGGGCCCCGGGGCCGGCCGCGCGAGGCGCAGCCACTCCTTGTAGATCTCCATCGACCTCGCCGTATCCACCTCGACGTCGCCGTAGCGATCGTCCGGCCCGGCTCTCTCGATGCGAATCTTCTGATGCCAGCAGTGCATCCCGGAGACGGGATCCGGGTGGACGGGGAAAGCGAGATTCTGGTGCACGCCCGCCTCGCGCCACCAGATCCTCTCCGAATCGGGGTCCTCGCTCTTGAAGGGCTCGATCCCCTCCACCTGCCGGAGCCGCCAGCGGCCCCCGCGGTGGCGCTCGAGCGTCACCTTCGCGGTCCCCCACCGGCTCCCTCCCCGGTCGGAGAGGCGCCACCGCCCGAGGTGGTGCGAGCAGGCGGCGACTCCCGGGCGGATCCCCTCCGTCAACCAGGCGCGATTCACGAAGTGGCCGATCTCGGTAATCACCTTGACCAGGTCCCCCGTCTCCAGCCCGGCTCGCGCGGCGTCCTCGGGATGGATGAGGACGGGGTTGCGATGCGAGATCTCCGTCAGCCACTTCGAGTTCGCGGAGCGCGTGTGGATCAAGGTCGGCAGCCGGAAAGTGGGGAGGAGGACCATCTCGCCCTTCGAGCGATCCAGGGCCTCCGGGTGCACGTGGCTGTGGAGGTAGCCCGGGAGCGCCTCCTCGGGCCAGGCCCACTCCTTGAGCGTGTCGCTGAAGAACTCCAGCTTCCGCGACGGCGTGGTGAAGCCGCGCCTCGCGACCCCGTCGATCATCACGCCGACGGCCGTCCCCTTTTTCCGGACGACGCCTGTGCCGGCCTCGACCGAGGCTCCCTCCATCTCGCCGGCCTCCAGAGGAGTCTCGTGCAGCTCCTGCACCTCGCGGCGAACCTCGAAGGCCCCGAAGCGCCGCATGTACTCGAGCGGCGTCAATCCATGGCCGGCGGCCGCCTCGGGAAGGCCCGGCACCGCGTTCTCGAAGATCCAGCGGTAGTACTCGTCCACGGTGAGCTTCTCGCCGGGGCGGTAGGGCGACTCGAACCAGCGGCGGATGCCCAGCGCGCCGTGAGGATCGATCCGCCAGGAGAGCTCGATCCAGAACTCGTCCTCTTCCCAGACCTCTCCGGGGTTGGTCTCCCAGGTCCAGCGTGTCTTCTCGCCGCGCCTCTCCGCCGCCGCGCGGAGGACCGGCTGGCGGAAGGAGATCCAGGATCCGGCGTGCGTCTCCTGGCTCATCAGGTCGTGGCGCTCCGAGCCGTGTCCCATCGGCAGGACGTAGTCGGCGAAGATCGCCGTCTCGCTCCATGTCGGCGTCAGCGCGACGTGGCAGCCGACCTTCGACTCGTCCGAGAGGACCTCGATCCATGTGAAGCCGTCGGGGTTCGTCCAGACCGGGTTGTAGACGCGGGTGAAGTAGGTGTCGAGCTTCCCTCTTCCTTCCTTCAGGAAGTGAGCGAGGAGGAAGGACATCTCGTAGTGCGCCAGAGGCCACTCCCTGGGAAAGAGGAGCTCGTTCCACCGATCGGTCGGCGGCGGCGAGGTACAGGTCGTGATGGCGTGCTTGTTCCAGGCCGCGGGTGAGGTCCCTCCCTTCCGCCCCACCGCACCGGCCACGGCCGAGAGCAGGCCGAGGGCGCGCGCCACCTGCCAACCCCCGAGGTGGCCGGAGGCGGCCCCCCGCCAGACGTGGGACGAGAAGGCGCCGTGAGCCGCGGCGATCCCGTGGGCGACCTCGACGATGCGGGCGGCGGATACGCCGCTCTCCTGCTCGGCGTACTCGGGCGTAAAGGGGGCATACAGCTCGAGGAGCCTTGCGACAAAGGTCTCGAATGTAACCGGAGATCCGGGGTCCTCCTCGCGGAGGTAGTGCTCCCAGTTCATCCAGCGCCGCATGTACTCCGCGTCGTGAGAGCCCTCCCGGAGGATCACCATCGCCATCGCGAGGAGCACCGCCGCCTCGCTCCCCGGGCGCGTCGGCATCCAGTAGTCCGCCATGCTGGCCGTATTGGACAGGCGGGGATCCATCACGGCGATCCGCGCCCCCTTCACCTTCGCCTCGATGATCCGCTGGGCGTGAGGATTGAAGTAGTGACCCGTCTCCAGGTGGGAGGAGAGGAGCAGGATGAACCGGGCGTTGGCGTGATCCGGCGAGGGACGATCCGAGCCCGTCCAGAGCTGGTAGCCCACTCGGGCCGAAGACGAGCAGACGTTCGTGTGGCTATTGTGGCCGTCGAGCCCCCAGCCCCTCAACACCCACTCCATGAACTTGTCGTGGCCGGGGCGCCCGACGTGGTACATGACCTCGTCGTGGCGCTTCTCCTCGAGGGCCCGGCGTATCCGGGCCGCGAGGGCGTCGAGCACCTCGTCCCACGAGACCCGCTCCCAGCGATCCTCGCCGCGCTTTCCGGCACGGCGCAGCGGAAAGAGGATCCGCTCGGGGTCGGTGATCTGGTTGATCGTCGCCGGCCCCTTCGCGCAGTTCCGGCCGCGGCTCCCGGGGTGGAGAGGGTTCCCCTCGAAGCGCCGGATCCTGCCGCTCTCCTTGTCGACGTAGGCCAGCAGCCCGCAGGCGGCCTCGCAGTTGAAGCAGATCGTGGGGACGAGCGTGTAAGCCTTCTTGACCCGGCGGGGCCATGCCGCGGCGTCGTACTCCTCCCAGTGATCCCAGAGCTCCGGCGCCGGATAGGCCGAAAGCGGTGCGCCGCGGCGGGGCTCCGCCTCGGGCGGATCCGGGGGCGAGCCCTTGCGCGAGAGCCGGCGGAAGAACCGCTCGACGGCTCCCGGCCGGAACCCCCGCTGCCTCCCCTGCCGCGAGGTGCTCACGAAAGGGCCACCGACTGCCCGGCCCGCACGTAGAGATGCTCCCATGCGAGGAGCCCGCCGAGCACGAGAAGAGCGGCCAGGGGGAGGAGCGGCTGCCAGCCGGTCAGGATCAGCGCCAGCGGGAGGAGGTGCCCCGCGACGACCACCCCCTGGCGCAGGACGCGGCCGGGAGCCCCGCGCAACAGCCATTGCGCGGCGGAAGTGGCGTCGGCAGTCGGGTGGACAGCGTAGATTTCCATCGCGATCGCGAGGGCGTTGATCACGAGGAGAGCCGCCATCAGGGCGCCGGCCGGAATGCCGCCGGGGGCGGGAAGCGGGAGGTAGCTCATTGCGCTCGCGCGCGCGATAAGGAGCGTGGCCACCCCCGCGAGCAGCGCCTGTACGAGGAGGTGGAGCGGGAGAAGCGGGCTCTGCCAGAGATCCCGGCCCTTGCACTGCCAGAAGAGGAAGGCCGTGTAGGCGGCGCCTCCCGCCGCGGCGACCGCGGTCGGCAGGGCGAGAAGACGCCAGACGAGCTCGTTGTGCAGGAGCCGGGCCGCGAGCATGGCCGTAGCGAGGAGCCCGAAGACGAGAAGGATGTACGAGCCCCGCGTGAGCCACGAGGACCACTGGGGCCGGGTCAGGACGCGCAGGAAGCGGTCGGGCCGCTTGAGGTCGGCGACGAGCAGGACCCCCGTCGCTGCAAGGAAGACCAGCGACAGGACGGTTCCCGTCAGGCGCAGGTTGCCGTGATCGGCGGAGGCGCCCCAGCCCCACAAGAAGGGGGTGACCATCATCAGCCCGCAGGCGATCGACTTGGTCCACAGGTATGCGGAGATCTTCCAGCCCCAGGAATCCTGGTGCGTCTGTCCCGTGTCGTAGACACGGCCGGCCCTGTCAGCCTTCTCTCCAAGCACCGCGCGGACGCGATCCCAGACTTCGTCGCCGAGCAGGCCTCTCCCCTCCTTCTCGCCTGAGCCGCCCGGCCGCTCCCCATCCATCCCGCGCTGCACGGAGGCCGGCCCGATCCCCGCGGCGGGGGCGCGGGGCGTAACGCCCGACTCGCGCCCCTGGCTCGTCATGTAGCTCGCTTGCGGGGGGGCGGCGGAGGGGGTGAGGGAAGCTTCGTCGGCGTCGATGTAGAAGACCTTCGGCACCGTTCCCTTTTCGGGCTTGCGGACCTGGATGGGGAGGAGCCGGGTCAGGCGCGCAATCTCCGAGTCCGCATCGTCGAGGTCGCCGGCCACGATGGCCTGCACCGGGCAGACGACGACACAGGGAGGCTGGAGGTTCACCTCGACACGGTGAGCGCAGTAGTTGCACTTCGCGGCCGTGTCGGATCGCGGGTCGATGTAGATCGCGTCGTAGGGGCAGCCCTGGATGCAGGCCTTGCACCCGATGCACCGCTCCGAGTCGAAGTCCACGATCCCGTCCGACCTCGTATAGATCGCGGAGACGGGACAGATGGTCTCGCAGGGGGCGTCCTCGCAGTGGTTGCACCTCATGACGCTGAAGAAGCGGCGGGTATCCGGGAAGGCCCCCTTCTCGACGTACTTCACCCAGGTCCGGTTGACGCCGAGGGGCACATCGTGCTCGGCCTTGCAGGCGACGGTGCACGCATGGCAGCCGATGCACTTGCGGTTGTCGATGACGAACCCGTACTTCACGCGATCCTCTCCCCGAGGGCGGCACAGTCTACATGAAGGCAGCGGTCGCAGAGGAAGGATTGACGGAGGGTGCCCGGATCCGTAGATTCCCGGAGTCCAGCCGGCCCGCTTCCTGCCTCCGGCCCGGACGAAGATCACCATGACGCCGCCTCGTCCCGCAGCCATCGCCCTCTTTCTCTGCGCGCTCTCCGGGCCCGCGGCGGCGCAGACCCTGAAGGGCGGAGGCGAGTTCCAGGTCAGCGCCCAGACGACGGGCAACCAGCGATCCCCGCGCCTCACCCCTTCGCCGGCCGGCGGTTTCACCGTCGTCTGGTTCGGCTACTCACTGGACGGCGAAGGCGCGGGCGTCGCCGGAAGGAAGTTCGAGCGCTCGGGGAGGCCCGCCGCCGGCGACTTCCAGGTCAACGGCTACACGACGGGATACCAGGGTTCCCCCTCGGTCGCGACCGTTTCCGAGGACGGCTTCGTCGTCGCGTGGGACATCGCAGGCGACGGGGACGACTACGGCGTCTTCGCGCGCGGATTCGACGCCTCCGGGCCGGTCACCGGAGGAGACTCCCTCGTGAACGCCTACACCACCGGGCTGCAGATCTTCCCGGTCATCGCGGGCGCGCCGGGCCGGGAGGCGATCATCGTCTGGACGAGCCTGGGGCAGGACGGCGCCGCGGGCGGAATCTACGGCCGGCGCGCGGACGCCTCGGGACTGCCTCTCGGGAGCGAGTTCAGGGTCAACATCGTGACGGCGGGCGCGCAGTGGCAGCCGGAGGTGGCCATGGACGCCTCGGGGAACTTCGTCGTCGTGTGGGAGAGCTTCCCCCAGGACGCGTACGGCGGGCTCGGCGTCTACGGACGCCTCTTCGACTCGAGCGGCGCGCCTCGAGGCGGGGAGATCATCGTGAACAGCTTCGCTCTATCGTCGCGCTTCCAGCCGGACGTCGCGATGAACCGGGACGGCGAGTTCGTCGTGGCGTGGCAGCTCGACGATCCCGACGGACCAGGCTCCGACATCTTCGCGCGGAGGTACGACAGCGCTGGAGCACCTCTGGGGGCCGAGATGCCCGTGAACTCATGGACCACGGGCTTCCAGGAGAGCCCCAAGGTCGCGCTCGACACCTTCGGGAACTTCATCGTCGTGTGGGAGAGCTACGGGCAGGATGGCGACCAGTGGGGGCTCTTCGCCCGGATCTTCGACGCCGGGGATCAACCCGTGGGCGGAGAGTTCCAGGTGAATACCTGGACGACCGGGATGCAGGCGGAGCCGGACGTCGCGGCCGTCAGCACGGGCGACTTCGTCGTCGCCTGGCACAGCGACTTGCAGGATCAGGACGGCTACGGCTCCTTCGGGCAGCGCTTCCTGATCGCCGGTTTCTGCCCCCTGGGGGACGCGGACGCCGACGGCGTCTGCGATGACTTTGACAATTGCCCGGCCCTCAACAACCCGTCCCAATCCGACGACAACTTCAACGGCGTCGGCAACGCGTGCGATCTGGAGATCTCCTCTCCAATGGATGGCTCGACCGTGGACTGCTCGAACCCCGCGCTCTCCCGGCCCAGCTTCACGTGGACGCCCGCCGCGTACGATCGCTTCAGGGTGCTGCTCTCTCCGGATCCTTCCTTCCCCGACGGGCAGCGTCTCTCCAGCGGCGACAGCCTCCTGGCCACGCCGTCGTGGACGCCCTCGAAGAACAAGTGGTCGAAGGCCTGCCGGCAGGCCGAGGCCGCGAACCCGGCCGATCCCCGGCTTCACGTCATGGTTCAGGGCAGGGATCGGGACCTGTCGAAGCGCGACCCGCGCCGGAGGTCCGACAGCCCGTCCATCGTGGTGAAGCTCCAGAGCTGAAGCTTCGGGCAGGATCAGACGGCGATCGCGGAGGGGCTGGAGAGCCCCAGGCGCTCACGGACGATCTCGCTGGCGACGTCGCCGCCGCGGGTCAGAAGGGTCTCGTTCAGGATGGGATCGGTTGGATCCGCCCTGAGGGAGCCATCCTTCAGGACATGAATGAGAAAAGCGGAGATGTTCCGGGCCAGCATCTGGCTGGCGTGAGTGGCCATCGTCGCGGGCAGGTTCAAGGGGCCGATCACCTTGACACCCCAGGCCTCGACGGTCTCGCCCGGCCGCGTCAGCTCGCAGTTGCCACCACCGTCGGCGGCGAGATCCACGATCACGCTCCCGGGCCTCATCCGCCGCACCATGGCCTCGCTGACGAGCGACGGGGCCTTTCTCCCCGGCACCGCCGCGGTGGTGATGACGGCGTCGCTCTCGGCGATCGCCTCCGCCATCTTTTCTCGCTGCCTGCTGTAGAAGGCCTCGTCCATGGCCTTCGCGTAGCCGTGCTTCGCGGTGGCCCCCGAGGTCTCGAGCCCCAGATCGAGGAAGCGGGCGCCCACGCTCTCCACCTGCTCCTTCACCTCGGGGCGGATGTCGTAGGCGGTGACGACGGCGCCGAGACGGCGCGAGGTCGCGATGGCTTGAAGCCCGGCCACACCCACCCCGACGACGAAGACCTTCGCGGGACTGATCGTGCCGGCGGGCGTGACCATCATCGGGTAGAGCTTGCCGGAGGCGTCGGCAGCCATGAGGGCGGCCTTGTAGCCCCCGATGGTGGCCATCGACGTGAGGACGTCCATCGACTGCGCGCGGCTTATGCGCGGCAGGAGCTCGAGGGCGAAGGAAATGACCTGCTTCCGGGCGAGCCGTGCCGCGCCTGCCGGTCCGCCCAGAGGGTTGAGGAGACCGACGAGGATCTGCCCCGCCCTCATCTCATCGGCGTCGGCTTCCGAGATCTCGCCCCCGGGAGCCGACCCGCGCACCCTGAGGACGATGCCGGCCGACGCCAGGAGGCTCGTCCTCTCGGCGACGATGCTCGCGCCCCGCGCCTCGTAGTCGGCATCGGGATACCCAGCACGCTCTCCCGCTCCCCTTTCAACGGCAACCTGGAGGCCCGACTTCATTAAAGACGGGACGACGGCCGGGATGAGGGCGACCCTGCGCTCGCCCGGCGCGGACTCGACGGGGACTCCGACAATCATCGACGCTCTCTTCCTCTCACGAGGCCGGGGTGCGCTCCCGCTGGGAGCGTTCGGTCCCGGGGTTCAGGTTGCAGGGTCCTGACGATCGACACCCGCCGCCGGAGGCCGCTGGGTGCGACGCCGGCCGGGCGGCACGGACCCTGACAGGTGGCGGCCATTCTATATTCCCGGGCCACCGCTCTCAAGAAGATGGGGGAATAGGCGACCGGCGGGGCCGGGGGAAGAACCCTCCTCGCATCCGACGCGTAAGAGGACTCGACGAACCTCCGCCGTAGAGGCGGCGCCACGAGCCTGTCCAAATCCCGGGAGGAGACCCGCATGTCGATGAGAAACGCAGCTCTTTGGGCCCTGGCCGCGGCCTTCGCCGCCGCGCCCGCCACCGCGGCTGGGACGACCGATACGCTCGGCGCCGCCATGGAGACGGCCCGACTGCACCAGCTCTTCGAGGACTATTTCGAGGAGACCCTGCAGTACAACACGCTCCAAGCCACGATGATCGGGGACCCCCGGTACAACGACGTCCTGCCCAACTTCCTGAGCGAGGAGTCCATCCAGGGCCAGGAGAGATACGAGCGCAGGTGGCTCGAGCAGGTCCAGAAGATCGACCGCAACCTCCTGTCGGGGCAGGATCGGCTGAGCTACGACATCTTCGTCTACGAGAGGGAGACCTCCCTCGAGGGGTTCAGGTTCCCGGGAGAGCTGATCCCCATCAACCAGATGTTCAGCCTCCCCTCCTTCTTCGCGCAGCTCGGCTCGGGGGGGAGCTTCCAGCCCTTCGGGAGCGAGAAGGACTACCGGGACTGGCTCGGGCGGGTGGACGACGGTGTGGTCCTCCTGGATCAGTCGATCCTGAACATGCGGGAGGGCATGCGCCGGGGCGTTGTCCAGCCCAGGCCCCTCATGGAGAAGGTGCTTCCCCAGCTCGCCGCGCACCTCGTCACCGACGTCGAGAAGAGCGTCTTCTACCAGCCCATCGTGAACATGCCCGCGGAGATTGCGGGCCCTGCGCGCGAGGAGCTCGCGACCGCCTATGCCGTCGCGATCCGGGAGAAGATCATCCCGAGCTTCCGCCGCCTCCACGACTTCATCCGGGACGAGTACCTCCCGGCCTGCCGTGAGACGGTGGCGCAGTCGGCGCTTCCCGACGGGAAGGCATGGTATGCCTACCAGGTGAAGACGATGACCACCTCTGACCTGACCCCGGACGAGATTCACCAGTTCGGATTGTCCGAGGTGGAGAGGATCCACGCCGAGATGCGGCAGGTGATGAAGCAGGTCGGCTTCAAGGGAACCCTCGAGGAGTTCTTCGATCATCTCGAGAGCTCGGACGAGTTCTACTACACGAGCAAGGAGGAGCTCATCCAGGGATACCGGGACCTCCAGAAGAAGATCAACGCGGTCCTCCCGAAGGAATTCGACATCTTCCCGAAGGCGGACTACGAAGTGAGAGAGGTCCCCGCCTTCATGGCGCAGTCCTCGGCCGGCGCCTTCTACCAGCCGGGGACGCCGGACGGCTCGCGGCCGGGCGCCTTCTTCGTGAACACGTTCAATCTGAAATCGCAGCCCAAGTTCGGCATGGAGACGCTCTCCATCCACGAGGCCGCCCCGGGGCATCACTTCCAGATATCGATCGCCCAGGAGATCCAGGAGCTGCCCAGGTTCCGGCGCTTCGGGGGCACCTCCGCCTACTTCGAAGGGTGGGCCCTCTACGCCGAGTCGCTCGGCCGGGAGCTGGGGCTCCTCACGGATCCCTACCAGTATTACGGCAGGCTGAGCGACGAGCTGCTCCGCGCGATGCGCCTGGTCGTGGACACGGGACTCCACCACAAGGGCTGGAGCCGGGAGAAGGCCATCGCCTACATGCAGGAGAACTCCTCGATGGCGGAGAGCGATGTCGTGGCCGAGGTGGAGCGCTACATCGCCGTCCCCGCGCAGGCCCTGGCCTACAAGGTCGGCCAGAGGGTCATCTCGGGCCTGAGGGCACGGGCCGAGAAGGAGCTGGGGCCGAGCTTCGACATCAAGGCCTTCCACCGCGCGGTGCTCATCGACGGGGCCCTTCCCCTGATGGTTCTCGAGCGGAAGATGGACGAGTGGATAGCGGAGCAGTCGGCGGCCCGATTGCGGGCGGGAGGGGCGCCGAGTGCAACGTCTGGAGGACGGCCCTGACGCCTCATCTCGGGATCTCCCGCGATCCTGAGTCGCCATTGCACGCGGCGGATCGCCCCCGCTTCTGGTAGGCTCCGCGCCCTATGCCTCTGACGGCGGGCACACGCCTCGGGCCCTACGAGATCACCTCACCGCTCGGCGCCGGCGGGATGGGAGAGGTCTACCGGGCGCGCGATACGAGGCTTGACCGCGACGTCGCAGTCAAGGTCCTCCCCCAGCATCTCTCGGGGAACCCCGATCTGCGGGCCCGCTTCGAGCGCGAGGCCCGCGCCGCCTCGAGCCTCAATCACCCCAGCATCTGCACGCTCTTCGACATGGGGCATCAGGACGGGATCGCCTTCCTCGTCATGGAGCTGCTCGAAGGCGAGACGCTGGCCGTGAAGCTCGAGAGGGGGCCCATCGCCGTCCAGGAGTCGCTCCGGCACGCCATCCATCTCGCGGATGCCCTGGACCGCGCGCACCGCCGCGGCCTGATCCACAGGGATCTCAAGCCCGGCAACATCATGATCACGAAGGAAGGGGCGAAGCTCATGGACTTCGGCCTGGCCAAGGCTTCGGTGGACGCCCCGAGCGCCCTGCCGATGACCACCGCCCCCACGATGACCAGCCCCCTCACGGCCGAAGGGACCCTTGTCGGGACCTTCCAGTACATGGCCCCGGAGCAGCTCGAGGGGGGCGAGGCCACAGCCCGCAGCGACATCTTCTCGTTCGGCGCCGTCCTCTACGAAATGCTGAGCGGGCGGCGGCCCTTCGAGGGGAAGACCCAGGCCTCCCTGGCCGCCGCGATCCTCAAGGAGACCCCCCGGCCCCTGTCGGCGCTCCAGCCGATGGCGCCGCCCGCGCTGGAGCGCCTGGTCGCGACCTGCATGGAGAAGGACCCGGACGAGCGGCGTCAATCGATGCACGATGTCCTGCTGGAGCTTCGCTGGATCTCCGAAGGCGGCTCGCAGGCCGGCGTTGCGCCGGTCTTCAGCTCGAGGAGGAAATCCCGGGAAAGGCTGGCGTGGATGGCCGCCGCAGCCGGACTCATCCTGGCGGCTGCTGCCATCGCACTGACCCTCTCGAGGGCATCCTCGACCCGGGCGGGGCTCCTCCACGTGGAGCTGGCCGCGCCCGACGGCGTCCAGTTCGACTATCGCCGCGGGCCGATGGCCATCTCACCCGATGGCAGCCGTATCGCTTTCGCCGGTCGAGACGCCGACGGGAAGCGCCGTCTCTGGGTGCGTCCCCTGGACCGGCCCGACGCGATGCCGCTGGAGGGAACTCAGAATGCCTCCTACCCCTTCTGGTCACCGGACGGCCGCTCCATCGCCTTCTTCGCGGACGGGAAGCTCAAGCGGATTGCCGCCGAGGGAGGCGCAGCCGACACCCTGTGCGCCATCGAGGGAAGGGTCTCGGGCGGAAGCTGGGGGAGCGGGGGAACCATCCTCTTCGCAGCGGGAGGGCGCGAGACCATCAAGAAGATCTCCGCGGGCGGAGGCGAGCCCGAAGAGGTCACGGCCATCGGGTCCGGCAACGCGGACTTCAGTCACCGGAATCCGGTCTTCCTGCCCGACGGACGGCATTTTCTCTACAACATCCGGAGCGGCGGTGACCAGGGGAACAGCCTGGCCGCAGCATCCCTCGACGGCGGGGCCCCGAAGGTACTCATGGAGATGAACTCCAATGCGGCTTGGGCGCCGCCGGGATACCTGATCTTCTGGCGCGATGAGGCCCTGCGCGCGCAGAAGTTCGATCCCGACACGCTGGAGCTCGGCGGCGAGCCCTTCTCGATCGCCCAGGGGATCCGCTTCGATCCGGATATGGGGGTGGCCCACTTCTCTGTTTCGTACAACGGCGTCATCGCCAGCCAACGCGGTTCCGGCTCCACGGCCCGGACCCGCCTGCTGCTCTTCGATCGGTCGGGAAAAGAGATCGGGGCCATCGGCCCGCCGGGGAACTTCTACTCCCCGCGCTTCTCGAGTGACGGCCGCAGGGTGGCCGTGGACAACAGCGGCATCGAGAACAACGGCGACATCTGGGTCTACGAGGTGGGGCGCCAGGGAGCCCTGCGCCTGACCTCCGACCCGGCCGACGAGTCGGTACCCGTCTGGTCTCCCCACGACAAGCAGCTCGCTTTCGTCACGTCAGCGTCGGGAAGGGAGACCGTCCGCGCCATCGACATGGCCCGTCCGGGCGATTCGAGCGCCCTGCTGGAATCTGATGATGGCAATGTGCCGCTCGATTGGTCGAAGGACGGGAGCCGCCTTCTCGTGAACAGAACTCCGGTTGCCTCGGGCGGGCAGTCGGACCTGTGGGTCCTCGACATCGAAACGGGCAAGGCGAAGCCGTGGCTGGCGACGGGTTTCAACGAGGACCTGGCCACCTTCTCCCCCGACGGCAGATGGGTGGCTTTCGCCTCGAACGAGTCGGGCCGCATCGAGGTCTACGTGCAGCCCTTCTCGGGACCGGGTGCCCGAAAGCAGGTTTCCGCTGATGGTGGATCGGTCCCGAGGTGGCGAGCCGACGGCCGGGAGATCTTTTATGTCGCCCCGGACGCGCGGCTCATGTCGGTCCGGGTGGACGCCTCCTCGGACTTCGAAACGTCCGCACCCGAGCCCCTTTTCTCGACAGAGATCCGGGGAACAGCGTGGGGATCCTACTTCGACGTGACCGCCGACGGCCAGACCTTCGTCGTGGCATCTCTGACGGGAAGCGCCTCGACGCAGCCGATGTCCGTGATCCTGGGATGGCCCGGCCGTGACCTTCCGTGATCTCCTCTGCCTGGCATGGGTCGCTCTGGCCGTGACCTCCTCCACCGCACCTGCCGAACCCGCTTTCGACCTCGTCTTCGCCGGCGGCCGGGTCGTCGACGGGACGGGCGCCCCCTGGTTCCGCGCCGATGTCGGCGTGCGAGGGGATCGAATCGCCGCCGTCGGGGACCTCACAGGCAGCGCGGCGCTCCGGAGGGTCGACGCCCGCGGGCTCGTGATCTCCCCGGGCTTCATCGACATGCTGGGGCAGTCCGAGTACTTCCTTCTCGTGGACAACCGCGCCGCGAGCAAGATCACCCAGGGCATCACGACGGAGATCACGGGCGAGGGACAATCGATCGCGCCGCTCGACGACCGGATGGTCGAGGAGCATCGCGTGCTCTGGCAGAAGTACGGCCTCACACCCCACTGGCGCACGCTCGCCGGCTACTTCGAGGCCCTCGAGCGGGCCCGCCCCGCGGTGAACCTCGGGACCTTCGTCGGAGCGGGAGGGATCCGCGATCTGATCGTGGGCCGGGAGGATCGCCCCGCGACGGCCGATGAGCTGTCGAAAATGGAGGCCGCCGTCGCACAGGCGATGGAGGAGGGCGCCCTGGGCCTCTCGACCTCTCTCCAGTACGTGCCCGATCGCTTCGCATCCACCGAGGAGATCATCGCGCTGGCGAAGGTGGCCGCCCGCTACGGCGGGAGCTACATCACCCACCAGCGTTCCGAGAGCTACGCGATCGACTCGAGCCTCGACGAGGTCTTCCGCGTGGCCCGCGAGGCCGCCATCCCGGCCCAGATCTACCACCTCAAGACGGCCTGCCGGGAGAACTGGGGCCGGATGCGCTCCGTTCTCGAGCGCCTGGAGAAGGCCCGCGCGGAGGGGCTCGACGTCTCCGCGAACCAGTACCCCTGGACGGCCGGCGCGAACAACCTCTCGGCGAATCTCCCGCTCTGGATGCGCGAGGGGGGGCAGGAGAAGATGCTGGAGCGGCTGGCGGATCCCGTTGCAAGGGCCCGCGCAAAGAAGGACATCGCCACGCCGGATCCCTCCTGGGAGAACCAGTACCTCTGCGCGGGAGGCCCGTCCGGCATCCTGATCGGATCGGTCGTCAACCCGGAGCTGAAGAAATACGTGGGGAGGACGCTCGAGCAGATCGCGACAGAGGAGAGCAAGGACCCGCTCGACGTCCTGATGGATCTCCTCGTCGCGGACGGCGGCGAGACGGGCAACATCGTCTTCATCATGCACGAAGACGACGTCAGGACGGCGCTGGGCCATCCCCTCGTCGGGTTCTGCACGGACTCTCCGGCCGGCGCCACGGACGGCCCGCTCGCCGACACCGGCTCCCACCCCCGAGGATGGGGATCGGCCCCGCGAATCCTCGGCCGCTACGTCCGGGACGAGAAGCTCCTTTCCCTGGAGGAGGCCATCCGCAAGATGACGTCGCTGCCGGCGTCGAGGATGAGCCTCGCCGATCGCGGGATCCTGAAGCCGGGGATGGCAGCCGACATCGTGGCCTTCGATCCCTCCACCATCATGGATCGAGCCACCTACCAGGAGCCGCACCGCCACAGCGCCGGGGTGCGCTTCGTGGCCGTCAACGGAGAGCTGGTCCTCGACGACGGGAGGCTGACCGAGGCCAGGCCGGGGCGTCTCATCCGGGGACACGGATACCGGTCCACGCGATAACAAACGTCACGGCGCTCGACTTTTCTGTTGACAGGGAAGCCGGGCTTCCGTAGCGTTGGGCCTGAGTTCGGTCCTGCGGCACGTGCCGTGGGCACCAAGGGAACCTCTCGGGGGGGGAGCCCAAACCGGCATGTGCCCGCGTGCCGCCCTGCGGCCTCAAGCTCGCGGTGCATTCTCGCTTCCTGACGCTACCGGTATCCCCGCAGGGCCATCCCGATCGCCCGAGCCTTCCCCCGCTCCCCTGAGCCTGGAGCTCGACAGGGGAGCCTTCACGCTGCGACACCATCCGTCGAGCTCTCGATCCACGTCAATGGCCCCCTGGGGGGCCCCCTTGGTGAGGAGGTCTGGATGACGCACCATGTCCGGAAACTGATGTCCTTCCCGTCGATGGCTGCGATCGTTACGGCAGGAATCACCGCGGCGGCGATACTGGCCGTCCCGGCGGTGAATGCCGCCCCGAATGGCTACCTGAGCGTCCCCTCGGAGCCGGCTGTCGGCGGGATCACACCGCAGCAGTTCACCGAGAACATGCTCGCACTCAATGGCCGTCTGGTGGCGGAGCTTCCGGCGGGGGTGCTCTCGAACCCGCTGCGCCTCGACCTGACCGCCGACGAGCGGCGGGAGCTGGCCGACGAGCAGAACCTTTCGGGCGGCCCGGCCGTCGTCGGGCGAACGAAGCTCACGAGCACGCACGTCCGGATCTCGGATCTCGACTCACGCCTCGTGCAGATCGGGAACCGGCCCGTCGGACCCGGCGTCCTGGCGGCGACCTCCGACGGCGGCTTCGTCTGGGCCGGCGCGATCGCGTCGGACGGCGCGACAGCCATGCGGATTCACTTTACGGGCCTCAACCTCCCTCCGGACGCGGAGCTCTACGTCTTCAACATGACCGGTGCCGCCCACGGCCCCTACTGGGGACGGGGCCCGAATGACGACGGCGAGCTGTGGTCACACACCGTCGGCGGAGCCGAGACGATCGTGATGCTTCGCCAGAGAGGCCCGGCCACCTCGGCCGAGCTGAACCGCATGTCCTTCACCATCGCGGACGTCGGTCACATCACACCGGATTTCAAGGGGATCAGCGCCGAGTCCTTCTGCAGCTACAACGTTGCCTGCATCGTGAACGCGGAGTGCACGTCTGTCAGCAGCACCCATCAGAACGCGATCGCACTCCTGCAGTGGATCTCGGGAGCCTTCATCTACACGTGCACCGGCGGGCTCATCGCCGACACGGACGCCAGCACTCAGATCCCGTATGTCCTGACGGCGAATCACTGCCTCAACAGGGCCAGGGACGCACAGAACGTCGAGTCCTTCTTCTTCTACACGCTCGCCTGCGGCAGCACGAGTTGCCCGGCCCAGGCGAACCCGGGGGGCCCCTACGGTTCCGCCGTGCAGACGGCCACGATCGGGACGACGATCAAGGCCACCGGAACGACAGGAGACTACTCGCTCCTCCAGCTCAACGGGCCGCCGCCCAGCGGAACGACCTTCCTGGGCTGGAACAACACGCCGATCGCGAACACGAACGGCACGGCCCTTCGAAGGGTCCACCATCCGGCGTGGGCTCCGCAGTCCTACTCGGAGCAGCACGTGGACACGAGCCGGGGCACCTGCACTGGATACCCCCGGGGGACCTTCATCTACAGCAGCGATGACTTCGGAGGCACCGAAGGCGGGAGCAGCGGCTCCCCCGTCGTGAACACGAGCGGGCAGATCGTCGGCCAGCTCTTCGGCGCCTGCGGCACGAACGTGGGCGATGCCTGCGACAACGCATCCAACGCCACCGTGGACGGTGCCTTCGCGGCCTACTACTCGAACGTCGCGTCCTTCCTCAATCCGTCGGGCGGCGGCGGCACCTGCGTGAACCCCGGAGGAGCCCCGGCGGGCTCCACCTGCAACGCCAACTCCGACTGCTGCTCGAACAACTGCAAGGGAAAGCCGGGCGCGAAGGTCTGCAAGTAAATCGACCTGAGCTGCCGCTGCAGCGGCGGCCGGCCTGAACGACGAGGGCGGGGGCCCGAGGCTCCCGCCCTTTTCCATTCTCAGGGGATCAGCACGACCTTCGTGCAGCCTTCGAGCCGGCGATCGAAGATCTCGTAGCCGCGCGCCGCCTCCGCGAGCGGCAGCCTGTGGGAGATGATCGCCGCGATCGGCAGTTTCTCGGCAGCCACGAGCCTCGCGAGGGGCTCCATGTAGCGCCGCGCGGGACAGCGCCCCGTCCGGAAGGTCAGGTTCCTGTCGTAGGCCTCCCCCGGCGAGAAGGCGAAGTGGGGATCCGTGTGAACGCCCACGGAAGAGATCACGCCGCCGGGCCTCACGAGATCCAGGGCCGTCCTCATCGCGGCCGGCGAGCCGACAGCTTCAAGCACCGTCCGCACTCCACGCCCCTCCGTGCGATCGCGAACGGCGTCGGCGGCATCCCCGCTCGTGGCGTCGATCGGCTCGGCGCCGAAGCGCCTTCCCAGGGCAAGGCGGTCTTTGACGGTATCGATGCAGAAGAGCGGATCGGCCCCCATGTGCCGGGCGGCGATGATCGCCATCAGCCCGACGGGGCCGCATCCGACGACGGCGCACGAGGTGCCTGGCGCTACCCCGCCCTGCTCCGCGCAGAACCAGCCCGTGGAGAAGACGTCACCGACGAGGAGGGCCTCGTCTGCGGACAGTCCGTCTGGAATGGCCATGAGCGTCGTCTCCGCCATGGGGACGCGCACGAGGCCGGCCTGCATCCCCTGCAGGCCGCGACCTCGCGAGACCCAGCCGAAGAGGTCCCCCCGATCGCAGCGGCTCGTGAGCCCCCCGCGGCAGGGCGGGCAGCTGCCGCAGCTCGTCGTGAAGGGGCTGAAGACCCGATCCCCCCGGCGCATCCCCCGCACCTCCGGGCCCAGATCGACGATGGTCCCCACCCCCTCGTGCCCCATCGTCGTGCCGGGATCGAGCCCGCTCTCGCGCCCGTGGTAGACGTGGAGGTCGGAACCGCAGATGGCGGCGAGATCGAGGCTGACGAGGGCGTCGCCGGGATCCGAGAGGACCGGCTCGGGCACCGACTCGACGGCGATGCTGCGGACTCCCTGCCAGACCAGCGCCTTCATGCGCCTGTCAATCCCCTTCGGGGCTGAGGATGCCGAGGACGTACCGATCCGGCTTCAAGTAGAAACGCGCAGACTCGCGGAGGCTCTCGGAGGAGACGTCTTCCACCAGCTCTCCGAAGTCGAGAATGAGCCGGGGATCCTCGCCGAGCCTCAAGTAATTGCCGAGCACGCCGAGCCAGAAGCCGTTCTCCTCGAGATCGGTCTCCCGCTGCCGGAGCTGTCCTTCCCGGATCTTCTCGACCTCGATTGCCGAGGCTCCTTCCCGCTGGATCTTCCCGATCTCGGCGAAGACGGCCGCGACGAGATCCTCCGCGGCCCCCGGGGCGCACCCGAATCCTACGTTCAACGAGTAGCTCTCCACGGGCCGCCGCTCGATGGCACCACCCACGCCGACGCCGTAGGTCGCTCCCATCTCCTCGCGCAGGACCTCCCGGAGGCGGAGGCGCAGCAGGGAAGCCAGCGAGGCGATCCGATGGCGGGTCCGGCGGGTGGATTCCCCTTCTCCCGTGAAGACCAGCCGGACCTGGCTCTTGGGCTCGATCCCCTTCGTGACCTGCTCCCGCACGACGCCCGCCGGCGGGCGGACCCCGACGTCACGCCACGTCTCCTCCCGCCCGGCGGCGGGCAGCCCGCCCAGGTATCGCGCGATGAGATCGCGGATCGACTCGGGCTCGAAGCTCCCCACCACCACGAAGGTGAAGTCGCTCGCATCCGCGAAGCGGTCCTTATAGAACGCCAGGGCCCTGTCCAGATCCACCTCGTCGAGGATCCCGTCGGAGAGCGGCCGCCGTCGCGGGTGGCCCTGAGAGAGGAGCACGTTCATCCGGTCGCTGAAGAGGCTCTCGGGGCTCGCCAGCCGGTTCTCGATGAAGCCGTGCAGCTTGCTCATCAGGGAGTCGAAGGCTCCCTCATCCCTCCGCGGCGCGGTGAATCGCAGGTAGAGGAGCTGGAGCATGGTCTCGAGGTCCTCGGGCGATGCGCTGCCCGTGGCGCCCTCCTCGAACTCCCCGATCCAGGTCGAGGCGGAGGCCACCTTGCCCGCCAGCGCCTTCTTCAGCTCCGTGGCGTCGAAGGCTCCCGCGCCGGCCGCGTCCACCACGGAGGTGGCGAAGATCGCCGAGCTGTGATCCCTCTCCTCCGCCAGGGAGTGGCCCCCCGGGCTCCACGCCGTCATGAGGATCTCGTCGTTCCTGAACGTCGTGGGCTTGAGGAAGACCTCGACTCCGTTGGAGAGATCCCAGCGCAGGAGTCCAATCTCCTCGAGGGCCTCTTCCCGGAGGATCCGGCCGGGCTCGGGCAGAGCGGGCACCAGCGGCGCCTCGAGCACGCGATCCTCCCAGGGCTCGACGTCGCGCCGATCGACCTCGTCGAACACCGCGAGCAGATCCTGCTCCGTCGTGGGCGGGCCCGCCCCCTCCGGCGCGCTCACGGCGATGACGCGGCTCTGCTCCGTGATCCAGGCCGCGGCCGAGCGGTTCACCTCCTCCAGCGTGATCTCGGGAAGGAAGCTCCTCGCGAGGCCCAGCTCGAAGTCGATGCCGGGCATCGGCTCGCCTTCCAGGTAGTGCCTGAGCATCTCGGCCGCGTAGATGGACGAGTCCTCCTTGCCGCTCTCCCGCCAGGCCTGCTCGTAGCCGCGCAGCAGGCCGCGCTTCGCGCGCTCCAGCTCCGATGCGGTGAAGCCGTGGCGATCCACACGCTCCGCCTCCGTCAGGAGCGCCTCCAGCCCGCTGCGGAGCGCACCCTCCCTGACGCCGGCCGCCTGGTAGTAGACCTCACGGGATCTCACGAGCTGGTCGGTGACCGAAAAGGCGTAGAGGAAGGGTGGATCGGGCCGTTCGGTGATCTCGTCGAGCCGCTCGTTGAGGATCGATTGATAGAGCAGCTCCACGAGGGAGCGCCGGTAGTCCTGCGCCGTGGAGTCGGGCCGCTTCGGAAGCTTGTAGTAGATGCGCACGGCGGTCGAGGTGGCCTCCGGATCCGTCGCGATCGTCACGAGCGTCTGGTCGTGATCCGGCACCGGCCAGGTCTCGCGCGGCTTCGGGTTCGCGGGCGCCGGAAGATCGGCGAAGGCTTTTCGGATGAGCTTCTCGACCCGGGCCGCGTCGAAATCTCCTGCAGCGATCACCGCCATCAGATCGGGGCGGTACCAGTCGCGGTAGAAGCTCCGGAGCTGAGCTGCCGGGGCGGACTCGATGATCTCCCTGCGGCCGATGGGAAGGCGATCCGCGTACCGTGACCCGTTGAGGATCACGGGGAGCTGGCGGTCGCGGATCCGCGCGTCGGCCCCGCGGTCGAGCCTCCACTCCTCCAGGACGACTCCCCTCTCGGCGTCGACCTCGCTCTCCTCGAAGGCGATGCCACGGGCCCACTCGCCGAGGATCGTGAAGGCCTGTTCCAGGAGGGCCGGATCGCCGGTGGGCACTTTCAGCGTGTAGACGGTTTCGTCGAAGCTGGTATAGGCATTGACGTCGGGCCCGAAGCGCATCCCGATGAGCTCGAGGAAATCCACGATCTCGTGTTTCTCGAAGCGCGCGGTTCCGTTGAAGGCCATGTGCTCCACGAAGTGGGCCAGCCCGCGCTGGCTCTCGTCCTCCTGGAGCGATCCGGCGTTCACAGCCAGCCAGATCTCCGCCCTCTTCTCGGGTTTCCCGTTCGGGCGGATGAAGTAGGCCAGCCCGTTCCGGAGCCGTCCCGCCGTGACGGCCGGGTCGATGGGGAGCGGCTCCCCCGGCGCGATGGGCACCCCGGCCGCGACCGATCCCGCAGGGCGAGCCTCGCGGTGCAGGCCGGAGCAGGCCATCGGCCACGCCATCAGGGCGAGAGCCAGGAGGGCTGCGAGCGCGCGTCTTTCGGGCCTCATCGAGGGTTGCTCCTATACAGGGGGCGGAATGTCCACGGCGCCAGCATATTCTAGGCGTCGCGCCCGACATGGGTCGCTTGACGCACTCTCAGATGAACGCAGATTGGACGCGTCCTGCCAGGAGCCGCGCCAGGCACCGGTTTTCGGGAAAATCGGGATCGAAGGGGCCTGCCGGGCTCAACCGTGACGGAGCGCCCTCGTGTCCACGTCGCCTGCAAGGGATCGAGAGGCCTCGCGCCTCTCCCACCCCCGGATCAGCGCCCTTCTCATCTTCACGCCCTGCGCCCTGCTGTGCCTGCTCGCCCTCTTCGTCGCCGAATCCTGGTCCCATGTCCACGCCGACAGGCTCATCGCTCGCGCGGTCGAGACCCGGACGATACTCAAGGATCTCCTGGGCGAGCTCCGCGAGGCGGAGGCCAGCACCCGGGGTTTCGCCATCTCGGGGGATCCACTCTTCCTCGAGCCGTTCGACGAGGCCGCCACCTCGGCTCCGACGAATATCGCGACCCTCCGATCCCTGATCGAGTCCGAGCCCGCGCAGGAGCGGCTCCTCGACGAGGTGGAGGCACTCGTCGCGCGGCGCTTCGAGATCAGCAGAAACCTTGTCGAAGTCTACCGGCAGTCCGGCCCGCCTGCCGCCGCCACCCTCGTCGCGAGCCGCGAGGGACTCCAGACAACCTCCGCCATTCGTCGAACCATCCTCAGGATGATCGAGAACGAGGAAGAGGACATGGCAGAGAGCACCCTGGCCGCGCACCGCGCCTCCTCCCGAAGCCATCTCGCCATCGGCCTCTTCGTCTCCGCGGCGCTGGTCCTCCTGGGCTTGAGCTTTCTCCGGCTTCGCGCGGCGGCCCGGGAGCGTGACGAGGTGAGAGCGCGCCTCCATTCGATCCTGGACACCACGCCGACGGTTGTCTTCATGAAGGATCTCGAAGGCCGCTACCTCCTCGCCAACAGGCGATTCGAGGATCTCTTTCACGTCCGCGAGGAGGAGCTCGTCGGGCGGACGGACCACGACGTCTTCCCCCGGGAGGCCGCAGACGTCTACCGCGCCAACGACAGGAGGGTCATGGAGGGCAACGCCCCCCTCGAGATGGAGGAGGTCGTTCCTCACGACGACGGACTCCACACCTACATGTCCTTCAAGTCCCCTGTCCGCGACACGGGCGGGCGCCCCTATGCCCTCTGCGGCATCGCGGTGGACATCACGGAGAGGAAGCGGCTGGAGCTTGAGCGCGATCGCTTCTTCACCCTCTCGATGGACCTCCAGTGCGTCGCCGGCTTCGACGGATCCTTCAAAAGGCTGAACCCCGCCTGGGAGCGCACGCTCGGGATCGGTCTCGAGGAGCTGCGATCGACACCCTTCATCGACCTCATCCACCCCGAGGATCGGGATCGCACGATGGAGGAGTTCGCGAGGAACCTCTCGGGGGGCACGACTCTCTCCTTCCAGAACCGTTACCGCTGCGCCGACGGCTCCTACCGGTGGCTGCACTGGAGCGCCACGCCTGATCGCGACGCGGCGCTCATCTACGCCACGGCCCGGGACGTCACCCAGCAGAGGGCCACCCTCGAAGAGACCCAGCGCGCGCGCGCGGCCGCCGAGGAGGCCAACAAGGAGCTCGAGGCCTTCAGCTACTCCGTCTCGCACGACCTGAGGGCGCCGCTCCGGAGCATCGACGGCTTCAGCAAGGCTCTCCTGGAGGATTGCGCGGATCGCCTCGACGAGCGCGGAGTCTCCCACCTCGACAGGATCCGGGCGGCCGCGCAGCGGATGGGGACCCTGATCGACGACCTGCTCACGTTGTCCAGGATTACGCGCGCGGAGATCCGGCCGGGTCGCGTGGATCTCAGCAGGATCTCGCACGAGGTGGCACAGGATCTCGAGCGACAGAACGCGAATCGCCGCATCTCGGTGGAGATCCAGCCGGAGCTCATCGCGCCGGGGGATCCCCACCTGCTGCGCGTCCTTCTCGACAACCTGCTCGGGAACGCTTTCAAGTTCACGCGACAGCGGCCCGTCGCCCAAGTGGAAGTCGGCTCGTTCTCCAGCGAGGGAGAGCAGGTCTACTTCGTGAGGGACAACGGGGCCGGCTTCGACATGAGATACGCCGCGAAGCTCTTCGCACCTTTCCAGCGGCTCCACTCTCCCAGGGAATTCGAGGGGACCGGGATCGGTCTCGCCACGGTGGCGAGAATCGCCCACAAGCATGGCGGCCGTGTGTGGGCGGACTCGAAGGTGGACAGCGGCGCCACCATCTACTTCACGCTGTGCGGTACCGCACAGGAGGCCAACGATGAAGGAGCGGCTGATTCTCCTGGTGGAGGACAACCCGGACGACGAGGACCTCACGCTGAGGTGCTTCAGGGATAGCATGATCGCCAACAAGGTCGTCGTCGCGAGGGACGGAGTGGAGGCGCTGGACATTCTCTTCGGCCGGGGTCCGGAGCGCGAGAAGATAGGGCCCCTCATTCCCCAGGTGGTGCTCCTCGACCTCAAGCTGCCCAAGCTGGACGGGCTCGAGGTCCTCCGCGAGATCAGGGCTCATCCGGCGACGAGGCGCCTTCCGGTCGTCATCCTGACCTCGTCGGTCGAGGACCAGGACAGGATCTCGGCCTACGAGCTCGGCGTGAACAGCTACGTTCGCAAGCCGGTGGATTTCGCCGAGTTCGCCGAAGCCGCGCGCCAGCTCGGGCTCTACTGGCTCGTCCTGAACCAGGCGGCTCCCGTATCGCCCTGAGACATCGAGGAGCAACGAGGCCATGGACAGCCCCATACGCGTGCTGATCGTCGAGGACTCCGAGGACGACGCCGAGCTGGTCGAGCACGAGCTCCGGCGCGCGGGGTTCTCGCCCGTCTGCCGGCGTGTCGAGACCGCGGAGGAGATGCGCGGCGCGCTGGAGCAGGAGCCGCCGTGGGAGATTGTCATCTCGGATCACTCGATGCCCCACTTCAGCGCTCCGGCCGCGCTCGAGACTCTCAACGAATCCGGGCAGGACATTCCCCTGATCATCGTCTCCGGGAGCATCGGGGAGGAGCACGCCGTCCAGGCGATGCGATCCGGCGCCTCGGACTTCGTTCTCAAGCAGAGCCTGACGAGGCTTCCGGCCGCCGTCCGGCGCGAGCTTGCCGATGCGCGCGAGCGCGGCGCGCGCCGCGAGGCGGAGCGCCTCCTGCGGGACGCCGAGGAGAGGTTCAGGCTCCTGGTGCAGCAGATCCCCGGGCTGACCTACGAGGCAAGCCTCGGCGATCGGCGCCGCACGATCTTTGTCAGCTCCCAGATCGACTCGCTGTCGGGCTTCAGCCAGGAGGAATGGTCGTCCGACCCGGACTTCTGGAGCAGGAGGATCTTCCCCGACGACCGGGCGCGCGTCGAAGCCGAGCTCAGGGCCTGCGTCGCAGGAGGCTCCTCCTTCTCTTCCTCCTACAGGATCCTTGATCGCGAGGAACGGGTGCGCTGGTGGCACGACGGCGCGCGGGTCCTCCCCGGCCCGGAGCCGGGCACGGCCATCCTGCGCGGCGTCGTCGTGGACGTCACCGAGGAAATGCAGGCCGAGGAGACGATCCGGCACCTGGCCTATCACGATCGGCTCACGGGGCTCCCGAACCGCACCTACCTCGAGCACCTCCTCCAGGACAGGCTGGAGGAAGGAGGCAAGCGCCATTCGACCGTCGCTGTCGTGGCGCTGGGCCTCCTCAGGCTCACGAACGTGACCTGCACGCTCGGCACCCGTGGCGGGGAGAAGCTCGTCGCGGAGGTCGCCAGGAAGCTCCAGGGCGCGCTCCCCTCACCCTCGATTCTCGGCAGGCTCGGCCAGGACCGGTTCGCGGTCCTCCTCCCCGGCTCGGGGGCGCAGGACGCCGTCGAGACGGCTGCCCGGAGCGTTGCCGCGGCCAGCCATCCGATCGTCATCGAGGAGATCCCGATCGAAATGGAGTGCGCGGCCGGAGCGGCCGTCTCCCCGGGACACGGAGAGGAGGCCACGGCGCTGCTCCAGCACGCGGAGATTGCGCTCGACATCGCCTCCCGGGGCGGCCTGGGCGTCACCCTCTACGATCCCGCCGCCGATCCCTACAGCCGCGCGCGCCTCGGGCTGCTCGGCGACCTGCGCAAGGGGCTCGAGTCGCACCAGCTCCACCTCGAGTACCAGCCGAAGATCGACGTCGCGCGCGGGCTCGTCTCGGGCTTCGAAGCTCTCGTCCGGTGGTGCCATCCCGTCCGGGGGCTCGTCCCCACGCTCGAGCTCCTCGAGGCCGTCGAGCCCACGGGCCTGATGATGCCGCTGACGCTCTGGATCCTCAACGAGGCCCTGCGGACCTGCCGCACCTGGCTCCTCGACGGCATCCAGCTCCCCGTCGCCGTGAACCTCTCCGCCCGCAACCTGGATCGCCGCGACCTGCCGGCGGTCGTCCAGGGGCTGCTCTCCACCTGGGGGCTCGACCCCGGCATGGTCGAGCTCGAGGTCACGGAGAGCGCGATCCTCGCGAACACCACATGCACGCAGGAGACCCTCGAGGGGCTCCATGCGCTCGGCATCGCTCTGACCATCGACGACTTCGGGACGGGATACTCCTCCCTGCGCCACCTGCGGACGATACCGGTATCGTCGATCAAGATCGACAGGTCTTTCGTCATGGGCATGGCTTCGAGCAAGGACGACGAGGTCATCGTCCGCTCGAGCATCGAGTTGGCGCACAACCTGGGGCTCAGGGTCGTCGCTGAAGGAGTCGAGGACAAGAGGACGCTCGGGATGCTCGCGGCGCTCCACTGCGACGAGGCCCAGGGGTACTACCTCGGCCGCCCGATGGCGGCTTCGGCGCTGCGCGAGTGGCTCAGCTCCTCGCCCTACGCTCTGAAGACGGCGACGCGCTCCTCCTCACCCGGCGTGATGGTCGAGCGGGCCAGGGTCACATGAAGATCAGGATCCTCCATCTCGAGGACGACCCCGACGACGTCCTTCTGATCAGGAGGACGCTGGAGGGCGATGGCATCGACGCGGAGGTCGTCGTCGTCCAGACGAAGGCCGACTTCGAGTCGAGACTCTCCGCCGGATCGATCGATCTCATCCTGTCGGACTTCGCCCTGCCGACCTTCGACGGCCTCTCCGCCCTCGAGCTGGCCAGGGAAAGAGCGCCCGACGTTCCGTTCATTCTCGTCTCCGGCACTCTCGGCGAAGAGGCCGCCTCGGAGAGCGTCAGGCGCGGGGCGACGGACTACGTCCTCAAGGACAGGCTCTCGCGCCTCCCGAGCGCCGTCCGCCGGGCCCGCGTGGAGGCCGAGGAGCGAGGAAGGACCCGCCATGCCGAGGAGGCGCTCGCCAAGGAGAGGCAGTTCCTCCAGGTGATGCTCGAGAACCTCGAGGCGGGTATCGTCGCCTGCGACGAGAGCGGCCGTCTCACCCTGCTCAACCGGGCCGGCAGGGCGATGCACGGGCTCCCGGAGGGATACCTGCCACCGGAAGCCTGGGGCTCCTACTGCGGTTTCTTCCATCCCGACGGGATGAGCCCCCTGGAGAAGGAGGCGATCCCGCTGCGCCGCGCATTGCTGGGCGAGCGACTCAACAACGAGGAAATCGTGATCATCACCCGGGGAGGCCCTGCGCGCACCGTGCTCGTGAGCGGGCAGCCGATCCTGGACGTCACAGGGGGTCGGAGCCTCGGGGCGGTCGTCGTCATGCACGACATCACGGAGCTGAAGAAGCTTCAAGAACAGTTCCAGCAGGCGCAGAAGATGGAGGCGCTCGGGAGGCTGGCGGGAGGAGTGGCCCACGACTTCAACAACCTCCTCAGCGTGATCCTGGGCTACAGCTCCATGCAGCTGTCGGAGGGCTCGATGGATGCCCAGGCCAGGAGCCGGATGGAGCAGATCCAGAAGGCCGGGCAGAGCGCGGCGGCCCTGACACGCCAGCTCCTAGCCTTCAGCCACAAGGAGATCGCGCAACCTAGAGTTGTCGATCTCAACGGGCTGATCACGAACCTCGAGAGGCTGCTCTGCCGCGTCATCGGCGAGGACGTGGAGATCCGCATGGATCCGGGCGCGGATCTCGGGAGGATCAAGGTCGACCCCGGCCAGATGGAGCAGATCCTCATGAACCTCTGCGTGAACGCGCGCGACGCGATGCCGCGGGGGGGCCGCCTGACGCTGCATACGGCGAACGTGATGGTCACCCCGGATTCGACGCGCTTCGCCGGAGTGCCGGCAGGCCCGTTCGTGCTCCTCTCGGTGAGCGACACGGGGATCGGCATGACCCCGGAGGTCGCCAGCCTCGCCTTCGAGCCCTTCTTCACGACGAAGAGCAAGGGCAAGGGCACGGGGCTCGGCCTCTCCACGGTCTATGGCATCGTCACGCAGGCCGGGGGCCACGTTCAGATCGAGAGCACGCCCGGAGCCGGATCGACCTTCAGGATCCTCATCCCGCCCACCACCGAGCTTTCGGAGCTGGCGGAATCGGATCGCGACGAGGTGGGGCTCCACGGCACGGAGACCATCCTCCTCGTCGAGGACGACGTCGCCGTGCGGCACTTCGCCGCCGAGGCCCTGCGCTCCTTCGGCTACACCGTCCTGACCGCTGAAGCAGCGGAGGAGGCCCGCGCGCAGATTCGCTCCCATCGGGGGACCATCCACCTCCTCGCGGCCGACCTGATCCTCCCCCAGACGACCGGCCGGGATCTCGCGAAGGAGCTGATCCAGGTTCGCCCGGAGATGGGAGTTCTCTACATCTCCGGCTATCCCGACCCGGGCTCCGGATCGCCGGCGCCCGGCACGGAAGGGGCGACCTGGCTCCAGAAGCCCCTCACTCCAATCTCCCTCGCCTCCGCGGTGAGGCGTGCACTGAAGCTGGCACCCGTACAGTCGCTCTCGTGAGGGCCGCGCCGAAGCGTCGATCCAGCTCCAGGTTGATCATCAGCACGTTGACCCTGGGCTCTCCCAGGAGCCCCAGAGTGCGCCCTTCGACGCTCTCCTCGACGAGGCGCCTCACCTCCTCGAGGGTGACTCCCCGGGCGGCCGCCACGCGAGGGGCCTGCCAGAGGGCGGCCTCAGGACTGACCTGGGGATCGAGGCCGCTCCCGGAGGCGGTCACGAGATCGACAGGCACGGGGCCGGGTGCCTGCGGATTCTCCGCGGCGAGGCGCGCCACGCCGGCAAGGATTCGATCGCGCAGCTTCCGCGATGTCGGGCCGAGGTTCGATCCCGAGGAAGCCGCCGCGTCGTATCCCTCCGCGCCCGCGGCCGAGGGGCGCGGCTGGAAATAGGCGGGAGACGTGAAGGGCTGCGCGATCAGCTCCGAGCCCACGATCTCCCCTTCCAGCGTGACGAGGCTCCCGTTCGCTTCGCGAGGGAAGGCGAGCTGGGCGACGCCCGTCACGAGGAGGGGGTAGGCGAGCCCGGTCAGGGCGAGCGTCACCACCGTCATTCGAAGCGCGATCTGGATCTCGGTCTTCACGGGCGATCCCCTAGACGAGGCCGGCGGCGGCGAGGAGCATGTCGATGAGCTTGATTCCCGCGAAGGGCGCGATCACGCCACCCAGTCCGTAGATCAGCAGCGAGCGGCGCAGGAGGGCTGAGGCTCCCAGCGGCCGGTATCTCACCCCCTTGAGCGCCAGGGGGATCAGCAGGACGATGATGCCGGCGTTGAAGATCACGGCCGAGAGGATGGCGCTCCACGGCGAGGCGAGCCCCATGACGTTGAGCGGGGCGATCTCGGGGAAGACCGGGATGAACATCGCGGGGAGGATCGCGAAATACTTGGCCACGTCGTTCGCGATGGAGAAAGTCGTCAGGCATCCCCGGGTCATCAATAACGCCTTGCCGACCTCGACGACCTCGAGCAGCTTCGTGGGATTGCTGTCGAGGTCCACCATGTTGCCCGCCTCGCGCGCCGCCTGAGTGCCGGTGTTCATCGCGATGGCCACGTCGGCCTGGGCCAGGGCTGGCGCGTCGTTGGTCCCGTCGCCGGTCATGGCGACGAGCTTCCCTTTTGCCTGCTCCTCGCGGATGAGCGCGAGCTTCATCTCCGGGCTCGCCTCGGCCAGGAAGCCGTCCACCCCCGCCTCCGCGGCGATCGAGGCGGCCGTCAGGGGGTTGTCCCCCGTGATCATGATCGTGCGCAGCCCCATCGCGCGGAAGCGGGCGAAGCGCTCCTTGAGGCCTCCCTTCACGATGTCCTTGAGGTGGACCACGCCGAGGATCCTCGGCCCGTCGGAGACGACGAGCGGGGTGCCTCCCGACTTCGCGATGGCCACGACGAGCTGATCCACCGCGGGCGCCGGGCTCCCCCCCAGCGAGACCACGTGGCGCGCGATGGCGTCGGGGGCGCCCTTGCGGATCACGCGGCCGTCGAGGTCGCAGCCGCTCATCCGTGTGTGGGCGGAGAAGGAGACGAAGTGCGCCTCGGGATGCTTGAGGTCGCGGCCCCGCAGGCCGTGGCGCTCCTTGGCTAGGACGACGATCGATCGGCCTTCCGGCGTCTCGTCGGCCAGGCTGGCGAGCTGGGCGGCGTCGGCCAGCTCCTCGACGCGAACGCCCGGCGCCGCGGCGAACTCGCTCGCCATGCGGTTCCCGAGCGTGATGGTCCCCGTCTTGTCGAGCAGGATCGTATCCACGTCGCCCGCCGCCTCCACCGCCCGGCCGCTCATGGGGATGACGTTGTGGCGGATGAGGCGGTCCATCCCCGCGATGCCGATGGCGGAGATCAGCCCGCCGATCGTGGTCGGGATGAGGCAGACGAGCAGCGCCACGATGGCCGTCACGGAGAAGCTCAGGCCCGAGTAGGCGCCGAAGGGTACGAGCGTCACGCAGGCGATCAGGAAGATGATCGTCATGCCCGAGAGCAGGACGTGCAGGGCGATCTCGTTCGGAGTCTTCTGGCGCTTCGCGCCCTCCACGAGGCCGATCATCCGGTCCAGGAACCCGCTACCCGGGTCGACGCTGATCCTCACGACGATGCGGTCGGAGAGCACCTTCGTCCCGCCGGTGACCGCCGAGCGGTCGCCTCCGCTCTCCCGGATCACGGGCGCCGACTCTCCCGTGACCGCCGACTCGTCCACGGAGGAGATCCCCTCGATCACCTCGCCGTCCCCCGGGATGAGCTCGCCGGATTCCACGACGACGACGTCTCCCTTCCGGAGGGACGAGGCGGCCACGCGCTCCTCGCGCCCGCCGGCGATTCTCCGCGCGACGGTCTCCTGCCTGAGCCCGCGAAGGGCAGCCGCCTGGGCCTTTCCCCTGCCCTCCGCGAGCGCCTCGGCGAAGTTCGCGAAGATCACCGTGAACCAGAGCCAGAGAGCGACCTGGCATGTGAATCCCAGGGGCGGCGCGCCGGGAGGCGGCTCGACCAGATCTCGAAGCAAGATGAGGGTCGTCAGGAGGCTACCCACCTCCACCACGAACATCACGGGGTTCTTGATCATCACGCGCGGGTCGAGCTTGCGCAGGGCCTCGACGAGCGCGGCGCGCAGGATCGCGCCCTCCCAGGCGGAGACGGCCTTGACGTCCTTTCTGCTCATGATTAGAAGACCCTCCCGGCCTGCGCCAGGAAATGCTCGACGACAGGTCCGAGGCTCAGGACGGGGAAGAAGGTCAGCGCTCCGACGATCACGATCACGCCGACGAGGAGGAGCGCGAAGAGCGGGCCCGTGGTGGGCAGCGTGCCGGGGCCCGGCGGCGCGACTCGCTTGCCGGCCAGGATGCCGGCGATGGCCAGGGCGGGGATGATCATCCAGAAGCGGCCCGCGAGCATCGCGAGCCCGATCATCGTGTTGTAGAAGGGCGTGTTGGCGTTGAGGCCTGCGAAGGCCGAGCCATTGTTGCCGGCGGCACTGCTGAAGGCGTAGAGGATTTCGGTGAGGCCGTGCGGGCCGGCGTTGTTGAGCGAGGAGAGCCCGTAGGGCGTGACGGCGGCCCAGGCGGTGAAGCCCAGTACGAGCAGCGGGAAGATCAGCACGTAGAGCATGACGAGCTTGACTTCGCGGGCCTCGATCTTCTTGCCGAGGTACTCGGGCGTGCGCCCCACCATGAGGCCCGCGATGAAGACCGACAGGATGGCCATGACGAGGATCCCGTAGAGCCCCGCCCCCACGCCGCCGAAGACCACCTCACCGAGCTGGATGTTGAAGAGCGGCACGAGGCCGCCCAGCGCGTTGTAGCTGTCGTGCATCGAGTTGACCGAGCCGTTCGAGGCCGCAGTCGTGGCAGCGGCCCAGAGCGTGGATTGAGCGATGCCGTGGCGGATCTCCTTCCCCTCGAGGTTTGCTCCGACCGCCACTCCCTCCACCGCCCCGACTGCGGCATTCGGCTGCGACTCCGCCCAGTAGGCCACCCCCATGCCCACGATCAGGATGAGCGACATCGCTCCGAAGAGGGCCCAGCCCTGGCGCGTGTCGCGAGCCATGAGGCCGAACATGTAGATCTGCGCCGCAGGGAGCATCAGGATCAGGAACACTTCGAGGAAGTTGCTGAAGGGCGTTGGGTTCTCGAAGGGGTGGGCGCTGTTGGCGTTGAAGAAGCCCCCGCCGTTCGTCCCGATCTGCTTGATCGCGATCTGCGAGGCCGCCGGCCCCATGGCGATGACCTGGCTGCCCCCCTCGAGCGTCGTGAGATCCAGGTAAGGGGCGAAGCTCTGGATGGTCCCCTGCGAGAGGAGTATCAACGCGCAGACGAAGCTCAGGGGAAGCAGGATGTAGACCGTGGCTCGCGTGAGATCGACCCAGAAGTTGCCGATGGTCCCGGGGCCCTTCCCCTCCCCGCGCCGCGTGATCCCCCGGGCGAGCGCCACGGCGATGGCGAGGCCCGCCGCGGCCGAGATGAAGTTGTGCCAGCCGAGGCCGTCCATCTGGCTCAGGTAGCTCATCGTGGCTTCGCCGGAATAGCCCTGCCAGTTCGTGTTCGTCGTGAAGCTCACGGCGGCGTTGAAGGCCGAGCTGGCCTCCACGGCTCCCATTCTCTGAGGATTCAAGGGAAGCCAGGGCTGGAGGCGCTGGATCGCGTAGGTCACGAAGAGCGTGACGGCGCTGAATACGAGCATCCCTCCGGCGTAGAGCTGCCAGGACTGCTCCTTCCCGTCCACCCCGCAGAGCCGGTAGACGAGCCGCTCGAGCCAGCCGAGAGGCCGCCTGAGGAAGTGATCGCCTCCCTCCATGACCCGGTACAGGAAGGTGCCGAGCGGCTTCGTCACCGCGAGAAGGATTCCGCAGTAGAGGAGAATCTGGATCCATCCGTTGGTGGTCATGGTGCCTCCCTCTCAGAACCGCTCCGGCTTCAACAGCGCGTACGAGAGGTAGACGAGGAGCAGAAGCGACAGTACGAGGCCGACGGAGTACTCGAAGCTCATCTCGTTCCCCTCAGACCTTTTCGCAGGCCCGGACGTAGAGCCAGGAGAGCAGGAAGAAAGCCGCCGTGATCACGAGGAACAGGAGATCTCGCATCGAAGGAACCTCTGGACGCCGCCACTTTCGGGAGGAGCCACTCGTGACGATGGCTTGCAGGGCGCTAAAGCGGCATTAAAAAGCGGGATCAGCCTCCGGCCGGAGCACCTCTCGTGTATCCTCGGATCCCGATGATGAGCGAAGAATCCTCCCGCCGGCCGTCGCCGGAGGAGATGCTGGAGCGCGCCCGGGCCGAGGAAACGGCCCGGAAGCGCGGCCGCCTCAAGGTCTTCTTCGGGGCGGCCCCCGGGGTCGGCAAGACCTACGCGATGCTCGAAGCGGCCCGTGCGCGGCGCGGCGACGGGCTGGACGTCGTCATCGGCTGGATCGAGACGCATGGCCGCCGCGAGACCGACGCCCTCTCCGAGGGTCTCGAGCGCATCCCTCCCCGCCTGATCGAGTACAGGGGCGTCGCTCTCCGCGAGCTCGATCTCGACGCGGCCCTCGCGCGCAGCCCGGGCCTGATCCTCGTCGACGAGCTGGCCCACACGAATGCCCCGGGATCCAAGCATGCCCGCCGGTGGCAGGACGTACAGGAGCTTCTCGACGCGGGCATCGACGTCTATTCCACCCTCAACGTGCAGCACCTCGAGAGCCTGAATGACGTCGTGGCCCAGATCACCAAGGTGGCGGTCCGCGAGACCGTGCCCGATTCCATCTTCGAGCAGGCCGGCGACGTCGAGCTCGTGGACCTGACGCCCGACGATCTTCTCCAGCGCCTCCGGGAGGGAAAGGTCTACTTCCCCGCCCAGGCCGAGCGGGCGATGGAGAGCTTCTTCCAGAAGGGGAACCTGATCGCGCTCAGGGAGCTGGCGTTGCGGCGCACGGCGGAGCGCGTCGACGCCCAGATGACCCGCTGGAAGAGCGACCACGGGATCGCGCAGCCCTGGCCCGCGAGCGAGCGGGTCCTGGTGGCGGTGGGGCCCTCCCCGCGCTCCGCGGATCTCGTGCGCGCCGCTTTCAGGATGGCCACGCGGCTGAGAGCCCCCTGGATAGGGCTCTCCATCGAGTCGCCCGACTTCCAGCGCCTGCCCCCCGAAGATCGAGACCGGGTGAGCGCGCATCTGACGCTGGCGGAGCAGCTCGGCGCCGAGCCCCTGGTCATCGCCGCCGACGATGTCGCCGAGGCGATCCTGACGGTGGCGCGCCAGCGCAATGTGAGCCGGATCGTGGTCGGCAGACCCGCCTCGCGGAGCTGGCGCGATCGGCTGCGGGGATCCCCCGTGGATCGGCTGGTCAGGGGATCCGGGCCGATCGACGTCCTGGTCACTTCCGGCGAGGAGGAGAGGGAGCCACGCAGGACGTCCCCCGAGCCCCGGAAGGGCACCCCCCTCAGGGAATTCGCATGGGGATCCGCGGTCGTGGCGCTCATCACCGCGCTCTGCTGGGTCGGACGCCCCTTTCTCGCGCTCGCCGACCAGGCCATGGTCTACCTGCTCGGGGTGCTGTTCGTCTCCGCCCGCTTCTCGCGCGGCCCGGCCCTGCTCGTCAGCCTTCTGAGCGTCGCCGCGCTCAACTTCTTCTTCGTTCCTCCCTTCTACACCTTCGCCGTCTCCGACGCGAGGTACGTGATCACCTTCGCCGTCATGCTGGTCACAGGGCTGCTCGTGAGCCGCCTCACGCTCCGCGTCCGCGAGCAGGCCGAGTCGGCCCGCCAGAGAGAGCAGCGGACCGCCATCCTCTACACGATGACCCGCAGCTTCGCCTTCCGCAGCGGGGTATCCGACCTCGCCGAAGCGACCGCACGTCACATCGAGATTCTCTTCGAGGCGGAGGCCTCCGTCCTGCTCGAGGACGGCGCAGGCGGGCTCGTCCACCGCGGGGGAACGGCCGGCGCGCTCGTCGCGTCCGAATCCGAGCTGGCGGTCGCGCGCTGGGTCCTCCAGCACGGGCGCCCCGCCGGCCACGGCACGGACACCCTTCCCGAGTCCCAGGGCCTCTTCCTCCCCATCGGCAGCACCACGAAGACCCTGGGAGTCCTCGGCATCGCCCTGGGCGCGAGGGCGCAGGCGCTCACGCCCTCCCAGCGCCAGCTCCTCGATGTCTTCGTCAGCCATGCCGCCCTGGCCATCGAGAGGGCGCTCCTGTCCGAGGAGGCGGAGAAGGCGCGCGTGGCCGCCGAGGCCGAGAGACTGCGCAGCACGCTCCTGAGCTCGGTCTCCCACGATCTCCGGACGCCTCTCGCCGCCGTCACCGGCGCGGCCACCAGCCTTCTCGACGAGGAGGGGAGGCTGGACGCCGCGAGCCGGCGCGATCTCCTGGAGACGATCCGCGAGGAGGCCGAGCGCCTCAACCGCGTCGTGGGCGACATCCTCGACATCACGCGGCTCGAGTCGGGCGCCGTGAAGATCAGGAAGGAGTGGTACCCCATCGAGGAGATCATCGGATCCGCGCTGGCGCGCCTGGAGGCAGGGCTCGCGAAGCGTCATGTCAAAATCGACCTTCCCGGCGACGTCCTCCAGGTCCCCGTCGACGCGATCCTCCTCGAGCAGGTGCTCGTGAACCTCCTCGACAACGCGGTCAAGTACACGCCGCCCGGCTCGCCCATCGAGATCGCGGCGGCCGAGCGGGACGGCGAGGTCGTGGTCGAGGTCCGCGACCGGGGCCCCGGCATCCCTCCCGGGGAGGAGACGAAGATCTTTGAGCGCTTCTACCGCGCGGCCCAGGCGGGATCGCGCGGGGGAACGGGCCTGGGGCTGGCCGTCTGCCAGGCCGCCATCGCGGCCCACGGCGGGCGCATCCGGGCGGAGGGCCGCGAGGGAGGGGGCGCGGTATTCAGGTTCGCTCTGCCCGTCGAAGGCACTCCGCCCGTGCCGAAGGAAGCGCTCGAGGGAAGTCGCGAGCCCTGAACGACGGGCCGTGATCCCGGCTCGGCAGGAGCGGGAGGGAGGCAGTCGATGACCGACGATGAACACCGGCGGAGCCGGCCGGCCACGGGCACGCCCGGCCCGCTCGTCCTGCTCATCGAGGACGAGGCCCAGCTCCGGAGGTTCCTTCGCCCCACCCTCGCGGCCCACGGCTACCGCCTCCTCGAAGCCGAGGGGGGTGAGGAGGGGTTGCGCGCGGCCGCCCAGTACGTGCCGGACGTCGTCCTCCTGGATCTGGGCCTTCCCGATCTGGACGGCCTCGAAGTGACGAAGCGCCTGAGGCAGTGGAGCGCCGTCCCGATCATCGTCCTCTCCGCACGCGGCCAGGAGGACGACAAGGTGGCCGCCCTCGACGCGGGCGCCGACGACTACGTCACGAAGCCCTTCAGCTTCGCGGAGCTCCTCGCCCGCATGCGCGTGGCCGTGAGGCACGCGGCGAGGATCGAGTCCCAGGGAGCCACGACCGAGTTCGTCTCGGGGCCGCTGCGCGTGGATCTCACGGCCCGTCGGGTCTTCGTGGAGGGGACGGAGGTGCGCCTGACGGCCATCGAGTACAAGCTGCTGGCCGCGCTCATCCAGCAGGCCGGGAGGGTCGTCACCCACCGGCAGCTCCTCGTCGCCGTGTGGGGGCCCGGCCACGGAGATCAGGTCCAGTACCTGCGCGTGTACATGACGCACCTGCGTCGGAAGCTGGAGCCCGATCCGGCCCGGCCCCGGATATTCAGAACCGAGGCCGGCGTGGGATACCGCCTCGAGGTGCACCCCGACGAGTGATGGCCAGGCCAGCCCTCCAGGGGTTTCTTCCTCGGGGGCTCGCGGAGGCCGCTTGCGGGATCGCGCTCGCTCCAGCTTCGCGAAGACCCTGTCGTCTATAATTCCCGTTTCCTGCACGGTCACGGGCCATGGGGCTGCCCGGATCGTTCCCGTCCCAGGAGATGCGTGACACGGCCTGCGTTGACCCGATGGATCAGCCTGACAACCGTCTCCCTGGTCCTCCTGACGGCTCTCTGCCTCCGCCACGTTGGAGAGGACGAGCTGGGAGTCCGGGACTCGGTCCTCCTCGGTGTCCAGCCCGCGGCGCTCGCATCCGGCTGGCACCTCGCCCCCCGGGGTCTCTTCCGGGTCCACACCTACGCGGCCGGAACCTCCGTCGTGCCCTTCGGCCATCCGGATCCTCTCAGCTTCAAGTCGCCCGAGGGCTCGGGCATGGTGGCCAGCGGCGAGGTGGAGCTGAGGCTCGCACCCGAATCGGTGCTCGCCCTGCATGCATCCGCCCGGGGCGATCTCGACGGCTGGCTGAACGGACATCTCGAAGGGCTCGTGCATGCCCTCCTCGCCTCGCCGGATTTCGTGCCGCTGACACGGGATCGCATCCCCCAGATGGAGGACGAAGGCGTGCGGTGGCTCGGAGAGGCCCTGGCGCCCGCGGGCCTGCAAGTCTCGGCCGTGCGGCTCGAGACGATCGGCTACGAAGGGGGCCCTGTGCTTTCGGCCGGACCCGCCCCGGGCGCGCGCCGGAAAGTCCTCTGGATCGGGGTGGACTCCTTCGACTGGGACATCATCGAGCCGCTCATGGCGAAGGGGCGCATGCCGAACATCGCCAGGCTGCGCGCCGAAGGTGCCTGGGGCCAGCTCCTGACGAAGCCCCCTCTCCTCTCACCGGTTCTCTGGACGACGATCGCCACGGGGAAGAGCCCCGAGAAGCACGGCATCGTCGACTTCATCGCCACGGATCCTTCCAAGGGTACGGTTCTCCCGGTGACGAGCACCCTCCGGAAGACGAGCGCCTTCTGGAACATCCTCAGCGACTCCGGTGTCACCGTGGGGGTCGTGGCCTGGTGGGCGAGCTTTCCGGCCGAGCGGGTCGACGGCTTCATCGCCACGGACCGGATCGCCTACCAGCTCTTCAAGGACATGATCGAGGACCAGCCCGCCGACAACCCGCTCAAGGTCTACCCGAGCCGTTTCTGGTCCCGCGTGGCCTCCCACATCAAGCCACCGGCCCGGATCGGCGACGGCGAGCTGTCGCGATTCATCGACATGAAGAGGTTCGCTCCGTCCTTCACTCCCGACGACGTCAGCCGGGTGAACGACTTCCGCACGGTCCTCGCGGCGGTGAGCACCTATCTGGAGGTTGGAAGGGATCTCTTCCGGGAGAACCCCACGGACGTCCGCGTCCTCTATTTCGAGGGACCCGATACGACGTCCCACCTCTTCATGCCCTTCGCGCCCCCCGATCCCGAGGGGGTCGATCCCCGTCTGGCCGAGGCCTTCGGAGGGGTGGTCGACGAGTTCTACGTCTACCAGGACGAAATGATCGGACAGCTCGTCGGTGAGTTCGCGGACGAGGAGACGACGATCATCATCTGCTCGGACCACGGCTTCCGGACCGGGAAGGCCAGGCCCTCCACGGATTCACGCATCGGGCATGGCAAGGCCGCCGACTGGCACGCGCGGAACGGCGTGATCGTCCTCGCGGGCAAGGACATCCGGCGTGGAGAGCGCCTCCTGGGCGCGTCGATCTACGACCTCGTCCCGACACTTCTCGCCCTCTACGGGCTTCCCGTGGGCGAGGACATGGACGGGCGCGCCCTGACGACCGCATTCACCGAGGAGTTCCTGGCGGGCCACCCGGTCACAACGGTCGCCTCCTGGGACAGCCGAGTCCGGCGGGGCCAGCCCCAGTTCACCGAGCCCACCCAGGACGATCAGGACCTGCTCGCCAAGCTCACCTCCCTGGGCTACATCGAGCAGGACTCGCCCTCGGCGATGCAGAACTTGGCCCTCATCCAGCTCCAGTCCGGCGAGAGCGACAAGGCCATCGAGTCGATGAAGACCGCTCTCGAGCAGAGCGACACGGAGGTCGCCAGGCTGAACCTCGCGCGGGCCTACCGCCTGGGCGGAAAGCCGGAGCTCGCGCGCCAGGAGCTCGACCGCCTCGTCGAAGGAGGCTGGAGGAAGCCGGAGGTCCTCACGGAGATGGCGATCCTGAGCCGCGAGAGCCAGGACTGGAGCGAGGCCGAGCGTCTGCTCACGGAGGCCGCCGCCGCCGAGCCGGACGAGCCCGTCATCCAGATGCAGTTCGCCCGCCTCTACGAACAGCAGGGACGCTGGGAGGAGGCGCTGAAGCACTACCGCCGGGTGGCCGAGCTGGATCCGACCTCCAGCCAGGCCCTGAACCAGTCGGGATTGATCCTCCGGAGGCTCGGGAGGACCGAGGAAGCGAAGCGCGAGTTCACGCGGGCGATCCAGGCCAACCCGGACGATCACTTCGCCTACAACAGCCTCGGCCTGCTCTATCACCGGCTGGGAGAAACCGACAAGGCCCGCCAGATGCTCGAGACGGGCATCACCATGGCGCCCAGGAACTCCATCCTGCAGAACAGCCTGGGCACCGTCTACCTCGACTCCGGGCAGGCCGACAAGGCGATCGCCGCCTTCGAGAAGGCCATCGAGCTGCAGCCGGACTACGAGGAAGCCATCTCGAACCTCGCGATGCTGTACAAGGGGCGCGGCGATTCGGCGAAAGCGAACGAGTACGCGGATCGCCTCATCGAGCTGAAGCCCGAGAAGAGCGACGTGAGGGTCTCCCTCGCGCTCCTTCTTTCCTCCCTCAACCGGAACGATGAGGCCGTCCGCCTCCTCACCGCGGTGCTGGAGCAGGAGCCCGACAACTTCAAGGCGCTCGTGAGCCTCGGCAAGATGCACCTGCGCCGGGGCGACCCTCGGCAGGCGGTGACGCTGCTGGAGCGGGCCGGACGCGTGCAGGGAGCGGTGCCGCAGCTCTGGAACGATCTGGCGCAGGCCTACGCGGGGCTCGGGCGCAAGGATGAAGCCAGGAAGGCCCTGCGCCGCTCGATGGAGCTGAATCCCGACCAGCCGGAGATTGCCCGGCGCCTCACCGAGATCGGCGGCTGACACTCAGCGCGGGACGGAGGGTCGCCCTGCGCTCCTACTTCCGGCGGCCCTTGTGACATCGATCCCCATCGAGTCAACCCAGCCGGCTCCAGACGTACGCTTCGGGCGACCCTCTGTCCCGCGCCATCGACCCGAATCGCCTGTCAACTACTCGATCGAGGAGATGAGTCCCTCCGAGACCCACCTGCGGAAGTAGTGGAAGACCTGCCGCTGCTCGGCACGGCGGGACCCCCCTCCCGCTCGCAGCGCCGCACCGAGAGTCCGCCCCTTCCGGAGGGTGTCGAGGATCCCGAACGCCTGCCGGGAGAGGCGGAGGCGCCAGAGCATGCCGTCGCGACGGTAAACGGCGAGCCGGCTCTTCCTGCGCCGGATGGGTGGAGGCCGGGTGCCGTCCTTGAAGGCCTGGAGGTACTCGTCGGCGGGCCAGAGGAAGGCCAGGAGCCGCAGCGCCGGAATCGTCCTGAGCTTCGCCCGCGCCCGGAGTCCGCCGGCCAGCACGGCGGCCTCCCCCGGCGACAGGACGGGAGCCTCTTCCTCGTCGAAGGCCTCGCACATGGCGAGCTCGAGCCGCGCGAGGTCGGCGGCGAAGCCTCTCCCGCGAAGGCGCGTTCCCGCCAGGACGTGCGCCGGAAGCCGGCTTCTCAGGCGGCTCAGCGTGTAGCTGCGCGACGGATGGGCCTGCACGTAGCCCGCCACGAGGCGCATGAAGCGCTTCTCGCCCAGGAAGTGCTTGAGCGCGGGGAAGTCGCCGGCGAGGGCCTCCTCCATCCGCAGCAGGTACATGTCCCTGTAGATGGCGACGCGCTCGACCGGCGACAACGTCCTAGAGGGCCGGACGAGCCGGGCGGCAGAGCGGGCGCTGCGCTCGTACACCTCGCTGTCCGCACGCGGATCGACGATGAAGCGCTGCATCCAGGTCTGGGTCTTCCGCAGCCCGGGCTCAGCGGGCATGGGACCTCGCCTTCACGGCACGGCGGGTTCGCCCCCGCTCCCTTGCTGCCGCGCCCCTGTGCCGCTCGACCTTCATGACCTCGGCGTGGACGACCTCGAAAGCGGGGATCTCGGCATCCCACTCGATCATCGTCGTCCTCCCCCCCGTGCGGCGGTGGCAGCGCTCGTAGAGACTCCACACCGGATCGCACACGTGGTCGCTGTGCGTGTCGAGGATGTGGGTCCCCTTGTGCGTGTGCCCCGCGAGGTGGTGGTAGACGACGCGCTCGGGCGGGATGGAGTCGATGTACCGCTCGGGATCGAATCCGTGGTTGAAGGCGCTCACGTAGACGTTGTTCACGTCCAGGAGGAATCCGCAGTCGGCCTGCTCGCCCAGCCGCGCCAGGAACTCCCACTCCGGCATCGTCGAGGAGGTGAACTCCAGGTAGTTGGATGGGTTCTCGAGGACGAGCGGGCGCTCCAGGATCTCCTGGACGACCTTCACCCGCGCCGTGACGTGGGCCAGCGCCCTCTCCGTGAGGGGCACCGGCAGCAGGTCGTGCACGTTGCGTCCCGCGACCCCGGTCCAGCACAGGTGATCCGAGATCCAGGGAGCCTTCACTCGCCGCGCGAGGGCCTTGAGCTTGCGGAGGTAGTCCCTGTCCAGCGGATCGGTGCTGCCGATCGACATCGAGACGCCGTGGAGGACCACGGGATAGCGCTCGGCGATCCGGTCCAGTATCCGGATGGGCCGGCCGCCGGTATCCATGTAGTTCTCCGAGATGACCTCGAAAAACCCGACCTCCGGCCACTGTTCGAGGACATGGGGATAGTGGACCGGGCGCAGCCCCATCCCCAGTCCCAGGTCGGGGAGCTTCCACCGGAGCGGGATCATGCCGGCACGCGCAGGGAGGGCCGCAGCGCCAATCCCGCGGCCCTCCTCGGTATCACGTGGTCAGGCTGCCTTGGGAACGGTGCAGCCGCCCTTCCCCTTGCAGGAGTTCTTGCAGGCGCAGCCGTTGTCGCCGCTCTTGCAACCGCCGAGCCCCTTGCAGGCGTTGTCCCCCGCGCATCCGTGCTTGCCCTCGGGGGTCGCGCAGCCGCCCTTGCCCTTGCAGGTGTTCTTTCCGGCGCAGCCACCGTCGCCGCTCTTGCAGCCGCCCTTCCCCTTGCAGGAGTTGTGGCCCTTGCAGCACTGCCCGGTGGCGCAGCCGCCCTTGCCCTTGCAGGTGTTCTTTCCGGCGCAGCCGCCGTCGCCGCTTTCGCAGCCGCCCTTCCCCTTGCAGGAGTTGAGCCCCTTGCACCCGTGGAGCTCGCCGGCCTTCTTATCCGATCCCTCGCCCTTCTCCTCCGGAGCGGCAAAGCCCCGCCCCGGTGCGGCCGCCGCCGCCACGCCGGCGACGGCTGCCGCAAGCAGCTTGTTGAAATCCCTCCGCTTCATTGTGCGGGCCTCCTATGGTTTGGCCGGTAACGGCCGTGGCGCTCGATTCGCTGGAAGGCGCGCCCCGGACCGGACATTCTAGTCCGCCCCGCGGGGCAGAGGCCAACAAACCGAGCCCCGGATGAGCCGTCGGGGCGCGGCCCGGGCAGGGAACTCCGAATCGGAGCCGCTGAGAAGCACACTTCCAGGGCCGGCGAGGTTACCCTCGAGCGTCCGCTTCCCGGCTCATCCCCGCACGGCTCGAGGAATCCATCATGCGCACGAACGTCCTTGCCCTGCTCGCGGCGGCGCTATCCCTGACGCCCGCCGGCCCCGCCCACGCCGTCCCCGAGACGCACCCCTTCTCGGTCTACGACATGCTCGCCATGGATCGGATATCCGACGTCCAGGTCTCCCCCGATGGGACGACGGCCGTCTTCGTCGTCCGATCCACGGACCTCGAAGCGAACAAGGGTCGCACCGATCTCTGGCTCGTGCCGGCCCGCAGCGGCAAGGCCGTGCGCCTGACGACGCACGAGACGGGCGACACGAATCCCCGCTGGTCCCGCGACGGCCGGTACATCTACTTCCTCTCCGGCCGCTCAGGATCCTCCCAGGTCTGGCGCATCGCGCCGGGAGGAGGCGAGGCGTCACAGGTCACCGACTACCCGCTCGACGTGGGGAGCCTCGTCGTGTCGCCGGTCTCGAATGACATGGCCGTCTCGATGGAGGTCTTCCCGGACTGCGAAACGCTCGCGTGCACGAGGGAGCGGCTCGACAAGGAGGGCAAGAGCGGGGGCAGCGGGCAGATCCACGATCAGCTCCTCGTCAGGCACTGGGACGCATGGAAGGACGGCCGGCGCTCGCACCTCTTCGCTGCAGGGCTCGACGGAGGCTCGCCCGTCGACGTGACCATCGGGATGGAGGCCGACGTGCCCTCGAAGCCCTTCGGAGGCCCGGAGGAGATCGCCTTCACTCCCGACGGCCAGGGCATCGTCTTCACGGCGAGGATGGGAGGGGCCGGGGAGGCCTGGTCGACGAACTTCGATCTCTACAGGGTGCCTCTCGACGGGCACGGCGCGCCCCGGAACCTCACGGCGGACCATCGCGCCTGGGATACGAATCCGATCTTCTCGCCCGACGGCTCCACGCTCGCCTATCTCGCCATGGAGCGCCCGGGCTTCGAGGCGGACCGGTACCGAATCGTCTTGCAGCCCTGGCCCGAGGGGAAGCGACGGATCCTCACCGAAGGCTGGGATCGCTCGCCGGAATCCATCGCGTGGTCGGCCGACGGCGGCAGGATCCTCGCGACCGCGCCGAACCTGGGGCAGGTGTCCCTCTTCTCCGTGGACGCGGCGAGGGGCACCGTCTCGGTCGTCGTGGAGGGTGGCCATGTCCGCTCCCCGTCCCCAGCCGGGTCGCTCGTCGTCTTCGGCATGGATCACCTCCGGTCGCCCGTGGAGCTGTACGCCGTCGAGGCGGCAGGCGGCGAGCCCGTGAGGCTCACGCACCTCAACGACGAGAAGGTCGCGGAGGCACGGATGGGGGAACCCGAGCCGTTCACCTTCCCGGGCTGGAACGGCGAGACAGTGCACGGTTACGTCGTCAAGCCCGTGGATTTCGACGCGGGCAGGAAGTACCCCGTGGCCTTCCTCATCCACGGGGGGCCGCAAGGTTCATTTGGAAACGAGTTCCACTACCGCTGGAACCCGCAGGCCTATGCCGGCGCTGGGTACGCGGCGGTCATGGTCGACTTCCACGGATCGGTCGGCTACGGGCAGGCCTTTCAGGACGCGATCCGCGACGACTGGGGCGGCAAACCCCTCGTCGATCTCCAGAAGGGGCTCGCCGCCGCCCTGCAGGGCCACCCGTGGATGGACGGAGATCGCGTCTGCGCTCTCGGGGCCTCCTACGGCGCCTACATGGTCAACTGGATCGAGGGGAACTGGCCCGACCGATTCCGCTGCCTCGTCAGCCATGACGGCAACCTGGACGAGCGGCTCGCCTACTACGCCACCGAGGAGCTGTGGTTCCCCGAGTGGGAGCACGGGGGCGCTCCGTGGGAGAACCCCGACGCCTACGAGAAGCAGAATCCCGTCAACTTAGTAGGGAAATGGAAGACCCCGATGCTGGTCGTTCACGGGGCGCTCGACTTCCGGATCCCCTACGAGCAGGGCCTCGCGACCTTCACCGCTCTCCAGCGCCGCGGGATCCCGAGCAGGCTGCTCATCTTCCCCGACGAGAACCACTGGGTGCTCAAGCCGCGCAACAGCATCCAGTGGCACGAAACGGTGATCGGGTGGCTGGATCGGTGGCTGAAGCCGAAGGAGCCGGAGCCCTGACCTCCGGCCTCGGCCGGGGAGGCACGAGGATCAGGCGGCGCGCGCGGTGGTGGGACGTTCGGGGATCAGACGGCGCGGGAGGGGGGGCCGGGCTTGAAGAAGAGGAACTCCCGCTGACCGTTCCGCCGCGTATGGAGGTGGTCGAGCTCGAACCCGCCGAAGAGGCCCACGACGTCGCGGTTCTCGTAGGGCTGTGTCAGCCCGGCCCGACCCTGGATGGGCTCCGGGAAGACGAGATCCTCCCCGAGGATCCGGAAGCGTGTCCGCGGTCTCGACGCCGCCGCGCCCACCGGGCCGAAGAAGGCGAGGATCGCTCCCCCGGGCACGACGAGGTCGCCCAGCAACGAAGTTCGCCGGCGGGCCTCCACCGGGTGCATCGAGGCCAGTGCGTCCCAGAGGAGCACACCGGCATACGAGCCCTGGCTTCCGGCCAGGATGTCCGTCTCGACGAAGACCCGGAAGCCCCGCTCACCTAGGAATGAGACGTTCTCGCCGCACAGCTCGCCGAGCATGAGGAGCTGCGGGGACGGCTGGAGCCGGGTGACGCGCCGGAGAAACCGTTGCAGCCCCATCGTCGGCAGGGGCTCGTGGGCTGAGGCCGGAGAGGCCGGGTCTCCCCGGGCCTCCCTCGGACTCTCTTTCCGGAACATGGTCGGCGGAGCTCGGGCCGGGCGGTGACCCGCCGGCTATCCCGCCATCTTCCCCTGAGCGGCGACCTGCACCTGGGGCCGCTCCTGGATCCTCTCCTGCACCTTCTCCTGCACCTTCTCCTGCACCTTCTCGTGGACTTTCTCCCGGATCGTGGGGGCGATCGACGCTGCGGCCGAGGCGCGCCCCATGTCCACGCTGCCCCTGAACTGAGCGCCGTCGGAGATGGCCACTCGCGGAGCGAAAAGGTCTCCCGTGAGACGTCCCGTCTCGGAGATCTCGATCTTCTCGTCCGCGTGGACGTTGCCCGTCACTTCGCCGTGGACGGTCACGCTGCGGGCGTGGACCTCGGCGTTCACGCGGCCGTTCTGGGCGATCGTGATGTTGTGGTCCTTGAGATGGATCTTCCCTTCGACCCGTCCTTCGACGGTCATGTCCTCGGACCCTGAGACTTCGCCCTTGATGAAGAGCGATCCGCCGATGTTGGCGGCCCGGCCCTTGACGCCGGAGGAGGCCACCGGCGCCGCCGATGCGGAGGGGAAGCTGTCGGCCCTGGGTGCGGCCTGCTGCTGAGCTCCCCGCGGACTTTCGGGCTCCTTCTTGTCCCACATTCTGGTCTCTCCTTCCGCTGCGAGGACTCGAGGACGAGATCCCGCTCGCGGTCACGGCGGGGCGTCAGGTTGGAGTGACGAGTACACGGAGGACCCGGGGACCGCGGGCGGCTGCGACGGCCCTTCCCCTCGGGAGCGCCGGGCGCCCTCGACGGGGATCCTGTCCGCTCCCTGCGGCTCGAAGGCCGGCTCCGCCATCATCGCCGGAGTTCGCGCCTCGACGCAGGTCGCATCTCAAGGTACTCACCGGGAGGCTGGCGTCAAGCGGGGCGACCCGGAGCCCCGAGTTCCCCTCCGGAAGGCGTGGCCAGGAGAGGCTCCCTTCCCGTGGACAGGGGCATCCTGGGCCCTCCGCGCGGGAGCCTGGGGGGATCACCACTCCGGGAGCCTGAAGAGGGCCGCGACGAGGCGGAAGGCCGCCTCGTCGGGGAAGCCGAAGGGACGGGCGAAGAGGGCCAGGATCAGGGCCACGACCGTGAGGGTGGCGGCGATCGAGAGGAACTCCCCGGCAAAGCGGAGTGCCCGGGAGCCTCCAGCATCCCGGGTATCCTCACGAGGCTTCTTCGCGCGAATCGCCTCGCGAAGCAGCATCGCGGTCACGACCGTCCCGAAGGCGAGCATGTTGAAGTGTGCCGCCAGGAATCCCTCGAGCGTGATCTCGGAGGGCCATTTCACGTAGTAGCGGACCGCGTGGGTGAAGCCCCCGAAGAGGAAGGTCGCCATCCCCGCGACGGCAGCCGCCAGGACGGGCCTGCGGCGCAGGGGCATGGCCAGCGGGTAGTAGGCGAGCGTCATGAGGCAGTCCCGCCAGTAGATGTTCCACCGCCTCCAGAACTCCAGGACGTTCGTGGAGCGGTAGGGCATTCTCATGCCGGGAGGGATGTCGAAGCCGAGCACGTACAGCATGCCGACGGCCGTGTGGATGTATCCCGCCGTGCTGAGGAAGAGGCTGAGCAGAATCACGTGGCATGACGCCAGGGCGGAGACGACGTCCATCTCCCCCGAGTAGGCCGCGATCACGGAGACCGAGGGGAAGAGGCCGCTCTTCGCGAGGATCCTGCCGACGACGAGGTAGAGGAGCCCGTGCGCCATGCGGGCGAGACCGCGGCGCATCAGCTCGGGGCGCAGCTCGGAAGAGTATCCGCGGTGGAGGACCGCGAAGCCGACCGGGGCCACGTTCAGCGACGAGAGCGGGAGCGCGATCAGGTACGTGAGGAAGCCCGCGAGGCCAGCCCCCTCGAGCTGGCTCCGCTTGAAGACGGCTTCGTAGACGTACAGGGGCAACCGTAGAATGAAATTGGAGGCGTAGAAGACCACGAGGAGGATCTCGAAGGCGGTCGATGCGCGCGAGCTCGCTCCGAGGAGGATGGTCGTCACGTAGAGCCCGGCGAGGAGCGGGAGCTTGAGTCCCCACGACGCGCGGGCATGCACGACTCCGTAGAAGGCGATCCACACGACGAGGGCTCCCGCCACCTGCAGCGGGCCGAAGAGGAAGACGATCTGGGCGAGGGAGAAGGCCAGGAGGATTCGCAGGCGTGCCGCGGGGAAGAGCGAGCCGAGGCAGGCGGCCGCGAAGAAGAGCCCCGAAACGATCGCGAACTGCCGCGCCCCGAGGGGCTCGAGCCCTCCCGCGACATTCAGGTAGCCCGCCATGTCCAGGGCCACGGCGGCAGCCAGGAGGCCGCCGAGAAGGAGCAGGTGGGCTGCGAGGCGAGTCCCCTTCATGCACTCGCCGCCTGTCTCTCGCTGGTGATCATCTCGATCTCGTGAGGCTGCCGTGCGAGCCGCCGGGATGGCCCGGCCCGAAGCGGGTCGGATTATCCACGACGGTGCCGCCGGAGTCGACGGGGGGCGGATCGTCCCGAGGCAGCACGCAGGGCGGGCGAGGGTCTCATGGAGAAGGGAGCCCTCACCTCCCCTGGATCGATCGGAGATCCAGAGGCCCATGGTATGTTCCGCCGTTCCGGGGCCCGCCCGATCCGCCAGCGGGCTCTTGATGTGGATCTCGCCCCGGACAGGCTCCCAGCTCCGTGACCCGTGATCCGGTCCTCCGATCTGAAGGCGACGCAGCCCCCGCCGCACGAGCCGGGCGTGACTTGTTGAAGGCTGCACCGATCGCGGGAATCCTCGCGCTCTCGGCCGCGCTGAGATTCTACGGACTGGGCCGGGACGGACTCTGGGCCGACGAAGCCTTCACGGCCTTCTGGGCCAGGCTGCCGCTCGCCGATCTCCTGGCTCAGCTCAAAGAGGACTGTCATGCGCCCCTGAGCTACGTGGTGGCGAAACTCCTCCTCGGCCTCGTCGGCGAAGGCGAGTGGCAGGTCAGGCTTCCGTCCGCGATTCTCGGTGTGTCGGCGGTCGGGCTCATCTACCTCGCCGGCCGCCGTCTGCTGTCACGGGAGGGAGGCCTCCTCGCCGCCTTGCTCCTTGCGACGAGCCCCATCCACATCCACTACAGCCGTGAGGCGCGGCCCTACTCCCTGCTGGTCTTCCTGTGCACGCTGTCGCTCCTTCTCGCCCTCGCCATCCAGCGGCGTCCCAGGCTCTGGCTGCTCGCCGTCTGCGCAGCCTCCCTCGCGGCCGTTCTCTACACTCACAACGTCGGGCTCTTCTTCACCGCCGCCCTCCTGGGGACCTTCGCCCTGAGCGCGATCCGCGTGAGCGCCTCACCCGACGATTCGAGCGTCATCCGATCCCTCGCGTCCCTTCGAACCTGGCTGATCGTCGCCTGCCTCACGATCGTGGGCTATCTCCCCTGGCTCACGGTCGCGGCGCGCCAGGCCGGCCAGGCCGACGATGTCTTCGCCTGGGCCCGTACGGGCTGGGAGCAGCGCTTCCCCTGGCAGCCCCTGCTGTCGGCCGTCACGCTGAGCCATGGCGCCCCCGCACCGATCCGCAACGAAGCCCGGGAGTTCCCTCCACTGGCCTGGATCGCGCTGGGGCTTGCCGTGATCCTCGTCGTCCGAGGGATCCTCTCGGCCCGCTGGAGGCTCGAAGGAGCAGCCCCCCGCCTCCTCCTGGCCGGCGCGGGGACGCTGGGGGGGATCTTCGCCTACTCGCTGGTCCGCACACCGATCTATGTCGTCGGGCGCGTCGATGTCATCGTCCTCCCGCTCTTCGTGCTCCTGATCTCGGGGGGCCTCGTCTCGCTCGGGCGCCGCGCAGGCCGGCTCGCGGCTCTCGCGCTCGTGATCACGGCCGTGCTACCGGTCCATCGGGATCTGACGATCGATGTCCGCTCCCAGGAGAGGCTCATGGCGGGCTTCCTCGCATCCACGATGGATCGTGGGGACGCACTCGTGGTGACGGGGCCCTTCCTAGCCTCCCAGCAGTACTACCTCGGGGCGCGGCGGCCTGACGTCCGGATCCGCGCCTTTCCCGTGGCACGGGAGAGCCACCCCGGCTGGGTGGACTGGTCGGGCTACGGGGAGGAGCGCCTCACGAGCGAGGCCGAGAACCTCGTGGCGGAGATCCGCGGGGGGACTCCGCAGCCGCGCAGCATCTGGCTCCTCCTCCACCCCCACGACGGCAACGCCACGATGGCCGGCGCGCTCGCCCGGATCGCGCGTGAGATGCAGGCCTACACGACGGGCTACCTCGGAATCACGCTGATCCGGGCGGGAGTGGCGACTCAGGCGGAGACACGCTGATCGGCCGCGCTATGGAATCTTGCGGCTCAGGAGAACTCCATGTCCGCCAGCCGGACGACGATGCTGTGGCCCTTCAGTTTCTTGACCATCACCTCGTCGGCGGTCAGGAGCGGAAAGCCCTCCCTCTCGGCCAGGGCCACGTAGGCGGCGTCGTAGACGGCCACTTGGTAGGCCCAGGCAATCGCAGTCGCCTTCCGCAGCAATCCCCAGTCGAGGGGGACGATCTCGAGGCGAAGCCCTTCGAGGAGACCTAGAGCCCGCGTCGCATCCGCCTCCTCGGCGCGCTCGCTGTACCTGACGGCGTTCACGATCTCGAGGAGCGAGAAGTCGGGGACAACGAGCTTGCAGCGGCCCGACTGGTGGAGCGCCCTGAGGGCGACGGCCTTCTCGCGGTCGGCCTCGTGGTGTCGAGTGAACCATTTCGCCGCGACCGACGCGTCGAGGACGTACCGGGCGTGGGTCGCACGGATCACGAGCGCCTCTTGCGACTCGTCGTGCGATACCGCTTTCGGGGCTCATGGACGCGCAGGGAGCGACTGTCCCGGAACTCCCTGATCACCTTGCCGGGATCCCAACTCCCCAGCTTATCGGCCAGGGCGTCCATCCCCCGGCTCGCCTCCTCCATCTCGCGCCGACTCTCGGCCTCCTCACGCTCCTTCCGCCGAGCCTCCAGATAGGTCGTCAGCGCTGACTGGATCAGGGCGCTGCGGCTTGTTCCGGAATCGGCCGCCTCGGCGTCGACCGCTTTCAGGAGTTCATCCTTCAGGAAGACGTTGACCCGTGCCATCTTGGCCCCCTCAGTACACACACCATATACCCACATTTCGATGTGTGTCAAGATAAGATTAATGTGTGTTCTACTTCGCAGCCAAGTGTGTGGTCCGACTCTGGCCGGGAGAGGAGATGATTCGGGAGTGCCTTGGTCCTTCGGCGGGAGGATGGGAGACGACCCCCCACAGGAGATCGTGGAGGTTGAGGCCCAACGATGTCCCAGCTTCGACCACGGGCCACGGATCTCGCTTGACAGCTCGAGGGGGACGACGAGGCCTCCCACTTTTTTCTCGCGGGGCCTTCGCCGGATGCCGGCCGGCCTCTCGCGGGACCGCACTCCCTGCATGGATCAGGCGCATCCAGCGAACGATCGTCCCATCCTTCGGCTTCATCGCGGCATTCGGTTTTCGGTGGGACACTCTGAAATCCTGCGTGGCAGTAAGGCGATCCGCTCCGGCACCAGGGAGCCGCGTGTTCCCCACTTGTGAGGGCTCGGTGGCGGAGGCGGATCTGGCCTAATCCGAACTCTTGCGTTGATTCGAGCGGCCGTTCGGGTTACTCTGCCGCCGTGCGTATCCTCACACACCCCGCACGCCAGCGCGCACAGGCTCCCACAAAGCGGCGTTCCAGCAAACGCAAGTGCTCCTGGAGGGAGCGGCTGTGCCCAGAATCGGCAACCTGATCTGCCTGACACCCCGGGACTCCTACGTCGTCGACGAGCCGATCGGACGCAGCGGCCTGATGGCGAAGCTCGAGAAGTTCACGGGGCCCTTCGTCCGCAGTCCCGGGATCGGCTTTCCCTACATCGTCGGCTTCCTCAAGACGAACGATCTCCTGCCGGCCGGCTGCCGCGTCGTCGTGCAGCACGACAAGATCGAGGGGCCGACCCCTTTCGAGAAGATCATGTCCGAGAAGGCGGATCTCTCGAACGGCGACATCGATCTGCTCATGGTGACCTCCTACACGAACTCGGCACGGGAGGCCTACCGGCGCGCGCGCGAGGCACGCATCGCCTACAAGGCGGCGGGGCGGAAGCTCGCCGTGGCCTTCGGCGGAGCGCACGCATCCGCGGTCCCCGAGGAGGGGCCCCGGCGCGGCCACGTGGATGCGTCGGTCATGGGTGAGGGCGAGTGGGCCACGGCGGAGATCCTCGCCGACCTGGCCGCCGGGAGGGACCTCAAGCCGGTCTACAACGCCGGCTTCCAGCGTATCCGGGATCGCGGGACGCTGCGGCTCGACATGGACATCTGGCAGGGGCTGAATCCCGCCCCGCAGCAGGTCCTGGCCTCGGCGACCTTCGCGAGAGGCTGCAAGCTCGATTGTCACTTCTGCGCCGTCAAGATCGTCAACGGCCCCACCGTCAGGAACCGAGACGTCGAGGACGTGACCGAGGAGCTGGGACGGCAGGGGATCCGCTGCACCCGCGAGACCGCGGACGAGCTTCCGCCGGGGTTCTTCAACACCCTGCTCAAGCGCGCGGTGAAGATCCCCGGGCTCCGCGGGCGGTTCGGCGATGTCCTCGTCAAGAACATCGGGCCGGGCTACACGAACAGGTACTTCTTCTGGGACGACAACCTCTACAACGCGGCGGGTGCCTTCGAGCATCTCCTCGAGGCGGTCCGGCCTCTCAACCGCCCCTGGTCGGCACAGCTCACGATAGACCTCGCCGACAAGCCGCAGCTTCTGAAGCTGGCCTACGAAGCCGGGTGCCGCGAGCTCTTCCTGGGAATCGAGTCCATCAACGAAGGGAGCCTGGGCGCCATCGACAAGTGGTCCAACCACGCCGACTCCACGGCGGATCGCGTGCGCCGCGTCCACGACGCCGGCATCAAGGTCATGGGCGCCTTCGTCTTCGGGCTGGACGATGACGACGAATCGGTCTTCGACAGGACTCTCGAGTTCGTCTACAAGAACGGCATCGAGTACATCACGGCCAACATCATCCAGCCCTACCCCGGAACCGGCACCTTCATCGACGCCGTGGCCGCCGGGGATCTGCTTCCCTGCGCCGCATCTCCCGCCGACTCCGACGTGGCGATGGACTACAACTGGCCGCTCTTCGACGGGGCGCACGTCCTCATCCGGTCGAAGAAGCTGACGGAGGCGCAGCTCGAGGATGGCTACTTCCACTTCCTGAAGGAGTCCTACTCGATGCGGGGGATCTTCAAGAGGTACGACGGAGAGTCCGCCGCTTCCCGCAGCGGCCTGCCTCACCACTTCATCACGAACTACCTCATGAGCCGCTATGGCCTCATGAAGACCGCCTACGCCCTGAAGCGCCCGGCCTCTCAACGCTACCGCGAGGAGAAGGTCGCCGTCCCCGAGCGCCACAGCGCGGCTCCCGCCGCGGCGAGAGAGCCCGCCCTCTGACGGCGCGCGGGCCGGCGACGTCGGGCCTCACGGCCCCAGGACGACAGCACGGCCTTCGCCGGCTACTCCCTCGCTCTCATCCAGAACTCCATCTGGGGAAAGCGGGCGTGGAGCACGACCCTCAAGTTCCTCTTCGACGGGCTCGTCAATGCCTTGATGACGGGGGGAGCCTTCGGCTGGCTATGGCCCCGCTGAGCCGGGCGGCGCGGGCCCGCATCCGGGAAGCGTCACCGGGCCGAACCTGAGCCGGGCGCGGAGCCAATCGGCACGATCCTGGATGGCCTGCGGATCGTTCAGGTCGTGGCCCGTCGGGTACCAGCGAATCTCTTTCGGCTCCCGCGCGGCGTCGTAGTACCTCCGCATGGCGGCTTCCTTGAAGTTCTGCTCGTAGCGGGCGAACTGGAAGAGGAGAGGAACCGGCGCGGCGCGGCCCACGTGCCGGATCGCCGCGAGAGGGGCCATCACCTCCAGCATCTTCGAGACGCGGCCCGGATCGGAGGTCCTGAGCTCGACGAACTCCGGATCGTCGCTTTCGAGGTAGAGCGCCTCGAGGTCTGGGACGCCCCCGGCGAGGACCACCGCCTTCGGACGGCGGTCCACCGCGGCGAGGATCGCGCCCCACTGCGCTCCGTAGCTGTGACCCACGTAGGCCATCCGCTCCGGATCGACATCGCTGCGTGAGGCCAGCAGGTCGAGCCCGCGGCGCAGGTCCACGACGGCCTGGACGTAGACGCCGAAGTCGTGGGTGGGATCGCTCGAATACTTCAGGGCGGTCCGCCATGGGACCGGCCGCGTCCAGGGGTAGGAAGGTAGGAGCGAGACCACGCCGGCGCGGGCGTAGAGGATCGCCTCCGCGAGGAACTCCGTGCGATCGCCGCCGCCCCAGTGGCCGAAGAGCACTCCGGGCCACCGTCCACTCTCTCGAGGTGTGACGAGGAAGGCGGTCACCCGGCCGCCCGCGGGGCTCGCATAGGAGAGGTCGTAGACGATCGCGCCTTCCGGCTCTTCGAGGACTGCGGCTTTCACGTCGAGATCGAGCCTGGCGTCGTAGGCGAAGAGCCCCGCGGCTTCGGGGGCGGTGGACTCCCCTCCCCCGGTTGCGCGCTCACCCGGCGCCCATGCCAGCGTCATCACGATCCCGAAGGAAGCCAGGAACCGGCTCATGACGTTTCGACTCCTCCGCTGAGGTCAAATAGTGGCGGCGGGATCCGTCAGGGCACGGCGGCTCGCAGCCCCACAGAGTCTACACGAGCCTGCTGAGCCGGGTGGCGCGCGTGGATCAAGAGTATATACTGGTATATCCTCATGTTGCTGCTGCGGCTGGTCCAGGCTCTCAACGAAGCGCGGGTCCCCTACGCCCTCGTCGGCGGCTACGCGGTCGCCCTGCACGGCGCCGTACGCGGGACGATCGACATCGATCTCGTCCTGCGCCTCACGGAGCGTGATTTCAAGGCGGGCGAGAGGGCGCTCCGGAAAATGGGCCTCGAGCCGAGGCTGCCGGTGACGGCGGAGGAGGTCTTCCGCTACCGCGAGGAGTACATCCGGAATCGCAGCCTCACCGCCTGGTCGTTCGTCAATCCCGCCCGGCCCTCGGAGCTGGTGGACGTGGTTCTGACGCACGATCTCTCCGGCATGAAGGTCAAGCGCGTGCGGATCGACGGGCGATGGATCAGGCTGGCCTCCATCGAGGACCTCATCGCGATGAAGACCGCGAGCGGCCGGCCTCAGGACATCGAGGACGTCAAGGCCTTGAGGAGGTTGCAGTGAAGCAGGTCCAGAGATTCTCCGACGAGTACCTTCGTGAGACACGGAAGATCCCGCCCCTGGAGATCCTCCAGTTCCTCGAGGATTTCCGGCTGCTCCACGGCACGCGAGCGAAGAGCCGCCTCATCAGCCTCAAGGTGCCGGAGCCTCTCCTGCGGGCTTTCAGGCTGAAATGCGAGGCTCAGGGCACCAGGTACCAGACGAGGATCAAGGAGCTGATGGCCGGGTGGCTCGAGGACCACGGGGGATGACGATGTTCTCTCCTCGGCCTCGCTGGCTCAGCCGTGGAGGTGCCGGTGGAGGTCGCTGAGAAGTGGGACGAGCCCGCCTACGGGCCCGGCCGCTTCATGGGACGCGGGCAGTCGGTCGCGGCCCTCGTGCGGGCTCTCCGTTCCGGGAGCTGCGTCTCGCTGCTGGGCGGCGCGAAGCTCGGCAAGACCTCGCTCCTGAGGCAGGCGGCACTCGCGATCGGATCCCAGGCCGTCGTCGTGAGCGGGGTCGATCTCCTCGGAGGCTCGGGCTCGGCAGCCGGTTCCATCGCTCACCTGGTAGAGGCGCAGGCGTCAGGAAGGCCGGCAGCCACGGAAGACCGGCGTGCCTTCCTCCTCGTGGACGACGCGGATGCTCTGGCCGTCGCCGAGGAGCGCACCGTCCTCGAGGCCCTGGTCTCCTCTGCTCGCCGCGGCGGGGGCGCGAGCGCGGTCGCGCTGGGCTTCGCAGGATCGCGACGATGGCACGAGGCCGCGTCGAGCGCGGACTCTCCTCTGCGGATCGCCGGTCTCCGCCTCAAGCCCTTCCCGATGGTCGTGTGGGACCGGAGGCTCGCCGGAGCCCTGATAGCGCACAGGGCGCCCGACGCTCCCATCTCCCTCGCCGGCCGCCTCACGCGCTTGAGCGGCCATCACCCCTTCCTTCTCAAGGGGCTCCTCTCACAAGCGCCTGACGTGGACGCCGCGCTCGAAGCGTGCCGCGAGGATTTCGAGCGAGCCTTCGCCGCGTGGCTCGGCCAGATGGTGCCCGGCGGCTCCGGTGAGGCCGGCCTCGACGCCCGCCCTCTCATGCGGTTGCTGGCCGAGAGCGGCAAGCCTGTCTCCTTCGACCTGGCCCGGCGGCGGCTGGGGCTGGATGACGTGAAGCCCGAGGCCGATCTGCTCTGCTGGCTGGGAGTCATCGAGCGACGGCTGCAAGGCGAGCGGGCCACGGCGACGCTGCGCGCGGGGTGCTCCCTCTTCAACGAGTGGTTCCTCGCGCGGGCCTGATTGCAATCCGCGGCTAGCGCAGGTCGGCTCGCGGCGGCGGAGGAGGAGGTCCCGGACGATGCTCGTAGGCCGGGGCCGTCCTCAAGCGCGGGTCATCCACGGCACCTCCCACCGTGAAGTGATAGAGATCCTGGTAGCGACGATCGGCCAGCCCGGCAACATGATGCAGCGCATCATCGAAGTAACAGCCAATCCCCGTGGAGCGCAGGCCGGCAGCTTCGGCCTCCAGGTAGAGCACCTGGCCCACCACACCCGCCTCCCAGTGGAGCCGACTGTAGAACCACGCTCCATGCAGCCTCAGGCGCGGCTCGAATTCGGCGACCATCGCCAGGGCGAAAGCGCCATCCGAAGCGATCTCTTGGTGGCAGGAGACCTCCCGGGCGATGTCGCGGCAGTCGCCTCGGGAGAGCTGGAAGAAGGGAAGGCCGTCCGGGCATCCCGCAGGGTGCGCCCAGTCGAACCCCGGGCGCAGTGTTTTCACAAGCCCTTCGAGGGCGCCGGCTCTGCGCACGAGGCAGTAGAGCCCTGGATCGAGCCCGTCCACGCGGTGCACGAAGATCAAGAGGTGGATCGCCGGGCTCCAGGGCAGCGAGTCGAACGGCACGCCGCCCGCCGCCGGCAGGACGCTCTCCAGCATGCCGAAGAAAGCCCGGCAATCCAGGCCCGTTCGCCCGTCCAGGGCCACCGCGCTCCGGCGCTGGCGGATGATCCGGCGCGCCGAGATTCGTCTTTCCCGATCCTGCCCATGAGGTCGGGTCCCTGGTAGAGGAGCCTGGCCCCGCTCGGCGGGAGGCTCCACGATGGCGCTCGCGGCTGCGACCTCGTCGATGACCGGCCACGGGTGGTGCTCGGAGCTGAGCTGGTTCGGCTCGCCTGACATCGGAGCGAGGGAGAGGCGTTCGAGGAGCTGCCGGGGCGGGCGGCTCGTGCGACGATCGTCCACGGCAGCCTGGCGCGAGGCCGGGTAGATCAAGAGCAGGCAGTCGGGATGCTCCATCTCGATGCCGCTCTGGCCGGAGACACCCAGCAGGACCCCAAGCTCCCGATCGCTCCAACCTGCGAGCAGGCTTGCTTTCCACCCGAGCGCGGAGGCGGCGAAGGCGAGTGCGGCGATGGCGTGTCCGACGTCGTGGTGACAGTAGCGGAAGGCCCGCTCTCCGTACTTCCATGACTCCCGCCAGTGGATCGAGGTGAGCCCGACGAGCAGGGCGCCCGGCGGAAATGCAACGGTCAGCTCGGACCAGTCGAGGCTCGAGAGCGGAGCCCTCACTTCCAGCGCGTGATCGAGCGGCGCGTAGTGGTAGAGACCGGGCGTGACGGAGAGGCCGGGCACAGGCCCCGCGAGGAGATAGCCTTCCGTGGGGTGCAGGTTGCCGCTCGACGGGTTGACACGAAGGGACCAGCGGGAGGCTCCCAGCTCCTTCCATGCGGACAGGGCGAGGGAGTCGTAGAAGAGCTGGGACACGCTCGCCCGATCCACGGGACGGGGCTCGGCTCCATCGGGGCGGAAGAGCGCGTCATAGAACGGCTCCGGCGTGGGCGAAACCTCGTCGAGCGGAAGGCGCTCGGCTCCCTCGTATCTCCGGAAGGGATCGGGTTGGGTGGCCCAGTCCAGGTATCCCAGCGAGCGGGCGTACAGGCCACGCTGGTGCTTGGTCCGCTCGTGGTAGCTCAGGACCGTATCGAGGTCCACCGGCGACGTTCCTCGATCAGGTTCTCGTCGAGACGGGTCCCCAGCAGACGAATTCGACAGGGACCCGTCGTCGTGGCGAGCGATGGGCTTCATTCAACGCGCGCAGACCGGGGAAGTCCAGCCTCGCCGGGCAGAGCGCTGCGAATGGAGCCTTGCCGAGCGCGACCTCGATGATGCGGGCCACGAGGGTCATGGTATCGCTCTGCTGGAAGCACTTCAGCATGTGCTGATGCTTCACCTCGGCGGCCATGCCTCCGTGAGGGGAGCGGTGGACCCGATCTTCGGTTCCTATTGCCTGTTCGCGGTGCACGCGATCCCCTGCTTCCGGAAACCGTCATCGCACGACCAGTCGTTACCGCCGGATCCGAGGTGGGCGTTGTTCGGCACCTCGAGCGCCATGCACGTGTTCTCGACTTTTCTGAACCCTCTCTCACAATTCCAGTCTCGCCCCGACGAGTTGAGGAAGCCGTGCGGCGGCACCACGACGGCCTGGCACGAGTCGCTGATCCTTCGGTATCCGTGATCGCAGTCCCAGTCGCCTCCCGAATCGTCGATGAAACCGTTCGGGGGGACTTGAAGCGGCAGGCAGGCACTGTCCGTCCTCCGGAACCCGCGGTCGCACCGCCAGCGATCGCCTTGCTGATCGAGGTAGGAGTTGGCAGGCATCGCGACGATCACGCAGGACTGCTCGGCCTTACGATAGCCCCGATCGCACTCCCATCCGCGTCCGATGGAATCGAGGAAGGCGTTGCTCGGCACGTTGATGGCCGCGCATGCCTGGTCGACTTTCCTGTAGCCGCGATGACACTCCCAGTCGTGGCCGTCGTAGCTCATGAAGGCGTTCGGAGGCAATTCGATGGACAGGCATGTCTGCCCGGCCTTGCGGTAGCCCCGATCGCACTCCCATCCGCGTCCGACGGAATCGATGAAGGCATTGGGTGGCAGCCCCACCTCCTGGCATGACTTCTCGACCTCCCGGAAGCCCCGGTCGCATTCCCATCCGCCTCCGTACGGCTTCAGGTGCGCGTTGAGAGGCGCCACGTCGGCGGCGCCCTGCGCTGATGCGAAGCCGGAGGCCAGCGCCAGGCAGAACAGGAAGGTCAGGAATCCGGGAGGACCAGCATGTTGCGTGAAGCGATGTTTCATCGTTCGAGACCTCATGTGAAATCCGGGTGGTCGCCTTGCCTCCCATGGATCCCATGTCGCAGACGTTTCTCCTCCCGCGACAGCATCGGGAGCCTGCCGAGCCGGGGCTCTACCAAGGCATGGCCCGGCCCGGACTCCTGTCGGAGAGGGGGCTGTGAAGACAAGGGTAGCCTGATTTACCAAGTTTGTCAATCCTGGCCTCGAAGGCTTTGACAACTCCAGCATGGTTTAGTAATTTTGGTTAATCTGGAGGGTCCGCCTTGGACTTCACAGCCCTGATCCGATCACGCCTGAAATCCCTGGGATACGAGCAGAAAGACCTCGCCCGCGCGGCGCAGGTCACGGACTCCTACATCTCCCAGCTCCTGTCCCGGCGAAAGGCACCTCCGGGCCAGGACCGGACCGATATCTACGGCAGGATGGAGGCCTTCCTGGACCTCAAGAGCGGGGAGCTGACGCGCCTCGTGGAGATCGAGCGCGCCGAGGAGCTCCAGCGCAGGCTCGGGCAGACACCCCGGCCGCTCTTCCAGGAATTCCGGGCGCTCGTCCTCAAGAAGTGCGTTTCCGGCAAGCGCGATGAGGTCCGCGCGATCTTCGAGCGAGAGCCCTTCGGGACGCTCGAGCGCCTGATCACCCGCAAGCTCCTCGACGTGGTCAAGGGCATTGCCCGCCGGGAGCTGGACAGCGACGACTGGCTCCGCCTCGCGGCGCGCGTGGGCGGCCGCAGCAAGGAGGAGATGCGGGTCATCGTTCTCGAGTTCCTGGACACGGACGTCTCCCAGATCTCCAACGAGAACTGCGTCGCCTTCCTCGAGCCCCTGGTGGAATCCTGGGAAATCGACATGGAGACCTTCGATCTGGAGGTCAGGCTGAACCGCGAGCTCGTCGAGGAGCCGCGCCGGGCATTCGCCTACGGCGAAGCTCCGGAGTCCGATCAAGCTCGCGAGGAGCGGGGGCTCGCGGAGTTCCTCCGCGATCCTCGATACAGCGGAGATGCCACGGAGGACGAGATCCGCCTCCTGCGGAGACAGCGATTCGGAAGCAGGCGGCCGACGAAGCTGTACTACTACCGAGCCCTGCAGGCGCTCAGGGATCCGATTCACTTTCGCGAGAGGTGATGAGGGGGTCCCGTCTGTCCCCCAGATCCGGGTGCGGGGGCTGAGTCGAGGGATCCCTGCATTGCCCGCCTAGGCCAGGGGTTTCGCCGTATAATTCAGCCTTCCCTCACGGGAGCCCGCATGACACGACGACCTCCGCCTTCCGGCCACCCGGCCGATCTGCTCGAAGGGCAGCGCAGTTGAGCGTGGGAGGATCCCTCCTCCCCCGGTCCCTGATCCGGCGATGGCTGGGTCAGGCAGCCGTGGCGCTCGTCGTCCTCGCCGCCGCGGCGGGGGTCGCGCAGGCCCAGAGCACCTGCTCCGGACCGGGGCAGCCGCCCTGCTGCTTCGCCTTCGTCTGCACCATCTGCGACTTCGATTTGATCATCTTCCTCAACCAATGCAGCGACTCCGACGGCTTCCCGGTCGCCTGCGGCGGTGAAGGCGAGCGCCCCTGCACCGTCCTGGAGCACATTCCCTCCTGCAAGAGCGGGCTCCACGAGATCCCCTTCCCGGGAGGCAACTGCACGCGCCTCGATTCCGACGGCTTCCCGACCTTCTGCGGGGGCGTCGGCGAGCGCGCCTGCAACATCAATGAACACATCCCTTCCTGCAAGAGCGGCCTGATCGAAGAGCGGGGCACCTGTCGCGCCTTCGACTCGGACGGCTACCCGACCTCATGCGGCGGCACGGACGAGCCGGCCTGCGAGATCACGGTCCAGATCATCATCGGCAAGCCTTCATGCAAGTCCACTCTCGTGGAGGAGCGCGGCACTTGCCGCGCCATCGACGTGGACGGCTACCCGACCTCGTGCGGCGGGGACGGGGAGCCCGGGTGCGAGATCACCGTCCAGACAATCCTCGGCATCACTTCCTGCAAGGCCTGCAACGTGGAGGTTCCCGTCGGAGGGACGTGCAGGGCCGTCAAGGACGATCGCTATCCCTCCGTTTGCGGCGCCTGCAACCAGGTGCCCTGCGACATCACGACACAGGCGCAGCTCCTTCAGCCTTCCTGCAAGCCGGGCCTCGTCGAAAATGGCGGCCTTTGTAAAAGACTTGACGTGAACGGCACCCCCATCGCCTGCGCCGGCCTCGGCGAGCCGGATGTGGGGACGACCGCGGGGCCGCCGGCTCCTTCGCCGGGCCAGGAGATCTGGGGCTTCGCCGACCTCCACACGCACCCCTTCTCCAACCTCGCCTTCGGGGGGCTCACCGTCTGGGGCGAGCCCTTCGACGCGCAGGGGATCGGCTCGGCGCTCCCGCACTGCGACTATGCCTGCGGTTTCCGGGCCATCGAGGCCAACGGGACGCCCATCACGGCGGCGGCCTTCCCGTTGCCGCCCGGCGTGCCCGTCCACGGACCCTTCGGCATCCTGGATCTCTTCGGCATCGCAGGCAGCGACGACAACCCCCTCACGCACGGCGTCGGCGGCTACCCCGCCTTCGAGGGCTGGCCGCGCCATCACCGCATCAGCCACCAGCAGATGTACTACAAGTGGATCGAGCGAGCCTGGCGCGGAGGGCTGCGCCTGATGGTCACGCACGCCGTCAACAACGAGGTGCTCTGCCGCCTCTCGAAGCGGCGGGAGGGCTTCGCCTGCGAGGACATGCCCACCGTCGATCGCCAGATCCAGGCGGTCAAGGACCTCGAGGCTTTCATCGATCAGCAGAGCGGCGGCCCGGGGCAAGGATGGTTCCGGATCGCCACCTCCGCCTCGCAGGCCCGACAGATCCTCGAAGAGGGGAAGCTGGTCGTCGTTCTCGGGATCGAAGTGGACTCTCTCTTCGGCTGCGGCTTGAGCGACCCGTGCACGGTCGCGGGCATCCGCGACGCGCTGGCGGCCTACCACGCGATGGGCGTCCGCCACCTCCTCCCCGTCCACCTCTTCGACAATGCCTTCGGCGGCACGGCGATCTACGAGGACAACTTCAACTTCGCGAACAAGATCCTGAGCGACGAGTATTTCGAGGCGGAGACATGCTCCCAGGAGGGCGTGGAGTTCCGCCTGACGGGGTTCCCCCAGGACGCCCTGTCGCTCCTCGTGAAGGAGCTGGCCGAGACCCTTCTGCAGATCAACTTCCCCGTTCCCTTGTACCCCTCAGGCGGCCACTGCAACGCCCGCGGGCTGACTCCCCTGGGCGAGTCGCTCGTCAAGCTCATCATGGGGCGCGGGATGATCCTCGACCTGGATCACATGTCGTACCGGGCGACGGATCGCGTGCTTGAGATCGCCCTGGACGAGAACTACCCCGTCGTGGTGGGCCACGCGCGCTTCCAGGAGGCTCTCGAGGACGACCCGAACGCCGAGGACCACCTCAAGGCCGAGTACGCCAAGCTCCAGAGGCACGTCGAGGCCATTCGCGACCTCGGCGGCCTCGTGGCTCCCCTGCTCCACCAGGGAGAGGCGCACGCGATGCACCAGGTCGCGCAGGTCCCTTCCGACTGCAGCAACTCCACCAAGACGTGGGCCCAGGCCTACCTCTACGCCGTGGAGCAGATGAGCACCGGGACCTTCCACCAGGCCGTGGCGCTCGGCAGCGACTTCAACGGAGGCATCTCGCAGGTGGGGCCGCGCTTCGGGCCGGACGCCTGCCAGGGGGAGAGCCATCCGGACCAGGGGGCCGGAGTCGCCTATCCATTCGGCGGCCACGGCCTTGCGGGCGTCTTCGACATGGCGGCGGCCGGGACCATGGTCTTCGACTACAACCAGGTCGGCCTCGCGCACATCGGACTCTACCCGGACTTCATCGAAGACCTCAAGGTCATCGGCCTCACGGAGGAGCAGCTCGAGCCGTTGTTCAGATCGGCCGAGGCCTACGTGGCCCTCTGGGAGAAGATCGAAAGGGGCGACCGCTTTCCGCCTGCCACTTCATACGTCCCGGCGCCCCCGCCGAATGCCGCCGGCTGGCACCGCACCCCCGTGGACGTCGCGCTGCAGGCGTCGCCGAACCCGGATGGATGGGAGGTCGCGGAGGTGCACGCCCGGGCCGATGGGGCGCAGACGATCCCGCCCTTCTCCGAGAGCGGATCGGAGGCGCAGCTCAGCGTCGCGGTGGAGGGCGCCACGACGATTACCTTCCACGCGGAGGACATCGCCGGGAACGAGGAGCCCGAGCAGACGGCGACGCTCCTCGCCGACTGGACGCTTCCACTCGTCGCCTGGTCGGGCGGCGGTGGAACCTACCCGGTGGACGCCTTCCTCGATCTCTCCTGCACGGAGTCGGATGCCCTATCGGGGATAGCCTCTTCGACCTGCCTCGTCGGCGGTGAGCCCACCTACCAGTTCCTTCTCGGGCCCAACACGATCACGGGAGTCGTCACGGATGTCGCGGGCAACGAGGCGAGCGCGGACGTCTCCTTCACCGTGACGGTGGACTTCGGGAGCCTGTCGAGCCTCGTGTCACGCATCGTCGCCCCCGGCAAGCACCAGAAGTTCCTGCTCAAGAGGCTGTCGGCCGCGGAGGAGGCCGGCGCCAACCTGGCGAAGAAGGCGAAACAGATCCAGCGCTTCCAGAAGAAGGTGGCGAACCAGGCGGGCCGCGCGGTCAGCGCCGGCGACGCTCCGATTCTGATCGCGCTGGCGGGGGCGTTGTAGCGCTCGGGGTCCGCCCCCTTCAACGACGAGTGCCTGCTGCGGGTGTGACCCATGCCTCCAGCGCGAGGCGGTCTTCTTCGGCCGGCAGGAGAAAGACCATGGCAAGGAGGATGAAACGGGGGAAGATGTGGCCCGTGATCGAGTAGAGTGGATCCATGAGCAGGTGCCCGTAGGTCACGAGGAGGAGAACCATCCCCAGGGCCACGCCGGCTGCGCGCACGCGATACCCGACGATGAGCAAGGCGCCTGCGAGAAGCTCGAGTATCGGCACCGTGACGCCTGTCGCAAGGAGGAGTCCGTGCGGGATCCACGTGTCGGCGTAGGGGCCTGTGAAGTACTCCTCGGCGTGCCCCAGCGGCGTCATCGTGAAGCACTTGTGCCAGCCGGCCATGCCGAAGATCAGCCCGAGCATGAAGCGCGCGAAGAAGCGGATCCAGCCCCGGTACGTCATAGGGCTGCATGCTACTCGCTCGAGGCGGGCCGCTCCAGCAGACCCGCACGGAGTGATCCAGCCGAGGAGCCTCGGTGAGACGATGGGTACGGAAACCCCCTCCAGAATCATCTCGTTGATCGCCAGCGCGACGGAGATCGTCTGTGCCCTCGGGCTGCGCGAGCGGCTCGTGGGGGTCTCGCACGAATGCGACTATCCCGCGGACGTCGTCGGGCTTCCGGTACTCTCCGAGCCCAAGATGGACACGCGCCTGCCCGGCGGAGAGATCGATCGCGCGGTGCGGGATCTCGTGCGGGATGGGCTGAGCGTCTACCGGGTTCGCGTCGAGGAGCTGGAGAGGCTCCGGCCCGACCTGATCGTCACGCAGGACCAGTGCGAGGTCTGCGCGGTGTCTCTCAAAGACGTCGAGGAGGCCTGCTCGTCGCTCACGCTGAGGGAGACACGCGTCTGCTCGCTGCGCCCCGAATCCCTCGCCGACATCCTCGCGGACTTCCGGCGCGTGGGGGAAGCCGCAGGCGTCCCCGAGCGCGCCGAATTGCTCGCGCGAGAGCTCGAGCGGAGGCTCGCGGCCGTTCGTGAGAGCGTGGCCCGGCGCCCCCGGCCGCGCGTGGTCTGCATCGAGTGGCTGGATCCGCCGATGGTGGCAGGAGGCTGGATCCCCGAGATCGTGGAGATGGCCGGAGGCGAGCCCCTCATCGTCACGGGCCAGACCCGCTTCCGAACGGTCACATGGGAGGAGATCGAGGCTGCCGGCGCCGACGTGGTCGTGCTGATGCCCTGCGGCTTCACAGTCGAGAAGTGCCTGGAAGATCTGCGCGACACCCGGATCGCCGCTCCCCTGCATCAAATGCGGGCCGTGAAGGCGGGGCGCTGCATCGTCACGGACGGCAACGCCTACTTCAACCGCCCGGGTCCCCGCATCGCCGAAAGCACGGAGATCCTCGCCTCGATCTTCCATGGGGTCGGCCGCGCCCCCCGCGGGAGCGCGGTCGTCTGGCCGGGCTGAACGAGACCCCGAGAATCAACTGAGACGGAGGTGAGCGGTCCGCCTGCCCGGTGCCGGCCGGATTCCCCGAAAAAACAGCATGTTCATGCGCTGCTCGGCGGCTCGACCCCCTTGTACTCTGTGGCATGTCCGACGCGCCACCTCCATCCGATCGGACGGGAACTCTGGTAGGATGGGCACCCAACAACACGGCCGGTCGTTTCCAGTCCAGATGATTCCCGGGAGGGAGACTCGGATGAGACGACGTGCCCCTCTTTTCGTCCCGGCCCTCGCCCTCCTCCTCCTCCCGTCGCTCGCCTCCGCCCACGTTGACGGGATGAGGGTGGACATCTCTCGAGGACCGGGTCCGGACGAGGTCACTCTGGTCTGGACCGGAGGGCAGCCGACCTACCAGGTCTTCCGCTCGATCTCCCCCAGTGGCGTCATCTCCCCGGTCCACCTGATCGGGTCATCCGACCTCCGGACGTGGAACGACGCCTCCGGCCCCGGCCTCATTTTCTATTACGAGCTCGTCAGCCCGTGCCCGTACAACCCGCCCGAGATCTGCGACGGCCAGGACAACGACTGCGACGGCGTCGTGGACGGTCCCGGCAGCGAGCTATCCTGCACGCTCCCGAACGCCCTCCCCAGCTGCTCCGGCGGCACCTGCGTCGTCTCGGGCTGCAGCACGGGGTTCGGTGACTGCGACCAGGCGCCTACGAACGGCTGCGAGACGAGCACGCACATGGCTCAGTCCACGTCGCCTTCGATCTACGGCGGAGTGGTGGATCAGGACCTCAAGCCAGGATACGCGAGAGTCCCCGTGATCACGAACTGCGGCGCATGCGGCATCGGCTGCGACGACGGGACCGCTTGCACGACGGATCTGTGCGTCCCGGTCGGCCTCCCGGGGGGCGAGGCGGGAGCGTGCCGCCACTACGATCGCGCCCAGTGCGGCGAGGCGCGCTGTGCGGGACCGCTCCCCCAGGGGACTCCGCCGCCGCTCGAACCGGCATGCTCCGGCCCCGATGCCGACGGCGACGGGCTTCCCGGGGCATGGGAGACATCGCAGATCGATCCGTATACCGGCAGCGGCGCACCGAAGGGGATAGACCTGAACTGCGACGGCGAGATCAGCGACGCCGGTGGCGATCTGATCTGGCACGAGGCTCCTGGCGGGGACTCGACGAAGGACGTCTACCTGGAGTACGACTACATGGAGCACCCGCCACAGCCCTGCGTGGGCCCCGCGGATTGTCTGTTCGGGGAGCCGTGCGTCGCGAACATGTGCGCGGGGCACAGCGACTCGCCGCCGCCGGAGGCGGTGGCCGATGTCGTGACGGCCTTCAGCAACCAGGGGATGACGCTGCATGTCGACCCGGCGCACCAGGCGCTACCCCACGCGGATCTCCTCTACATCCCGGTGGGACCGCTCGACTCGTGCGCCCTGCCCGGCAGCGTGAGCCTCTACGACCCCGCCTACAAGGGGAATGCGGTCAACTTCGACCCCCGCCGGCGCCTCGGGTATCGCTACGCCATGTTCGGGCACTTCAGCTGCGCCGACTCCGCGTCCGGTGTGCAGACGGATGCGTCCGGTCTGGCGGAGGTCATCGGGAACGACTTCATCGTTTCGCTCGGAGGATTCACCTACCAGGCGGCCGACCCGAGCGTGCGACGCCGAGAGAATGCAGGGACGCTCGACCACGAGCTGGGACACAATCTGGGGCTCTGCCACGGCGGGGCGGCCGAGGCCGACCCGAACAACCCGTGCTCGGGGGGAGCGGCCGTCAACAAGAAGCCGAACCACATCAGCGTGATGAACTATCAGTTCCAGCTTGCCGGCATCACGCGTGCGGCGAGCCCGGGCACGACCTTTCCCCCCGACCTGGTGTTGCCGTGGCGCCCGGACTTCTCCCACGGCGTCGAGCCTACCGCCCTGGACGAGTCGGCGCTCGACGAGACCGTCGGGCTCGGCATCGTGACGGCGCCCTTCGACCGCGACATCACGCGATACTTCTGCCTCTCCCGGAACGAGACGCTCCTCGGCCCGGGAACCGGCCCGATCGACTGGAACTGCGATTTCCTCATCGACCCGAACGTAGGCGCGGACATCAACGACTCGGGAGGCCCGGCCGAGGTGCTGGCGGGCTCGGATGAATGGGGAAGCCTCTCCTTCAAGTTCCAGTGCCAGCCTACCCTGGCGGACGGGGCGCCGCCCCCCGGGCAGGTGGCACGTGAGGAGCTGACACTGTCGCAGGCCACGACTTTCCGCCTGCGGGCCGCCGACGTCGTGTGTGACGCGACGCACGCCGACTGCGACCAGAACCCCGCCAGCGGGTGCGAGACGGAAGTCGCCGCGAACGCCGGCAACTGCGGAGGGTGCGGCCTCGCCTGCTCGGCGAACCACGTGGCCAGCCCCGTCTGCACCGCCGGGACCTGCTCCGGGGCGTGCGACCCGGGGTTCGGCGACTGCAACGCCGACAAGCTCACGGACGGGTGCGAGACCGACATCCAGTCGAGCCCGGTGAGCTGCGGCGGGTGCGGCCGGGCCTGCTCGTCGAACCACATGGCCACGCTGGATTGCTCCTCGGGGACCTGCTCGGGCGCCTGTCTCCCCTCCTTCGGCGACTGCAACGCCGACAAGTTCATCGACGGGTGCGAGGTCGATTTGCTCGCCGACGCGGACAACTGCGGCTTCTGCGGCAACGCCTGCACGCCAGGCGAGTCCTGCGTCGGAGGTTCCTGTTCCGCCTCGTGCCCTCCGGGTCCAGCCAATTCACTGTGGAGCGCGCCTCTGAGCGCGGGGACTCCGACGGCGCCCACGAACGACACGGAGTTCAACCCGGCAGGCGAATCGATCAGCTACATCGCGCAGGGCACGGCCGTCTACGCTCTCTACAACAGCGCCACGGGCGGTCACCCGGCGGGCTCCGTCAAGTGGAGCCGGACCTTCCCGGCCACCATCCAGAACTTCCCCAATCCCGTCCCCCTCAGCACGGGGCCGGAGGCCGTGTTCGTGGCCACGACTGACGGCTTCGTGCGCGGTCTCGACGCCGAAACCGGCGCCGACCTGTCTTCGTGGCCGTCGCCCTTCGACACGCGCCGGATGAGCTGCCCCGCCGACCAGATCATCGCCACGCCGGCGGTGCAGCTCCGCAGCTTCTCGAACGGCGCGTTCCAAGCCGCTCACACAGAGGATCTCGTGATCGTGATCACCCGAACCATGTGCGGCGACGCCACGAACAACAAGGTGTACGCGATCGGCGCGAGCACAGGCACGCTGAAGTGGACGTTCAACCCGAGCATCTCGTACGGCCTTGGGATGGACTACGGAAGCGAGGGAGGCTCGATCGACTACGCGTCGAACCGGATCTACTTCGGCACGAACCAGCCGAGCGCCCAGCACACGCTGTGGGCAATCAACACGACCGACGGGACGCGCGCCTGGTCGATCAACGCCGGGTCCATACGGAACCGCCCCCAGCAGAGGGGCACGCGCCTGTACGCCGCAACCTACGCTGGCCAGCTCAGGGTGTACAACGTTGGTAATGGGACCCTGGTATACAGCCGCGCCGTCACGCTGGCGACCATCACCCGCAACCCCTGGGTCGTCTCCGGCGGCGCCTTCGACCGCACGATCGTGATCACCGACACGGACGGGTACCTTCACTCCTACATCGAGATCGACGTCCCGTTCCCGACCGCCACTCCGGCGCCCTGGTCACCGACCAACCTGGGGGGCACCATAACCACGATGCCCGTCGTCAGCTCGGGGTTCGGGAGGGTCTGGGTGGGGCTGTCGGACGGAACGATCCACCAGGTCAACCTCGTGAATGGCCTTGACGAAGCCAGCGCGACGGTGGGCACGACGACCGTGTACGATCCGTCTCTCGATGTCGAAGGGGCTGGGCCGGATGTCAACCGGCTGGAGGCAGCCACCTCCATGCAGGTCCGGCGCTACTGCGTGCCGTTCGAGCTTGGCACCATGGGGACCCATTAGTCAGGAGCCTGTCCGAGTCATCGAAGCCCGTTCCGAAGCTCACTGCGAAGGCTGCTCCCACGCCCGGCTCCCCCTCCCCGCGCGGCCCTAACAAAAACCTCCCGTCCGCCTGGATCCGCGACCGGGAGGTTCATGAGGCTCGTGTCTAGGCATCCCGCGCTGCCAGAAACTTCTTGCCCAGGCTATCCCTTCGATGTATTTTTGTGGGTCGTTTCTCCGTCTCCGGCTTCGGGCGCGGGGGTCTGGTCTTCCTGGGCCCCGGGGGAGGCACCCGTGAACAAGCGGACGGTCATCCTTGCACTGTCGCTCGCGTCACTGTGCTGCAGCCTGGTCGCGGCGGCTCCCTTCGACGGCATCACGCTCTCCGCTGTCCCCGGCCCGGCTCCCGGGACCATCGCCCTGGAGTGGACCGGCGGGCAGCCCGACTTCACGATCTATCGTTCCGGCAGCGCCGATCAGGTCGCCGCACCGGGCCATGAGATCGGCCTCTCCCCCATCCGCGCCTTCACGGACGCTGCTCCAACGGGACCGATCGCCTACTACCTGATCACGAGCCCCTGCGTCTACGCCCCTCCCGAGATCTGTGACGGAGTCGACAACGACTGCAACGGGACGATCGATGGGCCCGGCAGCGAAGCTTCGTGCAGTCTTGCCCATGCCACTCCCGTCTGCGCGGCGGGAGCTTGCGCGATCGGCGCGTGCAACTCCGGATTCGGGGATTGCAACGGAGGCGCCGCGGACGGCTGCGAGACCGACACGCACGTGGCGCAGAGCACCTCACCGGAGGGCTTGTGGGCCGGCGATCCCGACCCGGATCAGGATTTGATGCCCGGCTACCTCCGGGTGCCTGCGATCACGAACTGCGGGGCCTGCGGCAGCGTCGATCCGTCCGCCTCCTGTAACAACGGGAGCGCCTGCACGACGGATCTGTGCGTGCCGGTCGGATCGTCCGGCGCGCAGTCCGGCGTGTGCCGCCACTACGACCGAGCGCAGTGCGCAGAGGCCCGCTGCAGCACCGCCTCGCTGCCGCAGGGCACGCCCCTTCCTAGGGACCCCGCGTGCACCGGCATCGACTCCGACGGCGACGGGCTGCCCAATGCCTGGGAGACGGCGCAGACGAGCCCGTACTCCGGGCTGGGCAACCCCGTCGGCATCGACCTCGACTGCGACGGGGAGATCAGCGACACGGGCGGGGACATGATCTGGCACGAGCCCCCGGCCGGGCCCGCGGCGAAGGACATCTATCTCGAGTACGACGTCATGGAGCACCCTCCGGATCCCTGCACGGGCCCGGCGGACTGCCTCTTCGGAGAAGCCTGCCTCGGGAGCATGTGCACGGGCCACACCGACGCGCCGCTTCCGGAATCCATCACGGAGGTGGCCGAGGCCTTCGCCGCCGAGGGGGCCGCGCTGCACGTGGATCCGAACCACCAGGCGCTCGCGCACTCCGCCGTCGTGTACTTCCCCGTGCAGGGGCCGGACTCGTGCGCGTCTCCCGGCAACACGAGCTTCTACGACATCAAACAGTCCAACTTCGACGAGCGGCGCAGTTTTGGGTATCACTACTTCATTTTCGGACACCAGAGCTGCGCTGAAGGCAACGCCGCGACGCTGGACGCCTCGGGGATTGCGGAGGTGCAGGGCAACGACGCCATCGTGACGCTCGCCCCCTTCGATTTCACCTACACGGGCAGCGCCTCGCAGATTGCGACGAAGAGGCTGAGGCAGGAGTCGGGAGCCACCATGCACGAGCTGGGGCACAACCTCGGCCTGCACCACGGAGGCGCCACCGATCCCAATGCCTCGGATCCCAACTCCTCCACCGCCGACACGAACCAGAAGCCGAACCACGTCAGCAGCATGAACTACTCGTACCAGTTCGTGGGTATCCAGCGAGCCACAGGACCCGGAACGATTGCTCCGCTCGACCCGAACATCCCCCGGCGCGTCGACTACTCCCACGGCGTGCTCGACGCACTCGACGAGGGCGCTCTGGACGAGAGTGAGGGAATGGGGATCTCTCCGCCCCCGTTCGACCGTGACATCGTGCGCTACTTCTGCCCCGGCTCGGGGGGCCCGGTCATGGCGCCCGGGCAGGGGCCGGTGGACTGGAACTGCGACGGCGTCATGAGCGCGCCGGTCAGCGACGACCTCAACGACAGCGCCACGTTCGAGGCACTTGAGGACAGCGATGAGTGGGCAAGCCTCGACTTCACCTTCCAGTGCCAGCCGACCCTCGCCGACGGGGCCCAGCCGCCGCCTGGCGTCGCACGCGACGAGTTGACGGTCGGGCAGGCCGTGAGCCGGCGGCTCCTCGCGGATGCCACCGCCTACTGCGACCCGGGCTTCGACGACTGCGACGGCAACCCGACCAACGGCTGCGAGACGCCCATCCTCGACGACACGGACAACTGCGGGGGGTGCGGGCAGAGCTGCTCGGCCAGCCACCTGAACCCCTCCTGCTACCTGGGGACCTGCAACGGCACCTGCGATCCCGGCTTCGCCGACTGCAACGGCGACAAGCGCGGCGATGGCTGCGAGATCGACCTCCCCACCGACCTGGCCAACTGCGGGGCCTGCGGGCGATCCTGCGCGGGTGTCGGAGACTCCTGCCAGGGGGGCGAGTGCCGCTGCGGTCCAGGCGGAGCCTGCGATGCTCTCTTCTGCACGCTGGGGGCGATGTGCGCCGGCGGGAGCTGTTCGGGCGGCGCGCCGCGGGACTGCAGCACGGGAGAGGCCTGCTCCACCGGCTCGTGCGACGAAGCCACGAACCAGTGCGAAGCGACCTGCACGACCCTGCCCTGCTGGACGACGCCCGTGGGAGGAGGAACGGGATCGGCCCCGGCCCACGACTCCTCCTTCAATCCCTCGGAGGGGCACTCGTACGTCGCGAAGGGAACGAAGCTCTACGCCTTCCGCAACGGCACGGGGAGCGGCGGCCCCGCAGGCAGCATCAAGTGGGAATGGGACGCTCCATCCACGCTGGACAACTTCCCCAATCCCGTGATCCTCAGTACTGCTCCGTCCGGCCCCGTTTACATCTTCGTCACCGCCGCCGACGGCTATCTCTACAAGATCGACGGATCGGACGGGTCACCCTCCGCATCGGTGAACACGCGAAGGCCCTCATGCGCCACGGACAAGCTGCTCGCGACGCCGGCCGTCCAGCTCTACATGGTCTCCGATTCGAGCTTCAAGAGTGAGGTGGACTCTCATCCGGGTCACCAGGGCGACGACGTCGTGGTCGTCGTCACGCGCAACGGGTGCGGCGACCTGACGCGCAACACGATCAAGGCCTACTGGGCGAGCAACCTCAGCGCGAAGTGGACCTTCAACGCGACCGGCTCCAAGCTGATCGACTTCGGTTCGGACGGTTGTGCCCTCGACTACGGCACGAACACGCTCTATTGCGGCACCGATCTTCCCGCCGGCCGCAACCAGAACACACTGTGGGCCATCGACACGACCACGGGCGGGCTTCGCTGGTCCTACAACGCCGGGGCCATCCGCAACCGGCCGATCCTCAAGACCGGCCCCTCCGGCCTGAGGCTCTACGTCGCCAACGCCGCAGGAACGCTGCAGGCCTATGCCCCCCAGGGCGACGGGGCCGGATCCGGCCTGCCTCTCTGGACGCAGCCCGTGGCCCTGCCCGGACCCGTCATCCAGAATCTCTGGACCGAGAAGCAACCCGGGCCAACCAGTCACCCGATCGTCGTCGTGGATGAGACGGGGCAGGTGAGCGGGATCGCGGACGCGGGGGCGCGGGGCGTTCTCGCCTGGAGAGCGTCACCCCCCGCGGGCGGCCGATACATCTCCATGCCGGCCGTGATGGGGCCCAAGGGCAAGGTCTTCGTGGGCCGTGACGACGGAATGGTCGAGCAGCTCGACGCCTCCACCGGGCAATCCGAGGCCGTGGTGATCGTCGCCGGCCCCGGCGACCCTGCGGTCTACGACCCGTCGCTCGACCCCGACTCTTCCTCGGGAGGGGACCGCTTGACCGTGGCCAGCGGCATCACGGCCGCCGGAAGCATGGTCTCGCGCTTCTGCGTCCCGTGGGGAAGCGCCTCCGGTGCGTGCACATCGCCGGCCGACTGCGCCGGGTGGAACGGGCCCTGCGCGCAGGGGTTGTGCGACCTTGCGTCGGGCGCCTGCTACTCCGAGCCGCTCCCCGGTGGGCTCCCGTGCGCCGACCCGACGTCGACGTGCAGCGACGGCAACAGCGTCTGCGTCAGCGGCGCCTGCGTGGCTTCTGGATACTCGGCCTGCCCCTGCGAGAGCCCGGGTGATCGCGCCTGTCCGACCGGAATGACGTGCTGCGGATCCACGACGGGATGCACCGACTTGAACGCCGATCCGGGCAACTGCGGAGGCTGCGGGAACGCCTGCGGCCCGGGGATGGCGTGCACATCGGGAGTTTGCAAGAGGAGCACGGCCAACTGCCCGGCGGGCATCACGCTGGCAGACACTCTCTTCAATGTCGGAAACTTCATGTCGGGCGCAGACTCGATCGCGTACGAGCGGACGCCGCTTGGGGTCTGCTCGGCCTACGTCGCCACCTATGCCACGACCGGGCCCAGCAGCCTCAAGAAGGTCGACCCCTTCGGCGGTGTCACACAAGCGACCCTCCTGAGCCCGGACCAAGCGCCGCTGCACGGAGTCGACGTGGTGCGGGAGGGGGATCTCGTCTTCGCGACGATGGTGAACCGGCCGCCCGGACAGTTCCCGCTCGCCACACCGGGGATGGCGACCGGAAGCGTCTCCTCCGGCTCGCTCGGCGCAGCCACGACGGCCCAGCCGACCTCCTCCACGATCCCGTTCAGCGACCCGCGCTTCGACACGGGGCCCGTGGGTCCGGCCTTGGATTATTTGATCGACCCGAACAATCCCGGAGCGAGGAGGGTCTACCTCGGGAACTGGGTGGCGAACGGGGACCTGTACCTGATCGGCAGGAGCTGCCCGATCTGCCCCTGGATCGCCACGCCCGTCTCGCACTTCAGCAACCCGACGGGATCGAGGATCACCGCCATCGCCTTCGAGGAGGTGAAGGTCCCCGGGCCCGTGACGGTGAAGCACCGCCATCTCTTCGTCGGGCACGGCTCGACGCTCAGCATCCTGGACCTGGACGCCGATCAGCAGACGGACGTCGATCTCTCCCAGCCGCCGCCGGGCGCCTCCCGCATCTTCAGCCTCACGGTGGATCCCTGGTACGGGGACGTCTACATGGAGGTGGACGCCGTCGGGTCACCCGGAACGAACCGGCTGCTCATGGTCCGTGAGGACGACCATTCGATCCGCAATCTCTACGACGCGCACGTCGATCTGAGAGTGGTTCCTCCTGCCCCTCAGAGCTTCCCGGACCAGGGCCGGATCTGCGCCTCGTCGGGGGCGATCCTCGAGCGCCTGGTGCCGAACGCCTTCCCTGGGAGCCAGCCCGCCTTCATGGACATCCTCCTCGTCCCCTAGGGAATCGCCGAGGTCGGCTGGCGGCTCGGCGCCTTTCCGCTGCTGCGTGCTCGCTGGCGCGCTCCGTCAGCGCCATCACGCGGCTATTCCTGATCGTTGCCGATATAGCCGAGGGACTCCAGCGCCTTCCGCTCCTCCTCGCTCATCGCGGTCGTACCCGGCTCCGCGAGCGTCTGGAGGTATGGGTGCTTCGCGCAGGCGTCGCGCATGTCCTGCAAGCGGCGCCGCAGATCCGCGCGTACCGGCGCCATGCCTTCCCGGTGGACGAGATTCGATTCCTCACCGGGATCGTCCCCGAGATCGTACAGCTCCTCGCGCCCGGGGCTCCCGGTGATGTAGCTGTGATCGAGCGTGATCACCTTCCAGACGTTGCCGTCCGTCGCGTAGACCTCACGCTCTCGATCCGCGTCTTCGAGGACGATCGCGCCCTGATAGGGATCGGCCGGGGGGATTCCGAGCAGATCGAAGAGCGTCGGGTAGACGTCGATGAGGCTCACGGGAGCCCGGACCGGTTTCGGCTCCCGTAGCAACCCGGGCACCGCGATGATCAGGGGGACCCTGAGCACGTTGTTGTAGAACGCGTCGTTTCCGTGGAAGAGCGCTCCGTGCTCCATGAACTGCTCGCCATGATCGGCCGTGACGACGATGATCGTCTTCTCGAGAAGCCCTTCGTTCCTCAAATGATCAATGAGCAGCCCGATCTGCTCGTCGGTCCTGCTCAGCTCGCGATCGTAGACCTCCAGCAGCCAGTCGATGTCGCTGCTCGTGAGCCTCCCTTCCGGGCCCAGGACCCTGTTGAGATGATAGTAGGAGTCCTCGCGGGACATGCCTTTGACCTCGAACAACGCGCTGTCGTCGTCGAGTCGATCGAGGTCGACCACGGAGAATATCCGCTCCGGATCGTAGTAATCGTGAAGGTCGATGAGGTGCAGGTAGAGGTGGAATCGATCCTCGCGATGCTTCGTGATGAACTCGCGGGCGCGCGAGACGAGCGACGCATCGGAGCGATCGGTCCAGATCAGCTCATCGACCCCCTGTCCGTATCCGGCCATCTCCGAGACCCACCCGATCGTCGTGATCATCCCCGTCACGAACCCGTTCGCCCGGAAGACCTCGCTGGCGAGCAGGTAGGCGTCATGCAGGACCGAGAAGGCGTACTGGTCATTCGGAGGGCGGTCGATCCGGTGGACGACGGGAAGGGTCCCGGTGAAGAGCGAGGCGACCGCCGGAACCGTCCAGGTCGACGTGCTGTAGGCGTTCTCGTAGACGTACGCGCTGCCGGCCAGCCGGTCGATGTTCGGAGAGGTCCCGCCGGCGTGACCGTAGACACCGAGACGATCGCTGCGGAGCGCGTCGACCAGGATGACGATGACGTTGCGAGGAGGTTCGACCTTCGGGGCGCAGGCGGAGAGGAACGCGGAAGCGAGCACGGCTGCGACCGCACGGGCCCGGCCCAGGCGCCCGTTGACGCGCCGCTCCGCCGATTGCCGGCCCGGCCCTTCACAGCCCGACATCGATCTCCCTCCCCCCCGTACGCGTGGCAGGCGAGCCGCATGGTGCTGCGCCCGGGCGGCGAACGCTCAAAGTGGTTCGAAAGGCGCACTCACCCCAGCGGTTTGCCACACTCGGGGCAGAAGCGGGGGGCTCCCTCGGGCTCGGCTCCGCACGCGGCGCACTTCTTCTTCGTCAGGTAGGGCGCGCCGCACTCCCCGCAAAACTTGCCACCCCCGGCCTTCGCGCCGCACTTCGGGCAGAGCGCACCCGTGGCCGCGGACAGATCCCGCCCCGCCGTCCAGTCCACCTCACGGGCCTTCTCGATGACCTGAGCCTTCGCGGCCGAGGCCTGCGCGGCGGCGATCTCCTCGGTCATGTCGGGCGCGCACGTCTCGCAGAGCCCCGCCTTCTTGTTGAAGCAGACCGGCTCGCAGACCCACTGGCCGCAGCGCGTGCAATGCTTGAAGAGCGGCGCGATCTCCGCGACCGCCGCCTCGAGTGCGGTGTCGTGGGCGGCGCCACCGACCGCGCGCTGCACTTCATAGGAGCCCGCCGCCGCCCGTCCGAAGATCCCGCCCAGAAGGCTTCCCGCCACGCGGGCCGCGGAGGCCACCATGCCGATACTGGAGATGCGAAACGTCGACATGTAGCCGCCCTGGCATTTCTGACAGAAGAACTTGAACTGGAATCCTCGATCGGTCGAGAGATCCTGGTGGTTCCCGGTGAACGGGATCGCTGGCATGGCGTCGCTCTCCTGAGTGGATCCTGGCCTGCGCACATTCTATCGCCGCCCGACCTATCCCCCCAGATGCCACGTGGCCCTAACGCAAAAACCTCCCGGCCGCCTTGGGGGGCCACCGGGAGGTTCATGAGGACTTGGTAGCGGGGGCACCACTCGGGCTCCCGCACCAGCATCCGCCGGCAGGGAGAGCCCTCACCCTCTCCGAAAGGTCGGGACCGCCGGGTTTGACGTCATGACCAGATATGACTATGATAGGGTCATGAAGACGGTCAAGATCGCCGAGCTGAAGGCCCGCCTCAGCGAGC
>CAZMRF010000003.1:0-131346 GCA_964568735.1 uncultured Acidobacteriota bacterium
GCTGTGAACCACCCCGAATGACCGTTCTTCACGATAGCTCCTCTACGAGGGCCTAACGCTCCGCTGCATGCGGTTGTTAGCCTGCAAGCAAACTATCCTTCCTGTGACTGGATGCCAGCCCTCGAGCCCTCTGTCGGTTTGATGCTCGAGCGAGTCTACCAGCCCTCTGAAGTCCCCCCAGTGCCTTCGCGAGGGATGCGGCCTCAGGCGATGACCGCTACACGTATCTCTCGACCCTCTGTTCCCACCAAGCAGACGGTAGCCAGTTCTGGCGAAGCGCTCGGCAACATCGCAATGGTCCCAGTCGATGTACAGGGAGGGGTTGCGCTGGTCGAGCCAGGCATGGAAAAGCTCATGAAGGAACACTTCACTGAGAAAGGCCAGGCTGCACCTCGAACAGGGAGACATCCGGATCTTGCCGGATGAGTAGCGCCCCGTTTCCACTAACAGCCCCCTGGGATTCAGACGTCGCGGCCGCACGGTCACGTGAAGTCTCCCGTCGCGTGGATACAATCCGATGTCGTCCGCCCCAGCTTGGGGCAGGAGTGCTCCGAGCCCCATCATGCGTGCGGCGCCATGCCACAGCTCCCGCGGAACCTTTTCTGTACTCAGATTTCGCAGTCGCATCGCGACCTCAGCTCTTCCTCTTGCAGGCTAACGATAAGGCATTGATCCGTCGTGCGGAGCATGACGGATAAGGCCGGTTGGACTGAGCCGCTTGCGGCGAAGCCCAGCCCGTCGAGTCGGTCTTGGGGATTCTATCTTGACGGCACGATTGCGGGAAGCCCGGCGTGGGAGGCTCGATGGGGACCAAGCAGAGGGGAGGTGAGGCGGCAGGATCGAGGGTGAGGAGCTTCTGAGAGCGTGAAGGGGCCTTCGTGGAGGCGGAACGCGATCGGGAGGATCTCTGAGACGCAGGATGTCCCCGTCGCCCGCGAGGATGGAACGGGGCCGGCGAGGAGCAGACAAAGAGAGGCTGCAATCATCAGGAGCTGTCGAAAACCGCCGGGGAGCGATTGGAGTGGTCGGCAGGGGCGAGGATCTGCGCCACGTGCAGACGGCCTTTCTTGTACAGGGGGCACAGGGCGATGTCGATGCCCGTCAGACGAAGCATCAGAGCCGCGGTCGGCTCGTTGCGCGGCTCTTCAGCGGGCGGAGGCTGGCCGAGGAGCTGCCGGCACAACGCGAGTCATTTGCGGCGGCCTCGGTGGGCGAGCAGCCCGAAGTGGCGGATGCGCGTGAAGCCTCTGGACAGCACGTGCAGGAGGAACCGCCGGATGAACTCGGTGACGCGTGCGGTATGCCGGAAGCGGACCATTGGAATGTTGCGGTTCGGCGAGGGTTCTCTCGAGGGATGCTATCGGCCGTACGGGTGCAACCGGACAGCAGAAGCCTCTGGCTGCCGCCAGACGCCGGTGACGGGCGGACGCGGGGCTCAGATCTCCGGGGGGTCCCGGCGGAGGAGGTGCGCGGCGCGGAGGGAGTCCTCCATCTCCTGGCGGACGCCTTCGAGCCACCTCAGCGCGCGGCCGCAATGGTCGCAGGATCCCTCGACGCTGGCGCAGGGAACGCCATCGGCCTGCGACTCGGGGCAGGCGGGCGACGAAGCCACCTGGATGGCCAGCGTCAGCCGCCGTTTCACCTCTGAGGGAGCGCCCTCGGGGAGCCGCTGGCGCAGATCGAGCAGCGCTTCGAGGTGCCGCGCGATGGACTCCGCCAGGGGAGCGGGGTCGGGAAGGAGAGGGGATGCCTGCATGACCGAGTTCCTCCGTGGACGCCTATCGGGTGCTCCCGTGAGCGGTCTCTGCAGTGAAGGAACAGCAAGCAGGGTGCCAGCCGAAAACGCCTCCCCGGGTCGCTGAAAAGGGTCAAGGCCGAAGAGGCCAGAGTGAATCGACCCATCCCCGCGCACTCTCACGCGGTGAGAACGGAGTCAGGCCTTCGGAGCGGCACGCGATGCGATGGCGACCATCCCCGGGGGAACGGAGGCTGGCACGCTCCGCCGCAATGCCTGAGGACTCGGGAGGCCCGCAAGGGCCCGTGCCTCGCTGAAGCGCAGCCTCGCGGCGATGGCCGTTCCGGCCGACAGGATCACGATGCCCAGCCAGAGCGCATTGACCAGCGGCTTGTGGCTGACCTCCACGGAGAGCATCGCCGCCTTCGCGACCCCGCGCGGAGCGCGCAGCGTCACGCGGATCCTGCCGCTCTCGACCTGCATCCCCTCCAGGCGCGCCGCCGCGCCTCCGACCAGGGGAAGGTCCACCCAGGGGCTCGAGATCCCGTCAGCACCTGCCGTGAACAGCAGATCGGTGCGCGCCGACTGATCCGCGCGCTGCACCTCGACCTCGGCGGCCACGCTGAACCCTTCGCCCCCCTGCTCGTGGGGCTTGAAGCTGATGAAGGTGATCCGGGTGTCGCCCCACTCGAGCGCCTGCCCTTTCACCAGCGTCACGGGCGTCACCGGATTCTCCGGGGGCTGGTACGAGACCGGGGCGATGTAGACGTCGGAGAGAAGGCTCCGCTCGATGTGAGGCCGCGCGATCATCGTGTCCCTTCGCTCGTCCTTGAACATGATGGGCATGGCCATGAAGCGGCCTCCGCCCGGCCCGGCCACCTCCACTTCGAAGTGGGCCTCCGCGCCGCTGAGGCCGGCCTTGTATCCGAGGAGAGTCATCTCGTGCCCCATGACGCTCACGGCCCGCTCCCCCTCGAGAACGGCCGGCTCAGACCTGTCGAAGGCCGAGGTCGTCACGATGCCGATGAGCATCAGGGCCAGGCCCGTGTGTGAAATGGCGGCGCCCGTGCCCGCGAGATGGCGCGCGGCCTGCCGCACGAGGCGGATGAGACTGGCTACGAGCGCGGCCACGGAGAGCGCGAGGAGAAGCAACACGAGGAAGCCGCCCTTCGGCCAGAGTCCGAAGAGAAGAGGCACGGCGGCGGCGAGGAAGCCGGCGGCGGCTCCCGCGAGCACCTGGCGGCCGAGCGCCTGCTTCAGGACCGGAGCCCACCCCATCAGGGGCGCCACGCTCAGGAGCGCGGCGATTCCGACTCCTATCGGCAGGCTCACCTGGTTGTAAAAGCCCGGCCCGGGCGAGGCCGGCGACCCGGCCATCGTGCTGATGATGGGCCACGAAGTCCCCATCACCAGGAGCGCCGTCCCTGCCATGAGCACGACCACGGCAAGCGGCATCATGGGCGACAGGGAGAGGTCCCATCGGATCGCCGGGGGCGTGATCGTCTTCCACCTCCAGGTGAGCAACCCGGCGGGCAGGAGAGTCATCACGGCCAGCATGGCCATGAGGAAGGCGTTGATGCCTCCGTCGGCGAAGGAGTGGACCGAGAAGTCGGCGAGAACGCCGCTCCGTGTCAGGTAGGTGGAGTAGATGGCGAGCACGTAGGCCAGGGCGCCGAGCGCGAGGTTCGTGCGCCGCAGCGCACCCGTGGCCTTCTGCATCAGGAGTCCGTGGACGAGGGCGGCTGCGACGATCCAGGGCGCCAGCGAGGAGTTCTCGACGGGATCCCAGCCCCAGTAGCCTCCCCAGCCGAGGACCTTGTAGGCCCAGAAGCCGCCGATGAAGAGCCCGAGGCCCAGGGTCAGGGCGGAGATCAGAACCCACGGCATCACGCGCGGGACCCAGCTCTCGTCACGCTTCAGGGCCAGCGCGGCAAGCGACAGGGCGAAGGGGGCCGCGAGCGCGGCGTACCCGATGAAGACGATGGGAGGGTGGATGGCCATCCACGGATCGAGGAGCAGCGGGTTGAGCCCCGAGCCCTCGGGCGGCGCGGGCGAGGAGGCGAAGGGCTGCAGCTTGACGAGCAGCAGGAGGAAGAAGCTCTGCGGCACGAGCAGGAAGCTCATGGCGGCCGGCTCCCAGTCATCCCTCCGGGCGAGGAAGGCGAACCCCACGAGCGCCTGCAACAGGGCCCACAGGAGGATCGTTCCCTCCTGCCCGGCCCAGAAGGCGGAGATCTTGTAGAGCACCGGCATCTGCCGCGACGAGTGGCCTGCCACGTAGGTCACGCTGAAATCGTCGGCGAGGATCGCGACGAGGAGCAGGACGCATGCCGCGGCGAGCAGCGCCGTCGCCGCGACGTGGAAAGCGCGCCCGAGGCGCACCGCGGCCCGTTGTCCCGACCAGGCCATGAGGTAGGCGGCGAGAGCGGCGCCCGTGGCGCCGAAGGCCGCGAAGACGAGGATCGCTCCGGTATTCAAGGTCCTTCCTCCGCGAGCCTCCCCTCAGAGGAGGCCGTATTTCTTCATCTTGTAGCGGAGGGCGTCCCTCGAGATGCTGAGGAGGCGGGCGGCGCGGGTCTGGTTGCCCTTGGTCTTGTCCAGGGCCTGCTTGACCATCTCGTGCTCGATGTCCTTGAGCGGGAACCCCGCATCCGGAAGCTGGAAGCCGTTCGGCACGATCGCGGGGCTGGCCTGCGACGGCTCGCGGATTTCACGCGGGAGGTCCGCCACCGTCAGCTCCGGCTTGTTCTCGAGGATCATCGCGCGCTCGATCACGTTCCTGAGCTCTCTCACGTTGCCGGGCCACGAGTAGCTCATGAGCTGATCGAGGCCTTCGCGTGTGACGCCCTTCGTCGATTTCTTGAATTCCTGGTTGAAGCCGTCGATGAAGTGGTTGACGAGGTTCGGAATGTCCTCCCTGCGCGCCCTGAGCGGCGGGAGGTTGATGGGTATTACTTTCAAGCGGTAATAGAGGTCCTCCCGGAATCTGCCGTCCTGGACGGCCTTGCTCAGGTCCCTGTTGGTCGCGGCGATGATGCGGACGTCCACCGTGATGTCCTTGACGCCGCCGACGCGCTTGAAGGTCTTCTCCTGAAGGAAACGAAGCACCTTGGCCTGGAGGAGGACGCCCATGTCACCGATCTCGTCGAGGAAGACAGTGCCCTGCTCGGCCAGCTCGAAGAGCCCCTTCTTGAGCGTGCGGGCGTCCGTGAAGGAGCCCCGCTCGTGGCCCATCAGCTCGGATTCCAGCAGCGTCTCGGGCAGCGCGGAGCACGTGATGTTCATGAAGGGCCGGTTGGCCCGGCCGGAGGCGTAGTGGATCGCCTTGGCCACGAGGTCCTTGCCGGTCCCGGACTCGCCCGTGATGAGCACGGTCGTGGCCTGGCTCTTCGCGATCTTCTCGATGAGCTCGAAGACCTCGACCATCGCGGGGCTCTCGCCGATGATGCTGGAGAGCCCGTAGCGCTTCTGCTGCTCGGAGCGGTGCTGGCGCACCTCGCGGCGCAGGCGGCTCGACTCCAGAGCGCGCCCGATGGTCACCACCATCTCGTCGTGGTTGAAGGGCTTGTTGATGTAGTCGTAGGCGCCGAGCTTGATCGCCTCCACTGCGGAATCGACGCTGCTGTAGGCGGTCATGAGGATGACCGGCGTCTCCGGGTGGTCGGTCATGGTCTTGCGCAGGACGTCCAGGCCGGTCATGTCGGGGAGCCGGTAGTCGAGGAGGATCAGGTCGATCAGCTCCTCCTTGAGGATCCCCAGCCCGCCACCACCCGTGTCGGCCTCGAAGACCTCGTAGTCTTCCTTCTTGAGCCGCTCCTTGAGCGACCAGCGCACGAGCTTCTCGTCCTCGACGATCAGGACCCTCTCGTTCGACATCGCTGTACCCACCTCCACTCCTCAGGGGTTGGTCTGTCCGCCCCGGTCCCCGGCGGCGCGCGATTCAGTCGCCGCACCGGGTGTCACACCTGCCTTAGGCAACGGAGATGCCAGCGGGGAGGGGGGCCGCGGCTGCGCTGGGACGGCGTAAGTTCTTGTCCGGAAAAGAATAACCCCTCCGGTTCGCTCCCGGAGGGGTGAGTGTATGACCTCAGATGCGCTATTTCACTCAGTCCCAGTGCTTGATCTTCTCCTTCGAGGCCGCGAAGTCGAACCCCTTGAAGTTCGGGCTCTTCGCGTTGTGGCAGTTCAGGCAGGTCTTCTCGTCGGGAAGGGTCAATCCTGCTGCCAGGGACGCCTTTCGTGCTCCCGCGGGGTCATCTGCGTAGGCCTTCTTGCTCATGATCTTCATGTTCTTGTACTCGCTTCCGGGTCCATGGCAGGCCTCGCACTGGACTCCCTTCATGTCGGCGCCTTCGGCGGCCGGCTTTCCCTGCCCCGTGGTGTGGCAGGAGAGGCACTCGGCCTTCGTCTGCTCCTCGGGCTTCAGCTTGTCGAAGGCCCCCGCGTGCTTCGATTCCATCCAGATTTTGTGCTCGGACATGTGGCAGGTCTTGCACTTGGCCACGCCGACGTACTGGTACCCTTCGGCCAGGAGAAGACCGCCTGTCAGGCCGAGCACGGCCACGAGCGCGGCGACGGCAACTCTCACTCCGGCGTTCTTCCTCTTCATCTGGACTTCCTCCTGGACTCGGGATTGGGGCTCGGCGGGCAGAATCAACGTCACGGTGGTTCCGGATCCGGGCTCACTCGCGAGGTCGACGGCTCCATTATGAGCTTCGACGATCGTCCGCACAATGGGCAGGCCCAGGCCCGTCCCCCGCACCTTCGTCGTGAAGAAGGGCTCGAAAGCGCGCAGTTTCGTCTCCTCGGGCATCCCGCAGCCGGTGTCTTGGAAGCGGATCCGGATCCGCTCATCCTTGCGATCCGTCGTAACTCGTAGCCTGCCTCCGCGCTCCATGGCCTGAAGGGCGTTGATCACGAGGTTGCTGAAGGCTTGTTCCATGCGGCCGGCGTCCACCAAGGCGCGGAGATCCTCAGGTGAGAATCTCGATTCGATCTTCTTCCCCTCGGCCTCGGCGACTGGCGCCGCGCTCGCGAGGACCCGCGCCAGAACCGTGTGCAGGTTCGTGCGTGAGGTGTGGAGGGTGCCCGGCCGGGCGTAGCTCATGAGGTCGTTCACGATGTGCGCGATGCGCGTCACTTGAAGATCGAACTCCTCGCTGAGCCCTTCCGGCAGCTCCTTCCACGCGGCGCTGCGCTTGAGGACCTGGACCGTTCCGGAGATCCCGGCCAGCGCGTTGCGCACCTCGTGGGCGATGCTCGCGGCAGCCTCACCGATGGCCGCGAGCTTCTCGGCCTGGATGAGCCTGGCCTCCAGCTCCTTCTCGCTCTCCCGATGCACGGCCTCGTATTGCCGCCGGTGCCTGAGCATCAGCCAGGCAGCCAGCGCCGACATGATGGCGGCGGTGGTGATTCCCCTGAGGAAGTAGAAGACCGCCAGGTCGGAAGCCGGATTGATGGACTTCAGCGTGGTCTCCGCCACCTCCCAGGCCGTGTAGATCCCGATCATGACCACGGCCAGCAGGCCGACGATGCGGAAGATGCTCATCTTCAAATTCATGCCGAGCCCATGGATGGCAACGCGCGTGCCAGCACCGGACGGCCACGAGGTCGGCACATCTGCTTGGTCGCAAAGGGGTTATGGTTTCAGCCCGCGAGCGGGATTTCCCGCAACTGCGTCCTGCGGCCCACTCGCTAATCGAAGGGATCGGGGTTCGGCAGCGTGATGACGAAACGGGCGCCTCCCAGCCGGCTGCGCCCCGCATCGAGCGAGCCGCCGTGAGCCTCCACGAGGCGGCGCGAGATGCTCAACCCGAGCCCCGTTCCGTTGGGCCGGGTCGTGAAGAAGGGCTGGAAGATGCGCTCCAGGTCCTCGGCCCGGATGCCGGGCCCGGAGTCCTCCACGGCGATCTCGAGGCTTCCCGAGGGCAGGATCCGGGCCGCGATCCGGATGTCGCCTTGACCCTTCAGCACCTGCAACGCGTTCAGGACGAGGTTGACGATCACCTGCCGTAGCTGGTCGGGATCCAGGGAGAAGGACTCGATCGGCTTGGGCACGTCGAGAGTGAGATGGACGCCCCTGGCGAGCGGATCCTCGAGCAGGAAACTGCGAACGGTCTCGAGGAGCTCCGCCGGCCGGGTGGCCTCACGGACCGGAATGGAGGGGCGCGAGTAGACCAGGAGATCATTGACGCGCTCGTCGAGCCGGCCGATCTCGCGGAGGATCTCGCCGAGGACCTCGCGGCGAGGGTGGTTATCGTCCATCTCCTGGGCCAGGACCTGGATGGCGCCGCTGATCCCCGCGAGCGGGTTGCGGATCTCGTGTGCCAGGTTCGCCGCCACCTCGCCCAGGGCGGCGAGCCTCCTCATGGTGGCGCTCTTCTCGGTCTCGATGATCTTGCGGATGAAATCCTCGCGGTAGGTCTCGAGCATCAACGCGAGGACGATCGTCAGGGACTTGTCCACCGCGCGCAGGATGGGCAAGCGGCGGTCATCGCCCTCCGGGAAGGCGTTGCAGGTGACCTCCATGAGCTGATCGCGGAACACCTGGATCCCCGTGACCATGTAGGCCTGATCCAGGCCGACCTTCACGTGGATGCGCCCGATCCTCGCCTGCAGGAGCGCGAAACCCTCGTCGTGCGGGCCCTCGAGGAGAAGCCTCAGCCAGGTCTTCTGGCTGGACTTGAGCCTCTCGATCTGGGCCTCACCTCCCGTGATCGCCCGGCTCGCGCCGGGATTGCCCAGGATCCGCTCGTAGAAGGTCTCGATGATCGCGTTGAGGTGAGGCTCGACATGCGGGTAGAGAGAGTTGAGAAGGCGCGAGTCGGTCCTGTCGAAGCCGATGTATTGCTTGACGGTGTTGAAGAGGGAGATGGGATCGACGCCCCTGAGCCCCTCATCACGCGAAGGCACTCCGGACTCGGGCTGCTGCGAATCTACTGGGAGTTCGGTCTGCGGCATGCGTGATCTGCCCCTTTCATGCGGAGATTATACCCGCCGAGCCTCATCCGCGTGGATGGACCGCCGCGCCAGAGAGCGCAGAGAGTCCCGAGACGGCCCGTGAACGGGGGATCCGGCGCCTCGATTGAGGGGCCTCTGCGCCATCCGGCGCCCGAAGGAGCGAGTTCACGAGTGCACCTGCGCGAAGGTCCCCAGTGTGCCGCGGCTGATGCTCATGGCACGAGTGATGCTTCCTTCACAGGCAGGAAGCGCCCGCGAGGTGCTCCGGAGATCGAAAGAAATGCGCAGCATCAGGCTGGCAAGCGGGAACGATGCGGTCCACCTGAAGCAAGCCGCGCGCGTCGAGCATGCGCTCCTGGAAGCGGGCTCGGGTTTCAGAATCGTCGCGGTGCCGGTGGAAGGCGAAGGCGGCAGCTCACTTCTCCTCGAGGCTCTCGGGGAGCGGATCGTGGCGGGCGCGGCGGAGGCCGCGGTCTGTCCTGCGGGACTTCTCTCGTCCGGACTGCCTCCGGGCGTGGAGATCGGCGCCATCTTCAGGGACAGCTCGCCCGCCTACATGTGGGTTTCGTGTGGCCGGCCGGGTCCGGGCGCCCTGCCTCACGGCGCCATGGTCGTGACCTGGGACGATGTCGCACGGGCGCAGATCCTGTTCAGATACCCGAATCTTCATGTGACGTCCGCCCGCGGATGGACGCGGGTCTTCGAGGGGCTGCGACAGGGAAACTGGGGGGCGGCCTGCCTGCCACCCGAAGTGGTCGAGGCGGGCTCTCTGTGGGGACTGGACTCGGGAGTGATCGCGGAGAGCGAGGTGATGCCTGCCATCGGGCAGGGCGCGGCGGCTCTCCTCATCCCCTCGGGCACGGCCGATCCTCACCTGGCGCTCCTCGACGATCCGGACTCGCGGAGGAGTCTGAGGCTCGAGAGCACCTTCTGGTGGAATGCCATGGACCTGCCCGGCAGCATCGTCACCGCGCGAGCCGTCTTCGAGGGCGAGCGCGTGCGGCTCGAGGGGCTCATCGCCGAGGCCGAGGGTGCCTGGTTGATCACCGACTCGGGCGAGGCTCCCGTCGCATGGGGTGAGAGCATGGTCCGCGACCTTGCCGACTCGTGCCGGGAGCTGGCGTGGCGGTTCAAGGGAATGAGCGGAGTTCCCATTCGAGGGAGAGTGGCCTCATGAGCGAGATGGTGGTTTTCTTCAACGGGAAGTTCCTTCCGGAGAGCCAGGCGCGACTGCCGCTCCTGACCCACGCGTTCCACTACGGGACCGGAGTCTTCGAGGGGATCCGGGCCTATCACGACCGCGTATCGGGACGCATCAGCCTCTTCAGGGCTGAGGACCACTTCAAGCGGATGGCGCGCAACACGAAAATCTTGAAGCTCTCGCTGCCGATGGCGCCGCACGAGCTGGTCGACGTCGCGGCCGAGCTGATCCGCCGCAACGGCTACGCTGCGGACACCTACGTCCGCCCGCTCGCCTACAAGAGCGCGACCAAGGTGGGCGTCGGCCTCCCCGAAGGGGACGGGTTCCTCATGCTCGCCGTTCCCATGGGCGAGTACCTGGACACGCGAAAGGGGCTCCACTGCGGCGTGTCGACCTGGCGGCGGCTGCCCGACAATGCCATCCCGTGCCACGCGAAGATCTGCGGGGCCTACGTGAACTCCGCGCTCGCCGCCCAGGAGGCCCGGGATCGGGGATTCGACGAGGCCATCTTCCTCAACGAGGCAGGTGGCGTCGCCGAGGGCAGCGCCATGAACCTCTTCCTGGTGCGCGACGGCCGGCTCCTCACGCCGGACGTTTCCCAGGGCATCCTCGAGGGAATCACCCGGGACACCGTCATGACCCTGGCGAGCGAGGCGCTCGGGGTTGCGACCGAGCAGCGGCCCGTGGACCGCGCCGAGCTGTACGAGGCGGAGGAGGTCTTCCTCTGCGGCACGGCCGCGCAGGTCGCGCCGGTGACCAGGATCGACGGCAGGGAGGTGGGCAACGGCCGCCCCGGCAGGATCACGCTGCAGATCCAGGCGCGCTACGAGAGCGTGGTGCGCGCGAAGCCGCCGGGGTACCGCCGCTGGCTCACGGCCGTCGACGAGATGGAGGAGCCCAGCGGACAGGCGACGGAGGCCGACGCCGCCTGATCAGTCCTCCTCCTCTTCGGTGCTCGCGCTTCCTTGGAGAAGCTCGCCGACCGTCTGCAGCAGGTGGAGCGGATCGAAGGGCTTCGTGATGTAGCGCGTGGCGCCCCAGTCCATCCCCTCGACCACGTCGGCCGGCGCGTCCTTCGCCGAGACAATCACGATGGGGAGCTCGGGCCGCAGCTCCCGGAGGGCGTGGCATGCCGTCGTTCCGTCGAAGCGGGGCATCATGATGTCGAGGAGAACGAGGTCGGGATTGAAGTCGAAGTTCTTGTGGACGGCTGCCGGGCTGTCCATGGCCACCTCCACCTCGTAGCCTTCCGCCCGGAGCAGATCTCCGACGATCTGGTTGTGATGCGGGTCGTCGTCGACGATCAGGATCTTCTTCTTCATGGCGTGCTCCTGGGCGTTGCCGGCGCAGAATGACCATCCATCTCGGGCGCGACCGCCTTGACGCTCGGCGCCGGCCTCGCGGGGTCCGGCTCCCCTGCGGGTGGAGAGATGAGGGGCAGGCTCAGAACGAAGGTGGCTCCCTCGCCGCGGGCGCTGCGAACCGTGACGTCCCCTCCGAGCGCCCGCGCCAGCTTCCGGCTGATCGAGAGCCCGAGGCCGGTTCCTCCCTGGCTGCGGGTGTCCGAGGCGTCGAGCTGCCGGAAGGTCTCGAAGATGATCTCGTGATCCTCGGGTCTGACCCCGATGCCGGTGTCGGATACCGAGAAGTCGACCCCGGAGCCGCTCTCTTCGACTCTGAGCACGACGCTGCCCTTCTCGGTGAACTTGACGGCGTTCCCGAGGAGGTTGAGGAGGATCTGGCGCACCCGGGCGCGATCCGAGGTCAGCCGGACCGAGTTCGGCGCGGGCGACGCCCTCATCTGGAGGTTCTTCGCCAGCGCCAGCGGCTCCATCGTCTCGATGAGGTCCCGCGCCAGGTCGTTGGCGTCGAAGGCGGCGCGGTTGAGGGAGATAAGACCGGCCTCCACCTTCGTGATGTCGAGCACGTCGTTGATGAGGCCGAGCAGCGCCGAAGACGTCTCCGCGATGCCGGCGAGGCCCTTCTTCTGCTCATCGGTGGTCTCGCCGTAGATTCCGCGGCGCATCAGCGAGGTGTAGCCCATGATGGCGTTCATCGGCGTGCGCAGCTCGTGGGACATCGTCGCGAGGAACTCGCTCTTCATGCGCGACGCGCGCTCCAGCTCGGCGTTCTTGGCCTCGATCTCCACCTGCTTCTGGCCGATGATCTCGCGGGCCTTGCTCAGCTCCTTCACCATGGAGTTGAAGGCATCGGCCACGCGGGAGAACTCGCTGTCGGAAGCGAGGTGAACGCGCGCCTTGAGGTTGCCCGCGGCCACGGAGTGCAGGGCCCGCGCCATGAGGGGCATCGGTGCGAGCACGTGGCGGTTGACCTCGAAGACGCTCGCCGCCAGGAGAATCACCAGCCCGAGGACGGCGAACATCTGCGCCATGTTCAGGTTCGCAAGGGATTTGTGCGCCTCCGCGGCCAGCGCCGCGGTCACCTCGCCCATCGCCGCCTCCACGTTGAGCGCCCGCTCGACGACGAGTCCCCGGTAGGGGGCCGATACCTCCAGGGCGTCCAGCTCGGCCCAGGTCTCGAGGTCTCCGGCCAGCGTCTGGCGGTAACGCCGGAAGGCCTCTCTCACGCGCTCGAGGGCGGCCAGCGTCTCGCGATCGGTGGCCGGAGCGAGCCCGCCCTGGCCGCCTCCCATCTCGAGCGTGTCGAGCGCGGCCTCGAAGGAGTCGAGATCGGCCCGGATCGACTTCAGGCGCTCCTCGCCGCCGTCCCGCACGTACTGGAGCGCCTCGGCCGCCACGGCGAGGAGCTTCGCGCGGTGGAAGGACGCGGCCTCGAGGCGCCGGGTGTCATCGGCCAGCGTGCGCGCGTAATAGAGCGTCGCGGCGAGGATCAGGAAGCCCAGCGTGGCCACTACGCCCGCCGTCGCGTAGAACCGTTTGCGGATGGAGATCTTCACGCTGCTCCCTTCCGTTCGCCAAGGAGCCTTCTCACCTCGTGGACGAGATCGAAGGGATCGATGGGCTTCGCGAGGAACGAGTCGCACCCGGCCTTCCGCGCCGACTCCACGTCCGCTCGAAGCACCCGGGCCGTCAGCACGATCACGAGAGGGGGATCGGGAGCCAGCTCGCGCTTGATCCGCACCGTGGCCTCCAGCCCGCTCATCTCGGGCATGCCCAGATCCATGACCACGAGATCGGGGCGCAGCGAATGGGCGAGACGCACACCTTCGGCCCCATCGGTCGCTTCGTGAACCTCGAAGCCGCTCGCCTGGAGGGCCGTGCTGCTGATCCGAAGGCTGTGGCCGTCGTTCTCCACGAGGAGGATCCGTCCCACTCTCCGGCCGTTCCGGTCTGGCGTCATGGGGCGGCGCTCATCGCTCGCGGGGGTCTCCTCGGGTCTCTCTGCCACGCGACTCCTCCCGCCGGCGCATTCCGGCGCATTCCGGCGCTTCCGGAGGTTGTGTGTCAATCCGCGTGCCATGCCACGATACCCCAAGCGGGAGGTCCAATCTCGTGCTGATCCGCTCTCACGCAGCAGGTTTCGAGTATCCCGCGAGGGCGGGATGGAAATGCTGGTCAAAGTCCAGAGGGGCAATTGGCGCTGGTGAGTGAATTCGCGCATCGTTGTGACTCCGTTGCTGCGGGCCATCTCTCGGGGTGTCCATCCGCGCCGGGCGCCGCTCGGGCGGCTGCCTCGTGCCTCGGACGATTCCGTCCCGTGGACCTCGACGGCTCGCCTCTTGCTATGTTCTCTCGCGAATGAAACCCATCAAGTGGCTGCAAGACCTCCTCAGCACCTGCCTCGAGCATCCGCTGAGTCTGGCGGGAACGGTCGTGGCCAGCGTCTCGGCCGCCCTCATCATCACCATCCTCCTCCTGGACCTGCTCGGTTTCCATACGAATCCCTACGTCGGGGTTCTCGTCTTCATGATCCTGCCCGCGGTTTTTTTCTTCGGGCTGATCCTGATCCCCGTCGGGATCCTCAGCCGCCGCCGCCAGCGTGCCGGGCACTCGAAGATCTTCCCGATCGTGGATCTGAACCTGGAGCGCCACCGGGGGAGATTCCTGGCCTTCGCGGTCCTGAGCTTCGTGAACGTCGTCATCCTGGCCACGGTCAGCTACAAAGGCGTCGAGCACATGGACTCGGTGGAGTTCTGCGGCCAGACCTGCCACAGCGTGATGGAGCCCGAGTACTCCACCTACCAGCGCTCTCCCCACTCCAGGGTTGCCTGCGTGGAGTGCCACATCGGGCCCGGGGCGGGCTGGTTCGTGAAGTCGAAGCTCTCCGGCGTGGGCCAGGTCTTCGCCGTCGCCTTGCAGAACTTCGACCGGCCCATACCCACGCCCATCGAAAACCTGAGACCCGCGCGCGACACCTGCGAGCACTGCCACTGGCCTGAGAAGTTCCACGGCGACAGGATCCGCGTGAAGACCACCTATGCCGAGGACGCCGTGAACACCGAGCTGAAGACGGTGATGATCCTCAAGGTCGGCGGGGGCAGCGCCGAGTCCGGGTTCGCCGAGGGGATCCACTGGCACATGAACATCGCGAACGAGATCACCTACGTGCCGGCGGACCGCACGAGAACGGTCATTCCTTTCGTCAGGATGAAGACCCACGACGGAGAGGTGATCGACTACACGGCCGGCAGCTCCGAGAAGCCGACACCGGAAGAGATTCGCGAGCACGGCCGCGTAATGGACTGCGTGGACTGCCACAACAGGCCCACGCACATCTACAGGCTGCCAGGCCGCGAGGTGGACGAGGCCATCCGTGCCGGCCGCATCGACCGGGCGCTTCCCTACGTCAGGAAGGCAGGCCTGGAGGTGATCTCACGCAAGTTCGAGAGCCGGCCCCAGGCGCAGGAGGAGATCCCCGCGCTCCTGCGTGAGTACTACCGGGCCGAGCACCCGGAGGTGCTCGATTCGATGGCGAGCGCCGTCGATGGGGCCGGTCGCGAGCTGGCCGTCATCCACGCCCAGAACGTCTGGCCCGAGATGGGGATCCAGTGGGGCGCCTATCCCAACAACATCGGCCACACGGACTCCCCCGGGTGCTTCCGTTGTCACGACGGGGAGCACGAAAGCGAGGACGGGCGCGTCATCAGCGCCGAGTGCGATACCTGCCACACCCTCCTGGCGATGGAAGAGAAGGACCCCGAGATCCTCTCCGAATTGTTCCCGAAGTAACGCCAGAGCCGGACGGCGCTGGAGGTCCGGATCTCCGAACGCGGGGTGGTTCCTCTCCCTCGAAACGGCGGCGTATCGCCGATGAGAGGTCAGTCTTCCAGCACGAAGCCGATCTTGAGAGTGACCTGCCAGTGCTCGACCTTCCCCTTCTCGATGCTCCCCCGGATCTCATCCACCTCGAACCAGCGCATGTTCCGGATCGTCTTGGAGGCCCGGGTGATCGCGCCCTTCACGGCGTCCTCGATGCTCGTCGAGGAGGATCCTGTCAGCTCGGTCTTCCTGTAGATGTGCTCGGCCATGGCCTGCTCTCCTTTAATCACCGCCAGACGGCGAGGATGCCTCCGTTGAGCCCGAGAATCACGAGATAGAAGGATGCGTTGATCAGGAAGACGCTCGTCGCTCTGCGCTCGAACATCAAGCTGATCAGGTTCAGCGTGAACACGAAGCCCAGCCAGAGCAGAGCCCCGATGTAGAGGCCCTCCGCGAAGGTCGTGGCTCCGGCCCATCCGATGACGTTCGCCAGGATGAAGCTGCAGATGAGGCCGGAGGCGAAGTGAACCGCGAGGGCAATCGGGAAGTTCTTCTCCTGGGCCTCCTTCTGCCCGGGAGAGAGCGCCAACCCACGCTGCCAGGGCCTCGAGCAGATCGCCGCATACCAGAGCCCGCCCAGGACGAAGTAGATCGCGCCCGAGACCGCGACAGCGAAGAGGTTCACGTCAGCCAGCATGGCGAGTCTCCTCCGCTCCGGCCGGATTCCCGCCCGGACGGCCGAGACTATCACTCCCGCCGGTGCGTCGGCTCGCAGCCTGGCGAAGCCTCGTCATGGGATATGGGGCAGGCGCTCGGGCGTGAGGCTCGTCAGCAGGTTCCAGTGTCTGGCGAGCGCTGAGCGCTGATCCGTCAGCCACTTCCGTTCGGCTGGTGGCATGCTCTCCCGGCACAATGTGGTCTCAGCGGCCAGTCTGGCCAGCTCGAGCTCCTGCGCTGCTCGGGCGAGACTCGCTGGAACTTGAGACCCTTCCGGCCGCCCTGCTGCCGCCTCCAAGGTGAGCGCGACGAGAAAGCCGAGCCGGTTCTGGAGGTTCCGCAGCTTCACGTTTCTCACTAGCCAGTCCCAGTCCAGATCCGAGTAATGCAGAAGTACCCACGGCAGGCCGGCGGTAGCACGCGCATCGAGATTGTCCTGTGAGAGCGCATCCAGTACGACTTCAGCCGGGTTGACATGCCTGGCCCCGGCTCTGAGCTGGCTGTAGCCGGGGTATCCCAGCCCAGCTAGGAGGCGCACGAATCGGTCCACGCTGCCGCTCCGAGGCTTTGGCTCGGATGGAACAGGCAAGGATGTCGCTCGGAGGCGAAACACTCTCGCCACCGCCCTCGCAAGGTCTGGAGTCACGGGGCGTTGTCCTCTCTCGAGCTGTGAGAGATAGGGCTGCGAGAGACCAAGCTTCATCGCGGCCTGCACCTGAGTCAGGCGGGCGGCTCGTCGAGCAGAACTGAGTTGTTCGGACGTCATGGGAGCCTCGCTTCTAGTCCAGGAGCATATTGCAATAACTGCAATACGTGGAACACATGGCGCCGACAAGGAAGGGGCGGGACCACCCACGGGCCCCTGGTCGGGAGAGGGTCTCTGAGTCTAATTACTTGCAAATAAACAGTTTGTTTCTGAAGCGGAATCCGGCATCTGACTCGTTCACTCATGGCCCAGGCGTCCCGGTCCTCTGCCCTGATCATCCCTGGCCCCTTCCGGCGGGGTCCTTTCGGGTAGACTGCCGGTTTTCGAGGGGTATCCGATCATGAGGCTCATCAAGCGGTCCCCAGTACTCTTGGTGAGACTGCTCGTCGCCTTCGCGGCGACGAACGCACTTATTGCGGGCCCAGCTGGCTCTGCGCTGGCGGCAGAGCGGCCGAGGCTGGTCGTCGTCCTCGCCGTCGATCAGCTCCGGCCCGATCATCTCACCCGCTTCCGCGACCTCTTCCTTCCGGCCCGGTCGGGTGGGAACGTCGGCGGCTTCCGCTGGCTCATGGAAGAAGGGGCCTGGCACATCGACGCCCACCACGATCACCTCGCGACGGAGACAGGGCCCGGCCACGCGGCGCTTCTCACCGGCGCCTACCCCTACAAGCACGGCATCATCGCGAACTCCTGGTACGACCGCGGCATGGGCAAGACGCGCAACTGCGTGGAGGATCCCGCGAGTCCTCAGGTAGGCGTGCAGCGCGAGGTGCGTGGTGCATCGCCCTCCACGCTTCTCGTGAGCACCCTCGGCGATGAGCTGAAGATGGCCGAGGGGGCACGGGCCAGAGTCTGGTCGATCGCCTACAAGGATCGGGCGGCGATCCTCATGGGGGGACATCTCGCCGACGGCGCCCTCTGGTTCGACAGTGAGTCGGGCGCCTGGGTGACCAGCCGCTTCTACGCGCGCGAGGGGGTCCTGCCTGAATGGGTGAAGGCGTGGAACGATCTCCGCAAGCCACACGCTCTCTTCGGTAAGAAGTGGGAGCTCTCGGTGCCGGCCGAGGCGCTGGGCCGGCTCTGGGAGCCGGGAAGGGGGCCGGTCCGCGATGAGGACGGCCTCGGGAAGGCCTTCCCGCATCCGCTCGACGGCGGTGGCAAGGAGCCTGGGCCGGACTTCTTCAGCGCTTTCATCACATCGCCCTACGCGAACGCGTACATCCTCGAAACGGCCGAGGCGATCGTCCGAAAGGAGGAGCTGGGACTCGACGACGTTCCGGATCTCCTGGCTGTCGGACTCTCCACGAACGACTACGCGGGCCACACCTTCGGGCCTCACAGCCCCGAGGTGCTCGACGTCACGGTTCAGGCAGATCGACAAGTCGCGAAGTTCCTCGCCTTCCTCCAGTCCCAGGTGCCGGGGGGGCTCTCTCGCGTGACGGTCGTCCTCACGGCGGACCACGGAGTGGCTCCGATCGTCCCGGGGGCCACGGCCGCCGGGATGCCCGGAGGGCTCATCGACGAGAAAGCGCTCCAGACCGCGGTCGAAGCGGCGCTCGACCGCGAGCTTGGAGAGGGCGACTGGATCAAGGCAATGGCCGCGGGGCAGATCTACCTGGATCTCGAGAAGCTCGCCGCACGAGGTGTGGCGCGCGAGCGCGCCGAGAGAATCGCCTCCGAGGCGGCCGCGGCGCAGCCCGGCATCTACGTGGCCTGGACGAGGAGCGACATCGAGGCCGGCCGCCTGCCCCGCAACGACATCGGCCGGCGCGTGGCGGTGAGCTTCCATCCGTTGAGATCCGGCGACGTCGTCATGGTGGAGGCACCGCTGTGGACCAGCTCGTGGGCCAGCACGGGCGCCTCGCACGGCACCCCGTACAACTACGACACCGCGGTCCCCATCCTCTTCGGCGGGGCCGGCATCACCCCGGGGCGATACACGATGAGGGTGAGCACCGTGGACATCGCGCCGACCCTCGCCGCCATCCTCGCCATCCCGGCTCCCTCGGGATCCGAAGGGAAGATCCTGGGACATCTGCTTCGCTGAACGAGATCAGGGTCCCTGACAACCGCTCCGCGCGGATGGGTCGGCGGCAGGTGACGCGTCGTGGGTTTTCAAGCTCCGTAGGCTCCAGTTAGAATGGGGCTCGCGAGGGCAACTTCGGGAGGTCGAGAATGTCGCGCTACGTTGATGGGTTTCTCCTGGCGGTTCCGAGGAAGAACCTCCGCGCCCACCGGGACAGCGTCAACAGGAAGGTGATGAAGGACCCCAGGATCCTCACGATGATGGAAGGCAAGTCGATGCCCTTCGACGTCAAGCGCATGGCCTACGGCGGTTTCAAGGTCCTGGTCGATGCCTAGCGGGCGCTCTGACCCACGCGCTCCCGGGGAGCAGCTCCGGTGGTGAGGAAGGGCGGCTGGCGGCTGGATCCCCGTGAGGTCATCTCGGGGTACGATGCGATCGCGCAGCCCGACACGAGCCTGACCGCTCTGCCCAAAGATAGCGACGTGAGGCAGTACTCGGTGTGGCTCGAGCACAGGCCGACCGGGTTGCGCGCCCAGGGCAACGTTCCACATGGCCGATACAGCCGGCAGCAGCTCGAGCTGCTCGAGATCGAGCTGAGGAAGTCCCTCTTCGCCGAGCTGGAGCTCAAGGTCGCGAGGCACCTGGGCAAGACCGACGCGTAGCTGCGAATGCGCACCCATCGCCAGAGACCGGCTCCATCGGGCTCGGAAGAGACGACCCTGGGCCACCGCCTTCGGGGCTGCTCCGCGACGTGAGGCCGGATCTCTACAAGAGCTTCAACCCCTGGGACCGAATCTGCGATCCGCGCTCCCTGCATGCGCTATTCTCTCAGGCTGGCGTCGGCGCCTGCGAGGTCGAAGCGAACGGGGTCTACGCGGTCGCGAGGAAGGGATAGAATGGCGAGGCACCTCAGGCGACAGTGACGGAAGCTCGGATTGGGAGGTAGCACCATGCCGGCCGGATACTCGGGAACGCCGCTCGCCGGGAAGCTGGGGATCAAGGAGGGCTGCAGGCTCTTCCTGTCCGGCGCGCCTGAGAACTACTTTGACCTGGTGGCTCCGCTTCCGGAAGGCGTCCGTCTCGTGGCGCGAGCCGATGGCCAGACGGACATCGTCCACCTCTTCGTGACCGAGCGAGCCGAGCTGGAGAGGACCCTGCGAGGCATGCGGGCCGGGCTGAAGCCGGGCGGCGCGGTCTGGGTCTCCTGGCCGAAGAAAACCTCCAAGGTGTCCACGGACATCACCGAAGACACGGTGCGGGAGGTCGCGCTGCCCATGGGCCTCGTCGACATCAAGGTCTGCGCCGTCGACGACGTCTGGTCGGGCCTGAAGCTCGTCGTCAGGAAGGAGCTCCGGGCTGAGAAACCCAAGGCCGGTAAGCAGGCCACTCGCAAAGCCCCCCGGTAGGTTCCTTCGCCTGAGAGCGATCTGCTACCGCCGCCCGGCGGTGATCAGCACGATGACCCGGGCGGGTGAGTTTCCTGTCAGGTCAGCCCTTGCGGATCGTGACGTTGCCGTCCACGGTGCGGATCGTCACCTTGTGACTCCCGCCACCGTGCTTCCCGGTGCCGGTGATCACCTGGCGGTCACCTCGGCGCCCGCGGGTCTCTCCATCCTTGCGCGGCGATGAGGATGTCTCGACCGAGAGTGGAAAGTCGCTCTCGATCCTGGGTGGCTCACCGTGCCCCCGGTCCCACTCGATCTCCACGTCGATGTCCATCGAGAAGCCATCGGGCACGATGAGGGTGATGTCGCCTCCCTGGGAGGAGAGCAGGATGTCGCGGTTCGCGGCGCCGCCCTGCTCGACGATGCGGGCGCTCACGTCCCCGCCCATCGTGTTGGCATGGACGGCGCCGTCGGCTTCGCCGATCTCGATGTCGCCTCCCATCGTGGAGGCCTTGACGAATTCCGCGGCCCTCCCCACGGTGATGTCGCCTCCCATCGTCTCCACGTCGGCACCGTCGGGGGCCTCGTCCACCTTGATGTCTCCGCCCATGGTCGAGAGGCGGACCACGCCGTCTCCCGTGCGCCCCTGCGAGCCGCCACGATGGGTGTAGGAGACGTCTCCTCCCATCGTCTCGACCTTTACGCCACCCGAGACGGAGTCGAGGACGAGGTGGCCTCCCATCGTCTTCACATGGAGGGCGCCCGTCACGTCGTTCAGATTCACGTTGCCCCCCATCGTGGAAACCGATCCGTCGATGCTCGATTCAGTGAGCCCGACGTTGCCTCCCATCGTGCTCAGATCGATGTTCCCCTGGAGCTTCGAAAGACGAAGGTTGCCGCCCATCGTCTGGCCCTCGAAGAGCCCCTCGAGATCGGAAAGCGTCACACCGCCTCCCGAAGTATCCACGCTGACGCCGAACCGGGTGGGTACCATCACGCGGAAGCTCAGGTTGAGATTGGACCAGCCCCTCGGCGCTTCCGCCGTGCGGATCGTGACGTCCTGACCCTTGTGGTCGATGGCGAGGCCGATTTCCTCGGGGCGGAGGCTCCCCAGATCGGCCTCCACCGTCACGCGGCCCTCGCTCCACCCGCGCACCTCGATCGAGCCGCCGCTCTCTAGATCGAAGACGACGCGGCCCCCCGGCGATGCGCTGAACTCGCGCTGCACCGTCGCGGCGGAGGCGCCGGTGGCGGCAATTGCAGAAGCGACCAGTAGAACCGGGATGAGCATTCTGGCTCGCATCGAGTGGGTTCTCCTTGAGGGTCGTGCCTGTTGTCGTTCTGAGCCGTCGGTCCGTCCAAGACTCCGGTCCATCTTCATGGTCGGCGCTCTCTCTGCAGGCCTCACAGCCCCAGCCGCTCGCTGGCCCTGATGTAGAGCGCCTCGGCGCCATCCGGCCGGGTTTCCTCCAGCGCCGTTCGAATCCGATCGGGCGCCACGCGGCCGGCACCCAGGTAGTCGATGGCGAGAAGGCGCATCTGAACTGATTCCTCCTGCTCGAGGACGGCGAGCATGGACTGCTGGATGTCGGCGTCCGCGGGGTAGGCGCTCAGCGTCTCGAGGGCGCGCAGCCGGACCGCCATGCTGGCGTCGCTGCGCATGGTATCGATGAGAGCCTCGCGGATCCCCGCGTCCATGAACTCACCGGCGAGGGAGAGGGCTCGGAGGCGGTCGCCCAGCGGCGAGGCACCCCGCAGCGACTGTATCAGCACCTCTCTGACGAGCGGATCGTCCTGGGGCCTCTCCGTGCGGACCCGGCGGGTCATGTCGAAGGAGAGCCTGACCAGGTTCGCCCTCCCAGGCTCGACGCTCACGTTCGCGAAGGAGTAGGGGAAGGCTCCCAGGGTCGCGATCGTCTCGCCCGTGACGCCAGGGCCCGCGGGGCCGGAGGCGCCGGCGAGCCTGGCGCCCTCCGCCTGTGCCGGGGCGTCCGGAAGAGCGATCCTTCCCAGAAGCACGCCTGCCGCGAGAAGAAGAGCCGCGGCCGCCCCCGCGAGCGCGAGGCGCGTCGCGGGCATCCGGGCCGAGCCAGAATCGGAGCGCATCCCCGCCGGCGCCTCTTCGCGGATCCGCGCGAGAACCTCGTGCCGCACGGCCTCGAGCTCGCGAGGCTGGATCTCCTCGAGAGCCGGCGCCTCGCGGGCGAGCCACTCGTGGAAGCCGTAGAGCTCACCGCATGCGTCGCAGCCATCCACGTGAGCGAGGAGATCCCGCCGGGCCGCCACGGCCCACTTCGGAGACGCTCCATCCGCGCCGGGGTCGTAGTCGCCGGCCAGCATCCCTTCCATCAGCCGCTCGAAGTCGGCGCAGTTGCTCATGTCCATCCCTCGATGCCGGAGCCGGCCAGCGCCTGGCGCAGCTTCCTGACGCTCCGGAAAAGCATGTTCTTGACGTTGCCTTCGCTGCAGTCGAGCACGGTGGCGATCTCGCTGAGAGGCATCTGCTTGAAGTAACGGAGCGTCACGGCCGTCCGCTGCCTCGGATTCAGCTCGTCGAGCTTCTCGAAGAGGATCGTGCGCCTCTCGCGTACCATCAGCTCCCGCTCCTGTGAGGGTCCCGGGTTGGCTGCCGCGGAGTTCTCATCGATCTCCTCGACACTCTCCGAGTCCCTGCGCCGGCCCCGCGACCGCACCCAGGTCAGCCCTTCGTTGTAGGCAATCCTCAGCAGCCAGGTCCGGAACGCGCTGTCGCCGCGGAACGAGCCCAGGCTACGCCAGACTTTCAGGAAGACCTCCTGGGTCATGTCGAGCGCCTCGTCTTTCCTTCCCGCATAGAGGAGGCAGACGCGGTAGACGAGCCCCTCGTATCGCTGCATGAGCACATCGAAGCTCTCCAGCCTGCCGGCCAGAGTCTCCTCGATGAGGGCCCTGTCCTCCCGTTCCAAGCGCTCCCCCTGTCTCTGCCTCTATTGGACGCCGGCGCCAGGGCCGAGGTTAGCAGGGGTGGGCGGGGCGCTGAGGGGCCCGATGAGCAGGGGGGGTGACCGGGTCAGGCCCGGGCGCCGACTCGGCGGGCGAGGCTGGCGTACTCCTCGCGAATTCCTGGTGGGAGGCGATCTCCGAAGGTGTCGAAGAACTCGCGCTGCCGGGCGACGGCTTCCATCCACTCGGAGGCCTCGACCCTGAGCAGCTCGTCCATGACGCCGGCGGGGAGATCCAGGCCGCGCGTGTCGATGGCGCCCGGCGCTGGAACGCGTCCGATGGCCGTCTCGCGGGTCTCGCCCTTCCCTTCGCAGCGGTCGAGGGCCCACTTCAGCACCCGGAGGTTGTCGCCGAAGCCCGGCCAGAGGAACTTCCCGTCCGATCCCGTCCGGAACCAGTTCACGCGGAAGATCTTCGGGGGCCGCGTGAGGCGCTTGCCCATGTCGAGCCAATGGCTCCAGTAGTCGGCCATGTTGTAGCCGCAGAAGGGGAGCATGGCCATCGGATCCCGCCTGAGAACTCCCACCTTCCCCGTGGCCGCCGCCGTGGTCTCGGAAGAGAGTGTCGCGCCGAGGAAGGTGCCGTGCTGCCAGGAGGTCGCTTCATAGATGAGAGGGACGACGCCGGCCCGCCGCGCGCCGAAGATCATCGCGCTGATGGGAACGCCCTTCGGGTTCTCCCACTCGGGTGAGATGCTTGGGCACTGATAGGCCGGAGCGGTGAAGCGGCTGTTGGGGTGGGCGGCCTTCTCGCCGGTGCCAGGCTTCCAGGGGCGCCCCTGCCAGTCGAGCGCGCCCTCGGCGGGCGGCGCATCGTCATGGCCTTCCCACCAGACCGTTCCATCCTGCCTCAGGGCGACGTTCGTGTAGATCGTGTCCTTCTGGATCGTGGCCAGCGCGTTCGGGTTCGTCTTGCGGCTGGTGCCCGGCACGACGCCGAAGAAGCCGGCCTCCGGGTTGACCGCCCAGAGCCTGCCGTCTTCTCCGATCCGCATCCACGCGATGTCGTCGCCCACGGTCCAGGCCTTCCAGCCCGGCATGCTCTCGGGCGGGACGAGCATCGCGAGATTGGTCTTGCCGCAGGCGCTGGGGAAGGCCGCCGTGACGTAGTGGATCCGCCCCTCGGGCTCCTGGAGCCCCAGGATCAGCATGTGCTCCGCGAGCCATCCTTCCTTGCGGCCCAGCCAGCTCGCGAGCCGCAGTGCGAGGCACTTCTTCCCGAGCAGCGCGTTGCCGCCGTAGCCCGATCCGAAGCTCCAGATCTCGTTCGTCTCCGGGAAGTGGCAGATGAAGCGGCGCTCGGGGCTCAGATCCCCCACCGAGTGGAGCCCCCGAGTGAAGTCATCCGACCCGCCGAGATGGTCCCAGGCCACCTGGCCCATGCGCGTCATGATCCGCATGTTCAGCGCGACGTAGAGGCTGTCGGTGATCTCGATCCCGGCCTTCGAGAAGGGCGAGCCGGCCGGCCCCATGATGAAGGGCACGACGTACATCGTGCGCCCCCGCATGCATCCCTCGTAGAGCGCGGTCAGCTTCTGACGTGCATCGTCCGGGGCCATCCAGTTGTTCGTGGGGCCCGCGTCCTCCTCCGAGCGCGTGCAGATGAAGGTGAGCTTCTCGGTGCGCGCGACGTCGTTGGGGTGGCTGCGATGCAGGTGGCAGCCCGGGAGCTTCTGCTGGTTCAGCGGGAGGAGATCGCCGGCCTCCACGGCCTTGCGCGTGAGGCTGTCGCGCTCGGCCGCCGATCCATCGCACCAGAAGACCGATTCGGGCTTGCAGAGGGCCGAGATCTCGTCAATCCACCGCTTCGCGGCCGGGCTCGTCGTCATCGCTTTCTCCTCGGAAGCCGGAAATTGTAGCACCGCAGGCCCTTTCGGGCCGCGCAGTGTCAATGCTCACGCTGTTCGAGGGATCCGCCTCCCGCGGAGCGGACCGGCCTGAAGCGCGCGGTGAAGTGCCTGAGGGCGGCCTGCTGCTCGAGGATCTCGAGGCCGGCAATCCCGGCTTTCCGCGAGGCGATCTCCGTCATCGCCTCCAGCACGTAGTCGATGTGGCTCTGCGTGTAGACGCGGCGGGGGATGGCGAGCCGCACGAGGTCGAGCTTCACGGGAGCCTCGCGGCCGGTCGCGGGATCGGGCCTGCCGAACATCACCTGCCCGGTCTCCACGGCGCGGATCCCCGCGCTTCGGTACATCTCGGCCACGAGCGCCTGGCCGGGAAGCTGGAGCGGCGGGATGTGCGGGAGGAAGGCCCGCGCGTCCACGTAGATGGCATGGCCGCCCGGGGGACGGACGGTCGGGATGCCCGCGGCGTCGAGGCCGTCTCCCAGGTAGCGGGTCGAGGCGATGCGGTACTGGAGGTAGTCCACCGCGAGCGCTTCCTGGAGCCCCAGCGCGATCGCCTCGAGATCCCTCCCCGCCAACCCGCCGTAGGTCGGGAATCCCTCCGTGAGGATGAGCAGGTTCTGCTCCAGCTCGGCCAGCCGATCGTCGTTCGTGGCCAGGAAGCCGCCGATGTTCGCCAGGCCGTCCTTCTTGGCGCTCATCGTGCACCCGTCGGCGCAGGAGAATGTTTCCCGGGCGATTTCGATCGGAAGGCGGCCCGCATGACCCTCCTCGCGCTCCCGGATAAACCAGGCGTTCTCCGCGAAGCGGCAGGCGTCGATGTAGAAGGGGATGCCGTGGCGGTGGAGGATCTCGCTCACGCGACGGATGTTCCCCAGGGAGACGGGCTGGCCTCCCCCGGCGTTGCTCGTGATCGTGATCATCCCGAGCGGGATCTTCGCGGCTCCGACCCGCTCGATGAGCGCCTCGAGCGCGGCGGTGTCCATGTTCCCCTTGAAGGGGTGGAGCGTCGCGGGCTCGGCGGCCTCGGCGACGGGAAGATCCACGGCCTCGGCGCCCCGCGCCTCGATGTTCGCGCGCGTGGTATCGAAGTGGGTGTTGTTGGGGACGACGTCCCCGGGGCGGCACATCACCGAGAAGAGGATCCGCTCCGCCGCGCGCCCCTGGTGGGTCGGCAGGATGTGCCCGAAGCCGAAGATCGACTGAACACTTCTTCGAAAGGTGTCGAAGCTGGCCGAGCAGGCGTAAGCCTCGTCGCCCACCATCATCCCCGCCCACTGCGCGGCGCTCATCGCGGAGGTGCCGCTGTCGGTGAGCAGGTCGATGAGAACGTCGACCGATGGGATCCGGAAGGGATTGTAGCCGGCAGCCTCCAACACACGGCGCCGCTCCTCGGGGCCGATCATCCGGATCGGCTCGACGGATTTGATCCGGAAGGGCTCGATGATCGTCTTCAAGGGCTCGCTCCTCCGTCGAATCCGATGGCTTCCGAGCCTGGCGCCCGGCTCGCCAGAGGCGTGGGCCGGGCGGCTCCGGGTATTTCGTATAGCAAGAAGCAGGCCACTCCGTGGGCCCGAGCGTGTCCTCGCCACGGCTCGGGCGCGAACTGTGCGGGGCTGTGGTTCGGGCGCTCTCCAAGGCCTGGCTGAGTCTACTTCAGGCAGCGCTTCCCTCCGTCCTTCCCGCTCTCTCCCCGGACCTCTTCCGTTGCGCGATCGCGGTGGGTAGGATGCCCCTCCTCCGGCAGGAGATCTCGATGACGATCCCCACGCGAGCCATTCGGACGCTCCTCGTCGCAGGGGTCGCGGCCGCCGTCTATGCGACCTGCCTCGGCCACGACTTCGTCGTGGACGACCTGCACCAGGTCGTCGACAACCCGCGCATCACGAGCTTCGCCAACATCCCGCGGGTCTTCTCGGAGGGTGTCTGGGATTTCGAGGGGCGGCAGTCGAGCTACTACCGCCCGGGAATGTACGTCCTGTACATGGCGGTCTTCGGCGCCGCCGGGCTCTCGGCGCCCGCCTTCCACGCGGCGAACGTGCTGCTCCACGTCGCGTGCAGCGTGCTGGTGCTGCTCCTGGCCGGGACGTTCGTCGCACGGGGAGCGAGCTCGCGCATCCTCGACGGCGCGCTGATCGCCGGGCTCTTGTTCGCCGTGCACCCGATCCACACCGAGCCGGTCAACTGGGTGGCCGGAGCCGCCGATCTGGGGGCGGCCGCGTTCGCGCTCGCCGCGGCGCTCCTGCATGTCGGGCGGATGGGGGAGCGGCCGGTGGGAAGGGCTCTCGCAGGATGCGCCTTCCTGGTGGCGATGCTCTTCAAGGAGCCGGCCGTGGTCCTGCCCATGGTTCTCCTCGTCCATGACCTCCTGTTCCGGCCCTCGCGCGAGGCCCGGGTCTGGGGGGGCCGCATCGCTCCCTACGCAGCGGCGCTCGCGATCTACGTCACCCTCAGGCTCAACGCCCTCGGGGGAGCGGCTCCGGTCGTCGCGCCCGAGGGACCCGAGCCGTTCGCGTGGGCTCGATCGGCGCTCGCGCTGTTCGGGACCTACGTGTGGAAGACGATCGCCCCGTTCGGCCTCGGCTTCTGGTCACCGTTCGCTGCGCCATCGGGAGTCACCGACCCCCGCGTCCTGGGCGGCGCCGCGGTTGCCTTCCTCCTCGCGGGAGTGGCGTGGGGACTCCGGCGGCGCGCCCCGGCAGTTTCGTTCGCCATCGCCCTCTTCGCGATTCCGCTCGCGCCGGCGCTCTACCTTCGCGGATTGAACCAGGGGATCCAGGCCGCCTTCGCGGAGCGCTATCTCTATCTCTCCTCGGCAGGGGCGGCGCTCGCGGCGGCGATCGGATTCGAAGCGCTCGCCTCGCGCGGGGCGAACGCGCGGAGGTTCGCGGCCGGGCTCGCGGCGTCGATCGTCCTCGTCTTCGGGCTCGTGACCTGGCAGCGGAATCCCGTCTGGCACGATTCGCTCTCGCTGTGGGCGGACGCCGCGAGCCGTCACCCTGACAACGCCATCGCGAGGCAGAATCACGGGTTCGCCCTCCATCACGCGAGCCGGATCGAGGAAGGGCAGGAGGAGCTGCGGGCCGCGGTCGCGCTCGATCCCTCGCTCGTCGGACGCGACGTCGCGAAGGGAGCCCGCTACGTCGCGGCCGGATTGTGGAAGAAAGCGGCCATCACGCTCCAGGGAGTGCTCGCGATGGAGCCCCGCTCGGCCGAGGCCCACTTCCACCTCGGCGCTGCGTACGAGGGCCTCGGATGGGGAGCCGCCGCCGAGCAGGCGTACCGGACCGCCGCCGCGCTCGATCCGGCCAACGCGGCGACGTGGAACAACCTCGGGGTGCTGCTCGCTTCGGCGGGGCGCATGCGGGAAGCCGCCGAAGCCTTCGAGGCCGCCCTCGCCCGCGCTCCTGACGATCCGGAGATCCTCGCGAACCTGAGAAAGTGCCAATCACCTTGAAGCCGAAGAGGAGTCGTCGGCGAGGTCTCGCGTGGCACGTGCTTTGCTATATTGACCGGTGCGATGCGCGCGCGAAGCTGCACGGGGCTCCCATTCCTCGCGGCGTGGCGCGTGCCCGTTCTCCTCGCGACCCTGCTGCTGCCAGCCGCGTTCTCCGGCGCCGATGCGGCCGCACCGCAGCGGAAATTCCAGCCGAAGCCTTGTGTCGAATGCCACAAGCCCTTCGCGGAGATGGTCCTCCCCAGGAAGACCCTCCACCCGGGCGTCAAGGACAACACCTGCGAGACCTGCCACATCCGCCACGGCCTCGTGGGAAAGCTGATCCTGGCGAAGGAAGGCAACGCGCTCTGCCTCGGATGCCACTCCAAGGAATCGATCGGGCTCGACAAGCCGAGGATCCACTCCGCGCTCGCGCGCAACGAGAAGTGCACCCGGTGCCACGACCCGCATTCCTCCGACGCCGTGCATCTGCTCAAGACCCAGGGGGCGGAGTCGTGCTACGAGTGCCACGACCGGAGCGCCTACGAGAAGAAGGTCGTCCACGCGCCGCTCGCCGGCGGCTGCCGCTCCTGCCACATGGCCCACAGCTCGGTCGAGCCCGCCCTCCTGAGCGAACCCAAGGCCGCCCTGTGCGCATCGTGCCACCCGCCCGACGTCAAGGAATTTCGTGACGCGCACGCCGGCTATCCGGTCGAGAAGGCCGACTGCTCCACCTGCCACGACCCTCACTCCTCGGACCTGGCCGGGCTCCTCAAGACATCGGCGCACGCTCCTGCGGTCTCCGCCTCGTGCGATTCCTGCCACGCGGCGCCCGGCTCCGAGAAGCCCTTCGCCGTCACCGCCGACGGCTCGGATCTGTGCTCGGCCTGCCACGACATCGAAGCTCTCAAGGAAGGGGGCGGGAACGAACATGCCCCGTTCTCGTCGGGCGAATGCCTCTCCTGCCACGAGCCGCACGCGTCGCAGCAGCCCAAGCTGCTCGCCCGATCAGGAAACGCCATCTGCACCAATTGCCACTCCGAGCAGGGCCAGCAAGTCGCTTTCCCGCACGCGGCCGTGACGGACGGCGGATGCCTCTCGTGCCACAGGCCGCACGCTTCGAAGAACGCCGCGCTCCTGGCCGAGCCTGGAGCAGAGGCCTGCATCTCCTGCCATTCGGACATTCCCGCGGCCATGAAGGCGGCGTTCCCCCACGCCCCGGTGGAAGCGGGCGAGTGCACCTCCTGCCACAACCCGCACGGGTCGGATCTGAAAGGAATGCTCATGGACCGGACGGACCGGGTCTGCTTCACCTGCCACGGCGATCTCGAGATCGCATTCGCCAAGAGCGCCGCGCACCAGCCGGTCCTTGCCGGAGACTGCACCGCCTGCCACACGCCCCACGGCGGCTCCGAGGCGAAGCTCGTGAAGAAGAGCGGCTCGGCCCTCTGCGCCGACTGCCATGGCGAGCTGATGAAGGAAGACACGGCGGGCGTCACGCACGCGCCGTTCGCGTCGGGGGATTGCACGGTCTGCCACGACGTTCACGCGACCGGGATTCCCGGCATGATCCTCGCTACCCAGGAGAAGCTCTGCCTCGAGTGCCACTCCGATCTCGCCGAGGGCGCCGCGAAGGCCAGGAGCACGCACAAGGCCTTCTCGGGCGGGCAATGCACCATGTGCCATTCGCCCCACCGGGCCAGGCTCCCGAAACTGGCCCTCGCCCAGGAGCCCGATCTCTGCATCACCTGTCACGGGAAGCTGGGCGAGCGGCTCGAGGCGGAGAACGCCCACGCTCCCGCCTCCGACGACTGCAGCACCTGCCACGACCCGCATTTCGCGCCCGAGCCGCGGCTGCTCGTCGAGCGCCAGCAGAGCCTCTGCGCCAACTGCCACGACGTGGCCGATGCGGACTTCTCGAAGGCCCACATCGGGATCAGCGCGGACGTGATGACCTGCGTGAAGTGCCACGACCCCCACGCCTCGAAGGATCCGAAGCTGTTCAAGGCCGAGGCCCATGCCCCGTTCGCCGCGCGGGCCTGCGAGGAATGCCATGTGGTCAAGCCGTAGGGGACGCGCGCCGCTCGCAGTGGCCGTGATCCTGGCCGCCGCCGCGGCTGCCGCTCCCGCCCCGGCGCAGGACGAGGCAAAGTTCCACCTCAAGCCCGGCGCGTCCGGCAGGCTCTGCCTCGGGTGCCACGCGGACTTCGAGGAGGTGCTCAGGCAGGCGTCGGTGCACACGCCGGTGAAGGGAGGGAAGTGCGCGAGCTGCCATTCCCCCCATGCCACGGACCATGGGAAGATGCTGGCGACCTCGGCGGACGCCATCTGCGCCACCTGCCACGGCACGATGATCCCCGACGGGGCCATGAGCGTGCACAAGGCGGTGTCGGAGGGGCGCTGCGTCTCCTGCCACGACCCGCACGCATCGCCCAACAAGGCGAACCTGATCCGCGCCGGCAAGGATCTGTGCCTGGGGTGCCACGCCGAGATGAAGCCGTCCCTCGAGTCGGCGACGTATCGGCACGTGCCCGTGGATCGCAACTGCCTGGAATGCCACGATCCGCATGCGTCGAAGGAAGCGAAGTCGCTCCTCCGTAAAACGCCGCCCTCGCTCTGCCTCGATTGCCACAAGGCGGGGCAGCCGGGGTTCGACCAGGCGCACATGCGCTACCCCGTCTCCGGCTCCGACTGCACGTCGTGTCACGATCCGCACGGTTCCGGGAACCGGGGGATCCTCTGGGCTGCCGTGCACGAGCCGGTGGCCAACCGGATGTGCTCCCAGTGCCACGCCGATCCCGCGGGCGGGAAGGTGACGTTGAAGCGCGGCGGCTCCGATCTCTGCCGCGGCTGCCACAACGACCTCATCGTCGAGATCGGTTCGAAGAACCGGGTGCACTGGCCGGTGGTGGACAGGAAGGCCTGCGCCAACTGCCACGAACCCCACGCCTCGAAGACGCCGAGCCTGCTCTCCGCTCCCCAGAAGCAGCTCTGCGGGAGCTGCCATCAGGACTCCATCGCCCGGCAGGATCGCTCGCTCACCAAGCATCCGCCGGTGAACGAGGGGGAGTGCACCTCGTGTCACCTTCCGCACGCCTCCGATGCGACTTTCCTCTTCGCCTCCTCGGACGACAAGGAGGTCTGCGGGGCGTGCCACGACTGGTCGGGACACACCGCGCACCCCATCGGAGACGCGGCGGTGGACCAGCGGAACCCGAACCTGCGCGTTGCCTGCGTGAGCTGCCATCGCTCTCACGGAACGCCGTTCAAGAACTTCGCCCATGCCGACGTGAAAGGCGATCTCTGCATGCAGTGTCACACGCAGATCACGAGGTGAGGCCTTGAGGTCACGCTTGCTCATCGCCGTCGCCGTCCTGCTTGCCGCGCATGCGGCTGCGGCCCCCGTGGCGGCCGCCGAGGTGCTCAAGCTCCGCCACGCGGCGACGCTCTTGGCCGACACCGAGGGTGTTCCCCTGAGCTATCCGCAGGGTGTGGGGTGCGGCGCCGGCGATGCCATCCTCGTGGCGGACAGCGGCAACGGGCGGGTGCTGCGGGTCGAGGTCTCCGGGGCGCTGGCCCGCGTCACCGGCATCGTGAAGCTGCCCGAGGTCGCCTACCCGATCCGCGTCGACGGCGACGCCTCGGGGGAGCTGATCGTCCTGGACGGAAAGAGCCGCCGGCTGTCGCGCGTGCGCGCGGACGGATCGTTCGGCGGCGGCATCGAGGTTCCCCGTGCCGAGGGAGCCGCGGAGCCGGTCATCCGCAGCTTCGCGCTGGGAGCTGGAGGCGCCGTCGTGGCCGCGGACGTGGCGGGGCGAAGGGTCGTCCAGATCGCCGCGTCGGGCACCCTCGAGCGGTCGATCGCTCTCCCCGCAGAAGCGCGGTCGCTCACCGATGTCGCCCTCGACGGCCGGGGATCGATCTACGCTCTCGACGGAGTCGGCCGCAGGGTCTGGGTCGCGCGGCCCGGTGAGGCCGCCTTCGCTCCGCTGTCGGGCTCGCTCTCGGAGGATCTCGACTTTCCCGGAGCGCTCGACGCCGATCCGTCGGGGCGTCTGCTGGTGGCTGACGAGAACGGCGGCGGTGTGGTGATCCTCGGGCCCGACGGATCCTTCCGGGGCCGCCAGTCGGCCTACGGATGGAAGGAGGGCTTCCTGCGCTATCCCACCGACATCTGCTCGAGCCGCCGCGGCTTCGTCGCCGTCGCCGACCGGGAGAACCAGAGGGTGCAGGTGTTCGCGGTTGACGAGTAGCAGCCCATCCCCTCCGGAGGTCCGTCCCGCCGTCGCCTTCCTCTACCTGCTCTTCTTCCTGTCGGGGTTCGCGGCGCTGATCTACCAGGTGGTCTGGGTCCGCTCCCTGAGCCTCGTCTTCGGGGGCTCCCACCTGGCGGTCACCACCGTCCTCTCCGTCTTCATGGGAGGGTTGGCGCTGGGAGGATCCCTCCTGGGGGCGCGCGCCGACCGCGCCCGCCGGCCGCTGCGCCTCTACGCCGCCCTCGAGATCGGCATCGCGTCGTCCGCCGCGGCCTTCTACCTCCTCCTCCAGGGATACCCGTCGATCTACGTGCCGCTGGCGCGCCTGGCGGAGGCGAGCCCGCTCGGACTCACCGTGATCCGCGTGGCGCTCGCATCGATCGGCATGCTCGTCCCGACGACGCTCATGGGCGGCACGCTGCCCGTCCTCTCTCGTTTCGTCGCGGGGCGTCCCGACGCGCTGCGCGGCCATCTCGCCTTCCTCTACGCTCTGAACACTCTGGGCGCCGTGGCCGGCACCCTCGCGGCGGGATTCCTGCTCCTGCCGCGATTCGGCGTTGCGCGGTCGGTCCTCACCGCCGTGGCGATCAACCTCCTGGTCGGCTCCGTCGCGTGGCTCCTGCCGGAGCGGGCCTTCGGGGTGGGTCCGCGGCGGGAGGCTCCCATGGCGGCGCCCCCCCCGGCGGGGGGCGGCCGGCCGATCCCCATCGCCCTCGTGCTCATCGGGATCGGCGTGAGCGGATTCTGCGCCCTCGGCTACGAGGTCCTGTGGACGCGGGTCCTGACGCTCGTCGTGGGAACCTCCGCCTACAGCTTCACGATCCTGCTGGCGGCCTTCCTGGCCGGAATCGCGGCGGGAGGGCAGTGCGAATCGATCGTGGGGTGGATCGCCCGGCGCCGCGCCGCCGGCTGGCGGACCTGGGTGGCCGTCTTCGCGGCCGCGCAGATCCTGATCGGCCTCTCGGCCCTGGCGGTGACCTGGGCGCTGCGCGGCCTTCCCCTCCACGCCGTCCGGCTCCTGGACGTGTTCCCTCCGGGATCGCGCGCGTTCACCTCGCAGCAGATCGCGACCTTCGTCGTCGCGTTCGCCTTCGTGGCGGTGCCGGCCTTCTTCATGGGACTCGCCTTCCCGGTGGCCGGCAACGTCCATGCCGCCTGGCGCGGGCAGGTCGGCAGGGCCGTGGGCGAAGTGCTCACCGTCAACACCGCCGGGGCGATCCTCGGGGCGGCGGTTTCCGGCTTCGTCCTGATCTACCTCTTCGGATTCGAGAGATCGCTGCACCTCCTGATCGTGGCGAACCTGGGGACGGGCTGCGCGGTCCTGGCGAGCCTGATCACGACGCGGGCGCGGACGGCGGCGGCGCTGGTCGCCGCCGCGGCTCTCTCGGCGGCTGCGGCGCTCGCGCTGTTTCCCGACTGGGGGCGGGCCTGGGACCGGAAGTTCTTCGCCGTCTTCCGGAACAACCAGTATAAGGCCTTCGACACGGAGGAGCGGATCCGGGACGCGCTCGCCAACACCGACGTGCTCTATTTCTTCGAGGGGGCGAACGAGACGATCAGCGTGATCCGCCCCCGGGGAGCCCAGCAGGCGTTCATCGTGAACGGCCGTGTGGAGGCCTCCACCACACGCCAGGACAGGCAGTGCCAGCTGACGCTCGGGCACCTGCCGATGCTCGCCCACCCGAACCCGAGAAAGATCTTCGTCCTTGGGACGGGGACGGGGATGACTCTCGGCGCCACGACGGTCCATCCCGAGGCCGAGGAGATCGTCCTGGCCGAGATCGAGCCGGGGGTCCTCCCGGCGGCCCGGACGTTCGCCGAGTGGAACCATCGGGCCCTCGACAGCCCCAAGGTGCGCGTCGTGTTCAACGACGGCCGCAATTTCCTGCTGACGACGCGCGAGCGCTTCGACGTGATCACCGCCGACCCGCTACATCCCTGGTCGGGCGGGGCCGCCTACCTCTACACCGACGAGTACTTCCGGCTGGCGGCGGGGCGCCTGAGCCCGGGTGGCGTCATCTGCCAGTGGCTCCCGATCTACGAGATGGACGCCGACGATCTCCGCTCGGTCGTGAGGACGTTCGCGAACAACTTCCGTCACGTGAGGCTCTGGCTCACCCACTACGACGCCGAGCTGCTCGGGAGCAACGATCCGATCGTCCTCGATCCGGAGGCGATCGGCCGCCGCATCTCCCGATTGCCCGACCGGAAGGATCTGGAGGACGTCTTCATGGGCTCGTCCGGCGACCTGCTCTCCTACTTCGTGGCCGGCACGGACGGGCTCAGGGAGTTCTCCCGTGACGGCGTCCTCAACACCGACGACAACCTCTGGCTGGAGTTCCACGCTCCGATGTCACGGATGATTGCCCGGCTCAATGGGGACAACGTCGCGGCGCTGACTCGGCACCGGGAGAGCCTGCAAGGGGAGGATCTCGAAGCGGCGCGGCTCTACGACAGGGTGCACGCGCTCTTCCTCTGGGGACGCGCGGAGAGCGCCGAGTTCGCCGAGGCCTTCGGTGCGCTCCGGGATCGCTTTCCAGATTACGCGCCCGGGAGGTTCCTCGCCCGGGAGGTCGAGGAACGGACAGCGCGCGAGCCCGTGCTGCGCGGGCAGACGCAGGTAGCGGAGCGCCGCGCCGCGGGAGCGCCTGCCGCCGTCGTCCTCTCCGTCGTCACGCTCGAGATTGGCCCCGAGCGCGGCGTGGTGATGGTCGTCGACAACGATGCGCGGCTGACCTACGGGGAGCTGTACGTCGACGCGCCCGTGGGGCGGCTCGAGGCGATCCTCGAGGCACGGGCACGAAGCATCCTCGCGGGGATCCGAGACGACGGCGTTCCGAGGAGCGCCGCCGAATGGCGGACGCGGATCGAGGTTCTGTTGCAGGCAGCCGGGGAAGGAGCCGCCCGGTAGCGAGCTCCCGGCCTCGCATCGGGCCCGGCCCCGCTCAGGAAGCGGACGGGGATGCGACGAGCTTCTCGAGCTGCTCGGGAGTGACGAGGATCTCGACCTCCGACGCCTTGCGCAGCGTCGCGACGTAGTCGTCGAAGGCCTTCTGCCTCTTCTCTCCGCTCAGTTTCGCGCGGATTCGCCCCCTGGCGTCCTCCAGCGGCATCGTCTGTCCGGGCAGGAGATCGCGCACCAGGATCACGTAGGTGGCGCCGCCCGTGGCGCTGTAGAGGCGGTACTCCCCGGTCCCAGCCCTGGCCAGAGCCTGGCGGAGATCGGTGGGCAGGTCTTCCAGGATCACGGGAACGGCCGGAAAGGAGAGGAGGTCCGGGTTCGCCTGCGGGTCGAGCCGGCCGGGAGCGTTGGTGCGCATCCAGGGCAGATCCGCGCCGGAGCGAAGCTTCGCCAGGGCCGCCTCGGCGTCCCTGCGGGAGCCGAAGGCGATCGACTCGAGGCGGGTCATGTCGGCTCCGGTCAGATCCTTCCGGTGAGCCTCGTAGTACTCCTTGACCTCGGCGTCGGTGACCTTCACCTCGGGCTCGATCACCTTGGCCACGAAGGCTCCGAAGACCATTTCCCGCTCCGTCTCGCCGCGCAGCGCGAGGTACTCCGGCTTCCTGTCCAGCCCCTGCACCAGGGCCTCCCGCATCACGACCCGCTTCACGATCAGGTCGTCGAGGACCTCGTCCTTCTTCCGGTTGAGGCGGTTCCTCTCGGCTGCCCGGTCGGCGCCGTGGAAGAGGCGCTTGCGAACGGCGTCGGCGAGATCCCCTACCGTGATCGGCTCGGCCCCGGAGATCGTCACGAGCGCGCGGGAATCATGGAGATAAGATTCGAATCCGGGCTCCTTGCCCTGAAAGTCGAGCGACGCATCGAGCGGCTCGTCGACCCTTGCGTACTTCTTCTTCAGCTCCTCCGCGTACTTCGCGATGGCCTCGCCCTGCAATCGACGCAGCAGCTCCTCCTCGGCCTTGGCCCGCGCGTCGGGATCGGGAGCCGTGCGCCGCTCGATGAGGCGGCTCACCGCGAACCGATCACCGATCTGGTAGACGGCGGAAACGCTGCCGGGAGCCAGGGAACCGATGGCCGCCTGAACCGCGGGGAGGAGGGACGACATGCGGATGAACCCCTCACCGGGATCCACGCTCCCCGCGCCGCTTGCGGCAAGCTCCGTGGCGGCGGTGTCGAAGTCGTCGCCCCGCGCCGCCCGGGCTGCGAGCTGGTCGGCGCCGGCCCTGGTGGCGAAGGCCGCCGTGCGGATGCTGACCTCGACGGTCATGGCGTTCGCCATCGCCTCGACTTGTTTCGGATCGGGTTTCACCCCTCCGACCCGGCTTGCGAACAGGCCGTCCCGGAGGGTATCGCGCTCGAAGACGCCCATTCGATCGCGCACCTCGAGGGTCTTCTCGAGGCCCATCCGGTACCCTTCCTGGATGGCGAGCTCGACGCCGATCATCCGCTCGAGCGCCTTGCCCGCTCCGTCCGTGGGGGGCGCGGCTCCGCTCCCTCCGCGGACCTTGCTCAGCGGGACAGGCTCGCCGTTGACGGTGGCGAGGACGGGGTCGGAGGAACGGGCTGGCGCGGCGGCAACCGCCGTGAGAATCGACGCGCAGACGACGAGCACCCGGGTCGCGAGGACCCGGACGGAGAGGGGACGTGTCATGGGTTGTTTCCCTTGTTGCCGGCGGCCTCTTGCGGGAGCCGGCGCGATCGGAGCTCTTGCTCGAGCTCCTCGACGGCACCCCGGACGAGCCCGGAGGTCAGCGTGACGGAGGAGCGGATGCGGGAGACCCCGAACACTCCGACCCGGTCGTCTCCGCGGCCGAAGCTGAACGATGTCCAGACGGCCTGGCGCGTACGGACGTCGATGGCGCGGGCCGAGAATCCCAGGAACGGCGTTCCGGGGGCGGATCCCATCGCCTCGTAGTCGGTCACACGGCCGGAGACGACCAGATCCAGGTCGAGAAGCGCGCCCAGGGCATCGACCTGCGGCAGCGACGGACCGCCTTCCTGGATCACCCGGGCATCGAGAAGCGCCTCGCGGACCACTCCGGGCTCGAGCACCTCCATGTTGCCCGCGGCCATGAGCCATCTCACGAACTGGGATGTGACGTTCTCCCCAGCGTCTCGCCACGCCTCATCCGCGACGAAGGGCAGGACCGCCACGCGGGGGGTACGGAGGGAGGCTGCGGCCGCGGCCCAGCCCGGATCGACGACGAAGCTGCCGGGCCGGAATCTCCTCGGCACGCGTGCCCGATCCTCCGTCCCGGAGGCCCGGCCCAGGGCGGCGAGAGATTCGGCAATCTCCTCCGACGCGAGCTGGATCAGGACTTCGGCGGAGGTGACCACGCCCAGCCCGAACGCCCCCGGCCGCTCGTGACCGTGGTGGGCGCTCGAGTCCATCCAGGTCAGCGGTGCTTCGGGGACGGCCGCGACCCAGCGGGCGGTGAGCGCGAACCGCGGCGGATCCACGGTCTCCCAGTCGTCCACCGAGCTCAGGAGGATTCCTTCGACGTTCGTCTCTGCGCCGATCGCGCCGGCCGTCTCGCCCGAGATCCCTCCCGTGTACCGGATCCGGTGCCTGCGGAAGAACTCCTCGAGCTCGGTCCGCGGAAGCAAGGCGAAGCCCTGGGCCGCCAGGGACTCCTCGAGGGCCGCCTGGACCTGCTCGACGGGGGCCGACCGCCCCGACCGGTCCACCGGGGGGAAGACCGCGACGCGTGAGCCGTCGGCGCCGAGGGCGGCAGGCGACGCCGCGCACAGCCACACTGTCGCGGCGAGCCCGAGCAGCACCCGTTCAGCCGAAAAGCGAGTCGAGAAGATCGCGAACGGCATCGGCCGTCACCTGGTCCATGGGCTGGCCGCCTCCTCCGAAGAGGCGGTCGGCGGCGTCCACGCCGCCGCGGGTGGCGGAAGCGCTCCAGACCACCTTGCCCGTCTGGGTCTCCATCATCTGGAGGCTCAGCGAGACCACTCCCGCGGAGCTGCTCCCTGAGCGCACCTCTCCGTACTCGCGGACCACCCCGGTGATCACCGCGTCCACGCCGACCACTTTCCCGAGGTTCACCACCTCCTCGGCGGTCGGCATGGTCGGGCTCGCCACGGAGGCGCGGTCGATGCCGCGGGCGACCTCTCCAGGCGGGATCACGTAGGACGACCCGGTCGCCTGCATCATCGTCGTGAAGACGTCCCGGACTCTCTCCGCGGCCGAGGTGGCGGTCGTCAAGTTCTCGAACGGCAACACGGCCACCTTCTGGACGAGGCTGAAGTCCATCCTGGGATCACGATAGGTCACCTCGGCGGACCTCTTTCCAGCGCACGCCGGCGTCAGGGCGACGAACGCGAGCATCGCGACGCCGACAGCCTCGAGAAGCTTCATGTTTGGGACCTCCTAGAACCCGAGCCGGAGCGTCGATGTGACGATGTCGTCCTGCAGCCGGGAGATGTCCGTTTCGCGGGTCAGCGCCTGGTAGGCGATCTCGAAATAGGAGCGGGGGTTGATGTTCCACCTCACGAAGGGGACGAACGACGTGTCGACCTCGTCCAGATCGGAGTACCTGGTCTCGTTGTAGGAAACGTTCACCTGGAGGGCTCCCCCTGGAAAGGGCGACCAGCTGCACGCGAAGGTGTCGACCGTGCGATCGGGCTCGCTCGTTCGCGCTTCAATGCGTCGGGAGCCGTACAAATATATTGCTGCGAGCGGACTGTAGGCAACGGCGGCCTCCGCGCTCCTGGTCCTGTCCTCGACGTTCGGGACGCCATCGGTGTAGATCGTCGCGTTCCGGTCGTCGTAGCGAAGGGTGACCGTCACGCTGCGGTAGGGAATCAGGGTGGCACCGGCGCCGACCAGCAGGGCTTCGTTGGTGGAGCCGTCTTCGATCTCGCCGTACGATGTCCCCACGAGGAAGTTCAGATCCACGCCCTCGTAGACGAGGGCGGTCGTGTCGAAGTTCACCGCCCGGTTCTTCGTGGTGATCCCGTCGGTCTCGTTCGCGTAGCCGCTCAGGATCAGCGAGTGTCTCAAGGTCTCGAACGGGTTGGCCGTGACCGCCGCGGAGTAGACGTACGCCGTACGCTCGCGATCGCTGTCGAGCCCGTCCTCGCGGGCGACCCGGGCGCTCGCCCCCCAGACCCGGTCGAATTGGTGCCGGGCGGAGAGGCCGTTCGAGAGCGTCCAGCTCGTGGGGCTCTGCGTGGAGCTCACGAGCGAGTAGGTCGTCTCGTAATAGAGCCCCGGGCGCTCCAGGATCCGGAACCGGGAGCTGGCGTTCGCCAGGTTCCGCGTGTCGGAGACCGTCTCCTCGAACGTGTTCGTCGCCTGTGCGAGCAACGGCTCGAGCTCGGTGACGAGGATGGTGGGAAACGAGCTCGCGTTGGGCACCGTCGGAGCCAGCGGGCTGACCACGACCTTCACGTATCGGGACATGACAGTGGCGAACCGCACCTCGAAGTTGTTGTCGAAGGGACCGAACGGCGCGGTGGGGATCACGGACGTCCTGGTCCAGAACTGCGCGTCGCTGCTCGTCCAGATCTCCCAGGTGAAGGTGCGGGCTATGTCGAAAGGGAGATTCCGATCGATCCAGACGCGGAAGACGTTGACGTCGCGCATGACGCCCAGGTCGACGCCCATGTTCCGCGGGCGGTTGTCCCCGGCCGGGGGGATGAGACCCAGGTTGATCGAAGTCCCGACCAGCGTGTTGCCGTCCACGAGGAGAGGGGCCGGATTGAGGAGCCCCACGTCGGGCGTGTCGTCGAGCTCGAAGGAGCCGCCGACAGGGAAGACGGGAATGAGCAGCTCGCCGGTTCCCGACGACTCGATGTCGGTCTCCCGGTACGTGGTGTTCCAACTCCCCGAGATCTCCCAGCGGGAGTCGAAGTAGTTCTCTGAGAAGTACACCTGTCCGTTGTGAGTGGTCGTGTGGAACGTCGTTCCCTCGGCCTGATCCTCGATCCGTTCCAGTGATCCCCGGTAGTAGAGCCTCGTCGACTCGATGGGCCTGTACTCGGACGTGAGCCGCAGGGCGTCCTCGGTCCGATCCACGAGATCCTGGGAGCCGTCGCGATCGACGACATGGGAGGCCTCGAGGCGCATCGAGGGCAGCTCGACCGGATACCAGCCCAGGGTGCCGAGGAACGTGTCGCGAGTCAGGCGGAACTCGGCGAGGTCGTCGGTCTGCGAGGTCTCTTCGTTGCGATCCCAGCCGATGTCCCCGAGCACCAGGGGGGACCGGAGCGTGAGCCGCAGGAACGGCCGGAACCGCGTGAACTCCGACTCCTGCTCGAACCCGAGCTGCTCGATCGTGTCGTCGAAATGCTCGTAGAACATCCCCGCCTGGGCATGGAGGTAGGGGAAGAGCCGGCGGCTCCAGAGCAGATTCGCGCGGGGCCGCAGCGACGTCGTGTCCGTCTCGGTGTCCGGCAACCCGTCGATCTCGTTCCTGGAGGAGGAAGAGTTGCCCGACAGCTCCACGTAGCCGCTCAGGTCGTCTGCGAGGGCCTGGCTCGTCACGCCCGCCAGGATCGCTCCGGCGAGCGCGAGCCGGCCGGCGGAAGATCTCAAGGACCGCTGCCCTGCACGAACTGCAGCGCGGCGGGGTCGGCGCCCAGGGGTGTGCGCGTGACCGTGCCGCTCCCCACCAGGCCCACGATCCGGACTTCCGCAGGGTCGCGGAGGAGGATGCCGAGCCCGTTCCCCTCCGCTTCGATCGACAGCCAGGCGACCTCCCCGGGCACCGGGATCTCCTCGACCGGGAGGAAGGAGGAGGGATCGAAGATCTCGATCCGGCCCGCCCGGGCCCGGGCCAGGAAGATCCGGCCGCTCCTGGGATCGACCTCGAGGGCCCGGGCGCCTGGACCGACGTAGACGCGCCGCTCCACGGCGAGGGTGCGGGAGTCCACCACGGTCAGATAGGGCGACTCCTCCTGCGCCACGAGAATCCGCTCGCCGTTCCTCCCCGAGAAGCGGGCCCGCAGCGCCCCGGCGTCTACGGTGACCGCGCCGACCGGGGTTCGCGAGGAGACCGAGAGGACCGTGATCGTGCTCGACCGCTCCGCCAGCACGAAGACGCGCCGGCCGTCGCGATCCATGAGGAGCGAGACAGGCCGCCCCGCCACCGGGACGCGCTCGAGCTCGGTCGCTGCGAGCGGATCCACGAAGCTCACGGTGTCGGAACCGGGGTTCGCGACGACGAGGGTCCGGCCGTCCGGAGTCAGCGTCACCTCCCGCGGCGAGTCCCCGGCGCGGAGGGAGATCTGCTCACGGACGCGTCCTTCGAGCAGGTCCAGCACCGCGACCGAGTCGTCCCCCGAGACCGCCACGTAGGCGCGGAGCCGCTCCGAGTCGAGCGCGAGACCGGCTGGATTCCGGCCGACCGGAAGGAGCATCGCGAGGGCTCCCGTCCGCTTGTCGAACAGCGCGACGGAGTCCCAGCCGCCGACCGATGCGAGGCCGATGAGCCCCGTCGTCGGGCGCGGCCGTGCACGCCCCTCGAACACGGGATCGAAACGATCCGGCGAATCCGGGCTCCAGGCGGAACGCAGGGTCAGGGCCAGGACCGTGCCGGAGCTGGGGCTCACGACGAAGGGCGAGTCCACCCGGGTCGGCACGGAGGGGACTTCGAGATTCGAGGCTCCCTCGGGGCCGGGCCGCGTGGCGGAGAGGAAGGAGAGCTCGATGCCGGTGTAGGTTCCCGGAGGAGGCTCCCCTTCGAGCCACAGGCTCTCGTCGGGCGTCTCGTTGCCCGGTCTGCGCGAGGCAACGAGCTTCAAATCCACCGTCACGCCGTCCTCGCGGCGCGCGACGGCCCGGGAGACCTGGAAGCGGACCCGCTGCGACGGCGCGGAGAGGTCCCGCAGGACCACGACGATCCCGGGGGGGCCTTGCGATGGCCGCGCGGCGAAAGCGCGCCCCCCTGCACCGGCGGCGGCGCAGCCGACGGTGACGGCGAGCGGGATAACGGCTGCCGCGAGCAGCGCCTGTCTCATCGTCCCGTCCAAGTCCGGCGGATTATACCGAGGCCGCTAAAGGAAAAGGGGGCCGACATCCGCCGGCCCCCTTCAGGAGCACACCCGGACGAGGTCCGGGAAACTCAGGTGACTAGTCCTTCGCGTGGCACTTGTTGCAGAGCACGCGCTGATACGACGCGAACGTGGTCACCGGGCGGTCGTAGTAGGCCGCCTGGGTCTCCGACGCCAGCCGACCCCGAGCGAACTGCGGGACGGTCGGAGTCGTGTCGGTGCCGGGATAGAGGCTGTTGTAGGTCATGAACTCGCCTTCGATGTTCCAGCGCAGCGCGTATTCCCAGCCGGAGGCATGCGCGCGGTGACAGGAGAGGCAGGAGACCTGGTCGTTCGTCGACGGGCCGCCGAGCTGCGAGTTGTCGTTTCTCGCGAGCGGGGCGAGGACGGTGGCGTAGTCGCCGCTGTTCTTCACGAACGGAACGAGCGAGGTGAACGACGACCCGGCCGATCCGGTCATGTCGCCGGTCTTCACGTACTGCTCGTAGATGGTCGCGATCGTGGAGTCGAGGTCCTCGTCCGTAGGGTGGACGTAGTTCCCGCTCGAGTGCATGTCGGGATGGCAGGTTCCGCACCAGTTGCCCCAGGTGACGTGGCCGGGGTCGGAGGAGCGGCCGTAGGACGTGCGCGTCTGCGTCACGGCCTCCGTCCTGTTGTAGGTGCTGGGCACCTTCGCGGCGGGGACGCCGGCGAAGGTGACGCCGTCCTTGGTGTAGCCGGCGCCCGCGAGGAGGCGATAGACGCCGACCGCCGTGGTGCTGTTGGGCTCGTTATTCGTGGGGTTGTTGGGGTCGTAGTAGGAGCCCGAGGCGCGGATCGGACCGCCGGTCTTCGAGATGGCGCCGGTGTTCAGACGGCGGTACTGGCCGTGCGGATCGTGGCAGCTGTTGCAGGCAAGCTGGCTCGACGGGAATCCGCTGCCGCCCGGTGCGTTTGCGTTCGTGCCATCCACCGAGTATCCGAAATCGACCGCGATGATGTTGTGGCCGTGGGTGTCGCCATCCTCGTTCGTCGTCGTGCCGCGAACGGTGAAGGAGTAGTCCTTCTTGATCCAGCCGAAGTCTCCGCCCGGAGACCTCTGCAACGGGGCCTGGCCTGCGCCGAGGCTGCCCGGGGCGGTGCTGATGTGATATGAGCTGGGACCGGTGTCGTTGGCGTTCTGGTGGCAGGTCAGGCACGCCGAGCTCTGGTCGGTCCCGACCAGCAGGAACTTTCCTCCTGCCATCGGGTTGTGCATGCTGTGGCAGCCGCTGCACTCCGCGACGCCGCCTGAGTGGAACGCGTACGCGTTGCCGGCAAAAGCAGCGAGGGCCATCACCGCGAGCGCCAGCGCCCCCATTCTCAACGTCCTCATTCAAGCCTCCTCATGGTGTGGTCGGCGGTGCGGTCCATCCTCGGGGTGCCCGAGACTCGCCTCCGAATGATTCCGATCCATGGTTTTGCAAGTCCGGTGCCCGGTCGAGGCCTTCCAGGAAGCTGCTGTTTAGGGGTCTTCGGGGCGCTTCGCGGGGGACGCGGGGCAGGGCGGTGGGCCAGATTCCACAGCCGCCTGAGTGATTCCGAGGTACTCACGGGAGGTGCCGCAGGCCGGATTCCGCCCCCAGCGGCTGTTTCCGGGAGGATGGCTAGCCTGGCGGCGCGGGCGCCTTCGAGAGGATGACGGCGGTCCCGGGGCGGAACGCGCTCTACGGAGCCGGCGCGATCGCGAAGACCGCGACGCCGCGGTTCCGTACCTGGGAGACGTAGAGCCTCCCGGCCGGGTCGAGCGCGAGGGCGCCCGGCCGCGCCAGCCACTCGCGGTGGGCGATGCGGCCCTCCTCGCGGAGGAAGCGGAACTCCCGATTGAAGACCATCACAACGCTGCGCTGGCGGTCGGAGAGGAAGATGTTGCCCTCGCCGTCGAGGGCCACGTCGCCGAGAACGCCGAAGGCGCCCGCTGCAGAGCCGGACTTCCCGAACGAGCGGACACCGCCTCCGGGCTCGATCGCGTGCACCCGGAACTGCTCGGGCACGGCGAAGACCACGGTGCCGTCGCTGCCGACGTCCAGCCCGCTGATCTCGGCGTTGGCCCGATCTTCTTCCGGGAGCGCAGCCAGCTCCGCCAGGTCGAGGAGCCGCTCGAGCGTGCCGTCGGGGAGGTAGCAGGCAGCGCGCATCTGGCCCTGGCTGACGAGCCAGATCCTTCCCGAACGGAGGAGAAGCCGGTTGGGGAGGAAACCCGCCGCGTCCCCCGACCGATCGAGGGCGATCTCGGCCGTCGGCCGCCCCCGGAAGTCGGCGCGGATCAGCGACCATTGCCTCGCGCCCTCCCCGGAGCCCGAGGCATACACCAGCATCAGGATGTCTCCGCTGCTCTCGATCCCGAGATCCGTCAGGCGCCCGTCCTCGACATCCACGTCGAAGCGGTAGATCTCCATGCCGGCGTTGTTGAATACCCTGATCTCGTTCCCGTAGACGGTGTAGACCTCGGATCGGAAAGCATCGACCACGACCCGCGCGTCGCTGTAAGGGATCCTTCCCGTGAAGTCGGCGAGATCGTAGAGGTAGGAGATCTCGGCGGGCCCGGCCATCGCCGGGGAGGAGAGCAGGACCGCCAGCGCCCCCACTCCTGCCAGCCTGCCCGCGAGGAGCATGCTCAGATCTCCGCGACGTCCTTGAGGGGGACCTGGTGCAGGCCGTCCGATCGCCAGCTCTGGAGGACCCTCATGTAGTTCACGCGCTCGAAGGCCGCGGGGTCGGGGCAGGACTGGGTTCGCATGCTGCCGCGGGCCTGCTCCAGGGACTCGTACTCGTGCTCCTCGAGCCAGTCGGTCATCTCGCGGCGGATGCGGGCGAGGCGATCGGGGCCGTGCCTGAGGAGTGCCGAGACGACCTGGACGCCATGGGCTCCGGCCATCACGGCCTTGATGGCGTCGAGGCCCGTGTGGATGCCGCCGCTCGCTCCCAGCGAGGACCAGATCCGGCCCGAGAGGATCGCGAGCCAGCGCAGCCGCAGCAGCAGCTCGGAGGGGTCCGACAGGCGCAGCGTCGGGACCACCTCGAGCTGCTCGGGGTCGATGTCGGGCTGGTAGAAGCGGTTGAAGAGCACGAGCCCGTCGGCGCCCGCGTCCTCCAGCTCGGAGGCGAAGTGGGCGAGCGCGGAGAAGTAGGGAGAGAGCTTCACGGCCACGGGTATCCGGACGCTCTTCTTGACGGCCCGGAGCATCTCGAGGATGCGCCGCTCGATCTTCTCGGCGCTCTCGCTCTCCTGCGTCGCCATGAAGTAGACGTTCAGCTCCAACGCGTCCGCTCCCGCCTGCTCGATGAGGTGCGCGTACCTGAGCCACCCTCCCAGCGTGGTGCCGTTGAGAGATCCGATGACGGGAATCGACACCGTCTCCTTGATCTTTCGGATCTGCGCGAGGTACTCCTCGGGTCCCAGCGTGAACTCGTCGGGATCGGGGAAGTAGCTCGTCGCCTCGGCGAAGGACTCGGCATGCTCCTCCATCGCGAAGAGCGTCCCGACCTCCTCGCGCTTGATCTGCTCCTCGAAGAGGGAGTGCATCACGATGGCCGCGGCGCCCGCGTCCTCCAGCCTCTTCACCGTGTCGAGGTCGTCCACGAGCGGTGAGGCTCCCGGCATCAGGGGGTGGGGAAGCCTGAGCTTCAGATAGGTCGTCGACAGGTCCATGGTCTCCCTCCCTCAGCCCCGCGCTACCGCCGGGGCATCCGTCTTGGCCTTGGGTTCTTCCGCCGCCTTCTTTGCCTCGCCGTCCCCCCGCAGGGAGGCCAGCTTCGCCAGCTCCTCGTAGATCGCGAACCTGCCGCCGACCTCGCGGCTGGCGGCTGCCATGAGCCTGCGGAACCTCTCGGGGTCCTGCTTCTCCACCATCCGGAAGCGAACCTCGTTGCGCGTGAAGGCGGCGAGATTCTCCCTGGGATGTGGTGAGTCGAGCTGCAACGGGTTCTCGCCCTCGGCGCGGCGCCGCGGGTCGAAGCGCAGTAGCGGCCAGTAGCCCGTCTCCATCGCCAGCCTCTGCTGCTCCAGGCTCTGGGACATGTCGTATCCGTGAGCGATGCAGGGGCTGTAGGCGATGATGATGGAGGGGCCGGGGAAGGACTCCGCCTCGAGGAAGGTCCGCACGGTCTGCGTGTCCTTCGCGCCGAAGGCGACGCGCGCCACGTAGACGTTGCCGTAGGACATGGCGAGCATCGCGAGGTCCTTCTTGGGATTCTCCTTGCCGGCCATGGCGAACTTCGCGGCGGCGCCCATGGGAGTGGCCTTCGAGGCCTGGCCACCCGTGTTCGAGTAGACCTCGGTGTCGAGCACCAGGATGTTCACGTTGCGCCCGAGGGCGAGGACGTGATCGAGGCCGCCGTAGCCGATGTCGTAAGCCCACCCGTCTCCGCCCACGATCCAGACGCTCTTGCGGACGAGGTAGTCGGCGATCTGTTCGAGGCGCCTGGCCTCATCCGAGGGAAGCTTCGCGAGCGCCGCGCGCAGGGCCGTGACGCGCTCACGCTGCGTGTGGATCTCCTCCTCGCCGTCCTGGGGATTCGCGAGGATGAGCGAGGCGAGATCTACGCCGATCGATGGGGCCAGCTTTTCGAGAAGGCTACGGGCCTGATCCCGGATCCGATCGAGCGCCAGGCGCATGCCCAGCCCGAACTCGGCGTTGTCCTCGAAGAGCGAGTTCGACCAGGCGGGGCCGCGCCCCTCGGGGTTCGTCGTGTAGGGCACGGTCGGGAGGTTGCCACCGTAGATCGAGGAGCAGCCTGTGGCATTCGCCATCAGGATCCGATCCCCGAAGAGCTGCGTCAGCAGCTTGATGTAGGGAGTCTCGCCGCACCCGGAGCAGGCGCCCGAGTACTCGAAGAGCGGCTGGAGGAGCTGGGAGCCCTTCACGTCCTGCTTGACCGTGGCCCGGTCCGCCTCGGGAAGCGCGAGGAAGAAGTCGTAGTTGATCCGCTCCGGCTCGCGCAGCGCTTCCTGGGAGGTCATTTCGAGAGACTTGTGCTTCGGGTTGGCGCGATCCTTCGCGGGGCAGACGACGACACAGAGGTTGCAGCCAGTGCAGTCTTCGGGGGCCACCTGGATGGTGTAGCGCCCGCCGTGGTGATCGGCGCCCTTGTACTCCATCGACTTGAAGGTCCCGGGCGCCCCTTCGAGGCTGTCCGCTGGGTAGACCTTGGCGCGGATGGCGGCGTGGGGGCAGACGAACGCGCACTTGTTGCACTGGATGCAGATCTTCTCGTCCCAGGCCGGGATCGTCAGCGCGATGTTGCGCTTCTCCCACTTCGAGGTCCCGACGGGCCACGTCCCGTCCACGGGGAAGGCGCTCACGGGCAGGAGGTTCCCCTTGTTGGCGAGCATGACCGCCGTGACCCTCTTGACGAAATCGGGAGCTGCATCGGGGACGGTCGCGGGGCGCGAGCGGGTGGCGGTGAGCTTCCCGATCAGCGGCACCTCGTGCAGTTGGGCGAGCGAGGCGTCCACGGCCTCGAAGTTCCTGCGCACCAGCTCCTCGCCCTTGCGGCTGTAGGTGGCCTCGATCGTCTTCTTGATCCGCGCGACGGCTTCTTCTCTGGGGAGGACGCCGGAGATGGCGAAGAAGCAGACCTGCATCACGGTATTGATGCGGCGGCCCATCCCCGCCTCCTGGGCGACCTTGTAGGCGTCGATGACCCAGAGGCGGAGCTTCTTCTCGATGATCGCTTCCTGGGCCTCGCGGGGGAGGTGATCCCAGATCTCGCCGGGGCCGTGCGGAGTGTTCAGGAGCAGGATCGCCCCTTCTGCCGCCAGATCCGTGATGCCGTAGCGGTCGATGAAGGTGGACTGATGGCAGGCTACGAAGCGCGCCTTCTGGATCAGGTAGGAAGATCGGATGGGGTCGGGGCCGAATCTCAGGTGCGAGATCGTGATGGCCCCGGCCTTCTTCGAGTCGTAGACGAAGTAGCCCTGGGCATGGACGTCCGTTCCCTCGGCGATGATTTTGATCGAGTTCTTGTTGGCGCCGACGGTGCCGTCCGAGCCGAGGCCGTAGAAGACGGCGCGCATGACGCTGTCGGGCTCGATGTCGAAGTCAGGATCGACGTCGAGGGATGTGCCGGTCAGGTCGTCCACGATGCCGACGGTGAAGTGGTTCCTGGGCCGCTCAGCCGACAGCGCCTCGAAGACGGAGTGCACCATGGCCGGGGTGAACTCCTTCGAGCCGAGGCCGTAGCGGCCGCCGACGATCCGGGGGCTCTGGCGCAGGTGCGACTCGCCGGCCTCCTCGATCTCGCGCAGGGCCGTCACCACGTCGAGGTAGAGCGGCTCGCCCACCGAGCCGGGCTCCTTCGTCCGGTCGAGAATGGCGATGGCCTTGACCGTGGTGGGCAGTGCGCGCACGAGGTCGGCAGGGGAGAAGGGCCTGAAGAGCCTCACCTTCACGAGCCCGACCCTCTCGCCGCGGGCCGTCAGCCAGTCGATCGTCTCGTGCGCGGCCTCGGCGCCCGAACCCATCATCACGATGACGCGCTCGGCCTCGGGGTGGCCGGCGTAGTCGAAGAGGCCGTAGCTCCGTCCCGTGAGGGAGGCGAAGCGAGCCATCGTCTGCTTCACGATGCCGGGGCAGGCCAGGTACCAGGCGTTCGATGCCTCGCGGGCCTGGAAGAAGACGTCCGGGTTCTGCGCGCTGCCGCGCAGGACGGGATGGTCGGGGCTCATTGCGCGGCGCCGGTGCGCGGCGATGGACTCGGGATCGAGCATCGCGATCAGCGTCTCGTCGCTCAGCGCCTCGATGTCGGCGACCTCGTGCGACGTCCTGAAGCCGTCGAAGAAGTGCATGAAGGGGACGCGCGAGCGCAGGGTTGCCGCGTGGGCGATGCAGGCCATGTCGTGCGCCTCCTGCACCGAGTTCGAGGAGAGCATGGCGAAGCCCGTCTGGCGGCAGGCCATCACGTCCGAGTGATCCCCGAAGATGCTCAGCGCGTGCGTGGCCACCGCGCGGGCCGCGACGTGCATGCAGAAGCCCGTCAGCTCGCCGGCGATCTTGTACATGTTGGGGATCATCAGGAGCAGGCCCTGCGACGAGGTGAAGGTCGTCGTGAGCGCCCCGGCTTGCAGCGCCCCGTGGACCGCTCCCGCCGCGCCGCCCTCGGACTGCATCTCGACCACTTCGGGCACGCCGCCCCACAGGTTCTGCTTGCGGCGCACCGCCCACTCGTCCGACAGCTCGCCCATGGGCGAGGAGGGTGTGATGGGGTAGATGGCGATGACCTCGCTGGTCCTGTAGGCGACGGAGGCGGCAGCCTCGTTGCCATCCATGGTGATCCGCCTGGCCTTGCTCATGCGTTCTCCTCGCGGGGCCGGGAGCCTGTCCGGGTCGTGGCAGCGACCCGACAAGCCGAGGCTTGGAAGTCGAGGCCGGGAGTGAAAAGTGGATGACCCCGGGTGCGGTCCGGCGCCCGCATACGAAACAGCAAGCTGGGTGCCACGCAGGTGCCGGGCCGAACCCGCGTATCCACCGAGGTTGGAGCGCCTCAGTGGACCCCGGCAAGCCGTCCCATCCGTGCAATCCCGCAGGTGCGCGATTTCACGCAGGCCATCCCCGCCGCCCCGAGCGCCGGCCAGGATGCCTGGCCGTGCTTGCAGGCGTAACCGAGATCGCGGATAGAGATGATCGAGTGAGGTACGGCAGCCAAGGCCGCTCATGAAACCGCCGCTGCAGGCGCACCTCGAATATCGGACAGCGTCAGCGGGCCGCATGTGGAGGGAGGAGGAGGGGTTTCGTCAGTCAGCCGTGCGGGGCTGGAGGCCGTACGTGAAGGCGGCCACGTGGGCGACCTCTTCGTCGGTGAGGATGTCCGTCTGGTAGAAGGGCATCGGGTCCTTCCCCGCGCGGATCAGGTCGGCGATCTCCCCGGGGGTCATCTTGGAAGCGATGAGATCAGGGCCCAGGCCGGCGCCGACGTGGTCGTGTGGTAGGCGTTGAATCCCCGCGCCCTCAACAACAGGTCGAAGGGATCAGCCGGTACGTCCACGATCGAATCGGTTGCGAACGTCCGTTCGTAGCCGCTCGGCAAGGGGCTCGTTCCAGCCTGAGCTTGAGTCCTCGATCACCTGCAGCTCGAGCGCGCTGAGATCACGCAGAGAGGCGAATCGAGTCTCCACGGAGGCCAGGATCTCGTCAGGTCGAACCTCTTCGGAGATCCGAATGAGACGCCGCAGATCCTCCCACTCGTAGTCGCCACTGCGGAGCTTAGAGAGAAACGCTTCGGGGTCGAATGGGTCGCGTACCTGCCAGAGCTTGAGGACGACCAGGGAGCGGAGCAGGTCGCTGTCGAACGGGGTCGTCGCGAAGCGGTGGAGGTCATACAGGTCGCGGACCTTGGCCCGTTGGAAAGCCGCCCGCACCTTCTCGGCGATCATTTCGATGGCCTCCAGCGACCGAATCTCGAAGATGTCGAACTCGAGGTGAGGAAAATAGGGTTGGTGCTCCATCGTCCTCATCACGACTGGCAGCGTGGGGTGCTCGCGAAGGCTGACTTGCAGGCGGAAACGGCCCGCCTCGTTCCACGCATGCCGGTAAAGCACGTCCCTGCCGAAGGAAGTATCGTCCTCGGTCTTATAGTAGTCGGTGAGGGTGAACGCTATGTCATGGTGCACCCGATTGAAAACCTCGACGATCTGGACGAGTACGTCGTCGTCCTTCTGTTCTGTCGCGAGTGTGAAGTCGAGATCTTCAGAGAAGCGTCCCGCTGAGCCGAAGATCAGTTTACGCAGGCACGTCCCCCCCTTGAATGCGAGGTATTCCATGACTCCCGAGTCGACCATGGCGCGGAGCGCGTAGGTCAGAACAACGTCCCGCTCTGCGACGAGTTTGTCGCGCAGGCCGCTGTTGCGTGCATAGAGGTCTACGTACTTGTCAGCAATCATCGGCGGCGTGGCTTGCCGGGGAAGACCACGCGGCGGCGGGGCTTCTCCTCTTTCGGGAGCAGCACGCCTCTTGGGACGTTCTCCACGACGTTCCACGGTCGCACCAGGTTTCCCGTCGTGCCCCATTTGCGGCGGGAGCCGAGCTGGATCTTGCTCTGAGGGCGGACGAGCGCGAGCAGGGCCGAGCGGAAGTTTTCAGGCACCTCGGCCCGATGGAGATCGAGGAAGTAGCCCAGCCGCTGCGCGAGTGCGGAGGCTCCCCATCTGCGCGTGAGATCGATGAGTCCATCCCACGAGATGCGGGGGGTGGCGCGCGCCACAATCCGGGAGGTCTCACCGAGGCCCCCTGCGTATCGGGGCCGATCGATTGCGTCGAGCAAGGCCCGCTCCAGGGTTGCCATCTGGACCGGATGCCCCAGGACATTGCTCTTCCCGAATCCGAAGAAGCGGCGCCTCGGGACGTATACGAAGACATAGCGGCGCCCCTGGATGGGTTCCGGGCGCCGCCGCTCCTGGCAGGCGACGTAGATCTCGGCAAACGTCTGCTCGGTGAGGCCGTGATGAGTGCAGGCGGTGCCGAACGAGAAGAAGTAGGGACTGACGATCAGCGCCGCCGCGGCAAGGGGGTTCGTGTCGGCTACTCCTTCCCGGCCGCGGTCGGCGGGCACGAGCTGGTAGAGCCCGGCCCGCAAGCGCTCGAACCAGCCTTTCTTCACGAGCCGATGAGCCATGCTCCGGGCGTAGCTCTCCGACGCTCCGAGGGACTTGCTCAGCTCGGTAAGAGTGATGGTCTTCTGCCCCCGCCACTCCAGGTCGAGAACAATTTTGGCTTCGTTCCTGGAGAGGGTCCGCTCGATGGTTGCTGATTTAGCCATTTGTTTTGATTTTACTAACAAATAGCAAATCCTGCAACCTGGCGGAAACGCCCTCGAATCACCTTCTGGAATGGCCTCCAGTGTAAAAGGATGGGGGGAGGGTCAGTCAGTTCGCTGGGTGGGGCTGGAGGCCGTAGGTGAAGGCAGCCACGTGCGCGACCTCTTCGTCGGTGAGGATGTCCGTCTGGTAGAAGGGCATCGGGTCCTTCCCCGCGCGGATCAGGTCGGCGATCTCCCCGGGGGTCATCGCGGAGACCGTGAGGTCGGAACCGAGGCCGGTGCCGCCGCCAGGGTGGCATCCCGCGCAGGCGCGATGGAAGAGTTCGCGTCCCTGCTCCGGATCTCCCGAGCTCGTCTCGACGCGCCCCGGAGGAGAGCGGCGGATGACGAAGGGGGAGGCGTAGGGTGCGGCGAGGCTCATCATGTACTCGACCAGCCTCGTCCGCATCAGCCCGGTCATCTCGGTTCCGCCCATGAAGCGCTTCAGGCAGACCTCTCCCGCCTCGCCGCTGTCGGTCATGATCCGGCCGTTCCACCAGTTCCCGCGGCCTGCGGCGTCGTAGACGGTGTGGCCGGTCCGGATCAGGTCGTCCGGAGGGGAAGCGCCCGGTGGCGTGACCAGGTGGCAGTCGGCACAGGCGATCCGCGTGGGGGTCTCGTCGCGGCTGAAGAAGATCGCCTCCCCGCGGCTGTCCACCTTCGAGCCGGGATCGTGACGTGGAGGCCGGGGCCGCGGCGTCGCCATCTCCGGCCGCTGCGCTTCCTCAGAGGCGGCTCCCGTCTCGGAGACTCTGACCGGCGGGTCGGTGCCGGGCGACGGTTCGGTGGAATCCTCGGTAGGAGTCTCACCTGCCAGCATAGATGCCGGGCTTCCGACAGGGCGCATCGCCCCGGGGGCGCTGAGCAGCACAGCGAGAACGCCCAGGGCGGAGACGAACAGGGTGCGTCCCGCGCGTCGATTCGCGTGCCGGCCGGGTGAGCGTGGGGTGCCGAACACTTGTGAGTCTCCGTTTCCAGGGTACGTGACTGCTGCCTGCCACGTTCGACGTGGCCATCGCCTGCAGAGTCTCTCTTCCGGGAGGAGGGCCCTGGTGGCGACCCCCGCAATGTAGAAACTGCCGTGCCGGCATGCCACCATGGCCGCCCCCGAACACCGACCTGGAGGTCGCAGCTTTGCACACGCCCGCATCACCGACGGTCCGCTCCTCCCGGGCGCTTCTGGGCGCCCTCGCCCTTCTCGCGCCCCTCCTCGCCTGTCAGCCAGCCGGGAATACGAAAGAGAGCGAAGCGTCCGCCGCGGCCCGTGACATCCACTCCCTGAGCCGGCCGGATCGGGTCCGAACCACCCACGCCGTCCTCGACTGGACCGTCGACTTCAACGCCGAGCAGATCCGGGGCGGCGTGACTTGGACCTTCGAGCGCGCCCCCGGTGCCTCGGAGGATCCGCTCATCCTCGATACGCGCGGGCTGACGATCGAGGCGGTGAAGTCGGAGTCGGGGCAGCCGCTCGAGTGGACTCTTGCCCAGCCGGATCCGGTGCTCGGCAGGGCGCTGTCGATCCAGGCCGTGCCGGGCGAGACGAAGGTCGTCATCACCTACAGAACCGGCCCCGACTCAGATGCCCTGCAATGGCTGAAGCCCGCCCAGACCGCGGGCAAGGAGAAGCCATTCCTCTTCTCGCAGGCTCAGGCGATCCTGGCCCGCACGATGCTGCCCTGCCAGGACTCGCCGGGCGTGAGGATCACCTACGAGGCGGCCGTGAAGACGCCCTCCGGGATCCGCGCCGTCATGGCCGCGGAGCAGCTCGGCGGGGGAGGCGAGGAGCCCTGGCGCTTCACGATGTCCCAGCCCATCCCGAGCTATCTCATCGCCATCGCCGCCGGCGACATCGACTTCCGTCCCCTCGGCCCTCGCTCAGGAGTCTTCGCCGAGCCGTCGGTCGTCGAGAAGGCCGCCTGGGAGTTCGCCGACACCGAGGCGATGATCGAGGCGAACGAGAAGCTCTTCGGCCCCTACCGATGGGATCGCTACGATCTGATCGTCCTGCCTCCGAGCTTCCCCTTCGGCGGGATGGAGAACCCCCGCCTCACCTTCGCCACGCCCACGGTCCTCGCAGGAGACCGCTCGCTCGTCGCGCTCATCGCCCACGAGCTGGCCCACTCCTGGTCGGGCAACCTGGTCACGAACGCCACCTGGGCGGACTTCTGGCTCAACGAAGGCCTCACGGTCTACCTGGAGAACCGGATCCTCGAATCTCTCTACGGCCGCGAGCGCTCGGAGATGGAGGCCGTCCTGGGCCGGCACGATCTCGAGGAAGCGCTCGAAGAGATGGAGCCAGGCGACCAGGTCCTGCACAACACCTCGCTCGGGGGGCGCGATCCCGGCGACGCGGAAACCATGGCTTCCTACGAGAAGGGCTACCTGTTCCTGAGACTCCTCGACGAGGAGTTCGGCCGCGCGACCTTCGATCCCTTCTTGAGGAAGTGGTTCGACGACAATGCCTTCCAGAGCAGAACGACGGCCGACTTCGAGGCGGCGATGGATCGGGATCTCTTCAAGGGAGACGCGGCGCGGAAGGAGAGGCTCGAGGTGAAGAAGTGGCTCTACGCTCCGGGGCTCCCGCAGAACGCTCCGCAGGCCGTGAGTGATGCCTTCGACCGGGCCGCGGCCGAGGCGGCGGCTTTCGCGGGCGGAACGCGCGCCGCCTCCGCGATCCCGGCCGGCGAGTGGACCATCTTCGAATGGCGCCACTTCCTCAGGACCCTTCCCGACGATCTCCCCGCGGAGAAGATGGCGGAGCTGGACTCGGCCTGGTCTCTCTCCGCCACGGGCAACTCGGAGATCCTCATGGAGTGGCTCCTCCAGTCGATCCGCAGCGGCTACGAGAAATCCTACCCCGCGCTTGTCGATTTCCTGATGCGGCAGGGGCGTCGCAAATTCCTCGAGCCCCTCTACAAGGAGATGGCGAAGAGCGAGGAGGGAATGACGCGCGCCCTCGAGATCTACGCCGAGGCCCGCCCGACCTACCACTCCATGGCCACGAACGCGGTCGACGAGATCCTCGGGTACGGGCGGAGAGCCGCCGCCACGCCTTGAGGCTGCCTCGGAGTTCACCCGGGGCCGGCCTGCGTGCCGGCTATCCCCCCGCCTTCTCCCGGTGTGAGTCCCAGTAGAGCCCCGCCGCCAGGAGGAGGAAGGCCATCAGGCCGAGCCAGTTCCCCCAGACTGAGAGGAAACCGCCCAGCCCCAGGGCCCCGATCCCCGTCAGGTCGGGGACGATGGAGACCCTCCACGAGTCCTCGATGAATCGCAGCAGCGCCGCAAGGACGCCGACGAGCGCGCCGCCGGCGATGAAGCCCGAGGCGATGAGCGTGCCCTTCTCGTGCCGTGCCTTGCCGAGGATGTTGTCCTTCGAGGAGTGCTCCAGGAAGTGCGCCACCACCGCCCCGAGGACCAGGGGTGAGTTCAGCTCCATGGGGAGATACATCCCGAGGGCGAAGGCCAGCCCCGACACCTTGCACAGCTCGGCTGATACCGCGAAGACGGCGCCGATGGCATAGAGGAACCACGGCGCGCCGCCGGTTCCCATGACGCCGCGGAGAACGGCCGCCATCGCGTTCGGCTGCGGCGCCGGCAGCGCGTTGGGGTGGGCGGCGTCGGCCGAGAAGCCGTAGACGTGCGCCATCAGGAGGATGACCAGCGTCGTTCCGGCGGAGGCCGTGATCGCCCCGACGATGTTGGAGATCTCGACCTGGCGCGGCGTCGCCCCGAGCCAGTAGGAGATCTTGTACTGCGTGACGAGCGACCCGCTCATGGAGAGGGCCGTGCAGACGACGCCCCCGATCAGGAGGACCTGGAGCATCCCGCCATCGCCGCTGAGACCCATCGCTGAGAGTAAAACCGCCGTCACGATGAGGGTCGTGATGGTCATCCCGGAGACGGGGGTTATGGAGATCATGGCGATGGCCCAGGCCGAGACCGACGCGAAGAGGAAGGCGATGACCAGGGTCATCACCGCGGAGACCAGCGCGATGGTCGTGGCGTTCGCCTCTCCGGCGAGAACCGAGAAGCGGAAGTAGAGGAAGATCACGGCACCCGTGGCGAGGATCCCTCCGATGCTCACCGACATGGGCAGGGAGCGTTCGGTGCGGACGTCCTGCGCCAGGGCGCTCTCTCCACGGATGAGCCGGGCCACCTCGCCGAAGGCCTGGCGCGTCGCCTGCACGATGATGGGCGACATCTTGATGATCGACAGCAGGCCGGCGCAGAAGATCCCGCCGATGCCGATCGGCCTCACGTACTGCGCGAAGATCTGCGCCGGCGCGAGCTGCGAGAGGGGCTGGGCCCCGTCCGAGATCGCGCCGGGGATGAACTGCCCGAGGTGCGCGAAGAGAGGCACCAGCACGAAGAAGGAGACCATGGAGCCCGCGAAGATGATGCAGGCGTACTTCAGCCCCATGATGTAGCCGAGGCCCAGGACGGCGGCCGAGGTGTTCATCGTGAAGACGGCCTTGTACTTGCTCGTGAAGCCGGCCAGGGCGGAGATGCTCGCGGTGGAGAAGACGTCGGCCCAGGCGCGCATGGAGGAGCTGAGGAAGTCGAACATGGCCGCGATGACCGCCGAGTAGGTCAGGACCACCGCGCTCTGGCCCCCGCGCTTTCCGGCGACGAGGATCTCGGTCGTCGCGCGCGCCTCGGGGTAGGGGAGCTTGCCGTGGAGGTCGCGCACGAAGTAGCGGCGGAACGGGGAGAGGATGAAGACGCCGAGGATCGCGCCGAGGAGCGGCACGAGGAAGATCTGGAAGAGCGACGATCGGCCCTGCAGCCCGAGGATGTAAATCGCGGGCATGGTGAAGACGGAGCCCCCGGCGATGATCCCCGACGTGGCTCCGATGGCGAGGACGTTCACGTTCTCCAAGAGGGTCGAGGAGCGCGAGCGGAGGAACTTGACGGCGAGGACCGAGAAGCCGACGGCGAGGATCGAGATCGGGATCGCCGACTCGATCCCCTGGCCGAGCTTCAGGGCGATGTAGGTGGCCGCCGCCGAAAACACGATCGACCAGAAGAACCCCTGGACGATCGACCTGAGAGTGACCTCGGGAGGCGCCTGGTCGGGGCGGACGACGGGCTGGTAGGTCTCGCCCGGCTTCAGCTCGCGGAAGGCGGTTTCCGGAAGCCGCACATCCTCCAGATCAGGGGCCGTGCCGGTGTCTCCGGGCTTCATGGGCACGCTCCTCCCTCCCTCATCGGAAGCCTCCTCCCCGTGCCGATCAGGACGCGGAAGGCGCCTGATCCGGGTACTTGGCGATGATCGATTCGACGACCCGGCGCGACAGGCTGTGGTACGAGCGGCCCGCAACCTCGAAGATCTGCCGCGCGAGGTCCCGCGTTCGTGGATGCTTCCCCAGCGCCGTGTAGAGCGGCCTGATGTATTTCATCCGGCCGACGCGCGTCAGCACTTCCCGGATGCGCGGGAAGACCGGCTCGTAGTCCGAGGCGGCCGCGATCGTCAGCCACTCGACCAGGATCTCGTAGTTGCCCCGGCCCGTGAGCGACAGGTTCGCGTCGAGCCACTCGCAGGAGGCGCGGTCCACCGGCCTCTGGAGGCGTTGCAGGTAGATGAGGGTCTCGCTGGGGCTCCAGCCTGCAATCTGGCTCTTCGATGGCCGCGCCCCCGAGGGCCAACCCTCGGCCAGGTGCGTCAGGTCTTCCAGTGACTTCGACTGGAAGACCGGCGCGTTGGAGGGCATGCCCGGCTCGTGGAGCCACCGGCGGACCTCGGCCTGAGCCGACACACCGGGGATCTCGGCATCCAGGAAGGCGAGCCACTCCTCGGACGTGATGGAGGTGAAGCGGAAGCGGGCGATGTAGCGGCGCATGAAGCGGTCGAAGCGCTCGCGGCCGGCCGTCCTCTCGACCAGCGCCAGGAGCCGCGAGCCCTTCTCGTAGGGAATCGACGAGAAAGCGTCGTCCGGGTCCACTCCCTTCAGCTCCGTGCGGAGCCGCGTGAGGGGCGAGTCGGCGCCGAAGCGCTCCATCTCGCTGTCGAGGGCCTTCTGCCCGATGGCCCAGGAGAGCACCGCGGCCTCCGGGCCGTGCAGCGCCTCCTGTATCCGCCTCTCGGCCCAGACGGTCGACCCCTCGTTGAGCCAGAAGTGATCCATCGTGGCGTTGGTCACGATGTTGCCCGTCCAGGAGTGGGCCAGCTCGTGGGCGACCACGTCCACGAGCGACCGGTCACCCGCCAGGAGCGTCGGCGTCAGGAAGGTCATCCGGGGGTTCTCCATTCCGCCGTAGGGGAAGGACGGCGGGAGGACCAGCATGTCGAAGCGGTCCCACTCGTAGGGGCCGAAGAGGGCCTCCGCCTTGACGATCATCTCCTCGATGCCGGAGAACTCCCAGGCGGCGGCATCGACCGTCTCCGGCTCGGCCCAGACCCGCGAGCGCTTGCTGAGGTCCTTCGAGCGCAGGTTCCCGACCGCCAGCGCCACCAGGTACGAGGGGATCGCCTGCGGCATCTCGAAGAGAAAGGTGCTGGTCCCGGCCTTCGGCCCGGGCCGCTTCCCCGCCGGGCCCGCAGACATCACGGCCGCCAGCGGCTCCGGCACCGTGACCTCGGCCTGGTACGTCACGCGGACGGCCGGCGAGTCCTGGATGGGCACCATCGTCCGCGCGTGTATCGCCTGGCACTGGCTGAAGAGGAAGGGATGCTTCTTCCCCTCGGTCTGTGCGGGGGTCAGCCACTGCAGAGCCACGGCCTCCGGGGAGGTCGTGTAGTCGAGGACCACGGCGTCGGTGCTGGCCGGCAGGTGCAGCCTCAAACGGCGCCCGAAGATCGGCTCTTCGTCGCCGAGCTCGTGCGGCACCTCGGCGCCCGCTTTCGTCCGGACGGATCGGATCGTCAATCCCTTGGTATCGAGATCCATCGTGCCGGCCGAAGGGGCGGCTAGATCGAGAACTGCGCGACCCTCCAGGACCCGCCGCTCGAAGTCCACGTCGAGCGTCAGGCGCAGGTGCTTCGTCCGGGGTTGATCCGTGTCGAAGTACGAGTGGGGGTCGAGGCAGGCCATGCTGTGATCCTCCCGGTCTCGGGCGTCGCGGGCGGGAGCGCGTCCTTTGTATCATCTGGCAGGGTCGGCGGTCCATCTCAGCAGGGGACACCTGGAGGATTTACAGGTCGGTGTGGATTTTCCAGGAAAATCAACATGTCGTTGTAAATTATCTCAGGGCTTCGGGGGCCTCAGCCGAAGGGCCCCCTCCACGTAGGGCAGGACCGTGCGGGCCAGGACCCGGTGGCCCTCGGCCGTGGGGTGGATTCCGTCGGGGAGATTCCGCGACGGGTCGCCGGCCACGCCCTCGAGGAGGAAGGGGATGAGCGGGGCGCCTGCTTCGGCCGCGACGCGCGCGAAGAGAGCGTGGAACTCCTCGCCATACTCGGGGCCGTAGCTCGTCGGGACGCGCATCCCGGCGAGAACGATGTCCACGTCCGCGTCGAGGCAGCGGCGGACGATCTCGCGCAGGTTCCGCTCCACGAGATCCAGCGGGAGGCCTTGCAGGGCGTCGTTGGCTCCCAGCTCCGCGACGACGAGATCCGGCTTCTGGCGGAGAACCCACTCGAGGCGGCTCAATCCCCCTGCTGTCGTGTCGCCGCTCACGCCGGCGTTGACGATCCGGATTGGAAAGCCGCTGTCCCTCATCCCGGCCTCCACGAGGGCGGGGAAGGCCTCGTCGCCGCTCAGCCCGAAGCCCGCCGTGATGCTGTCGCCCAGGAAGACGACGAGGGGGAGAGCCTTCGCGAGGTCGCCGGGCTGCGCTGTGCCAACGTGCGACTCTTCGTCGGGCGGGATAGGCTGTTGAGCCTCCAGCGCGGGCGAGGCTGGCGATTCCGCGGATCCCGGCGGGAGTCCGGAGCCGCCGCAGGCCGCCGTCAACACGCACAGGGCGAGGATCAAAAGGAGGGAGTCGTTCACACTTGGCCCTGCCGAACTGACTCTCCGCACCGCGCGAGAGCGGAGCAGGCCATGGAAAACTTCGGACCCAGGCCATTGGGCGGCACTCGCACTGCGGGGATGTGAATCAACCGATATGGGCATCGCCTACAGGATAGAGCTTCGGGGCCTCACGCGGCGCCTCCCCTCGGGCGGGCGCATGCTGACGATCCTCGACAGGCTCGACCTGGCCATCGCGCCCGGGGAGCTCGTCGCGATCCTGGGCCCATCGGGCAGCGGGAAGTCCACGCTCCTGGCGCTCATGGCGGGGCTCGACAGGCCGAGCGAGGGGGAGGTTCTCCTGGACGGCGAGCCCATCCACGACCTCTCCGAGGATGCGCTGGCGCTGCTGCGACGCCGCAAGGTGGGCTTCGTCTTCCAGTCCTTCCAGCTCCTGGGGAATCTCACCGCCCGCGAGAACATCCTCCTTCCCATGGAGCTTCTCGATCGTCCCGACGCGGATGCTCGCGCCGGCCTTCTCCTCGAGGAGGTCGGGCTGCCGGATCGCGGCCACCACTATCCCTCGCAGCTCTCGGGGGGCGAGCAGCAGCGCGTGGCGCTGGCGCGCGCCTTCGCGGCGGAGCCGTCGATCCTCCTGGCCGACGAGCCCACGGGCAATCTCGACACCGCCACCGGGCGGAGCGTGCTGGAGATCCTGTGGCGTCTCCGCGGGGAGCGGGGAACGACGCTCGTCCTCGTGACGCATGACGCCGCCGTCGCGGAGCGGGCCGGCCGCCTGGTCCACCTGCGCGACGGGCGGATCGAGCGTGACGAGCGGCGACAGGGGGCGGAGGCAGGTGTCACAGCGTGACGGTCTCCCGACCGAGTGGCACGCCCCCGGTGCGAAGTGAGTGACTCGAAGCCGATGATGGCTCCTGGAAGAACGAGGTGACAGGGAGCGCATTTTCGTGAAGTCTGCGCTCTACGCCCGCCTGATGATACGGGAGTCCCGTGGATCGGGCGGACGTCTGGCCTTCTTCGTGGTCTGCCTTGCGGCCGGCGTGGCTGCGGTCGTGTCCGTGGCGGGCCTCGCCTCCGCCGTGGACGAGGGGATCCGCTCGAAGGCCCGCGAGCTCCTGGCGGCCGACATCTCCGTCGAGGGGATGCGGCCGCTGCCGCCCGAGATGGACCGCGCGATGGAGTCCCTGCCCGGCTCGCGGCGGACCGATGTCCGCGAGTTCGCCACGATCGTCGCTTCGGCTGGCGGCCTCTCCCCGGGCACCAGCCATCTGGCACGGCTCAAGGTCGTCGAGGGGGACTATCCCTTCTATGGAGTCCTCGAGACGACGCCCGCCGGGCCTCTGGATCAGCTTCTGCGCGACGACAGCGCGGTCGTCGCGGAGGAGCTGCTGGGCTCCCTGGGGCTGAAGGCGGGAGAGCCCATCCGCATCGGCGGTGAGACCTTCACGGTCGCGGCATCGCTCCAGAAGGAGCCCGATCGGCTCGACCTGGGGTTCTCCTCCCTGGCCCCACGCGTCTTCATCTCACCGGGCGGGCTCGCCCGGACGGGGCTCGAAGCGCGCGGCAGCCGGATCCTCTACCGGGCCCTCGTCAAGCTCGCGCCCGGCTCGGGCGCGGAGGAGGTCCGCAAAGCCGCCGAGACGATCCGCTCCACTCTTCCGGACTCCGCGCACCTCGACATCGAGACCTACGCCGAGGCGCAGCCATCGCTCCGGACCGGACTGAAGCGCGCCGAGCGCTTCATGGGCCTCGTCGCTCTCCTCTCCCTTCTCATCGGCGGCATCGGTGTGGGACAGACGGTGCGCGCGTGGCTTGCGGGACGGGTCAACACGCTCGCGATCATGGGTTGCCTCGGCGTGAGGCCGCGGGAAGTGATGGCGCTCTACATGGGGCAGACGGCGCTGCTGGGACTCGCCGGCAGCCTCACCGGAGCGGCGGTGGGCACCGTCCTCCTCGCCACGGCGCCCTTCTTCCTCGCAGGCATCGTACCCGTCGAGGTGATCCGCACGTGGCAACCCATGGCGCTCGTTCGCGGCGTCGTCCTGGGCGTGGGCGTCGCCACGCTCTTCAGCCTCCCATCGCTCCTGTCGATCCGGCGCGTGCCCCCGGTCCGCGTCTTCCGAGCCGACGCCGAAGCGCTGGGGGCGTCGTGGCTCCTCCGAGCCGCGACCGGCGCCGCCCTGGCGGCGGGCATCTTCATGACGGCGATCGTCCAGTCCGGATCGGCGGTGGTCGCGGCCTGGTTCACGATCGGGCTCCTGGCCGCCGCGGGCCTTCTCGCGCTCGCGGCATGGCTGATCACCCGCGCCGTCGCGCGCTTCCCGCGGAAGCGCGGGGGGGTCTGGCTCCGCCACGGACTTGCGGCGCTGGGGAGGCCCGGGGCCGGAACCGTCAGCGCGGTCGTCGCCCTTGGCGTCGGCGTGGTCGTCGTCCTGGGCATGTACCTGATCGAGACGCGCCTCGGCGACGAGCTGGAAGCCGATCTCCCCGATGATGCTCCCAGCGCCTTCGTGATCAACATCCAGCCCGACCAGTGGAAGGAAGTCCGCGCTTTCTTCGAAGGCGAGGGGGCGCTCCGGGTGGACTCGGTCCCGCTCGTCAACGCGCGTATCGTCTCCGTCGACGGCACGCCCATCTCCGATCTGCTCGGCCAGGAGTCGGACAGGCAGCGGCGCCGCAGGGTCCTCACGCGCGAGCAGCGTCTCACCTGGATGGAGACCCTCCCCGAGGGAAACGAGATCGTCGAGGGGAAGCTGTGGAGCGAGCCCGATCTCCCGGAGGTCAGCATCGAGCGCGACTTCGCCGACGACATGGGAGCGAAGCTGGGCTCCCGCGTGGTCGTGGACGTTCAGGGAGTTCCCCTGGAGCTGGCCGTCACGAGCATCAGGACGGTGAAGTGGGAGACCTTCGGGATCAACTTCTTCCTCGTCGTGGAGCCGGGCGTCCTCGACAGCGCGCCCCATTCCCACCTGGCCTCCGTCCGCCTCCCCGAGAAGTCCGGGCAGGCGGTCCAGGACCGCATGGCAGCGCGTTTTCCCAACCTCACGATGATCCCGATCCGCGATGTCCTCGACCGGATCGTCGCGATCCTCCACCAGGCCGGCCTCGGCATCAGGATCCTCGGCAGCTTCACCGTGGTCACAGGGGTCTTCATTCTGGGGGGCGCCGTCAGCGCGGGCTCCGTCCGCCGCGGGCGCGAGGTGGCTCTCATGAAGACGCTGGGGATGACGCGCGGGGGAGTGGTCGCCGTCTACTCGGTGGAATACGCGCTCATCGGTCTGATATCTGGAGTGATCGGCATCTTTGGCGCGGGCATCCTGGCCTGGGCCGTCCTCGATCGCTGGATGGAGATTCCGGCCGGCTTCGGCGCCGCGCCCTTCGCCGCTGCCGTGGCTGCCACGGTCCTCCTCGTCGTCGGCGCGGGGCTCGCCGCCAGCCTCAGCGCGCTGCGCCGCCGTCCGGTGGAGGTGCTCAGGGCCGAGTAGCCCTGCGGCCCCGTCATCTGCGTTCGGCTCGAGAGGCGGCGCGGTTGCGATGCTGGTTCATCTCAGCGGACCGGACCTCGGTGATAGACGTCCGCGGCGGAGTTGCAGTCGTCGACGAGCAGGCTCACCGAGGGTGGGGACCAGGTCACCCATCGTCCCCCACCCGACAGCGGGCGCCGCGCGCAGGGTCCGCCGATCGGTCCGGGGTTTTTCCCACCGTTCCAGATCGACCCCAGGACGTAGGGATGGTTGATGTCGCCCTGCAAGAAGCCCACGAGGACCTCGTCACTGACCTCCGGGATTGAGTAGTAGCCACGCTCCTTGCCGGCCGAGAGGATTGAAATCCGGGCCCAGCAGCTCTCATCCGAGCCGCATCCCCCCGAATGGTCCCAGGGGAACTGGACCTTCACGCGGCCATAACTGAAGGGATCCGTCCCGATGACGGGGGCAATCGCGGTCACGATGCCGGTCTGGACACCGAAGATCTTCGGCACGGGTGTCGATCTCAGTGGCCGGTAGGCCGCCCACGTGAAGAGAATGGGAGTGGACTTGCCGGTCTGGCTCTCCGTGTCATCCACCTGCACCTCGTATCCGATGCGCGGGGCGAGGCGTGTGACGAAGGCGAGGTCGGACTCCCTGTACTGCACGCAGTGGTCCGCCGCCGTGTTGAGCGAGATGGTCTCTCCCTGGGGCTTCACGACATCGAGATAGGGGATGGTCGAGCAGAAGGCCTCGGGCGAGCTGCCTCCTCCGCCGAAGGTCACACGTGCCAGCGGTGAGAGCCCCGCCCCGCTCACAGAGACCCCCGTCCCCCCGAGCCAGGTCCCATCGACCGGCGATGTTGAGAGGGCGGACGGGGATGGAAGATACGTGTAGGCGCCCAGGCGGAGAGCGCCCAATCCGCCGGGATCGACGACCTCCACCGCGGCGGGCCCCTCGAGGGGGCGCGATACGGGATTGTTCCCGGAGTAGGTGTAGCCGTTGCCCAGGGACGATTCGCCCTGCTCTCCCTGCGTCCCCTGACGCGCGGTCGATCGGCCCGAGCGGGAATCCAGATAGAGCCCGACGGCGCGCGGCCCGGCAACCGAGCCGCCCGGATCGTGGAGCGTGCCCGTGCTTGTTTCCCTGTCGTTCAGCTCGACGAAGTTGGTGGTGTAGAACCCGGATTCGGGGTCGAGCCTGTAGGACTTGAAGAGGAAGGGGTTCCCGATCTGCGAGCCGGGGAGGGGGGCGTTGATGGGAGGCGGGCCGAAGACCTGCACGCCGCCGTAGTCCTCGTACTTGTACTGCTCGACGACGCTCCCGGAGGCATTGGTCACCTTGCGGATGCTTCCCAGGTCGTCGGCGTGGAAGAAGTACTCCTGACCGCCGCGGGTCATCTCGACGATCGACTGGATCCCCGTGCCCGGCACGTAGGTGGCGAGCGTGGTGCCGGATCCGTCCTGCGCCTCGATGTCGATCCCGACGTAGTGGAAGTCGCGGGTGATCATCGCGCCGTTGTTCTTCTCGAACCGGTGGCCGAACCAATCGTATCCATATGTCGTCATGAGGCCGGCCCCGACGTTCGTGTGGCGGACCAGCTGGTCTCGGTAGTCGTAGGCCATCTGGATCGTCGGACCCCCTCCGGTCGACTGGATCAGGTTGCCGTTCCTGTCGTAGCTCCGTCCGTCGAAGGGGGTCGTCGTGTACTGGTTCTCCTGGAGGTCGGCGGGCTCGGGAGTGGCCGGGCTCATCGTGTAAAGTCCGGGGTCCGGCCCGTTGATCACCTCGGCGCGGTTCCCCGCGTTGTCGAGGAGGTACTGGACGGGCGGCTGCGCGGTGCCCGCCACGATCTGCGTCGCCTTCAGGCGGCTGATGGAGTCGAAGCCGTGGAAGCGCTGCTCGGGCGGGAAGGCCAGGCTGTCCTGCGCGAATGTCTTGTTGTCCGCCCGATCCCACTGGTAGGCGCGATCGTCGAAAGCGGCCATGGTGGGGGTCTTGAGGTGCCGGGTTCCGGTGATCCGCCGAGCGCCGTCGTATTGGGGCTCGTACCTGGTGCCGTTGCCATAGCTCAGACGCTCGATCCTCGCGGGTCCCACGTACTGGACGGCGGCGATGTCGGCGCCCGGGCCTGCTGGCGCCTCCTCGATCAGGGAGACACGGTTCAAGCCGTCGTGCGAAAAGACGATGCTCCGGCCCCCCGGATAGGTCAGGCTCTTGAGGTTGCCCATGCTGTCGTGGCTCGCGAGCGTCGTCCGGATGCTCCCCGCCGGGAGAGGCTGAAGCGTCTCCACCATGACGTTCGAGAGCGAGTCGTAGGCGAGCGTCACCCGCGAGTCGTCGTCCTGTGCGGAGACCACGCGGGAGCCCCCGTCGTACTGGATCGCCTCCATGGTGGTCCCCAGGACTCCCGGGCCCCGGAGAACGGAGCGGCTCGAAAGGCGGTTCAGGAGGTCATACGTGTTGGTCACGACGCTCCCGTTGGCGTCGTTCGTCGAGCTGATCTTCCCGTGGATGTTCCACGTCCGCGAGACAGCCGTCCCGTCGGGCATGGTGGTCACCGTGGGGCGGTCGAGGGAGTCGTAGGACTGTGTGGTGACGTTCCCGTTGCCGTCCGTCCAGCCGATCGCCCGCGAGGACCTGTCCCAGGCCTGCGTGGTCGTGATCGATCCGATCGCGGTGCCCCCTCCCTCTCCCGTGTTCGTGAGCGCCCGCACCGCCTGGAGGGGCCGCATGAGGCCGTCATGGCTGTAGCGCGTGACGTTCCCCCGCTCGTCCGTCCAGACGACGAGATAGCCGTGCGAGTCGTAGGCGGCCTGCCTGGCGTTGCCCAGATTGTCGACGCTTCCGACAGGACGATCGAGGTTGTCGTACTGGGATGTCGTGACAAGGGTCCGATCTGGATTGCCAAGGTCCGACTTGTCCACTTCCGTGACCTTGCTGACGTTCCCGTTCAGATCGTACTCATAGGTCGTGAGGTTCAGCCTTGGATCGCGGCTCTCCAGGACGCGATAGGCGTTGTCGTAGGACGCTTGGGTGACGTGGCCGTTGTCGTTGGTGAGAGAGCGGACCTGCCCGTAGCCGTTGTAGGTGTACTGTGTTCTGGAGATTCCGTCTCCGATGGGCATCTGCGTGGCCGGGTTGAAGTGGCTGATGTCCACCTGCGTCGGGCGGTTCACGGCATCGTACGTGGTGACCGACTCGTAGAGGCGCACGTTCCCAGCCCCGCCGGTGACGTCGTTCATCTCGCCGTCCACGCGCGTGGTCAGCCAGTTGCCGTTGGCGTCGTGGGTATGCGACCTGACGTTCCCCATCGAATCGGTGAAGGACTTGAACCGGCCGTAGCCGTCGTACGTGTAGAGCACGACGCTCGGCGTCGCTTCGATCCCGGTGCTCCGTCGGGTCAGGTTCCCGTTCCCGTCGTAGTCGTACTGGGTCGTGGACTGGATAGGGCTTCCAGGCGCGCCGATTGTCCTGAATGGAAGACCGCGCTCGTCGTAGAAGTAGCTCACGGTGTTGCCGGGATCGCCGCCCGAGACGGCCTCGGGGTTGCGGACCAGCGTCAGGTTGGCGTTGTCGTCGTACTGGAACTCCGTAACGACGCTCTGGTTCGGATCCACCTCCTCGGTGACCGACCTGACCAGGTTCCGGTAGTCGAAGCCCCATTCGACGTCCACGTTCGTGTTGGGTGCGAGCACGCCCAGCTCGTCGCGGTTCTCGACCGACTTCTTCACGAGATTGTCGTTCAGGTCGTAGAAGAGATCAGCGGAATAGCGCACCCCGCTGCCCGTCGTCACTTCGCGCGACGTGGTCCGAACGATCTGATCACGCTGGTTCAGTACGTACAGCGTGTCATTCCCCTTCGGATCGACTGCACGGACCAGGTTGCCGCGCTCGTCGTATTCGTAGGTGGTGGTCAGGGCGAGGCCGTTCGGGTCGATCACCTGCTGGTGGAGGTAGCCGGCCTGCGGCCCGGTCATGTAGTACGAGAAGGTGTCGCGCCTGCGGAAGCCGCTGCCGTTGTCGGGCAGGATCCTGGCAGTCATCCGGCCCGAAGAGTCGTACTCGAAGTCGTACAGCATGGCCGGCACGATCGCCGACTCTTCCATGGCGACTTCGTTCCCTCTGCCGTCGTGGGTGTGCTGCGTGACGTTTCCGCGGCCGTCCGTGTAGGTGGCCACCCAGTTCGTGCCGATCGCGCCGGGGCCCGGGTCGTAGGTGAAGAACTCGTCGATCTGGGCCTGGTCGCCTCCGAGCGGGCCGGGCAGCCGGTGGATTTGTCTGACGTTCCCGCGCGTGCGGGGGGAGGCCGCCGGGTTCAGGAGACCCTCGTGGGCGATTTCCACTGTGTCGCCGTTCGGATTCAGGACGCTGGTCACGAGGGAGTTGGCGTTGTAAGCGTACCGCGTCTCGAAGAATGTGGGATCCGAGGGGCGCAGCTTCCCGGCGGGGCGGTTGAAGGTCGCCGAAGTTGGGAGATCGGGATTAGCCCTGCCCGTGTACTCGCGGAAGATCACGAGGCGGTTGCGGTTGTCGTAGAAGCTCTCGCTGACATTCCCCGCACGGTCGTTGACGATGGCCTTCGTCACGGCGAAGTTGTTGCCCGGCCCGGGCGCGAGAGGCACGTACACGTAATCGACGACGTCGCCGGGACTCCCGATGAGCTGGCGCACGACCCTGCCGAAGTCGGGATCGGCCGGATTCGTCGTCGAGGCGTAGAGGTTCGTCAGCCGCGTCTGTCCCTTCGGGTCGGTGATCGTCAGCAGCCGGTGATTGAGGCGGTCGTCGGCAAAGCCCGTCGTGTAGGTGTAGAGCGTCGTCTTGCCCGCGGGGAAGTCGTTGCCGTTGGGCGTCCCCGTGACGGCGGGCGTCGTGACGGACTTGAGGTCGCGCAGGCTCCCGCCGGGCTCGACGCCGTCGTAGTAGGCGTAGGCCACCATCCGGCCGAAGGGGTCGGTCACGGAGGCAACCGTCCCGTCGGGGTTGTACTGGAGCGTGGTGATCCGGCCTAGCGTGTCGGTGATCGCGGTCAGCCGGCCGAGCGGATCGTATTCCATGGCGATATCGTTGTTGTTCTTGTCCACGATGCTCGCGATCCTGCCGGCCTTCGGAGAGCCGTCCACCGCGTTGAAGACCCATTTCCCCGTGTCCGGGAAGAGGAGCGTGTAGATCCCGTTCGGATCGACGCTCAGCTCCCGGGAGCACTCGGGGTGGGCCCATGTGCCTCCAGGCTGCGGCGAATAGAAATCGGCTCGCCCTTCCCCGTCCAGGATGAGGACCCCGGCCGACCCCGCCATGAGGCGGATGTCGTACCCGGCGGTCCAGCCGTTCCCCATCCCGATGAGGGCCCAGTCCGTGAGGTGCCAGCGCGACCAGATGAGATCGAGCCCTACCCCGGGGATCCTGAGATCTTCGAAACCACCGAGCAGGAAGCCTGAGTGGCCCTCGACGCTGACACGGGCCGGCTCGGCGGGGAGGCGGAAGGGCGCCGTGCTCTCGGTTTCGCACTGGCCGTATGCCGGGCGCTTGCACTGCCCCGTGGAGCAGGTCTCTCCCGGCCCGCAGGTGGCACTCTCGCAGCAGAAGCCGCCGTTGCAGTGGTACGTCGCATTGGCGCAGAACTGATCCTCTTCGCAAAGGCCTCCCAGGGGCTCCCCGGGGATGCAGTCGCCTGACGCGCAGTGGAATGTCGGGGCGCAGTCATTATGGGTGGCGCAATTCGTCATGCAGGAGCCGGCGCCGTCGCAGGTGAAGCCGCCGCAGTCGTTGTCGGGGTCCGTGCCGCTCGGGTTGTAGGTGCAGACCCCCTCGGAGAGCGGCACGTCACAGCCGCGGCAGACTCCGGGGCAGGCCGAGTCGCAGCAGACACCGTTCGTGCAGGAGCCGCTCAGACAGTCGACGCCGTCCACGCAGGCGATTCCTTGCCCGTAGCAGCCGGCTCCTTCGTCGGTGGAGCCGTCGCAGTCGTTGTCGGCCCCGTCGCACGCTTCCGGCCTGGACTGGTCCTGGGATCCGCCGGGCCCCGTCGAGCAGCGTGACGAGCCGGGGCCGGTGCATTCGAAGACTCCTACGCCGCAGGCGCCGGGAGGATTGCAGACCGACTGGTTGGGCCCCGGTTGCTTCTCGACTCCGTAGTTCTCGTCCGTGAAGCCGTCGCAGTCGTTGTCGAGGCCGTCGCAGAGCTCGCCCGAGGGGGCGAGCGGCATGCAGCTGAGCGGCGTGCCGCCCGAGCAGGGATTGGTGAGGACCTGGGCGCACGCGCCGATCCCGCAGCGCGTCTCCGGGATGTCGTCGTCGAGGAGGCCATCGCAATCGTCATCGAGGCCGTTGCAGAGCTCCACCGAAGGCTCCGCGGCCCGGCAGTCGGCCCAATCGCCGGTGGAGGCGCAGGACTGCGCCGCCGTGACGCAGACACCGATGCCCGAGCCGCACGTCTGCGAGGCGGGCGGCATGCAGACGCACCCGGCATCCGCCTCGTCGGTCGTTCCGTCGCAGTCGTTGTCGAGGCCGTCACATATCTCGGGCGAGGAGAGGTCACCGCTTCCGCCCGGCGAAGTGGAGCACCTCGCACCGGCGGGCCCGGCGCACTCGCGCACGCCTCCGCCGCAGACACCCGATCCCACGCAGGGCGATCCGATGTCGAAGCTCTCGTCCGTGAGACCGTCGCAGTCGTCATCAACCCCGTCGCAGATCTCGACGACCGGCTCCACGTTGCCCGAGCAGGCTCCCCAGAAGCTGCCCGCGGTGCACGTCTTTGTCCCCCTGGAGCAGAGGCCCGCCTCCGAGGTCCCACAGACAGCGATCTGCCCAGGCGTGCAGGAGCAGGTCTCGTCGAACGAGCCGTCACAGTCGTCGTCCAGGCCGTTGCAAATCTCGAGGCCCGATTCGTCGCGGGAGCCCAGCGGCCCGGAGGAACATCTCGCAGCCGTTGGGCCGGCGCATTCAACGACGCCTGAACCACAGGAACTGACCCCCTCGCAGCCGTCACCGACGCCTGCCGATCCGTAGGTGAAGTCCTCGTCGGTGGCGCCATCGCAGTCGTTGTCCAGCCCATCGCACGTCTCCGTACTGCCGGAGAGAGGCACGCAGGTGTCGCTCCCTCCGGAGCAGAGGCCCGTGGTCCTGCATTCTCCGACGCCACATCGCGTGAAGGCCACGTCCTCGTCGGCAATCCCGTCGCAGTCGTTGTCGAGTCCGTCGCAGGTCTCGGCCACGGGTTCCGTGCCGCCCGTGCACGTCCCCCATGTCCCGTCACCCTGGCACTGCTGGAAGCCCGGCGAGCACTCGCCTGTGAGGAGTCCACATGATTGCATCTGGCCCGGTGCGCAGACGCACCCTGCCGACTTCTCGTCCACCACGCCGTCGCAGTCGTTGTCCAACCCGTCGCAGACTTCAACCGAGGAACCGTTCGCCGAGCCGCCGGGCGCCGTGGAACACGTGGCCCCGAGGTCGAGCGTGCATTCCCGGGTGCCGCCGCGGCAGATGCCCGTGTGCACGCACGGTCCTCCGAGGTCGTACACTCCGTCCGTGTCGCCGTCGCAGTCGTTGTCGAGGCCGTCGCAGAGCTCGACTTCGGGAGCCGTCGCCGAGCAGGTCCCCGTGACACCGTCCGTGCCGCGCCTCCAGACGCCCGCGGAGCACTCGCCGGTGCTCGTCCCGCAGGGGAGGGTCGAGCCCGGCCCCCCGGGCAGGCAGACCTCCTCGTCCGTGGCGCCGTCGCAGTCGTCGTCGATCCCGTTGCAACTCTCGATCCGCGAGGCGTCGGCCGAGCCGCCGGGTGCCGTCGAGCAGATCCAGTCGGTCACCGAGACGCATCCGGGGAACCCGCTTCCGCAGGCTCCACCTGCGTGGCAGACCTCCCCGATTCCGAAGGGTTCGTCGGTGGATCCGTCGCAGTCGTTGTCGAGTCCATCGCACAGCTCGACCGCGGGATCGATGGCGCCGTCACAGGCGCCCCAGACCCCGTTCGCCTGGCAGGTCTGAACTCCCTGGACGCACTCCCCGGCGCGGGGACGGCCGCAGACCTGCGTCATGGAGGGCGTGCAGAGGCAGCCCGCGTCCGCTTCGTCGGTCTGACCGTCGCAGTCGTCGTCCACGCCGTCGCAGACCTCGGGCACCGACCCGTTGCGCGAGCCCCCGGGCTCCGACGAGCAGACGGAGGCCGAGGGACCAAGGCACTCCATGACGCCCGAACCGCAGCTTCCAGCGCCTTCGCAGGGGCGGCCCGCGAGGAAGTCCTCGTCCGTCGATCGGTCGCAGTCGTTGTCCAGCCCGTCGCAGGTCTCCGGCGAAGGCGTCCCGGGCGTACAGGTCTCCACGCCGGCGATGCAGACGCCGCTGGCCCCGCACTCTCCCGTGCCGCACTTCCCGCGCCAGAGAGCGTCCTCGTCCGTCGATCCGTCGCAGTCGTTGTCCAATCCGTCACAGCGATCGGGCGCGGGCTCGACGCTTCCCGTGCAGGCGCCCCAGGAGCCGGCGGTGCAGGTCTGCGTTCCACGGCCGCAGGCACCAGCCGAGTAGCCGCAAGGCTGTATCGTTCCGTTCGTGCATGGACAGGCCTCGTCGGTGAAGCCGTCGCAGTCGTTGTCAGCGCTATCGCAGACCTCGATGGAGGACTGGTCATCCGCGCCGAAGGGCATGCTGGAGCAGAGCTCGAAGGGGCCTGACGTGAGCTGAACGAAACCTTCGCGGCACTGCCCGATCCCCATGCAGGGCGTGTCCGTGAATCCTTCGTCCGTAAGGCCGTCGCAGTCGTTGTCGAGCGAGTCGAACTGCTCGGGAGTAGGGCCGATCGAGCCGGAGCAGGACCCCCAGAGTTCGGCGCCATCGCATATCTGGCCGCCGCGGGCGCACTCGCCCACGTCCGTGCCGCAGGACTGCGTCGCCCCCTCCTGGCAGGAGCAGCCCTCGTCGAGCGTGCCATCGCAGTCGTCGTCGAGCCCGTTGCAGCGCTCGGCCGAGGAGGCGTCCTCGCTGCCGCCGCGAGCGGTCGAGCAGCGCGTCGAGGTGGCCGTGGCGCATTCGAGGGCGCCCACGCCGCAGATTCCCGACACAACGCATGGCTGGCCGACGAGGAATGATTCGTCAGTCAAGCCGTCCGCGTCGTTGTCGAGCCCGTCGCACAGCTCCGCTGCCGAGCAGTCCACGTCAGAGACGTCGGTGCTCCCGTCGCAATCGTTGTCGAGCCCGTCGCCGCAGATCTCGGGGCCGGGCGGAGTGATGGGGACGCAGGTGTTCGACCCCGCCGAGCAGATCCCCGTGGAGGCGCACACACCCGCGCCGCAGGAGGTGGGGAATGCGTCGATCGTTCCGTCGCAGTTGTTGTCGACTCCGTCGCAGAGCTCGATCGAGGACTGGTTCTGCGATCCGCCCGGGTCCGTCGAGCAACGCACCGACGAGGACCCAGCGCACTCCCTGACTCCCGCTCCGCACGCGCCCACGCCGTCGCAGGCGGCGCCGATCCCGAATCCTTCGTCGGTCAGCCCGTCACAGTCGTCGTCGGCGCTGTTGCAGGCTTCAGCCGGGCCGGACCCGAAAAGATCCGCGCTGCACGTGCCTTCGAGGCCCGCGTGGTTGCAGGCCTGGCAGGCCCCGGAGCAGCCCATGTCGCAGCAGAAGCCGTCCGAGCAGAAGCCGTTCTCGGCCGGATCGGTCGAGCCGGGGCGCGCGCACTGGCTGTTGCTGAGGCATGCCTCTCCCACGGGTCGCTTCGGCTGGCAACTGGTGGCTCCGCAGAAGAAGCCCGCGGCACAGTCGCCGTCATTGGCGCAGGCGCTCCGGCAGGCTCCGCTCCCGTCGCAGGTGAAGCCGCTGCAGCCATTCTCCGGATCCGTGCCGTAGGGATGGCTCGAGCATGTGCCTCGCTGAATTCCCGGTCCGCCGGCGCACGTCCGGCACGGGCCGGCACAGGCCGTGTCGCAGCAGAAGCCTTCATCCGAGCAGAAGCTGCTGCCGCAGGCGCCCGGCGAGGAGCACGGAGCACCTCCTCCAAGCCGGCAGGCGCCCGGGCTGAGGGCCATCTGGGCATCGAGGACGAGGTTGCCCGATCCGCTCGAGCCGCAGGAGCTGACCACCATGAATACGCGGTAGTCCATCTCACCCGCTGCCGGAGTGAAGCCGGAGGTCAGGTCGACGCCGAACTGCGGGAAGGGCAGGTCCTCGGCTTCGCAGACTCCCCCTTGCAGCGCCCCGGGAAGCAGGCTCGAGCTGGAAACGCGCGCCAGGAAGACGTCGTAGACCGTGCCCGGACCGTAGGCCGCGGCCAGGTTGTCCCACGCGAAGAACAAGGTGTTCGGTGAGGGATCCGTGACGTCCAGGCCGGTGATCGTCCCTGGCGCGGCGAAGGCGCCTGCGTTCGTGTCATCGCAGTCCCCGCCGCAGACGCGCACTCCGTCACCATCCATGTCGCGCTCGGCGGGCGGGAGCAACCCGTCGCAGTCGTCGTCGAGGCCGTTGCAGACCTCGATCTGTCCCTCGTCCGTGGCGCCGTCGCAGTCGTTGTCGATGCCGTCGCAGACGTCCACGACGGGAGGCGCGGCCTGGCAGGCGCCCGTGGAGAGGTTGCAGCTCTCGGCGCCGTTGCAGGGGTTCCCGTCATCGCAGCCCGCGTCGTCCACGCAGAGGACCTCTATCCGGAAGGGCCTGCGTATCGTGCCGTCGGAGTCGGTGTAGGGATGCGGCCCCGGGGTGAGGGGAGGCCGCACCTGTGCGACGGCTTCCATCAGGTGCTGTCCCGGGACCTGGACTGTCATCGTCGTGACCAGCGCGCCCGGTGAAGCGGGGGTCAGAGGCTCCGGACCGGAGATCTGCCGCCAGGCGAAGCCGTAGATCCCCTCGAGGTCCACGCCGGTGAGAGTGAAGATCGAGTCCGACGCGTCGAGCGTGAGCGTGGCCGGGGGGGTGGTCAGGACACCGTCGTTCGGATTCGAGTCGATGTCGCGGATCCGGATGAATCCCGAGTTCGAGGGCAGGAGCGACGGGATCGGCTGCACGCTGGAGAAGGGCTTGAGGGGAAGTGCCCAGGCCGAGAGGTCACGGATCCCGCCGCCGAGGGGGACGCTGAGGTAGACGAACTCGGGGGTCTGGGTGGCGGGAACGCTCTCGTTGAGAGTGATCGCGAGCATGTTCCCGATCACCTGGATCGTGGAAGCAGGGCCCAGCAGGTTCGTCTTCCCGTCCGGGCTCAGGATGACGAACTCGGCCATGTCGGGGAGCAATCGAGGCGTGCCCGGCGCCTCCCATCCCCCGTTGGCGGAGCCGAGCTTCAGGGCCGGCGCGGCATCACCGGGTAGCCCGGCGGGCAGGACTTCGACGGTCTGCGTCGGACCGGCCACCCCGCTTCGGAGAACGAACCTGTTGAAGGAGTTGTCGAAGGACACGGTGAAGTGCGCGAAGGGCGGCCTGGGATCGGCGCGGCGCAGGGCATCCTCGATCGCCCGGGCAATCGTCGGGCCTCCCTGGATGGAGAGCTGGTTGGGATCCTCGGGATGAACGAGCGTCACCGTCTTGTCGATTGGGCCCGGCCCCGGCGTGCCGTCGGTGCGGACCCGGAGGCTCGACGAGGAGGGGATGGCGATGGTGTTCGGGTCGCCCGGATGCACGCCCGAGACGCTCGCGCCGCGTCCCGCGCCGAAGTGAATGTCCTCGCTGAATTGCACGACGATCTGGTCGGCGAGTCCGTTGAAATCGAGATCGTAGGGTTGCGCGCTCAGAATCACGGGAGATGCGCCGTCGATCAGGCGCGACGAGGACTCCGTCAAAGTGATGGGTGTCAGGGGATTGGCATCGAGGTCGGTGAGGCCGCCGCCGCTCGCCACGTACGTGACATTCTTTCGTGAAGTGCCCGGCAGCTCACCGGCGAAGGTCACCCTCAGCATCGAGCCTGTGTAGCCGAGGTCGGTGACCGTCTGAGAGGTGACGGAGACGCCCGGGACTGTGAGGGGCGGCCCGTTCGGGTCGCTCAACGTGAGCGAGAAGCTGCCCGCGCTTCCGGCAACCGTGTTCGGATCGACGATGTCGCTGAAGTAGACGTCGGCCTGATCGATCGCGCCGCTCGTGCCCAGCCGGTCGTAGAGGATGACGGCCTTGATCTCCAGGGACGACGGCTCAACCGTGAAGGAGTCCTGAACCACCGGGAGGGCCGGGCCTCCCGGCTGCGTCACGACGAGCGTGTGTCCCGGGCCTGCGTTGTTGGGATCCACGTACTGGATGGTGAAGGCGGCGAAGCCCCTGGAGATCCGAGAGTCGTCCGGGATCGGCTGTGCCTCACTCCGCGCCGTGTACTCCGCTGGCTCATTGGGATCCGGGGATGATCCGAGGACGCCGAGCTCGAGGCCGGGAGCCGAGCCGAACGTCGGATCCACAACGAGGCTGCGCGCGTCGACGTCCGGCGACTTCATGAGCGAGGTGTCCATGATGGCCCGGACCGGCGTGCCATCGTCGAGGAAGAGCGTGTAGCGCAGGGAGAACGAGTCGAACTCGCACTTGATTTTCCCGGGAGCACCCCACGCGAAGGGCACGAATGGAGGCAGCGCCGGGGGCGACTCGATCGCGGCGCAGGCCTGCAGCGCCGATGCGTAAGGCCCGATGTCGTACTCCTCGAAGGCGAGCCCGTTGACGGATAGCCTCAGGCTTCCGTTCGTGCCCGAGGTCGCAGCGTTGATGCCCGAGATCGAGGTGCCGAACCGCTGACCCACGACCGGGGTAGGGTCGTCCGTCGAGATCTTGAGGGGCATCGAGGCGTCCGCCGCGAGATTCCCCGAGGCATCCACCGCGTAGACCTTGACGATGAAGGGCTCGCGAAGCTGTACGGGATCAGGAGTCCCAGTGATTCCGGCCCCGGGCTCGAAGCTCTGCCCGGGCATGACGATCAGGATCTGGCTGGCAGCGAGCGTCGATTGGGCCAGGAGGTTGCCCGGAATGATGAGTGTGCCGAGAAGTCCAAGGAGCGCGAGGGCACAGCGGAGTACAAGGACGCGTCGCGCCATGTGCGGGACCTCCATGGCCGGTCGCTGAGCCCAGGCGCGAGTGCGAGGCATCGCTCCCGTTGTGGGCCCGGCATGCGGAGCGTGGTGCAAGCCGGATTGTACGACCAAATGAATGCGCTCAATCCAAAAAATTCACCCGGTCGGATTGAATCGGAACATCCTGATCCCTTCTGGAAGCGCCCGTACCCCGCTCCCTCTGGCCGGGACTGTCCGAGGGGTCCGGCCGCCCCGTGGTCATCCCACCGGGGGGGCTGGCCTGATCTTGGCTCGGCTTGCTTTGAGAGCGCCGCGCCGCCGGATGCGAGGGGACGCCACGAAGTCAGTCCTGCTGCTCGTGCGGGGGCGGCGGCGATGCGGGCGGTGGCGAACCGGCGCTACGTCTGGACGAGCATCTCCGTCCAGGCGGCGCCGGGGGGCTCGTAGTTGAGGACGACGACCTCCTGGATCGTGCCGCGCCTCTCCGCTTTGGAGTTGATGGCGCGTCGCGCCGCCACTCCGCAGATCCGGAATCTCCGGTAGAGCCTGCGGATGAAGGGCGTGTCGCTGTTGCTGAGCATCACGCGGCATCCCCGGCGGGCCAGCTTCGTGTAGACCTCCGCGAGCTCCCTCTGGTCGTCCTCGTCGAAGCCTGCGCGGCCGTCGCGCGCCGCGTAGGAAGTGAAGCTCGACGTCTCCGAGATCGGCTGGTAGGGAGGATCGAAGTAGACGAAGTCGCCCTTGCGGGCGATGTCGAGCGTCTTGCGGAAGTGCGCCACGTTCAGCTTCACGCCTTTGAGCGCCGCCGCGGCCGCCTTGAGGTTCTGCTTGTCGAGGATCTTCGGGTTGTCGTAGGCCCCCATCGGGACGTTGAAGCGCCCGTGGCGGTTGACCCTGTAGAGCCCGTTGAAGCAGGTCTTGTTCAGGTAGACGAGCCGCGCGGCCGCGGGCCCCGGCTCGAGGAGAGAGGGGTCCTGGTCGCGGACCTCGTAGTAGTGCTTCTCCGAATGGCGCCGCTGGTGGGCCGCCAGGAGCGTGATGAGGCCCTGCACGTCCTCGCGCACGCATCGGTAGACGTTGATCAGGTCTTCGTTGCCGTCGGCGAGGATCACTTGACGGGGCTGGAAGCGCCCTCGAACGTGGAAGAAGACGGCACCGCTCCCGACGAAGGGCTCGATGTAGCGGCTGAAGCTCCCCGCGGCCGGGTAGAGAAGGACGAACCTGTCGAGAAGCTGGGTCTTGCCGCCGGCCCACTTGAGGAAGGGGCGGGGAAGGGGATCGTCTCTGTAGTCGGCGGGAAGATTCCGAGCGACGCTGCGGCTCAGGCTGACAAACCTCCGTGGCGCACACCATTGTAGCGCGAAGCTGTTCCGATTTGAAGGAAATTCACACCTGATGCCCTATACTCACGTCCGTGCGAAAACCCTTCCGCGAGATCCTGAAAGACACCATCGTCGTCTTCGACGGAGCGATGGGCACCGAGCTGTATGCTCGCGGTGTCTTCATCAACAAGTGCTACGACGAGCTGAACCTCTCCAACCCCAGGCTCGTCTCCGACGTCCACCGCGACTACAGGAAGGCCGGTGCCGACGTCCTCGAGACCAACACCTTCGGGGCCAACCGCTTCAAGCTGGGCGGGCACGGCTTCGGCGAGAAGACCGCCGAGATCAACAAGGCTGGAGCCCGGATCGCCAGGGAGATCGCCGGGGAAGACCTCTACGTGGCCGGCTCCGTCGGCCCCCTGGGGCTCAAGATCGAGCCGTGGGGGCCGACGTCGATCCAGGAGGCGAGGGCGGCCTTCTCTGAGCAGGTCCAGGCGCTGGTCGAAGGCGGTGTGGACCTGATCTCGATCGAGACGATCTCGGATCTCAGCGAGATGCACCAGGCGATCCTCGCCGTCCAGGATCACTGCGACCTGCCCATCGTGGCGCAGATGACGGTGGACGAGGACGGCCTGAGCCTCTACGGAACGGAGCCCGAGGTCTTCACCGCGAGGATCGACGAGTGGGGTGCCGACATGATCGGCGTCAACTGCTCGGTGGGGCCGCACGCGATCCTGGGCGCCCTCGAGCGGGTCGCGCGAGCCACCGAGAAGCCGCTCATCGTCCAGCCCAACGCAGGGACGCCGCGCAACGTCGACGGCCGCAACATCTACCTGTGCTCGCCCGAGTACATGGGCAGCTACGCCCGCCGCTTCATCCTCGCGGGAGCCAAGGCGGTCGGAGGCTGCTGCGGGACGACCCCCGATCACATCCGGCACATCGTGAAGTCGGTCCGGATGTTGCGGCCGGCGCAGCGCCACGTCGCCATCTTCGTGCCCAAGGACGAGAGCCAGGGCGTCGAGCCGGTGGTCCTGCGCGAGAAGTCGAACCTCGCCCGCAAGATCGTCGATGGCGAGTTCGTCACCTCCGTGGAGCTGCTCCCACCGAAGGGCATCTCGTCGGCCAAGGTCCTCGAGGCGGGCTGCCTCCTCAAGCAGAAGGGCGTCGACGCCGTCAACATCCCCGACGGCGCGCGCGCCACCGCCCGGATGGGCGCGATGTTCCTTGCGCTCCAGATGGTGCGCGAGGCCGGGATCGAGCCGATCCTCCACTACTGCTGCCGCGACCGGAACCTGATCGGGATGCAGGGCGATCTCCTCGGCCTCTACGCCAGCGGGCTGCGCAACATCCTGATCATCACCGGCGATCCCCCCAAGCTGGGAGACTACCCCGACGCGACGGCGGTCTTCGACGTGGATGCCATCGGGCTGACCAACATGGTCACGCGCCTCAACCACGGGCTCGACCTCGGGGGCACGCCCATCGGGAAGCCCACCGGGTACTTCGTGGGTGTCGGGGCCAACCCCGGCGCGATGGACATCGCCTACGAGCTGAAGCGCTTCCGCTACAAGGTCGAGGCCGGGGCGGAGTTCGCCGTCACCCAGCCCGTCTTCGACGTCGAGCAGATCAAGAGCTTCCTCGAGGCCGTGCGCGGCCACAGGATCCCGGTCATCGCCGGCATCTGGCCCCTGGCCTCCCTGCGCAACGCCGAGTTCATGCGCAACGAGGTCCCCGGCGTCGTCGTGCCCGACCACGTCATGGAACGGATGCGGAAGGCCGACGCCGAGGGGAAGGGAAAGGAGGAGGGCGGCCTCATCGCTCGAGAGACCCTCGAGGAGCTGAGGCCCCTGATCCAGGGAGTGCAGGTCTCCGCCCCCTTCGGGAAGGTCCAGGGCGCCCTCGACGTCCTCAAGGTCGTCGGGATCGGCTAGGCCGGAGACGGGGATTCCGATCCGGCCAGAGGCGCCGTGCGTCTCCTCTCGTTCCACTCCCCCTCAGCGCCGCTTCTTGCTGCCCGCGAGCGCCCCATCCACCGACCAGCGGCCGCCGCCCGTGAATAACAGGATCACGGCAAGCCCGGCGGCGAGGATGTGGTACTCGTAGCCCTCGCCGGCCTGGGTGCCAGACCAGTTCATGAAGAAGCCGTTCGGGAAATGGGCCATCCGCACGGCGCCAATCATGATGGCGAGGATCCCGAGCGCCGAGATCCTCGTCAGGAAGCCTGCGATCAGCCCTAGGGCTCCGGCCGATTCGGTCAGGATCACGAGGAGGGCCAGGATCCAGGGGATGCCGAGCTGCTCGGTGAAGAACCCCATGGTCCCCGAAAAGCCGTTACCGCCAAACCAGCCGAGCGTCTTCTGCAGGCCGTGGGGGAGCATGACCACGCCCAGAACCAGCCGGGCGAACAGTCCCGCCCACGAGCCATCCGATTTGAGGATCAGCTGTTTCATGCCTTCAACTCCTCCAGCCAGGGGTTGGATGCCGAGACGGCAGCGCATGATACTCGGGGCGGACCCCGAACGCGGGGCCGGATTCTCTGCTACTCTGTGGCTCCCGCCCGCCGGGCAAGGCGTGACCGGAGCCGGTCGCGCCTCCCGCCCGCAATTGGGGCGGGCGACCCTTCATGAAAAAAGGCCAGGTTTCCTTCGCCATCGCGGGCCTCATCTTCGGCTTCCTCGTGGGCTTCGTCGTGTCCCATCAGGTGTATGTGGGGAGGGGCGTCCCCGCCTTCGAGCACCCTCCGATGCCCGGCGGGATGACCGCGGGCGGGGGGCCGATGGGAGCGGGGTCGGCCGGACTCCGGGGCCAGGGTCAGGAGGGTGCGCCGGCGCCGGCGCCGGAAGGCGGGGCTCCCGACATGGCCACCATGGAGGGGGTCCAGAAGGAGATCGCCGGGCTCAAGGCGACTCTCGAGAAGGAGCCGCGGAACACCGAATCTCTCAGCCGTCTCGGGGACCTCTACTTCGACGCTGGCATGTTCGACGGGGCCATCGGCTACTACGAGAAGGCGCTCGAGATCGAGCCGGGCAACGTCCTGGTGCGGACGGATCTGGGGACCTCTCTCCGGCGCACGGGCCACCCGGACCGGGCCATGAAGGAGTTCGAGGCGGCCGTGCAGGCCGACCCGTCGCACTGGCGGGGCTGGTTCAACATCGGCGTCGTCGCCCTCTACGACCTCGGGCAGTACGATCGGGCCGAGGAGGCCTTCGCCAAAGTGGACGACCTGAACCCGGGCTCGATCGACATGACGGCCCTTCAGACGGAGATCAAGCGCGTGCGGGCCGAAGGAGCCGGCGGATGACCTCGCGCTCCGAGCACCAGCTCCGCAAGGACATCTGCGAGGTCGGCCGCCGCATGTACCAGAAGGGGTTCATCGCAGCCAACGACGGCAACATCTCGGCGCGCATGGACAACGGCAACGTGCTCCTCACGCCCTCGGCGACGAACAAGGGACGGCTCGACGAGGAGGACCTGGTCGTCACCGACATGCATGGAGTCCGCCTCTACGGCCGGAAGGAGCCCTCCAGCGAGCTTCCGATGCACCTCGTCGTCTACAGGGAGCGGCCCGACGTGAGGGCCGTCGTGCACGCCCACCCGCCCTACGCCACGGGATTCTCGGTGGCGGGAGTTCCACTCGACAAGCCTCTCATCTCCGAGGTCGTGCTCACGCTGGGCACCGTCCCGCTCGCGGAGTACGGAACGCCGACGACGCCGGAGCTCGCGGAGGCGATCGAGCCCTACGTGCGCGAGCACGACGCGATCCTGATGGCGAACCACGGCGCGATGACTTCGGGCCCCGATCTCTTCACGGCCTACGACCGGATGGAGACGCTGGACCATTTCGCGCACATCTGGCTCGTGGCCCGCATCATGGGCACGGAGCGATCGCTCTCCGCGGAAAACGTTGCCAAGCTCAAGGCTATCCGCGAGCGGACGCACTTCGAGCCGCCTGTGGATGCCTGCTTCACCTGTCCCATTCTCGATGAGAAGATGAAGTCGGCCGGCGGCGGGAAGATCCAGCTCACGCGCGAGCAGCTCGTCGACCTCGTCGCCGACGTGGTCAGGGGCCTGGACGTTGCCTGAGGATCCTCATGAAGGATAAGGAAGGAGCCGTAATGGGCGAAGCGCTGGGTATGGTGGAGACCCGCGGCCTCGTGGCGATGATCGAGGCCGCGGACGCGATGGTGAAGGCGGCGAAGGTCACCCTGGTCGGCTACGAGAAGATCGGGTCGGGCCTCGTAACGGTCCTGGTCCGGGGCGACGTCGCGGCGTGCAAGGCCGCGACGGACGCCGGCGCGGCCGCGGCTCGCAAGGTCGGAGAGCTCGTCTCCGTCCACGTGATCCCGAGGCCTCACGCCAGCCTCGAGGACAGGCTTCCCATCGGGAAGACCGCGAGGTAGCCCGGCGGACGGGCGGCTCGCGAGCGCAGGTCCCGAATGTTTCTGGCCCGGGTTGTCGGAACGGTCGTCGCCACGCGGAAGGACGACCGCCTCGAAGGGTGCAAGCTGCTGGTCGTCCAGCCTGTCGACGAGACGGGCAAGGACGAGGGGCGGTGCGTGGTTGCTGTGGACACGGTCTCGGCCGGCAACCGCGAGGTGGTCCTCGTCGTCAGCGGATCTTCGGCGCGCATGACCACGCGCACGAAAGACTCCCCGGTGGATGCCGCCATCGTGGGCATCGTGGACACCGTCGCGATCGACGATGCGGCTCCATGGGGCACGCCGTGAACCTCGGCCGCGTCGTGGGCCGCGTCGTCTCCAGTCATAAAGATGCCGGCCTGACCGGCCGGAAGATCCTGATCATCCAGCCGCTCGGCGCGGATCTCTCCGCGCGGGGGTCGACCATCGTCGCCGCCGACGCGGTGGGGGCCGGGGCGGGTGAGACGGTCATCTGGGTGCGGGGCCGCGAGGCCGCCCATGCCTTCCTGCCCGACGAGGTGCCTGTGGATGCGGGCGTCGTCGGGATCGTGGACGAGGCCTACGTGGACGAGAGCGCAGGCAGGCGGAGCCCATCGCGGTGATCCTCGCACGGGTCATCGGCAACGTCGTCGCCACCAGGAAGCACGACGCCTTCCACTCCTTCAAGCTCATGCTCGTGCGCCCCGTGGGTGTTGACGGCGGCGACGCCGGCGACGAGTTCATGGCGGCGGACGGCGTGGGGGCCGGGCCCGGGGAGACGGTCCTCGTCGTGGTGGAGGGGCGGTCGGCGGGCCAGGCCCTCCGCAAGGAGCGGGCGCCGCTCGATGCCGCCATCGTCGGGATTGTCGATCGGATCGACTGCGACACCCAGGAGCATCGCCGGCCATGACCCCCATCGGCCAGGGAGCCGGATCCTCGTGCTGCGATGAGAATGAAGCTCGGCACGTTGCCTGACGGGCGCAGGCCGCCAGGTGCCGGGGAGCTCATCCCCCCCGGCTGGGTCGGCCTCCCCGCGGACGGGAAGGAGGCCGCCGGCGCCGCGCGCCGCGAGGAGCCCGCCGCCGGGGCTGCGCGCGATCGGATCGCGCGGGCGCTCGGGGAGGCGCTGGCGCCCGGCGTCATGCCGGCGCGCTCCGTGATAGCTTCGATCGACTCCGCCGTGCGCGAGCACGTGAGCCCCATCACTCCATGGGGTGAGCGCTCTGCCTGCATCATCGAGCCCGGCAAGCCCTGCCGCGGAAGCGGGCGCTGCCGGGAAAGAGGGTACTGACGAGGATGGACGACAAGCGAATCCAGAGTCTCCTGGAGCTGGCGGGATCCGAGTACAACCAGGGGAAGTACGCCGAGGCCATCGAGCACTGGCAGGAGATCCTGAGCCTGGATCCCGAGAACCAGAAGGCCCGCGAGGGGATTCGCATGGCGAAGCTCCTCGTCGTGAACTGGGAGTCGTCCCAGGCCGGCGGGGAGGAGCTGATGCTCGATACCGGGGGCGTCGACCCGGAGACGCAGCAGAAGATCGAGTTCGGGATCGCGCGCGTCAGGGAGCTCCTGACCTCGGGACGCCACAAGGAGGCGATGGAAGGCTGCCAGCTCCTCGCCGAGCTCGCGCCGGGGATGCCCTCCGTCACTCAGCTCCAGGAGGAGATTGCCCACGCGATCGAGGTGCAGCCCTACATCGGGGAGCATCTCGGGCGGGCGCGCAAGCTGATCGCCGCCGGCAAGGGAGGCGAGGCCGTAGAGGAGGCCCGGAAGGTCCTCTCGGTGGATCCAGGAAACCCCGAGGCGCAGGGCATCGTCAGCAAGGGGCGCGGAACGGCTGCGCCCGGGGCGAGCCCCTCCGCCTTCGACAAGGAGGGCCATCCCGCGCCGCCTTCACCCTTCGCGGGGAGCAGCAAGGCCGACGAGATGATGGCGAGCATGGACCTCGGGCAGCACGGGGGAGGGCGCGCAGGCGACGCGGCCGGCGAGGAATCGCCCATCGAGATGGAGTTCGAGGAGGTCAGCTCGCACGCCCCCTCGCCGGGAGCCGGGAGCGACGGAAAGGTGGCCCGCATGCTGGAGCAGGGGCGCGGGCTCTTCGCCCAGAAGAAGTACCAGGAGGCCATCGATGTCTGGTCGCGGGTCTTCACCCTCGACGAATCGAACGTCGAGGCGGGCAACCTGATCGACCAGGCCAATGCCCGCATCGCCGAGATCGTCAGCAAGGTCGAGGACGCGATGTACCGGGCGCAGGACCAGGTCGATGCCGGGAATCTGGCGGGCGCCAAGAAAGTCTTCGAGGAGGTTCTCTCCATCCAGCCCGGGAACCGGGAAGCCCTCGACAGGATCGCGAAGATCGACGAGCAGCTCTCGGGGCCCGACCTCGGCGAGGCCATCCCGATGGCGGCCAGCCAGCCGGGGACGGGCGCGGAGGCCGCGCCGGAGGCCGGAGCCGGAGAACGAGCCGGCAAGTCCCAGTCCTCGGAGGCTTTCCGTGCGGCTCCCGGAATTCGAGCCGCCTCACCGCAGCGAGCCGCCTCGTCGTCGGGCGCGGCGGGGATCTTCAAGAAGAAGCCCGTCGTCCCCATACCGCCTGCGGGCGGGTCGGGCCGCACCGCCGTCGTCTCAGCGCTCGTGGTGATCGTCCTCGGTGGAGCGGCGGCCGGCTGGTGGTTCCTCATGGGCACGGGAGCGGAGGCGCCTGAAGAGATCGGGCCGCCACCCGAAGCCTCGGCCGGGCTGCCTGGGGCCACGCCGACCACCAAGGAACCCGAAAAGCCGGGCTCCGCCGCCGGCCCCGGATCGGCCGAGGCAGGAGTCGCGCCGCAGCAGAAGCAGCCGGCCCAGCCCGCCGATCCTGCCGCCGTGCAGAAACAGATCGCCTCCTTGATGAGAGAGGGGAGAGATCTCCTGGGGCAGAAGCAGTACACCGAGGCACATTCCCGCTTCAAGGAGGTTCTCGCTCTCGATGTCTCCAACTTCGACGCGGAAGAGCTGCGGCTGAAGGCCTCGGCGGGAATGGCCGAGGAGGCCCGCTTCAACAAGGATCTCGAGTCGGCCAGGGCCGCCTTCGAGGATCAGGACTGGGCTTCGTCGCTCTACAAGCTCTACAGGCTGCAGCAGGAGCGCGAGGACATGACCATCCTCAAGCGCTACATCGCGAATGCGAACCACAACTGGGGTGTGCAGGATCTGGAGGCGTTCCGCCTGACGGAAGCGCTCGAGCACTTCCAGGACGCTCTGGAGCAGCTTCCTGACGACCGGGCGACCCAGCAACACATCAACGTCGTGCAGCGCTACGAGAAGCGCCGGCGCGATCCCGCCTTCGACGCCTACATCGCCAAGCTGAAGCTGAGGGCCCTCGACGCGCGCTGATCCGGACGTTGTCAGTGGCGGAAGTGGCGGCGCCCCGTGAAGACCATGGCCATGCCATGCTCGTCGGCGGCGGCGATGACCTCGGCGTCGCGGGTCGAGCCGCCGGGCTGAATGACGGCGGCCACGCCGCTCGAGGCGGCGGCATCCACCCCGTCCCGGAAGGGAAAGAAGGCGTCCGACGCCATCACGGTGCCAACAAGCCCTTCGCTCGCCTTCATGACGCCTATCCGGGCGGAGTCCACCCGGCTCATCTGGCCGGCCCCGATCCCGATGGTGCGCGTCCCCCGGACGTAGACGATGGCATTGGACTTCACGTGGCGGCTCACGCGCCACGCGAAGAGGAGCGACCGCATCTCCTCCTCCGCCGGCTGCCTGCGCGTCACCGTCTTGAACGAGGCCGGGCTCTCCGTGATGCGATCCCGGTCCTGCACGAGGAGGCCGCCATGGACCCGCCGGAGGTCCCAGCCCGTCGCGGGGCGAGGGGGCCCTCCCGCATCCATCAGCCTGAGGTTCTTCCTGCCCCGGAGCAGGTCGAGGGCGCCCGGGTCGAAGCCGGGCGCGATGATCACTTCCAGGAAGAGCGAGGCGATCTCGGCGGCGGTCGCGGGGTCCACGGCACGGTTCGTGGCAACGATGCCTCCGAAGGCCGACGTGGGGTCGCAGTCGCGCGCCTGCCGGTAGGCCTCGAGCAGCGTGGGCGCCGTGGCAGCGCCCGAGGGCGTGTTGTGCTTCACGACGACACAGGCGATCTCGTCGAACTCGGCGACGGCCGCCCAGGCGGAGTCCATGTCGAGGACGTTGTTGAAGGAGAGATCCTTCCCCTGGATCTGCGTCGCGGTGACGGGGCCCGACGGGGGAGAGCCGCCGGGCGGGGTCTCCGACGGGTCCGAGTAGAGAACGGCGCCCTGGTGGCTGTTCTCCCCGTAGCGCAGCTCGCGCTTCCGCCGCAGCCCGAGCGTGAGCAGCGCAGGGAAGCGGCCGGGAGGAGTGGGCCCGTCGTCGAGAGCCATGTCCCCCTCCGAGCGCCTCCTGAAGTAGTCGGCGATCCGGGAGTCGTAGTAGGCCGTGTGGGCGAAGGCGCGCGCGGCCAGCCTGCGGCGAGTGGGCTCGCTGACTTCCCCCCGGCTCTCGATCTCGTCCATCACGTCGCCGTAGTCGTCGGGATCCGTGAGAACGACGACGTCCTCATGGTTCTTCGCGGCGGATCGAATCATCGAAGGTCCGCCGATGTCGATCATCTCGACGACCGCGGCGGAGTCATCGGCCTTGCGGGCCAGCGTCTCCTCGAAGGGGTACAGGTTTACCACGACGAGGTCGATCGGGACGAGGCCCTGGCGGCTCAGCTCGGACATGTGGGAGGGCTCGTCCCTGCGGGCCAGGATGCCGCCATGGATGGCGGGGTGGAGAGTCTTGACGCGCCCGTCGAGGATCTCGGGGGATCCGGTGTGCTCCGAGACCTGCTTCACAGGGACTCCCGCCTCGCTCAGAGCCGCCGCGGTGCCGCCCGTCGAGAGAATCTCGATGCCCTGCCTGTGCAGCGCCCGCCCCAGCTCGGCCAGACCCCGCTTGTCGTAGACGCTGATCAGCGCGCGTTCAATCCTTCGAGGCTTCTTTTTGTCCATGAGGGCTTGCGGGTGCGTTCGCCTCTCCTTGCTTCGCCGCCTGCGTGCCGTCCGGATCCTCCCACCGGAGGTGGGGCGTGCCGGTCAGATCTCCGCGGGCAGAGCGCCAGACGTGCAGCCACGCGCGGGCGATGTTCGTGACGCCCCGAGAGTAGCAGAGGGATGCAACCCCGAAGGGTATCGAGCGCACGTCGAAGGAGGTGCTGGAGCCTCCCGACAGCCCGTAGGCTCTCGCGAGGTGCGCGTAGTAGCGCCTGGCCTCCCCCGCCGCCGCCTGCCCCTCCGCCTCGAGGCTCTCGAAGGGCGCGGGAACGGCGAGAACGGCCTCCGCCGCCTTGAGAACCGGGTAGCCGTAGAAGACCACGGGGAATCTGTCGAGGTTCTGCTCGGCGTAGGAGGCGTAGTCTCTCGTGAAGAGCGCGGCGGTGCCCTCGGGCGAGGTGAGCGTCGGGTCGCTCAGGTCGGCGGCGAAGTGGGCGAGGAGCCCGAGGTAGTAGGCAATCTCCCTCATGGGCCGGTGGGCGCCCATCGCCTCCACCGCCCGGCGCTCGACGGCCGCGAGCGCAGCCGCCGCCCCCGCGCCAGGCGTATCGCCATCCTGGCGGTGGTGAGGCTGCCCTTCGAAGCTCTCTCCGAGGGCCAGACCCTCGATGAGCTCGGCGGCGTGGCGCTCGAGGATCCGGGCCAGGGCGGGAGGCGCGATCTTGAGCGCGTCCTGCACCATCTTCCGGCGGACCACGGAGGACCAGATGCTCGGCCCGGCCGCCTGGGGATGGGCGAGTTCCTCTCCGGACGCAGCCACCGGGAGGGCCGCGAGGAACAGGACGGCGGCGCAGGCGGCCCGAGTCCTCACGCGGGCAGGCTCCGTGACGGGGCCAACAGCTACTCGGGCATGGCCTCGAGCGGCAGGGCCATGTTGCCCTCCTCCTCGAGGTAGCGGCGCAGGCGGACCACCATGAGATGCCGGTTGTTGACGACCTGGGGGTTGACCTCCGCGTTCAGGAGATTCGGCTGGAGGGAGACCGCCTTGAGGTACATCTCGATCGCCTCGTCGTAATCCCCCTCGTCGTCGTGGATCACGCCCATGTTGTACCAGGCCAGGGCATAGCGGGGGTTGGCGTCGGTGGACTTGCGGAAGGCGCTCATGGCGTCGCCGGGGCGGCCCAGCTTCATGTAGGCGGTGCCCAGGTTGTTCCAGGCGATGTAGGAGGCCGGGTCGAGCTTGAGGGTCTTCTTGTACTCCGCCACGGCCTCCTCCATCCAGTTCCTCAGGACGTAGAGGTTCGCGAGGTTGTTGTGCAGTGCCGGGTTGTCGGGCTCCGTGGCGAGCCTCAACCGGTAAGTGACGACCGGATCGCGTGCAGCGTTCTCGTCGAAGAGCGAATCGGCGCTGACCACGACAGCCTCGGAGCCGTCGGTGACCGGGCGCACCTCCCTGCCGGAGGAGCAGCCGGGAATGACGGCGAGGATGAGAAGGGCAGCGAGACGGGAGCCTGCGAGCCTGGCGGTCATTATTTCTTCTTCTTGATGGGAGAGGCCCTGAGCGCCACGGCCCCCTCCTTGAGGACGATGGAGTAGGAGACCTGGTCGCACCCTGACTTCTCCTTGATCGTGGCCGTCTTCTGGGCGATCAGCCTGAGGAAGGTGGAGTACGAAACGTCCGAGCCGGCACCCTGAGTCCGGCGCGCCTCCACGTAGTTGTCGTAGAAGGTCTTGAAGGTGTCATTCTCTGACGTGGGATCCCCGAACCTGGACTTGTAGATGACCCGGCCGTCGCCGGCTCCGGACTTCGACGCCTCCTCGGGAGCCTGCTGCCCGGCCTGGGACGCGGCCGAGGAGCGACCCACGCCGGGCCGGTAGCCCTCCTCCCGCATCCTCAGGAGCTTCATCCACAGCTCGCGGTAGGTCTGGTACTTGCCCGCGAGGGTGTTGTACCGGTACCGGTCCGAGAACCGCTGCATCGACGTGCGGCCCAGCCGGTCGACGAGTCCCTCGACCTCCTTGCGGGTCTCGAAGGGCTGGCGCGGAGCGGCGCCTGCGAAGAAGATGTCGTACTGCTGCTTGAGCTGGCGGATCATCACCTCGAGCCGGTTGAGGTCCTCCTCCAGCGGGGTAGGGGCGACCTGGGCCATCGTCGGGTGGCGTCTCCGTGGAAAAGTCCGTCGAGAGCCGCTGGAAGCCGCACGGCTCGTATAATATAGCGGGCGTCGGAAACACAGTACAAACCGCGCCTCCTCGGGGAAGGACGACGCCGCCCGGCGATGCACAAAGCCCCCGCATCATCTCTCAGGAAGATCCCTCCCGTGAGCGCCCTGCTGGAGCGGCCGGAGGTGGCCGCGATGGCCCGGCGCTTCTCGCGGGCCTTCGTCACGGAGCTGGTCCGCGAGGCGGTCACGGAGCTCCGCAGCTCCGTGGCTTCGGGTGAGGCTCGACTGGCGGACGTCGAGGCCTTCGCCTCCAGCCTCGGGGAACGGCTCGAGGCGGCCGTCGCGAGACGTTTCGGCGGCCGCGTGACGCCCGTCATCAACGCGACCGGCGTGATCGTTCACACGAACCTGGGACGATCGCGGTGGGCGAAGGTCGCGGTAGAGCGTGCCGCCGCGGCGGCGGCGGAGTATTGCGATCTCGAGTACGACCTGAAAGAGGGGGAGAGAGGCTCGCGCCTCGCGTACGTGGAGTCCCTCCTCGGGAAGCTCTTCCCGGGGCGTGCCGGCATCGCCGTGAACAACAACGCCGGCGCCGTCCTCCTCTCTCTCAACACCCTGGCCGAGGGCCGGGAGGTGCTGATCTCGCGCGGTGAGCTGGTCGAGATCGGAGGCTCGTTCAGGATCCCCGACGTGATGGCGAAGAGCGGGGCCCTCATGCGGGAGGTCGGCACAACGAACCGGACGCGCCTGGCTGACTTCGAGAAGGGCCTCTCCGATCGCACGGGACTCATGTTGAAGGTTCATACCAGCAACTTCCGCATCCTCGGCTTCGCGGAGGAGGCGCCTCTCGCGGACCTCGCGTCACTGGCGGCGAGGGCGGGACTTCCGCTTCTCGTCGATCAGGGAAGCGGGAACCTGCTCGATCTGTCGCCCTGGGGTCTGCGAGACGAGCCTCCGGTCTCCCGGCTGCTCGCGGAGGGAGCGGACGTCGTCTGCTTCTCCGGCGACAAGCTTCTCGGAGGGCCCCAGGCCGGGATCCTCGTCGGGCGCGAGGACCTCGTGGCGCGGATGAAGAAGAACCCCATCTACCGTGCCGTCCGGCCCGACAAGAGCTGCGTGGCCGCCCTCGAGGCGACCCTCGAGATCTTCGTGAGCGGCGATCCCCTCTCGGAGATCCCGACGCTCAGGATGCTCTCGGCGCCGGCATCGGAGATGCAGGCCCGCGCGGAGAGGATTGCCCGGGGTCTTTCGGAAGCGGCGAGGGACGGCGTCGAGATCGAGGTGATCGAAGGCGCCTCGATGGTGGGAGGCGGATCGGCGCCCGGCCAGGGGATCCCCACAGCTCTCGTGGCGCTGCGTCCAGCCGGCGGGAGCGCCGCCGAGTACGAGCGCGCGCTCAGGACCGGTCGCCATCCGGTCGTCGCGCGTGTCCAGGAGGGTCGGCTCCTCATCGACCCGAGGACGGTGGACGTGGAGGAGGAGGTCCGCCTGATCGCGGCGCTGGAGGCTGCGATCTCGCGTGGCTGAGCCGCCGCCTCCCAGGAATCTCCTCGAGATCGCACCCCCGGGGATCGTCGCCGCAGGGATCCTGTCCGCGGCCTTCGTCGTCACGAAGGGCGCCTCGATCTCCGCCTGGTGGACGCTCCAGGCCGGTGCCGTCACCGTGGGGGTTTCCATCATCCTCGGCGCGGCCATCGGCATGAACCGGAGCGCCTACCCGGCGGGCGCCGTCCTCTCTTCGGCCTTCCTCCTGGCGCTCGCGTTGCTCGCCTCAGCGACCCTCCTGGGCGATCCTGAAAGGGGAGCGCTCCTGGTCCCTGTCTGGGGGGTTGGCGGCGGCTTCCTTCTCATCCTGCTGCCCCGCCCGAGTGGAGTGCCGGCGGCCTCCGGGTGGGCCTTGCTGGGGGGCGTCGCCCTCCTGTCGGCCGGCGTCCTCCTCGCCACGCTGATCCTCGCCGCCTGACGTCGGCCTTCGGTGGCGCGGGATGGAGGGTCGCCCGAAGCGTACGTTCGGAGGCCGGCGATGATCTTGAATGGAGCCCCGATCACCTCCGGCCGTAGCCGGAGCGCAGGGCGATTGCCCTCCGTCCGGCGCTGCGATCGAGGGGAGCGTGCTCAGACGGCGAAGCGGAAGTGGACGATGTCGCCGTCCTTGACGACATACTCCTTGCCTTCGAGACGCAGCCAGCCGTGATCGCGCGCCACGGCGAAGGTGCGCGCCTCGAGGAGCCTGTCGTAGGGGGTCACCTCGGCCCGGATGAAGCCGCGGGCGAAGTCGGTGTGAATCGTGGCGGCCGCCTCCACCGCGCTGCTCTCGCGGCGGACGGGCCAGGCCCGGCACTCTTTCTCTCCGACCGTGTAGAACGAGACGAGCCCCAGGAGGTCGTAGGCCCCGCGGAGCATCCGGGCAAGGGCCGACTCGGCGAGGCCCAGATCCTTCCTGAATGCAGCGGCGTCCTCCTCCGAGAGGGTCGCCATCTCGGCCTCGATCTTCGCCGAGGCCGCCACCGCCAGGACGCCGCGCCGGATCCCGCTGTCGAAGCCGGCCGAGCGCAGCGCGGCGGTGAGATCCCCAACGGCATCCTCGCCCACGTTGACGATGGCCAGGAGAGGCTTTGCGGAGTAGTAGGCGAATCCTCGCAGGACCTTCTCCTCGTCGGCCGAGAGCACCATCTCGCGGACCGGGTGCCCCTCCTCCAGCCAGGCAAGGACCTTCTCTTGAAGCGGGAGCTCCTTCTTGTCATCCGGCCGCCCCGCCTTGGCGATGTCCTGGCGGAGCCGCTCGACGCGCCGGCGCGCCGATTCAGCGTCGGCGAAGACGAGCTCCAGCTCCATGTTCTCGAAGTCGAGGCGGGGATCGATCTTCCCATCCTCGTGCGGGATGGAGGCGTCCTCGAAGGCGCGGATCACGTGGGCGAGCGCGTCGACGGGCTTGAGGACGGCGAGGTTCATCGAAGAGGCAGCCTTGCCGCGGTGCAGGCCCGCGATGTCGACACACTCGAAGGTGGCCCGGGTCTTCTTCTTCGGGTTGAAGAGGGCGCTCAGCTCGTCGAGGCGGGGATCCGGCACGCGGGCCACGCCCACGTTGGCGTCACTGCGCTGGGCCGCCCCGGTCGCCTCGTGGGCGCCCGTCAGCAGATTGAAGAGGGTGGTCTTCCCGGTCAGCGGGAAGCCGTAGATGCCGAGTTTCATCGGGCGTCAGGATAATCCGTCCGGGCAACTCGGCGCGCGGGACGGAGGGTCGCCCGACGCCACGGAGTACTCCTCCGCCCGACAGGGTTGACTCGGAGAGATTTCAGCGGATACGGCCCTGGCGGACGTTCGCGGTCTTGCCCCACCTCGCAGCGACGGGACCATGTTCCGTGGGCAGCCCCGACAGGTCGAAGTCCACGAGCTTGTAGTAGAAGACCGCCTTCCGCCGGGTGTCCCGATCCAGGAACTCGTAGGAGGCGCCGCTGATGCTGCTGCCCTTGCCCGGGATGAGGAAGGGGTTGAGGGGCAGCCACGGGCCCGCGGGCGAGATGCCTCGCAGGAGCTGGAAGCCCGCGTTGTCGATCTCGCTCGCCGTCTTCCACGACAGGAGGATCCCCCTGCGCGTGGACTCGGCCTCGAAGGAGGCCAGGTCGACGACGAGCGGAGCGCAATCGGGGTCGTCCTCGTCCACGAGGCCGTCGCCGTCGTTGTCGAAGCCATCCTCGCAGTTCTCGACGGAGACGGGGAAGGTGGGCTGCTGCCCGGGCAGGAAGGCGAAGAGATAGGCAGTGACCTTCGCGCTCTGGCCGGGACCGATCGTGAGGGAATCCCCCTGGGTCTCGCCCCAGAAGTAATTGGCGGCGCTGTCATCGTACGAGATCACGCAGGAGGCCGCGTCGAGCGGCCCGATGGTGTAGAAGAAGGCATCCTGCGCCGCGAAGTTCGTGAGCTTGGCGGGAAGTCCCGAGACGTGCGGCCAGGAGACGAACTGGAGCGACGTCGGCGCCGTGGGCTGCAGGCTCGCGGGCCCTCGCACGCTGCCGCCCACACCGAAGAGCGGGAAGGGCGTGTTCGTCGGACCGAGGCTGCAGACGAAGTCGGAGGGATCGTTGTTGTCGAGGACCTCGAAGGTACTCGCCGCCGGGAAGAAGTAGTCGGCCTCGAGGACCTCCACGGGGCCGTCGGGGTCGCGCAGCTGGAACTCGGGGCCGTCGTCCCCGCCGCCGATCTGGAAATCGAGGAAGTAGCGGATTCCGATCTGCACCGCCGAGGCGCCGAGGTTGAAGACCTGCGTCGAGACCTCCACGGCGGAGTCGTTGAAGACCGACCCTTCGGCGCGCACGGTCTGGAAGACGTCGAGATCGTCGTTGGCGCCCCCGCCCGTGGACGAGAGGCGGTAGTGGGTCATGAAGCCATCCGAGCCCACGGGCACCGCGGCCTCCCCGGGCACGACGAACCCCTCGAGGAAGAGCGGCACGGGCGCTCCGACTTGGAGAATTTGGCCGCCTCGCTGGCTGTAGGTCGTGCTGGACGTGTACGAGTGGATCGCGGACCATGAGCTGGAGGGAGAGCCGCCGCCGAAGAGGACGTTCTGCTGCCCGAGCGCGGCGGTCACCGGGTGCAGCGCGTCGGTCTGGGCGGTGTACACGCCCACACCCGGTCCTCCTGGCGCGTCGCTCACCGTGACGACGTAGTAGCCGTTGGTGGCCGTCGCAGCGGGGACGGAAGGAATCGAAAGCAAGGTCAGAGCAACTGCGGCCAGGAATGCCGAAGGCCGGCGGCTCATGTTGACAGTGGAGGGCCCGATACGCATTTTCGTTTTTTTCCCCAGATCGGTCGACGCCTGCAAGGAGCCCGTCCGAGCCACGAAGCGCACCCGCGGACTCCACCTTCCGGGGGGACCGATCACCACCCGGGGCGGTATTGGGCCAGGTCTGGGGGCAGGGACAGCCTGAGAGAGTCGCGTACCTATACCCCGAACGGCTGAACGAATCAAGCGAGTGGAGCGGGATTCTGCTCATGCGGCGACGTTGTGAAAGGGTTTGAACAGGAACGGAATCCCGCTGCTCGCGGAGCGCACCCTCCGGGCCTGGACTAGAATGCGGCCAGCCATGACGTCGAAGCCGTTGCAAGAGGGGCCCGGTCGAAGGACCTCGACCCTGATCTCAGCCCTGCTCCTCATCGCGGCGGCAGGTTGGCCCCCTGCCCTGGCGCAGGATCCTCCGCGCGCCGAGCCGCCCGCAAGGCCGCGCCTCTCTCCCGTCGACTTCAAGGTCTTCGGAACCGACCGGCCGATCACGGGGACCTACAGGTTCGCGCATCCCGTCACCGGCGAGATGCAGCAGCTCTTCATCCTCCCGGCGCCCGAGGGAGAGGAGGGGCTCGTGGGGAGCATCTCGGAGAGCAGTCCCAGCGTCCTGACACTGGTTCCGAAGCGCGAGGGAGTCGGCTGGGAGGGGGAGCTGCGCGGGCTGCTCACCACCTGCGGCCAGGATCGCGTCCCCATCTCGGAGGTTCTCCCCCTGGGAGACAAGGTCATCCTGCGCATGGATGCCCGGCTCTCCGACATCCCCTGCCCTTTCCTCGAAGATCGCACTCACTCACGGCTCGTTGTGGCGCCGAGCGCCCACCCGATCCGGCTGCGTGACGCCCGCGAGATTGTCTCGGAGAGCACGCGGGAGAAGATCGGGCTCGCGGGACAGCCCGGCGGAGTCTCGAGCCCGATCGTCGCCGACTCCGTCAGCGTGGAGGGAGGAACGGAGCTCACCTTCGTGGCCAGGACGCGGAGCATGGACGGCAGCATCTGGATCGAGGTCGAGGCCATCGTCTCTCCGGCCCCTGGCATCGAGGCGCCGCGCGGGTTCGTGCGTGCCGACGAGCTGCGCGTGGATGCTTCCCTGACGCTCGAGCGCCTCCCGGTCGCGACAGGCCCGGCGGGATACTGATCGCCGGAGCCGGCGCGCCAGCGGGCGTCCCGGGCCGGATCGTGACGGGGCTCCCCGCGCTGTTGACAACACCCGCCTGCTTCCGTAGGGTGCCGGAGGCGCAGGGAGACTGCTGTTTCCCATTCCCGAGCCTTCCCCAGGAGGAGATAGAGGATGTTCATAGACTGGACCAGTGACATCCAGATGCTGCTCAGGTGGATCCACATCGTCGCGGGGATCACCTGGATCGGAATTCTCTATTTCTTCAACCTCGTCAACGTGAACTTCATGAAGTCCCTCGACGGAGCCACGAAGACGAAGGTCGTGCCCGAGCTGATGCCTCGCGCGCTCTTCTGGTTTCGCTGGGGCTCGGTCGCAACCTGGCTCAGCGGCTTCATCTATTTCAGCTGGAACACGGTGCTGGATCAGGCTTCAGCCCAGCGGGGATCCCACATGGCGCTGGGGGTGTGGCTGGTTCTCTGGGTCGTGGCCTGGGCCATCCTCTTCGGCGTCCTGCAGCCCCTCTCCGGCGCCCTCAACAAGGGGATCGTGGTCGGCATCATCACGGCCGTCCTGGTCACAGTCACCGCCTTCCTGCTGGTGAACCTGGCGTCCGACGGGCTGCCCTCGAACAGGACGATGTCGATCGGAATCGGCGGCGGCCTGGGAACGATCATGCTCCTGAACGTCTGGGGTATCATCTGGCCCGCTCAGAAGAGGATCATCGCCTGGACCACGGAGTCCGGCCAGAAGGGAACCCCGATGCCCCCCGAGGCGGCCAAGCTGGCTCGCCGGGCCTTCCTGGCCTCCCGGATGAATGCGTGGCTCTCGCTGCCCATGCTCTTCTTCATGGGCGCCGCCTTCCACTTCCCGGTCTTCGGCTAGGCGAATCCCGCGATTCGAGGCGGCTTACCGGTGGCCAGCCCTCTCCAGCCAGCGTCCCCCGCAACCCCGAGGCGGTCCCTGGCGGCGGCTCTCCTCCTGGCCGCCCTGGCGTGCAGTGAGCTCGGGCCGCCCCCGCCTCCGCCCGGCGCCATCCCGGCGGGAGAGAGGATCGGCTCCGCCGTGGTTTCGGGCCGCGTGACCTTCACGGGGCAGCCTCCCGAGCGCCAGGAGATCAACATGAGCGCCGACGCCGTGTGCGCCACGAAGGGCCGGGGCAAGGTCAGGGAGGACGTCGTGGTGGGGCCGGACGGCGGGCTTCAGAACGTATTCATCCATGTCGTGGCCGGCCTCGGGGATCTCGTCTTCGCCCCTCCCGGCACTCCGGCGATGCTCGATCAGAATGGCTGCACCTACTCGCCCCGCGTCCTGGGCATCCAGGCCAACCAGATCCTCGAGATCGTGAACAGCGATGCGACCATGCACAACGTCCACTCCGTGCCGGCCGCGAACAAGCCCTTCAACGTCGGGATGGCCACCCAGGGGCAGCGCGTCCGCAAGTTCTTCTCGACTTCCGAAGTGATGGTCCGCGTGAAGTGCGACCTCCACAACTGGATGGTCGCGTGGGTCGGCGTCGTCGAGCACCCCTTCTTCGCCGTGAGCGGTCCCGCGGGGGAATACTCCATCGGCGGCCTGCCCGCGGGGACTTACACGCTGGAAGCCCGGCACGAGGTCTTCGGGGCGAAGCGCGCCGAGATCACCGTCGCCGAAGGCGAAGAGGCCACCGCCGACTTCAAGTTCGAACGCTGAAGCGGCGCTGAAGCTCGCCCTCCTGCCCGGCTCGACGTTCCTCTGGTTCAGGGCGAGGGGATGGGGCGTGCGCGTGCGCCGGCGATCCTCTCGGGGGGGCTCGGCCTTCGACGTGCCGGACCCGGGCGCGACTGGACCTTGAAGCGGACCATCTTCACGAGATCCCTTGCCCTGTGCGGAGATCCAAGGGGCATCCGCAGCAGCGTCCCGTGACTCTTCCACCTCACCGACTGGAGGGATCGCTTCGTCGCCCGTGACAGATGATTGGGGCCCTCGCTCCAGTCTGCGAGCGTGCGCGAGACGGTGACGGTGACCTCGAGCTTCGAGGGTAAAAAATGCAACGTGCAGAGCGTGGCGTCCCCGTGCCGGTAGGTGAGCGCCCATCCCCACTCGTTGCCGTAGTAGTTCAGATTTGCGTGCACGCCGTGAAGGCGCTTGAGCGAGCGTGACAGGTTGCGGTAGGTGCCCTTCTGTTTCGCCGTGATCAAGCTGATCAGATCGACGATCTTGGGTTTCGGCGCAGGTTGAGCGAACGGATTGACGGAACCCCCAGCACGGCCCATGCCGGCAACTCCCCCCTCGTGTTGTAGGATGATTTTGGAAAGACGGGCGTGAGTCTACCGCATCAGCCGGCGAAGTGATCCATGAAATTCTCCGCGTCGCATACGTAATGTCACGAAGGTTTCTGTGGATAACTGATCGCCGAAAAACTCGCGGTGCGTGCGGCGACCCGGAGGGTCCGGCGCGGCGCGGAGCTCAGGCCGTGAGACCTTCGAGCCTGAGCTTGTTCCTGGCGTTTCTTCCCAGCTTCGACTTTCCTTCCTTCTCGGCGACCATCCGGAGCAGCTCGGCCCCGATGGCCTTCTCCTCGCCGGTCCCCTCGGCGAGGTGAAAGCCGAGCCAGTAGAGATCTTCGGAGTCGAGATGCGCCCTTTCCTTGCGGATACGTTGCAGGAAGGGGAAGGTCACGTCCCGTGCGAGGTGCTTGAAGAGGTCGAGCGGAGAATCGGGAGATCGCGGGGAAACTCCCTCGACGTTCGCCGTCGCCCGCAGGCTGGCGAGCGCGAGCTCGAACCTGGCATTCGCGTCGAAGTGCTCCGTTCTCAGGAGCGGCCGCAGGAGAGCGTCCATGTCCTCGTAGCGCCGGGCTTTCTTCAGGCGGGCCGCACGGCTCATGAGCGCCCCGTGGAGGAGCTTCGGCCCGGCGTGCCGTGCCACGTGCATCCATGGCTCCGCGATCCTCTCGCCCTTCAGGAGGAGGTCGATGGTCCTCTTGATGTGCTCGTTGAGCGTCGGCCGGGGGATCTTCGGTGCATGGTTCTTGAGGATGTGCGCCACGGCCCAGGCCCGGTGCACGTCCGTCTGGCGGTCGAGCTCGGCCATGAGCAGGCCGACCGATTCGGGAAGCCTCGAGAGCGAATCGGCCACGGCGTCCCGCAGCGAAGGGTCGGAATCCGACAGGAGGCTGACGAGCCGCCGGGCCGTGCGGAGGCCTCCGATGTTTCCCAGCTTGCGGGCGGCGAAGCGCCGGACTCCGGGGTCGCGCGCGTCGAGGAGCCGCATGAGCTGGGAGGCCGCGCTCTTGGGCAGCTCCATCCTGTAGAGGACCTCGAGCGCCGTGCTCGTGAGCGTCGGGGAGACCTTGTCGGTGAGGAGGTTGAAGACTCCCGCCAGGGCCTTCGTGGAGGGCGTGGACCCCTTCATCGCGGCGCCTATGGCGAGGAGCGCCTCGCGACGCACGGCCTCCGGATAGCCGGGGCCCGCCAGGCGGAGGATGAGGGGTGCGCTGGTCGTGTCCCCGAAGGCGCCGAGGAGGCCGAGTCCGGCCGAGAGAGTGGTGGGATGCGCCTTGCGCGCAGGCCCCCGGAGGATGCGCTCGACGCGCGCCCGGATCGCCTGTCTCTCCGGACGGCCCATCCCCGTGGCCCGCTCCGCGAGGGCGTGCGCCGACTCGCGCGCGGCCTCCGGATGGCCTGCCTGCACGAGCGCGAGCAGGGCCTCCATCGAGCGGCGGTCCCCGATCTTCGCGAGCACCGTGATCAGGGCCCTCCGGACGGGAGGGGGCGAGTCGGTCAGCTTCTTCGAGATGAGCGGGACGGCCTTCGGCCCGAGCGCGCTCAGGGCCTCGAGCGCCATCCCCCGGGTATCTCCGTCCTCGATTTCCAGGAGGGGCATGAGGAAGGGGATGCCGACCGGCAGGGCGATCTTCCCGATGGCTTCGATACAGGCGATGCGGACCGGTCTGGGGCCCGCTCCGAGGGCCGCTCCGAGGGACTTGACCACCTCGGCATTGCGAACCCGCAGCTCCCCGAGAACAATTGCGGCCGCAGCCTGGTGCTCGGGTGGCCCCTTCCTGAGGAGCTGGAGGATCTGCCGGGTCTGGGCGCTCATGGTGGGAGGTCCGCCGGGGGTTCTCGGGGCGTCTCGGTAAGTACTCAATCTAAACGACTTAGGGCTTGAATCCTCATGAGGGCGATCGCTCGCAAGTGACCCCCCGTATGGGGAGCGCCGCAGAATAGCAGAGTCAGCCAATCCCGTGTAGAAGCCCCTCTCGCCGGGGGAGCTCTCTCTCAACCGTCCGAACCGAAGGGTCTTATGTCGAAATCCCAAGAGCCTGCCGGCTCCCCGGTCAGTCCCCCGCGCTCCGCGACCTCGATACGGGTGACCGGGGCCCGCCAGCACAACCTCCGAGGCATCGATCTGGAGATTCCCGCCGGATCGCTCGTGGCCGTGACGGGCGTGAGCGGATCGGGGAAGTCCTCGCTCGCCTTCGACACGCTCTATGCGGAGGGGCAGCGGCGCTACGTGGAGTCGCTCTCGGCCTACGCCCGCCAGTTCCTCGACAGGATGGACCGGCCCCGCGTGGATCGGATCGAGGGCATCCCTCCTGCGATCGCCATCGACCAGACCGACCCGATCCGGACGTCGCGCTCGACGGTCGGGACCATGACCGAGATCAACGACTACATGAAGCTGCTCTTCGCGCGCGTGGGGAGACTCCATTGCCGGAATTGCGGGCGGCGCGTCGAGCGCGAGTCGCCCGCCGCGATCAGGGACCGTCTTCTGGAAGAGGCGCCCCGCGCGCGCGCTGAGATCACCTTCGATCTCCCCCTGTCGCAGGGAGCCTCATGGCGGAGCACTCGTGAGGATCTGGCACGGCAGGGGTTCCACCGGATCCTGACCCTCTCGGGCTCCGTGCGCACCGAGGAGTTGACGGCCGCCCCCGAGGGAGCGCGCATCGAGGTCCTCGTCGATCGCCTCGAGCTCTCGCCGGAATCGTCCAGGAGGGTGGCGGAGTCGATCGAGCAGGCCTTCCGGTACGGCGGGGGTCGGGCACGCGTTCGGCTGGAGGGAGGCCAGAGCATCGAGGTGAGCGGGACCCTGCACTGCGCCGCTTGCGACATCGAATACCGCGAGGCGAGCCCCGGCCTCTTCTCCTTCAACACGCCGCTGGGAGCCTGCGAGGCTTGCAAGGGGTTCGGGAGGATCATCCGCACCGACCTCTCCAAGGTCATCCCGGATCAGTCGAAGTCGGTGGCCGGCGGCGCCGTCAAGCCGTGGCAGACCGGGGCCTACCGCGACGCGCAGCGTGAGCTGCTCGCCGCCTGTCGCAAGCACGGGATCCCGACCCACCTTCCCTTCAGGACGCTCGAGGAGAAGCACCGGAGGCTGATCGTCGAAGGCGACGGCGACTTCTACGGGATCCTGGGCTTCTTCCGCTGGCTCGAGAGCAGGACCTACAGGATGCACATCCGGGTCCTGCTCTCCCGCTACCGGGCCTACGTCGTCTGCCCCTCGTGCCGGGGAACACGGCTCAAGCAGGAGGCCCTCCTCTATCGCATCAACGGCCTGGACATGGCTCGCATCTACGCCCTTCCCGTTGAGGACGCGGCGCGCTTTTTCGACGAGCCCGGGTTGACCCCTGCCGAGGTGCAGGCAGCAGGGTTGCTGCTTCCCGAGATCCGCTCCAGGCTCCGGTACCTCGTGGAGGTCGGGCTGGGCTACCTCACGCTCGACAGGCAGTCGAGGACTCTTTCGGGCGGCGAGGTCCAGCGCGTGAACCTCACCACGGCGCTGGGCTCCACGCTCGTCAACATGCTGTACGTGCTCGACGAGCCCAGCATCGGCCTGCACCCGCGCGACAACAGGCGTCTCGTACGCATCCTCAAGGGGCTCCGCGAGCTGGGCAACACCGTGGTTGTCGTGGAGCACGAGCCCGAGGTCATGCGCGAGGCCGACCAGCTGATCGACCTCGGACCGGGGCCCGGCGCGCTCGGCGGGCGGATCGTCTACCAGGGAGACTGGGCGGGGCTCCTGCGCAGCGAGGGATCCCTGACCGGCAGCTACCTCTCCGGCGATCGATCGATCCCAGTTCCGTCGCAGAGGCGCAGGGCGGATCCGGCATCCCGGATCGAGATCTCAGGGGCGCGCTGCCACAACCTGCGCGGGGTCGACGTGGAGTTCCCGCTCGGGCTCCTCACGTGCGTCACGGGGGTGAGCGGCTCGGGCAAGAGCACGCTCATCCAGGAGATCCTGCACGAGGCCTTGAAGGCAGCGGGGCCGCTCGGCCGGCGCGGGAGCCGCGGCCGGCGTGCCGGAGGGGGTTGGAGGCTCCGAGGCGAAGACGTCGATCCCGCTTCGATGCGCGCGCCGGAGGGCCCGGGCGGCGCCGAGGACGAGCCCGAGTCGCTTCCGCTCTCACGCCGCTTCGAGGAGATCCGCGTCCGCGGCCGCCTGGAGGAGTGCCTCCTCGTGGACCAGACCTCCATCGGCAGGACCCCGAGGAGCAATCCGGCCACGTACCTCAAAGCATTCGATCCCATCCGGCGCGCCTTCGCCGCCACGCCGGAGGCGCGCGAGCTGGGGCTGTCGGCCTCGGAATTCTCGTTCAACTCCGGCTCGGGGCGCTGCGTCTCATGCAGCGGCGACGGATTCCAGCGGATCGAGATGCAGTTCCTCTCCGACGTCTTCGTGACTTGCCCGGACTGCGGGGGACGCCGGTACCGGGAGGAGATTCTCCAGTTACGGCTGCACGGGCGCAGCATCGCCGAGGTGCTGGATCTCACTCTCGAGGAGGCACGAGAGATCTTCGGGCCTCGCAGCGAGGTGGGGCGATCTCTCGCGCCGGCGGTGGAAGTGGGGCTGGGTTACCTCAGGCTGGGCCAGCCCGTCAGCACGCTTTCGGGAGGCGAGTCGCAGCGCCTCCGCCTGGCCCGCCACCTGGGGCGGGGCGAGTCCGGGGGAGTTCTCTTCCTCTTCGACGAGCCCACGACGGGCCTTCACTTCGACGACGTCCGCAAGCTCGTGGATGCTCTCCAGCGCCTCGTGAGCTGCGGTAACACCGTGGTGGTCATCGAGCACAACCTCGACGTCATCAAGGTGGCCGACTGGATCGTCGACCTGGGCCCCGAGGGGGGCGCTGAAGGGGGAAGGGTGGTCGCCTGCGGGAGACCCGAGGAGGTCGCCATCGCGGAGGGGTCGCACACCGGGCTCTTCCTCAGGGAAATGTTCGCGGGCCGGGAGGCAGGCCGCCCGGGAGGCACGGGCGCGGCCGGGCGGCGAAGCCCGGCGCCCGCCTCACTCCCGGCCCTGCCCGTCGAGCTTCCCGGCGCGAGCACGATCGACGTGCACGGCGCGCGCGAGCACAACCTGCGCGGGCTCGACGTGCGCATCCCCCGCGACGCGATGATCGTGGTCACGGGCGTTTCGGGCTCGGGCAAGTCGACGCTCGCCTTCGACATCCTCTTTGCCGAGGGGCAGAGGCGCTACATCGATTCACTCTCCGCCTACGCCCGCCAGTACATCCGGCAGCTCGCCCGCCCGGACGTCGACTTCGTCCGCGGCCTGCCTCCCACCATCGCCATCGAGCAGCGCGTCTCGCGGGGCGGCCGCAAGTCCACGGTGGCCACCGTCACGGAGGTGAGCCACTACCTCAGGCTCCTCTTCGCGCGGCTCGGCCTCCAGCACTGCCCGGGCTGCGGAGCGGCCATCGTCTCGCAGACGGCCGGGCAGATCGTCTCCGCGATCCTCGATCGTGAAAGCGGCAGCCGTGTCCGGATCCTCGCGCCGGTCCTCGCGGCGAGGAAAGGGATCCACCGCAAGCTCCTGGCCTCGCTGGCTTCAGCGGGGTACCACTCGGCGTGCGTGGACGGGCGGATGATCGATCTTCGCCGCCCCCCGGCCCTCGATCGGTTCCGGGAGCACACCATCGAGGTGCTGATCGCGGCGTGCGAGGTCTCCCGCCGGGCGCGCAAGGAGCTGGCGGCCACCGTCGACAGGGCTCTCGCCGCGGGGAAGGGGAGCTGCGTCGTCGTCCCGGCCCGGGGGGCGGAACGGCTCTACTCCACGGCCCGCGTCTGCCCGACCTGCCGCCGGTCCTTCGCAGAGCTGGATCCCGGCTCGTTCTCCTTCAATTCACGGCGCGGCTGGTGCCCGCGTTGCACCGGCTACGGCACGATCCCCGTGAAGGAATCAAGGAGGCGCGCCGCGCGGCGGAGCGATGCGGGGAGAGAGATGGCAGCCCTCTCGGTCGCCGAGGAGCTCGAGGCCGAGATGAACGGAGCCGGGGAGGATGAAGCGGAGGCGATCCGGGTGACCTGCCCCGATTGCCGCGGCAGCCGGCTCCGGGAGGAATCGGCCGCCGTCCAGGTGGGCGGGCACACGCTGCCCGGGATCTGCGCATTGCCGGCAGCCTCCGCGCGCAAGAGGCTCGAGGAGATGCGCTTCGACGGCGTGGGGGCGAGTGTCGCCCCCGAGATCCTCAGGGAGATCCTCCCACGCCTCGCCTTTCTTGGTGAGGTCGGTCTCGGCTACCTGACGCTCGACAGGGACGTGACCACGCTTTCGGGCGGCGAGGCTCAGAGGATTCGCCTGGCCTCCCAGCTCGGCTCCAGCCTTGCCGGCGTCTGCTACGTCCTCGACGAGCCGACGATCGGCCTCCACGCGCGAGACAACGCGAGGCTCCTGTCCTCTCTCCGACGCTTGCGCGAGCGCGGCAACACGGTCGTGATCGTCGAGCACGACGAGGAGACAATCCGCTCCGCAGACTTCGTCGTGGATCTCGGGCCGGGGGCCGGCCGGGAGGGAGGCCGCCTCGTCGCGGCCGGTGCTCCGGAGGATCTCCTTCGATCCACCGCGTCGGTGACGGCGCGCTGCCTGCGGGAGGCCGCTCCGCGCCGGCGGAAGCGGCGGAGCGGGAGCGGCAGGTTCCTCGTGATCCAGGGGGCGCGCGCGAACAACCTGCGCAATCTCGACGTCCGGATCCCTCTCGGGACGCTGACGGCGGTCACGGGAGTCTCCGGCTCGGGCAAGAGCACACTGGTCCGGGATGTCCTGTACCGGGGACTTCGCCGGATCCTCCACGAGGATCCGGAGCCTGCGGCGACCCACCGCGCCATCCGCGGAGCGGAGGGGCTCGACCGGGTGGCGGAGGTGGATCAGTCACCCATCGGAAAGACGCCGCGATCGATCCCGGCGTCCTACGTGGGCTTCTTCGACGAGATCCGCCGCCTCTTCGCGCTCGTCCCCGAGGCGCGCTCGCGCGGCTACGGGGCGGGACGATTCTCCTTCAACGTCAAGGGCGGGCGGTGCGAGAGCTGCCTGGGCCACGGACGCCTGAAGATCGAGATGTCCTTCCTCCCCGACGTCTGGGTGGGCTGCGAGGCCTGCGGCGGGCGCCGCTTCGCGCCGGACACGCTCGACGTTCTCTACAAGGGGAAGTCGATCGCCGACGTCCTCGAGATGACCGTGGCCGAGGCGGTGAGCTTCTTCGACAGGATCCCCGCCATCCACCGATTCCTCGAGATCATGAGGGACCTCGACCTCGGCTACCTCGCCCTGGGACAGCCCTCGAACACCCTGTCGGGAGGCGAGGCCCAGAGGATCAAGCTCTGCGAGGAGCTCGGCAAGCGCTCGCACGGCCGGACGCTCTTCGTGCTCGACGAGCCCACGACGGGGCTCCACATGGCCGACGTCGAGCACCTCATGGCGGCGCTGCACCGGCTCGTGGACATGGGGAATACGGTTGTCCTGATCGAGCACAACCTCCGCGTTATCTCGGAGTGCGATCACGTCATCGACCTGGGCCCCGAGGGAGGGGAGGAGGGAGGGAGAATCGTCGCGAAGGGATCCCCCGAGGAGATCATCAAGGTGGCGGCCTCGTGGACGGGGGCATTCCTGAAACGACAGCCTGGCTGGGGACCGCGCGGGCCGCGCGCGCCGTCGCGAGCGACGAGCGTCGGGGAGAGGCTGGCCTGAACCCCCGGCAGGGCCGCGGGGGGAGTCTCCTAGGATTTCGGCTTGAATCCGGGAGGGGGAGGGCCGAAGCGTGCCGGCCCGGCGCCTGCCGCGGGTCTGGCCGCTGGCGCTGCCGCCCTGGCAGGGGGCTCCCGAGCCGAAGTCACGGCCGTGGGCGTGACAGCTTCGCCGGCTGAGGCCTCGTCCTCAGCTTCGTCGGCCGGGAGGGTGGAGGCAGCCGCCGGTGCGGGAGGAGGACTCGCTCCCGTGGCGACGGCTTTCGCACCGGGCGGTGGAGGCCCGATTCTGGCTGGCCCGCCTCCCGATGCGGGCCTGGCGCCTGCAGGCGGAGGGCCGATCCTTGCGGGGCCGCCGGCCGCGGCAGGCGGCTTCACGGTAGGTGCGGCGCCGGCTGCGGGTGCAGGCCTGGCACCGGCAGGAGGCGGGCCCAGGCGCGCGGGGGCTCCGGCAACGGCTGCCGCCGCGGGAGCGGCGGGTTCCGTCGCTGGTGGCGGCGCCGCCTTGGCCGGTGCCGCTGGTTTCGGAGCCGCGGCCTTCGCAGCCGCGGGCGCTGCCTTGGGCTTCGGCGGCGGCGGCGGAGGAGGCGGCGCGAAGGCCCCCTCGGGGACGGAAGGCAGACCCGTGGCGATCCCGGGTGCCTCGGGAGGCGAAGGGTCCATCCATCGTTCGGCGATGCGGAGGACCCAGGCCAAACCGAGCACCCCGGCCACGAGGCCGGCGGGCACGCCGAAGGCCGCTCCCAGGATCAGAAGGAAGTCCATCAAAGGAGGAAAACTCTCCGCTCGAGCTCAGGGCGGCGAGTATACGAAGGCCGGCCGCGGAGGATCAAGCCGAGGGACGGGCGGGAGGCGAGAGGTGCTCCAGCACCGCGATGACCTTCTCCGAGCCGGGGAATCGGCCCCTGCGCGTCCGGGCCATCTCGAGCAGCGTCTGCATGTCGGCTCCGCCCTCGCGCAGGTAGTCGCTGATCTTCTGCCTGGCCCGCTTCTCCGCGGCCGTCTCGAGCGTCGCATAGAAGGCGAAGACGAGGAGGATCGCGCCGAGGAGCGTGAGCGTGATCAGGCGGAAAAAGCGGGGAAAGAAGGGCTCGGCCGCGATCCATCCCGCGAGGCCGCCCACGATGACGAGCGCCGCGGCACCGAGTCCTGTGAAGCAGCCGAGCCTGGCGACGCGTGGAGCCTCGTAGCTCGCGAGCGTCTCGCCCAGGGTCTTGAGGAAATCGGCGCGCGATTGCATGGGGGCGGTATCAAACATGCGCCACCGGGCCCTGTCAACAGCGCCGGCAAGCCCGTCCGCCAAGAGATGCCGGGCTCCAGTCCCGCCCCTCGGAGGGGGCGACCCCTCTCCCCACGAAGCGCTCGGGCTCCTCGAGCTGATCGGCTCCGCGCGCGGTCTTGGTTGCTCTCGCCCGCGGGGCTGACCTACGATGGCTCTCATGCAGCCATCGGAGCCCGTCATCGGGCGCCGCGTTCTCCTGGGCCCCATCGACGTCGGCGAAGTTGTCTCCTATGCCCGATGGGTCAACGATCCTGAGGTCCAGAGATTCCTCAACCGCCCCTGGCCGATCAGCCTCCAGGAGGAGGAGCATCGGATCCGGACCCTCGTGGCGGCGGAGGACGCCGTCGGGTTCGCCGTGAGGCTGCGCGAGAGCGGCACGCTCATAGGACGCTCCTCCATCTGGAACATCCACCGCGTCAACCGCAACGGCCTCTTCACGATCTTCATCGGCGAGCTGGACATGAGGTCGAAGGGGCTCGGAAGGGAGGCCACCGCGCTGACCACGATCTACGCGATGGAGACCCTCGGACTGAACAGGCTCGAGCTGGAGGTCTTCGCCTACAACGACCGGGCGCTGCGCACGTACGAGGGGCTTGGCTTCCGGCAGGAAGGCACCCGGCGCGAGGTGAGGTACCACGATGGCGCCTGGCATGACGCCATACAGATGTCGATCCTGGCGCGCGAGTGGAGGGGAGAGCTGCGCGACCGTTTCCTGAGCTTCATGGACGGCACTCCTGCCGGGGCGGCTCCCGGCCCCGGAGGGGCCGTGAAGGGGGGTTGAAACTATGGAACGCCCGGCGTTCATCGAGAAGATGGAGTGCCACGACCAGGACTTCGGGGATCAGATGCGCGGCCTGAGCAACATGGTCATGACCGACGGAGCGCTTTCGGCGAAGACCAAGATGCTGATGACGCTTCTCGGCGAGGCGGTCCTGCACCGGGAGCAGGGCGTCAAGATCGTCTCGGGAGTGGCGAGGAACGTGGGGGCCACCGAGGCGGAGATCAACGAGACGATCCGCCTCGCCTTCCTGCTGGGCGGGCTGCCGGCCCTTGCCGTGGGGAGCCTGGCCTACCCGGACTGAACTGGAGCTGCCTTCATGCCTGTGCCGATTCTCGCCGAGCCGTCGAGCACTGGGGCTCCCGCCCGGTGGTGGAAGCCCGACGGCGACCGCCTGCTCTGCTACCTCTGCCCTCGCTACTGCCGCATCGGGGATGGACAGTCGGGCTTCTGCTTCATCCGGGCCAACCGCGGCGGCGAGCTGGTTTCGCTGGGCTACGGCCGGCCGGCCGCGATCCAGATTGATCCCATCGAGAAGAAGCCCCTCAACCACTTCCTCCCTGGGACTCGGGTCTTTTCCATGGGGACGGCCGGCTGCAACATGGGCTGCAAGTTCTGCCAGAACTGGGAGATCTCCAAGTCGAAGGAGGATCAGGTCCGATCCGTCAGCCTCTCACCAGAGGAGGTCGTCGCGCGGGCCCTGGAGACGGGTTGCAGCTCGCTGGCCTTCACCTACAACGAGCCCACGATCTGGGGTGAATACGTCATCGACATCTCGAGGCTCGCGCGCAGGGCGGGCTTGAAGTCGGTGATGGTCACGAACGGCTACATCACGATGGAAGCTCTGCCCGAGGTCTACGAGTTCATCGACGCGGCCAACGTGGACCTGAAGGCCTTCACGGAGGAGTTCTACCGGAAGGTCACGCTGACGCACCTGGAGCCCGTTCTGACCTCGCTCGTCGAGCTGCAGAGGCGCGGCGTGTGGATCGAGCTGACGACGCTCCTGATCCCCACCTTGAACGACGCGGTGGAGGAGGCGCACGAGCTCTCGACCTGGGTCCTCCAGAACCTCGGTGCCGAGGTGCCGCTGCACTTTACAGCCTTCCATCCCGACTTCCGCCTGATGGACCTCCCCCCGACGCCTCCGGCCACGGTCGAGGCGGCGCGCCAGGAGGCACTCGGTCTGGGCCTGAAGTACGTCTACGCGGGCAACATCGTCTCGGATGCCGGGGGAAGAACGCTCTGCCCCGCGTGCGGCGCGACGGTCATCCGGCGCTCGTGGCACGCAGTGGAGGAGTACCGCCTCGTGGAGGGGCGCTGCGCCTGCGGCTACCAGATCCCCGGCTGCTTCCCCGGCCGTGGCCCCTCGGCACGGACATCCGGCCGCGTCCTGCCTCTCTTCATCTGATGCCCGAGGCGATCCCTCGGGCGCCTCGCGCCCGCGGCCTTGGCTCCGGGCCCCCCCCGCCCCGTCATCCTCTTTACTACTTGTTCGGGAGCGTCCTACCCTTGGCGCCGCCCGGAGGTGGTCGACCCCGCGGCGCCGGCCTGGCTGGAGGAATGCACCATGGGAACGTGCTTCGAGTGCGATGAGAACTTCGAGCTGGGTGAGGATGCCGAGATCGGCACCATCGTCAGCTGCCCGAAGTGCGCGACGCGCTATGAGGTCCTGAACACCTTCCCCGTCACCCTGGACTACGCCGTGGACGAGGACGAGGAAACCTAGACCGGGGCGGAGAACTCCCCACCAGGCCGGGAGCGCAGGGCGATGCCCTCCAGCGCGCTCCGTTTGCCGGGTTTCGGGGTGGGACCTAGATTTCCGGCCGTGCCCCTGGATCTCGAGGCAGAGCCCGTCCGCCCTCCCGTCGAGGCAGGCCGCTACGAGCGGCAGGTCTGCCTGGGCCGAGGGGCCTGCGGCATCGTCTACCTGGCGCGCGACCGCGTCATCGGCCGGACGGTGGCGCTCAAGATCATCGAGTTCGGGGCCTCGCTCGCCGATGACGTCCGCTCCGAGATGGCCGCGCGATCGGAGCGTGAGGCGCGCGCCGCGGGCGCGCTGAACCACCCCAACATCGTCACGATCCACGACGCGGGGCCCGGGGAGGCCGACGCTTCCTTCTTCATCGTGATGGAGTACGTGGAGGGGCAGACGCTCAGCAGCCTCCTGGACAAGGGCCCCCTGACGCCGAGTGAGACCGTCAGGATCGGCACCGAGATCGCCGATGCGCTCGAGTACGCCCACCAGCTCGGGGTCATCCACCGGGACGTCAAGCCGGCCAACATCCTGATCAGGAAAGATGGCGCGGCGAAGATCGCGGATTTCGGCGTCGCCCGCTTCGAGTCCTCCGATCTCACCAACACCGGGCAGTGGGTGGGGTCACCGGCCTACATGTCGCCCGAGCAGGCGCAGGGCCGTCCCGCGGACGCGCGCTCGGACATCTTCGCGCTGGGCGTCGTCCTCTACGAGATGCTCACCGGCTCCCGCCCCTTCGCCGCCGAGACGCTCGCCGGGCTGAGCTACCAGATCATTCACGAGCAGCCGGTCCCTCCCTCGATCTGCAACCTCGCGCTGGATGACCGCTGGGACGAGGTGATCCTGAGAGCGATGGCGAAGAAGCCCGAGGCGAGGTATCCCACCGCCGCGGATCTGGCCTCGGACCTCGACTCTCTGGTTCCCGGAGTCGGCGGGACCTTCCCTGCGGGGGCCAGGAGGCCGAGCAGCCCGGGACTCGCCACGGCGACATTGCAGCTCGACGTCGAGCCGCTCGAGCCGTTGCTGGGCACGGCCGAGAGCCCACGCATCTCCTGGAGCCGGATCGCCGCTGCGGCGGGAGTCATCCTCGTCCCCGTAGGGATCATCGTGGGACTGCGTTCCCTGCAAGCCCTGGATCTCTCCCGCTCCGAGCCCGAAATGCAGGTGGTCTTCGAGCCCGACCCGGCTGCGGCGGCCTCGGGGGTCCTGGAGGGGGCGCCCACAGGCGGGCAGTCCGAGGTCGCCACGGCCACCCTTCTCCTGAACGTCGTCCACGGCCTCGAGTCCGGGCGGGTCGAGGTGGGAGTGGACGGGCGCCCTCTCTGGGTGCAATCTATCCGCGCTTCCGACGGGCTCCGGCTCACTCCTGTGGGCCGGAGGCTCAGGGGCATGAATCCAGCGAGGACGACGGGCACCATCGAGGTGCCCGCGGGCGATCCCGAGATCGAAGTGAGCGTGATCTCCGACGAGGGGAGCTGGACGCAGACCACGAGCCGCCGCATGAATCCGGGAGACCGGGAGATACTGACCGTGAGGGTACGGACGGGACGAACGACGGGGATGGAGCTCAAGTGGAGCCGATAGGGCCCTGCTGTCCTGCGTGCGGATCCAGGGTCAAGCTTCCGCGCAATGCACCGCTCCCTCCGCCCCAGACCAAGGTGAAGTGCCCTTCCTGCGGGAGCGTGGGTGAGCTGGAGGCCTTCGTTCGCGCCGCGGCAGGGGTGGCCGACTCCGGAAGCGGGGCCGCAGAGATGGACCCCGATCCTCCGGCCGCCGAGACGCAGCCCAACCTGCCCGTGCCGCGCATCGCGCGGCCGGCATCGCGCCCGGCGGATGTCGCTTCCCCTGCGTCCCGCGGAGTGGAACCAGCGACTCGCCCCGTGAAGGCTGCCATCGCCGAGGTTGGGGCGCCCGAGGATACGGCCCCTTCAGGGGGAGATCTGCGAACTCGAATCTCGGGTTCGGCCACCGCGCTCGACCTGCCGGCGGGCATCCGGTGCACGCTCACCGTGCTCACCGGCCCCGACTCCGGCAAGAAGCTCTCCATGAGCCGGCCGCGTGTCCTCGTCGGCAGGGACAACGGTGACTTCCCGCTCTCCGACAATGAAGTGTCCCGCGAGCACTGCGCCTTCGAGATCACGGGGGTGACCTGCACGGTCAAGGACCTGGGTAGCCGCAATGGAACCTGGATCGACGGGGAGCGCGTCCAGTCCCGCCAGCTATCCAACGTCGGAGAGGTGACGGTCGGGAACTCGACCATTCTCTTCACGATGACCCTGGAGGATTCGATCCAGGAGAGCTGATCCTCCGGTCATTCTCCTGCGTCCGCGCCACCGAACCACTTCTCCCGGCGCGTTCTCTGCGACGAAGGGGATGCTCTGAGGTCTCTCCACGGGCACCGACCCGCCACCCATGGGGGAGGATCCGGCCATTCCTGAGTCGGCACGCTCGAGCAGCTCTCTCGTCAGGTTCTTTCTGCAGCCGGTCAGGGATCTCTTCGCCACCCTCGAGGCGCTCGTCGTTCCAGCCAGACGGCCCCTTCTCGTGCTCGGGGGCCTCCTCGTGTGCACGTCGGCGGGCTGGTTCCTCTACGTGCCGATCCACGAGCTGGCGCACGTGGCCGGCTGCGAGCTGACGGGCGGCGAAGTCCGCCAGATTGCCCTTGCGCCACTCTATGGCGGGCGCCTTCTCGAAGGTGTCGTTCCCGGCGTCGTAGCAGGCGAGGGGCACGCGGGGAGGATCACCTCTTTCAGCACGGGCCGGTCGGATCTCTGCTATCTGGCGACCGACATCCTCCCCTACGTCCTGAGCATCCTGGCCGTCCCACTTCTCAGGCTTGCGGCGAAGAGGCGGTCCGTTCTTCTCGCGGGGCTCGCCCTCGTTCCCGCGGTGGCTCCTTTCCTGGGCCTCACCGGCGATTACTACGAGATGGGATCCGTACTGGTTACGAGGGCCATGTCGCCGTGGGAGGCTCCTCCCGATCCGGGGCAGGAGCCCCCCGGCGTCATGCGCCTCCGGACGGATGATCCCGGAGGCCTCGTCTTACGCTTCCGGGAGGATCCAGCGGCTCTCGACGAAGCCTTCCCCGCCGGCCCCGTTGCCTTCGCAACCGGCTTCGCCGCCTCTGCCCTCGTGGGAGTCTTCCTCGCGCTCGCGACCTACGCGCTTGGGGATCTCCTTGCCCGGAAGGTCGGACTCGCACCCCGCGAAGGCTGAGCGCGCGAGCACGGGAATCGACCTCCAGTCCTCCAGCCCGCTCCGTGTGCATCTCCTGTCCCACCTCAGTGGGAGCAGAGTGCACCGGTGATCCCCATCAATCAGGAGGAATCCCGCCCAGAAAAAAAGCCCGGATCGCGCGAGCGATCCGGGCTCGAGTCGGCCACTTGTCGTGCTGACCGAAGCGCGCTCCTTCAACTCGTCAGGCCGCGCTTCCGATTTGTTTCCTGCGGCGCAGCATCCAGAGCGCGGAAACCGATAGAAGGGCGGCGAGGAAGATGAGCCCCCACTCGCTCAAGGTGGGTATCTGTCCCTCCTCTCCAGTCCCGTTCGTTTCCGCGACGATGTTCTGCCCCTTCAGTCCGTCGATCCCGATCTGCACCACCCCGCTCCCCGAGACATTCCAGATGGAGACGAGGGGCCCGTTGAAGGTCTCGTCGAACTCGCACTTCATCCCGGGGCTGTCCATGACGCCCAGCTCCAGGCCCAGCCCCAGGGCCGTGAATCCATCTACGATCTTCTGGTGAAGAGTCACGTCGTCCTTCCCGGTGGTGTTCACGGTGAAGGTCGACGTGACCGGCCGCTGGCCATTCGGGTCAGGAGGAAGGTCCGGCCGGAAGTACCTCACTGAGAAGTCGACATTGCCGTCCGGGGCGTTGGGATCACTCCTGTCCACGCGAAGGCAGAAGCGCGGCAGCATGTCCGTGCTGACCTTGGCTCCGGATGTGTTGCTGTGATTCAGCGCGTTCAGTCTGATTCCGGATGCGAAGGGAGTCACGTCGAGCCTGGTCGCGTTGGCCCCGCGGTCAATCGTGAAGCCCCCGAGCCCGAGCTGGGGGATCGTGATCTGACAGGTCACATGCATGAGGATCCCACTGGCCAGGTCGTCGCAGCAATCCGTGGCTGTCGGGATCGATGGGGGGTCGTTGCAGAAAGTTCCGCCGGAAGAGCCTGAGCAGCTGTAATTGGAGTCAACCGCCTCATTGCAGATGGCATTGGCCGATTTCATCGCGAGGGTGGCGGCGGCATCAAATGGGTTGACGTCCACCGAGTTCCCGTGCTTCTTCGTGTGGACGTCCGGAAACTTCCCGCCGCCGGGTGCGCTCACAACGACCCCAAAATCCATGAACCCGTCGTCGGTCGAGCTGGCGGCGGTGAACTCCTTGCTGGCGGTCTCCTGTGCCTGTGCTTGCAAGGCCAACGCGCGCCCCGGGGCCAGAAGCAGCAGCGCAGCCACCAGGATCCAGGCCTTTTTCATCTTCCTCATGCGACCTCCTCCCGTGCGGAAGGGCCGCCAGAGCCGCCAACGTTCCAGCGACGGAGTCGGCCGGGCCCCCCACGGATCGTGTGCCTGACACACGACCGCACTTCCCTTGAGCAAGCGCAATGCCACGGCAGGGAAGCCCTGGGACCTTTCCCCTGAGAGGGCCGCGCAGTGGGGAATGAAGCCCGAATCCGGGATCTGAATCCTGGGGCGCAGAGCCCTTCGGCTGGAGCAGATCGCACCCGCGGCGACGCGTGATGGCGGGGCATCCTGCACCGCTCGGCGGCCCACTCTCATGGGGGAGGGTTGAGGGTGAGAACTCACAGGCGGCGCGGACGCGGGCTTTCCCGGCCGCGGGCGGTGCACGAGGAGCATTCCGCACGCGAGAAAAAAGCCCGGATCGCTCGGGCGATCCGGGCTTGTGTCGGCCAATAGCTGTGCAGGCCGAGGAGAACTCTCTCAGCTCGTCAGGCTGCAGTCCCGATCTGCCTCCTGCGGCGCAGCATCCAGAGGGCAGAGATGGACAGGATGGCGGCGAGGAAGATAAGACCCCATTCGCTCAGCGTGGGGATGTTACCGCCTGGCACACTCGTCTCCGCCGAGACGATCTGGCCCGGCACCCCGCCCGCTGCAATCCTGGTCACGTTCTTTGCCTGGACGTTGGGGAGGAAGACCGTGGGGCCCTGGAAGTTGGAGGCGGATCGGCACTTGCCGGCGGCGTTGGGGAGCAGGACGGCCGTCAAGCCTCCGCTGGGTAGGGCCTTGAACCCAGCTGCGATCGCATTATGCAGGGCCTCATCGCTCAACCCGGTGCTGTTGACGCCGAACGAGCCAGCACTCGGCCCTCCCACGACGGAGAAGTTGATGTTCCCGTCCACCGCCGGGGATCCCCTGTCAACGCGCACGCAGTACTGGGGCAGGATGTCCGACGCCACTGTATTGCCTGCATTCGTCGTGTGATGCAGGGCCTTCGCCGACTTAAGGTCGGCCGCCGCGGCTGCGATCATGAAGTTTTCGGGGATGACGCCGGAGGTCCTGTCGATCTTGAAGCGCGGTCCAAAGAGCGCACCAGAATCGCAGTAGATTGCGACGGTGTCACCGGCCACCGCTGCGCAGCAGGCATCGAAACCCAGAGCAGGCTTAAGGACACCACCTGCGCCAGTCAGGCCCCCGTTGCAGCCGGCTGGGAGTGTGACCGATAGGACTCCGTGGCATAGGTAGTTTGCATTCACGGCTGCAAGGCACAGGGCGTTCACCCCTGCTGCCGCCACCGCTGCCCCGGTATGCCCGCCCAGGGCAAAGGGGATGGTACCGGTGTCCACATCCGGCATGGGACCGTTCAACTGAAGCCGGAATCTCATCGTCCCGGAGGCAGCCAGGGCCACGTTGTTCGTGTTTGCGTCCTTGTCGTTCGGGAAATCTTTGGAGGCGGCATCCTGTGCGAGAAGGGACGTCGGCGCCAAGAGCAAAAGACTCACAGCCAGGATCCAGGCCTTGTTCATCTTCTTCATCTGATCCTCCCCCCATCGTGAAAGGGCTGTCCAAGCCGCCAGCGTCACTGCGACGCCACCGACGGCAACCCCGCTCGATCCGTGCCTGATGCAGGACCAGCCTCCTCGAAAGCAAGGTCGATGCCGTGGGCCGTGGATTTGGGGTCAGCTCCTCGAAAGAGCCTACGCTGCAAGCGAAAAGGCCTGTATGGGGGATTCGGATCGAGCGTGAAAGACCTCGTACTTGGTGCGGATCGCACCCGTCCCGGCAAGGTCGTCTGGAGCATCTCGCACCATCTCATGAAGCCACGCCGTGAGTGGGGCAGCCCCGGGCATCGGTTCTTGTGGGCCGAGCGGGAGCCCCGTTGGATCGGGGATCTCTGGGGAAACTGGTGTACTGTGGCGCCTCGCTGAGGAGAATCCCGAGCGCCGGTGGTGGGGCGGGGGCGGGATCGTCGACTCGAGCGGACGAACAAGTGGGGATTCGAGGGGGGAGATTTTCACTGATGTGGGGCAAAATGTCCCGCCCGGCCTATTGACCGTAAAAAGGATTCAGGGTATATATCGGGGCCTGCTGGCAAATTTAGTGGGGAGGAGTGGGTAGACCGTCGGTTTCCCACCGGCGGTTCCCGTCAGCGCGGTTCTCGGGCTTTCGGATCCCGGCCTGGCCCGTTCCGGTGCGATCTCCCCCAGCGACGCACCGCGAGCAGTTGGACCTGGGGCCGGAGCACGAGGCCGTGACTCCTCCAGGGCGGCTCGACTTTCGAGATCCGCCATGAAGGCAGGTCATGGGCTGGCTGTCCCGGTTGCCTCGGCGTCTTTTCCCGGCGGAGCGCAACGGTGATCCTGCGCTTCTCGTCCGGCACGTCGCCATACTCCTTGCCACGCTTGCCGCGTTCCTCCTGTTCCCTGTAGAGCCCGACAAGGGCCGGTACCTCGTAGGGATCCTTGGAGGGGCCGCCCTCCTGAACTTCGCTGTCTTCTGCATGTCTCTCCGGCCGGGCCTGTTCGGCGCCTCGCGCTTCCTCTCACCACTCGTGGGCATTTCGAGCTGGACGGTTCTCGTGTACGTCACCGGCGGGAGCGGCTCGCCCTATATGGCGGGGCTAGGCCTCGAGATCGTGCTCACCGCCATGAGCTTCGGGCCGGCGGCGACCGCACTCGTGAGCGCGGGGGCAGCGGCGGCGCTCTGGATCCAGCAGGCGCTCCTGGGCTTCGGGCCCGGGGATGTCACCGGCCTGGGTTTCGAGACGGCTTTCCTCCTTGCGATCGGCGGTGTGGCCAGCCTCCTGCGGCGGCGGTGGGGGAGGGCGAATGACGCGCTGCTCGATGAAGCGGGGCAAGCACGCCAGCGCCTGCGAGTCCTGGAGGACGAGCTCGAGGGGCTTCGGGCCCTGGGGCAGGTAGGCGAAAACACGGCCCGTCTTGCTCACGCGCTCAAGAACGCGGTCGGTGCCTTGAGGGGGTTCACCTGCCTCATCGAGGCGCGGACCCCCTCCGCGGCGGGCGAGGAGGGTATCCGCGAAGGACTGCGATCCGCCGTGGATCGCCTGGAGGAGATCTCGCGGATGATCCTCCAGCCCTCTGCCTTCCCGGTACATCGAGCGGAGGATCTCGACGCGAGGGTGGTCGGAAAGACCATCGGGGAGGCCATTGGAGAGGCCTCCAGGAGGCACCCCGGAATCCGCTGGACATGCTCCGGAGCGAGTGAGCTCGACGGCGTCTCGTGTCCAGGAGGCACGCTGCGTGAAGTCCTGGGTATCCTCCTCGACAACGCCGCGGAGGCGATGGCGGGGGAAGGAGAGGTCCTGCTCGCGGCCCGGGAGGATGGAGGGCGGCTCGAGGTCGAGGTCCGGGACGGAGGCTGCGGAATCCCGCCTTCGAGACTCGGGGATCTCTTCAGGCCCGGCCGGACGACGAAGCCGGAAGGGAGCGGCTTCGGCCTCTTCCTCGCGCGGAGGCTGGTCGAGGCGAGCGGCGGGAGAATCACCGTCTCGGCCGCAGCCGGCGGCGGCGCCTCGTTCGGAGTGGTTCTCCCATTGCAGGATGCAGGCCGATGAACGGGCGCACCGTTCTCATCGTCGACGACGAGGAGTGCATGGCGCGCTACCTCGAATCGACGCTCTCCGGCGCCGGGTACCGGACGCGCGTTGCCCGTACGGGGCTCGAGGGCCTCCTGGCCATCGAGCGCGAGCGACCGGATCTCGTGCTGTCGGATTTCCGGATGCCCGAGATGGACGGGCTCGAGCTGATCAGGCACGTGCAGCAGAGGTGGCCGGCGCTGCCCGTAATCCTCGTGACCGTCGTCGAGGCGATCGACATTGTCGTCGAGGCGGTGCGAGCTGGGGCGATCAACTATCTGCTCAAGTCGAGCCCCCCCGAGGTGATCCTCTCGGCCGTGGAGAGGGCGTGCCGCGTCGCGCCCCGCGGCAGCCTCACGCAGGATCCCCTCGACGAGATCGTCGGCGTGAGCCTGAGCATGGTGGAGGCTCGCCATCAAATCGCGCTGGCCGCTCGCTGCGACGTCAACGTCCTTATCACCGGCAAGACCGGCACGGGGAAGGAGCTGGCGGCCAGGGCCATCCATCGCGTGTCGAGCCTCTCCGCGGGCCCCTTCGTTGCGGTCAACTGCGCCGCGGTGCCCGCCGAGCTCTTCGAGAGCACCTTCTTCGGCCATCGGCGAGGCGCCTTCACGGGGGCCGACCGTGACGCCACGGGCCTACTCGAGGAGGCCGACGGGGGAGTTCTCCTGCTGGATGAGCTCGAGAGCCTGACTCCAACTCACCAGGCCAAGCTGCTGCGCTTCCTGGACGATGGAGAGGTGCGGCCCGTGGGCGCGAGCCTGGTTCGCCACGCCGGCGTGAGGGTGCTGGCCACCTCCAACGTGGACCCGTCGAGACTCCTGGAAAGCCACCTTCTCCGGGAGGACCTCTATTTCCGCCTCCGGGGCTTCGAGATCCACCTGCCCGAGCTGAGGGAGCGGACGGAGGATATCCCGCTGCTCGCCGAGCACTTCCTGGGGCCGGAAGGGCTGGCGCTATCAGCCGGGGCTCTGAAGGCGCTTGGGTCCTACGCCTGGCCTGGAAACGTCAGGGAGCTACGCAACGTCCTGGGGCGCGCACGAGCCTTGTCGGGGAACCAGACCATCCGACGCGCGCACCTCGCGCTTCCGCAGGGCCGGCCGATGCTGCCTGGCAGCCCGGCCCCGTCGGACGCCACTCCCGCGGCCCGTCCTACTCTGAAGGAAATCGAGCGGCAGGCGGTCATCGGGGCCCTCGAGAGCGCGGCGGGGAATCGCAGCCGTGCGGCCCGGGCGCTCGGAATCGATCGCTCCACGCTGCGCCGCAAGCTCAAGGAACACCACGCCGACGGAAACGGCGGGCACTAGCGACGAGGACGGACCGTGGACTCCTGAATCGCGGACCGGATTCGGAGCCCGCCTCCCGCGCCCGGTGTGCGGCAGGCACCTGGCCGCTCCTGGGTCGCGGTTCCCGACCTAGGCGCGGACGAGCCTGCGGGCTGCGGCTGCGATCGCTGCAGCCGAGATGCCGCACGCTTCGAGGAGCTCCTCCGGAGTGCCGCTGCGCGGCACCTCCCGAACCGCGAGGTGCTCGATCCGCACCCCATGCCCCTGCAGCCCCGTGATGATGGCCTCTCCCAGGCCGCCGGCCTCGTAATGATCCTCGGCGATGACCAGCCGACCCCCCGCGTCGGCGGCATGCTTGGAGATCCCTTCGGCGTCCACCGGCTTGACCGAGTAGGCGTCCACGACGCGCGCCCGGATCCCGTCTGCGGAGAGGATCTCCCTGGCCTTGAGGGCTTCGTGGAGAGTGACGCCGGCCCCCACCAGCGCCACCTGATCGCCGCCCGAGGCCTTCACGGCCTTGGAGCCGCCCACGGGGAAGGACGCGGCGTTCTCGTAGAGGACGGGGGTCTTCGGGCGGCTCGTCCGTATGTAGGCGACGCCGTCGTGCTCGGCGGCCGCCGCGACGAGCCGCTCGGTGCTGACGCCATCCGAGGGGTACAGGACAATCGATCCGGCGATGGTGCGAAACATGGCCAGATCCTCGAGCCCCATCTGTGATGGCCCATCGGGTCCGATGCTGACGCCGCAGTGCGAACCGCAGAAGCGGATGCGCGCCCGTCCGATGGGTGCCATCCGGATGAAGTCGTAGCACCGGGTCAGAAAACAGGCGAACGTCGAGACGAAGGGGTTGAAGCCTCGCCGTGCGAGGCCCACGGCCGCGCCGGCCAGGTTTTGCTCGGCGATGAATCCCTCGAAGAAGCGATCCGGAAAGACCTTCATGAAGGCGTCGGCATAGGTGGAGTTCTTGGTGTCGCCGTCGAGAGCGACCAGCATCGGGTCCACCTTTCCCAGCTTGACGAGAGCGGTCCCATAGGCAGTCCTCGTAGCCACCTCATCGCCGCGGGTGTAGGCCGGTGGCTCCAGTGTGCCGCGCCGCTTAGAGAAACCGACCGTGATCTCGGGCGGCACGGTCGCTCTGAAGGGATGGAGATCCCCTCCCCGCGGTAGCTCCTCGATGGCCCGGGCCAGCTCGTCCTTCGAGAGCGGCTTGCCGTGCCATCCCTCCTTGTCCTCGAGGAAGGAGACGCCGCGGCCCTTGAAGGTCCTCGCCACGACAGCCGTCGGGCGTCCGGTGCCGTCTCCCGCCGCCGCGGAGTTGAGCGACTTGACGACCGCGGCCATGTCGTGGCCGTCCACGGCGATGGTCCGCCATCCGAACGCTTCGAAGCGGCGGGTGTACGCCTCGATGTCGTGGCCGAACATCGTGGCCTGGCTCTGCCCCAGGCGGTTGACGTCCACGATGGCGATGAGGTTGTCGAGCTTGTAGTGGGAGGCCATGTTCGCCGCCTCCCAGACCGAGCCCTCGGCGCACTCGCCGTCACCCATCAGGACGAAGATCCTGTACGGGGCCTTCTCGAGGTGCTTGGCAGCCAGAGCCATTCCCACCCCTATCGAGAGGCCCTGCCCGAGGCTCCCCGTGGCGGCCTCGGACCACTCGAAGCGTGCCGTGGGATGGCCTTCCAGGATGGAGTCGAACCTGCGCAGCGTCCCGAGCATCTCCCTGGGGAGCGCTCCGGCCTCGGCCCAGGCTGCATAGAGCAGGGGCGCGGCGTGGCCCTTCGACAGGACGAACCGATCGTTGGCAGGATGTTCGGGCCAGGCCGGGTCGTAGCGCATCACGCCGAAGAAGAGCGCGGAGACGAGGTCGGCCGCCGACATGCAGGTCGTCGGGTGGCCGGAGCCCGCCGCGGTCGTCGCTTCGAGGCTCGCCACGCGGAGCCGGTCCGCGCGGAGCTTGAGGGAATCGATGGTCTCGGTGGAGTGATCGGCTGACTCTGGCAAGGCAACCTCCGGCGGGGAAGGGACTCGGACAGGCTCCTGGATCCGGATGGTGCGAAGAGAGGCGGTATTATACGCGAGGAGGCCGCATGGCGGACCAGATGGATCATCCCGTCCCAACCCACGAGGAGATGGTCGCCTTACTCGAAGAGGCGCGGCGGCGAATCGCCGGGGTCGCGCACAGGACGCCTGTCCTGACCTCGCGAACGCTGGATGCGCAGGTCGGGGCCGGGGTCTTCCTAAAGTGCGAGAACTTCCAGCGCGTCGGGGCCTTCAAGTTCCGGGGAGCCTGGAACGCGATCTCGAGGCTCCCGGAAGAAACTCGCGCGCGCGGCGTCGTGGCCTTCTCCTCCGGCAACCACGCGCAGGCGGTGGCGCTGACGGCCAGGCTCCACTCCATCCCGGCCGTCATCGTCATGCCTTCGACCGCCGTGGCCTCCAAGCTCGCGGCGACGCAAGGCTATGGCGCCGAGGTGATCCACCACGACAAGCTGGGCGAGACGCGCGAGGCGTGCGCCGCGCGCCTCTCACGCGAGCGCGGCCTGACTCTGATCCCGCCCTTCGATCACCCCGACATCGTGGCGGGGCAGGGCACGGCGGCGGCCGAGCTGATCGAGGAGGTGGGCCCCCTGGATGTGCTGTTGACGCCTCTCGGCGGGGGCGGCCTGCTGTCGGGGAGCGCCCTGGCGGCGCGCCACATGGCCCCGAAGTGCCTCGTGATCGGCGTCGAGCCGGAAGGGGGTGACGACGGAGCGCGCTCCTTCCATGGCGGGAAGCTCGTGCGCGTCGAGAGCCCGGACACCATCGCGGACGGCGCCCGCACTCCTTCCCTCGGAAGGGTGACCTTCCCGCTCGTTCAGAGGTACGTCCATGACGTCGTCACCGTCCCCGATGCCGGCCTGGTTCAGGCGATGCGATTCGCCTGGACGCGGATGAAGATCGTCGTCGAGCCGACGGGTGCCCTGCCGCTCGCCGCGCTCCTGCTCGGCCGCGTCGGGTTTCCCGGCAAGCGGGTCGGGGTGATCCTCTCCGGCGGCAATGTCGACCCGGCCGCCGCCGCGGACCTCTTCCGCCGATTCCCCGAGGTCTAAGGCAACGGCGGGGCCTCGATCACGGGGAAGGTGCCGTCGAGCGCCTTCATGAAGGCGACGAGGTCCGACTTCTCCTCATCCGTCAGGTTGAGCGGCTGCATCTTGGGATCGAGCCAGGCATTGGCGAAGCCTCCCTTGTTGTAGTACTCGACCACGCGCTCGAGCGTCGGCTCGCTTCCGTCATGCATGTAGGGAGCCGTCCGGGTCAGGTCCCTCAGAATCGGGGTCTTGAAGGCCCCCCGGTCCTTTTCCTCTCCGGTCACGACGAAGCGCCCCATGTCGGGCTCGGGGGCGTCGATCCCCACGCCGATGTTGTGGAAGACCCCGTCGGAGAGGTTGAAGCCGACGTGGCACTGCGAGCAGTTCGCCTTCCCGGTGAAGAGCTCGAGGCCCCGCTTCGCCTCCGCGGTGAGCGCCGTGCGCTCTCCGGCCTGGTAGCGATCGTAGGGTGAGTCGCCGGAAACGACCGTTCGCTCGAAGGCGGCGATGGCCTTGCCGATGCCGTCGATGGTGACGTCCGTGCCGAAGAGCCGCTTGAACTGCTCGCGGTAGCCGGGGATTGCACTGAGCTTCGAGACCACGACCTCGTGCGTCTCGCCCATCTCGACCGGATTCGCGATCGGGCCGACGGCCTGCTCCTCGAGCGAGGCGGCCCTCCCGTCCCAGAACTGGAAGAGGTTGTAGGAGGCGTTGATGACCGTCGGAGCCGACCGCTTCCCTTTCTGTCCGCCGATGCCCGTGGAGACTGGTGCCTGGTCGGTCCAGCCCCGCTTCGGGTCGTGGCAGGTGGCGCAGGAGACCGTATTGTCGCGGGACAGGCGTGTGTCGAAATAGAGCTGGCGCCCGAGCGCGACCTTCTCGACGGTCATCGGGTTGTCGTCCGGAACGGGGACGGGCTCCAGCCCGCGCGGGACGCTGACCTGCATGGGGGTGGGAGCAGGCTCCTCGCGTGGTGCCGTCTGACAGGCTGGAACGACGAGCAGACAGGCGAGGACGGGCAGGAAGGGCGACAAGCGAGCGAACGGCATGAGGCGCTGGGCAGTCTTCACAGTATCTCCACGGGGACGGGAAGGAGCGGGGACTCGTCCGAAGCGCAGTCTCTCGTTCAGCGCTCCAGGGTGGCCCTGAGGAACCACCCGTTCTTCTCGAACTCGGTGATCATCAACGTGAGCATGTCCACCGTGTCCGTGTCCTCACGCTCCTCGGCGATTGCGCGCGTCTCGCGCATGCCGGCGAGCCAGCTCTCGATCCGGTCGGCGACCAGGCCGGCGTGCTCCAGATCACGCGTCGTGCCGGCGGGGTACTCCGCGAGCCGGCTCGAGCCCGCCGACTGGCGGACCGTGCCACGGGTGAGGGCGCCCAGCGTGATCAGCCGCTCCGCGATCTCGTCGATGTAGCCGATCATCGTGGCCGCGAAGGTGTCGAAGAGGGGATGCAGGGAGCTGAAGAGCGGCCCCTTGATGTTCCAGTGGGCCACCTTGATCTGGCTGTAGAGATCCAGGCCGTCGGCCAACCTGGAGTTGAGGGACTCGGCGATCTCGTTTCTGGCGCCTTCAGGTAGATGGCTCGGGCTCTTGAACATGGGTCGTCTCTCCTTGACTGGGTGCGTGTCAAATCTCGTCGTCAGCGACGTCGGCGCCGCCGCATGTGGAGCACTCTCCGAAGACCTGGACGGTGACCTCACTGGGAACGAACCCCTCGAGGCTCTCCGGGGGGCGAAGCCCCTCGAATTCCGCGTGATCGAGGTCGCTCACACGGCCGCAGCGCGTGCAGATCATGTGATGGTGGTGGTCCAGGTTGGCGTCGAAGCGCCTGGCCTCTCCCAGCCGTGCAACCTCTCGAACGACCCCGAGCTTCTTCAGGGCTTCCAGGGACTTGTAGATGGTTGCGAGGGAGATTTCCGGCATGTCGGCCCGGACAGCCACAAAGAGGTCATCCGGAGTCGGGTGATCGAGAGCTCCGATGAGGGCCTTGTAAACCGCTGACCTCTGAGGAGTTATGTTCATGCCAGCCTCGCGGCAGCGCGTCCGCAACTCCTCGAGGAGCGTCTCCTGCTTCCTGGCGGCCTCTTCCATACAGATAACTATTCTCCATTGATAAGATTCTGTCAAGACCCCCAGCTTGGGTGACAGACACGCCGTGTTGAGCGCCGCCGGTTGCCGCAGATCCGGTGCCGGTGCATCCTGCCGTCGTGACCGGAGCCGCCAGGGATCGAGCGTGGACCGGGGCGATCGTCGCCGGCGCGATCCTCGCGGTCGTTCTGATGCGGCTGTCCATCCTCTACGAGCCCTACACCTTCCTGATCGGGGACTGCGCCTACTACACGCAAGCCTCGATCTCGATGCTGACCGACCTCGATCTCGATCTGCGCAACCAGCTCGGAGGGGATCTCGAGCGCCACGCCCGTCAGATCTCCCTGGGAGCCCGCGGAGAGTGGTACCCCAAGCACCCGATCCTGATGCCGCTCCTCTCGGCCCCCCTGCTTCCCATCCTGGGGATGAACGCCTTCCTCGTCTTCAACGTGGGTGTGCTCGTGGCTCTGGCCCTCTCCCTGTACAAGCTCTGCTCGCTGTCTGCCCGTCGGGAGGCCGCCGCTCTCGGTGCCCTCGCCACGATCCTCGGCAGCTTCCTGATCCTCTACGACTACAACTACTCGCCCGATCTGTTCGCCTGCCTCCTCCTCACGCTCGCGGTCATCGGAGTCCTGCGGGAGCGCCCGATCGTCGGAGGAATGCTGGGAGGGCTCGCGGTGCTGGCGCGGACCTCGAACCTGTTCCTTCTCCCGCTCCTCGGGCTCTACGTGGCGTGGCGCGCGTGGGGGCGTCCGCCGGGGACGGCTTGGAGAATTGCGGCTTTCGTGTCGGCCGCGGCGATCCCGCTGCTGGCTCAGGGGGCCCTCAACGCCGCCATGTTCGGCTCACCGGCCATCAGCCCCTACATGAGGATCCTCGACATCCAGGACTCGCAGCCAGTGCTGCGCTCCCATGTGAGCGATTTCGACAATCCCTTCTGGGAGGGGTTGCGCGGGCAGCTCCTCGACCGGAGGCACGGGCTCCTCTTCACGGCGCCCATTCTCCTCGCAGCGTTGCCGGGATTCCTCCTCTGGCTTAGGAAGCGGCCAGAGCAGGCCATCCTCTGCCTGGCGCTGGGAGAGTTCGTGTTTCTCCTGTTCTGCCGATATCGCTGGTGGAACACGAGCCACGAGGGCAACCGTTTCCTCATGCCCACCGTTGCGCTCGCGGCGCCTGCCGTCGCATGCCTCATCGACTGGATCCTCTCCCGAGGGTCGGCGCTCCTGGGAGGCCGGAGCCGCGCCCCGGGATCCGAGCCTCTGGCGATGTGACGGAGATCCCCGGACGGTTTGAATCGCCGGGGGGGCGCGGCTATCGTGCGTGGAGCCGGCCTGCACGGGCCGGATCGACCTCACCCGTGAAGCCACGCACCCTCATCCTGCTGGGAGGCCTTGTCTCTCTCCTCCCGCACGGCGGATCGGGAGTCCCGCCCGGTGATCCTCGATCGCAGCCGGCGGGTCTCCTCGCCGCGGAGAAGCCATCCATGGGAACTGCACGCGAGCACACCGCCGGTCGCCGCCCGAACCGCCTCGCCGGCGAGAAATCTCCCTATCTCCTCCAGCATGCCTTCAATCCCGTCGACTGGTACCCGTGGAGCGACGAGGCCTTCAAGAAAGCGAAGGAGAGAGACGTCCCGGTATTCCTCTCCATCGGGTATTCCACCTGCCACTGGTGCCACGTGATGGAGAAGGAGTCCTTCGAGAGCGAGGAAGTGGCCGCCTACCTCAACGAGCATTTCGTATCGATCAAGGTCGATCGGGAGGAGCGGCCCGACGTGGACGCCATCTACATGAACGCGGTGCAGCTCATGACGGGCAGCGGGGGCTGGCCTCTGAGCGTGTTCCTCACCCATGAGCGCAGACCTTTCTACGGCGGCACCTACTTCCCCCCCGACGACCGCTTCGGACGGCCCGGCTTCCTGAGCCTCCTCCAGCGGATACAGGCCGCCTGGACCGGGGAGAGGGAGAAGGTCCTCGCCTCGGGCACGCAGATCGCCGATGCGATCGGCGGCGAGCCGGCGAGCGGCGAGACGGCCGATCTCGGCCCCGCGACGCTGAAGCAGGGATACGAGCTTTTCCGCGCGAGCTACGACGCCACGTGGGGAGGCTTCGGGGGGCCGCCCAAGTTCCCGAGGGCCCACGAGATCTCGTTCCTGCTCAGGCAGCAGCGGATTCATGGCGACGCCGAGACGCTGGGCATGATCACGCACACGCTGGACGCGATGGCCGCAGGAGGCCTCTACGACCAGCTCGGAGGCGGCTTCCACCGCTACTCGACCGATGCCCGATGGCTCGTCCCGCACTTCGAGAAGATGCTCTACGACCAGGCGATCCTGGCCCGCGCCTACCTGGAGGCCTGGCAGGTGACGGGCAAGGAAGACTACGCGCGCATCGTGCGGGAGGTCTTCGGCTACGTCCTGAGGGACCTGCAGGATCCGGGGGGAGCCTTCCACTCGGCCGAGGACGCGGACAGCGAGGGAGAGGAGGGGACCTTCTACGTCTGGAGGCCCGCGGAGATCGACGCGGTCCTGGGAGCGGAAGCAGGGAAGACCTTCCGCGCCTTCTACGGCGTGACGGAGAAGGGCAATTTCGAGAAAGGCACGAGCATTCTGTTCGTGAGCCGCTCCCTGGGCGAGGTGGCCGGTGAGCTGGGCATCCCGGAGGCGCGACTCGCCACTATCCTCGACGAGAGCCGGCAGAAGCTCTTCGATGTGAGGGCGTCTCGGGTTCGCCCCCACCTCGACGACAAGGTCCTCGCCGACTGGAACGGGCTCTTCATCTCGGCGCTCGCCTACGGAGGCGCGGTGCTGAACGAGCCCGCCTGGATCGCTGCGGCGGAGAAGGCGGCGGACTTCATCCTCACGCGGCTGCGGAAGGAGGGGCGGCTCCTGCATCGCTACCGCGATGGGGAGGCCTCCATCCCCGGCTTCCTGGAGGACTATGCCTTCTTCGGCATGGGGCTTTTCGACCTCTACCAGGCGACCTTCGATCCGCGCTGGCTGGAGGAGTCACGGCAGCTCGCGAAGGAGGCCGTCCGTCTCTTCCGTGATCCCGAGGACGGCGCCTTCCGCCTCGTGGGGCTCGACGGTGAACAGCTCATCATCCAGACGAAGGAGATCTACGACGGCGCCATCCCCTCGGGGAACTCCGTGGCTGCCGCCTGGCTGCTGAAGCTCGGCCAGCTCACGGTGGACCCGGGACTTCAAGAGACTTCGCGCGGCATCCTGCGCGCCTTCGGATCGAGGGTCGCACGCCACCCCGCCGGCTATCCCTACTTCCTCATGGCGCTGGAGCTCGCCTCGGAGCCGACGCGCGAGGTGGTCATCGCAGGAGAGAGGGATGCACCGGGAACGAAGAGGATGCTCGCGACGATACGGGCGAGGTTCCTGCCTGAAGCCGTCGTGGCGCTGCACGAGCCGGGCCCGGGCGGCGAGAGGATCCGCAAGCTCGTGCCCTTCATCGCGCAGCAGATTCAGCAGGACGGCAAACCCACGGCCTACGTCTGCCGCAACTACGCCTGCGAGCTGCCCACGACGGACCCGGCCCGCCTCGAGCAGCTCCTCGACGCGAGGCCTGGGGTCCGGGCTGGCTCCTGAACGAGAGAGCACGATTTTGAGTCGCGCACGCGGCCCCTCATCAGAGCGCTCCGGGCGCCCTCGCTGAATCAAGGGGTGGCGCGACTGCGCGCGATAGGTGCGCCTTCTCCTCCGGGCGCCAGCTCCAGGTAGCGGCGGTAGAGATCGGCGGCTTTCTCCCTGTGGCCTCCCGTCCAGAGCAAATCCGCGAGGAAGAGGTGGGGCTCCGCGAGCGCGGGCGCCGAGCGGATCGCGGCCTCGAAGGCTTCGCGCGCCTCCGCGGGTCTGCCGAGCCGCTCGAAGAGGACTCCGAGGTTCGTCCACCCTTCAGCGTGATCGGGATGAGCGGCCAGGAGGCTCCTGTAAGCGGCCAGCGTCTCATCGGCCGGGAAGCCCTGCCCGTAGCGCTCGCCGAGTGCGTCGGTTTCCAGTGTGAGGGCGAGATTGTAGAGGGAGTCCCGGTGGGCCGGATCCACGGAGAGCGCTTCGTGGAAGAGTCTTATCGCCTCGGATCTCCGCCCGCGGGCGGCCTCGACGACCCCGAGGTTCGCGTGGGATGAGGGGAGGTCCGGCCGCAGCCGGCGCACCTCCTCGAGCGCCTCGGCGGCACCCTCCAGATCGCCCTTCTCCCGCAGGCGGAGCCCCAGGTTGTTCCAGGCGCGGGCCGATGGCGTGTCGCGGACCGTGATCCTCCAGAAGGTCTCCTCGTCCTTCCAGTCCCCGTTGCGGATCATCGTTCTCACGCCGAGCAGGATGATCAGCCCCACGCAGAGCGCGACCCGCGCCTCTGGCTTCCTCACGATCGCTCGTCCGACCGCGACGGCGGCCACGGCGAATCCCACCGAGGGCAGGTAGGCGAAGTGCTCCATCGCCGGCTCGAAAACCGGGAGGATGTTCAGCACCGGAAGCAGAGAGATCAGGAGCCAGAGGATGCCGAAGGTCACCGAGGGCTGGCGCCTCCTGAATCTGAAGGCCAGTCCGGCGAGGAGCGCGATACCGGCGACACCGCTCCAGAGGGCGGGATCCGCGACGTCATGGAGGGGCTCGAGCCCGCTTTCGAATCCGAGGCTCAGGGGGAAGACGAGCCTCCTCAGATAGAAGGACAGGATGAGAGGCACCGCCAGGAGGCGGGCGCTCGTCCCATCGGCGGGGTGCCACCAGGCGTGGGGATCGTCGGCGAAACCGATGGGGACGCCGACGATGGTCGCTCTCAGGAGTAGCCAGCCGCCGACCAGGAGGATCGATCCGGCCAGCGGAAGCGCCCAGCTCCTCCATCGAGGCGCATCGGTCTCTCCCCGCATGATGAAGATGTGGAGGAGGAGGAGCGCCGGGAATGTGGCCGCCATCTCCTTGGAGAGAAGGGCGAGAGCCACGGAGGCGAGCCCGGCGAGCATGAGGAGCACGAATCCAGTCCACCTCCTCCGAGGTGGGAAAGACCGCGGCGGGGAGTCAGACCCGGTCGGCTCAGGCCGGGAGCGATCCAGGCGATCGACCCCCGCCTGCATGAGCAGCAGGGCCCCCAGGCAGAAGGTCGTGGCGAGCAGATCCGTCCTCCCGGCGATCCATGTCACCGACTGGGTGTGGATCGGGTGGACGGCGAAGAGAGCCGCGGTGGCCGCGGCAGCCGGACGGGAGCGCATCCAGCGGGCGGCGAGGAGGAGGACCAGGATCGAGGCGAGCGCGTGGGTGGCGATATTGCGCAGGTGGTAGCCGAAGGGCTTCGCGCCCCAGAGCGCGTAGTCCACCCAGTAGGTCGCGGACACGATGGGACGGTAATAGAAGGAGCCCCCGCGGCTGCTCTCCCAGTACCCGCTCTGGAAGGCATCGATCAGGCGCCCCTCCCGCACCCACGGGTTGCGCACGACGAGATCCCAGTCGTCGTAGACGAACCCGTTGAAGAGGGCGTTCGAGTAGACGACGCCGACGATCAGGAGGATCAGAACCGAGAATCTGGCTATAATGGACCTCGTATGAAGGACTTCGAAGAGACCCTGCGCACGATCCTCATCAGGGATCTGGCCCTCACACCCCCCCTGATGGTCCAGAAGGGGTCCCCGCTGCGCGCCGCCATCGCGCTGATGCAGGAGATGCAGCGCCCCTGCCTCATCGTCTGCGAGGGCGAGAAGGTCGCCGGTATCTTCACCGAGCGCGACGTCCTCTACAAGCTCACCCAGCCCGGCACCGACCTCACGCAGCCCATCGACACGGCGATGACGCCCGATCCGGCCACTCTCGGGCCCGAGAGTCCTGTCGGAACGGCCATCCAGATGATGACGGAGCAGAGCTACCGCCACATCCCTCTGGTGGATCGCTCCGGCAACTGCGTCGGCTTCGTCACGGCGCGAGACATCATCGTCTACATCGCGGAGCACTTCCCGACCGAGGTCCTGAACCTGCCGCCCCGTCTGGGCCAGGTGCCCCAGCGGGCCGAGGGAGGCTGAGCATGGCGCGTTGTCCCTCGTGCGACCACGAGACCATCCAGGGCGTGGAGATCTGCGAGACCTGTGGCTGGGATCTCCTCGACTCGGGCGTGCCCGCGCCGACCCGGGGCATCCAGGCCAAGATCCTCGCCGCGCCTCTTCGAGATCTGGAGCCGGCGCCGATCGTGGGGGTGAAGAGGGACACGCCGCTGGAGGAAGCCCTGCAGCGGATGCGAGAGGAGCGCCACGGCAGTGTCCTCGTCCTGGAAGAGGGCAGGATCGTCGGCATCTTCACCGAGCGGGATGTCTTAATGAAGGTCGTAGGGCGCGGTATCGACCCCGCCAGGACTCCCATCGGTGACGTGATGACGGCGGATCCGGAGACGCTCCGGGCCAGCGACCCCCTCGCCTTCGCCATCCATCTCATGGCCGTGCGCGGCTTCCGCCACGTGCCCGTCACCCGCGCCGGGCGGCCGGTGGGAATCGTCTCCATCCGGGGCGTGATCAGCTACCTCACGAAGCAGGCACTCTGATCGCCTGCACCTCGGCCTGAAGCTCGATCCGCAGCCGCTTGTTCTTCCGCCCCTTGCTCTCGTGGCCCACGAGCTTCACCGCTCCCACTTCCCGGGTGTTGGCCACGTGGGTCCCGCCGTCGGCCTGGAGGTCGAGCCCGACGATCTCGACCGTGCGGACGATCTGGATGCCCTCTGGAAGCAGATTTACCTTCGTCCGGATCAGATCGGGGATCTTGAAGGCCGCCTCGCGCGGCAGCAGGGCCACCCGGACTTCGCGGGCCGCCCCCACCTCCTCGTTGAGGCGCCTCTCGATCGCGTTGGCGATCTCGAGGTCCAGGTTCTCGAACTCGAAGTCGAGCCGGCCGGCCAGGGGCTTCATGTCGCCTCCGGTGACCTGCTTGCCGTAGTCGCGCCACACGACGGCGCTGAGCATGTGAAGCGCGGTGTGGGTCCGCATCAGGGCATAGCGGCGATGCCAGTCGATGTGGCCCAGGACCATGGCGCCTTCGGGGGGCGGCTGCCCGAGGAAGGTGTGCCACACCTCCTCGCCGCTCTTGTGGACCTCGGTGACGGCCCGGACGATGCCGTCGTGGATGATGGCGCCCTTGTCGCAGGGCTGGCCGCCGCCCGTGGGATAGAAGGCGGTGCGGTCGAGCTGGAGCCTGTGCTCTTCGACCAGGGAGGCGCGCGCCTCGAAATCCCGCAGGTAGGCATCGGTGTCATAGATCCGCTCGGTCATCGGGTCCTCGCTCCCTGAGCGGCCATTCTCCCACTCTATCGGGATCCCGACAAGCCGATCCCGGACGGAGGGGCATCTCAGGAGCCAGATTTCACACACCCCGAGTCGAAGGTGCGGGCCATCGTCGGGCTCCCGGCAGAGACCCGAGTGACACGTCTCCCCGGGGGCTTTCGCGTCGTCCGGCCCCTTCGCGCACTCTCGATTATCAAAGACCAGTTCCGGGCCGCCTCACCTGTGCGGACCGGCGGCTCGCCTGGTAGCGAGTCGCATTCAATACCCGACGACGCCGGCTACGTTGCCAGACGCTCTCTTTCCAGCCAGAGCGAAGCCTGGTAGGACCGGGTTGCGCACAACCTGCTCCAAGGCGCCGACCCTGGCGTGCGGCGCCCACCCCGGTCGAGCGACTCACCCTCCTTCGGGGCAGACCGACTCACCCTCGACTGCCTCCCAGTCTGACCCAATCCGCCCGGCGATCCCTGCGGCGCAGACTGGGCTTCCCCCACTTCAGTGGACACCTCATCTGAGGCGATAATGCCTCGGGGG